>JAXMGQ010000042.1:0-46668 GCA_046347195.1 Steroidobacteraceae bacterium
GCCGAGGAGAGCTCCTTCGGGATGTGCCAGCCGATCTGGTCCATCAGGCTGACGATATAGCCCGACCAGCCGACCGACACCGTGGAGGCGGCGAAGAGGTACTCGAGCACCAGCAGCCAGCCCACGAACCAGGCGACCCCCTCGCCGAGGGTGGAGTACGCATAGGAATAGGCGCTGCCCGACACCGGGATCATGGCGGCGAACTCAGCGTAACAAAGCGCCGCGAAGGCGCAGGCAATGCCGGCCACCACGAAGGCGAGGATCAGGGCAGGCCCCGCGTGCTCGGCGGCGGCGACGCCGGTGAGCACGAAGATGCCGGTACCGATGATGGCGCCGATGCCGAGGCCGATGAGGGCGCCGGGCCCCAGGGCCCGCTTCAGTTCGCTGGAGCTCTCGGCGACGATCGGCTTGGTCCGGAAAATCCCCATGGTCTCTCCTCGCGTTCGTTGTAGGTGTACGTCAAGGCCGGATCATTGCTGCAAGGCGGGCGGCAACAGGGGCCGCATCAACTCGACGAGATTCTCATAGACCTTGGGGTTGCCGGCAACCACATGGGGGCCGAGCTGGTACTCGCTGCCGTTCGGGTTGCCGATGCGGCCGCCGGCCTCGAGGATGAGCAGGGTGCCGGCCGCCGTGTCCCAGGGCGAGAGGCCGAATTCCCAGAAACCATCGGCCCGGCCGGCCGCGACATAGGCCAGGTCGAGCGAGGCGGCGCCGGGCCGCCGCACGCCGGCGGAGACCTGCATCACCGCCTTGAGCACGGACAGGTAGCTGTCGACGTGCTCCTGCTGGATGCGATAGGGAAAGCCCGTGCTGATCAGCGCGCCCTCCAGGCCGCGCTGCTGCGAGACGCGGATCCGCTTGCCGTCGAGCTGCGCGCCGGTGCCGCGCGAGGCGGTGAACAGCTCCTGGCGCGATGGGTCGTAGATCACCGCATGCTCGAGCCGGCCGCGGTGCTGCACGCCGATGGACACGGCGAAGGTCGGGAAGCCGTGCAGGAAATTCGTGGTGCCATCCAGCGGATCGATGATCCACAGGTGCTCGGATTCGCCCACCCGGCCGCCTTCCTCGCCGAGAAAGGCATGGTCGGGGTGGCTCTTGCGCACCGTGGCGATGATCTCCTGCTCGGCGCGGCGGTCGATGTCGGTGACGAAATCGTTGCGACCCTTGGTGTCGACCTGCAGGGAGTCCAGGCGGTTCAGGCTCTTGACGATGAAATCGCCCGCGCGACGTTCGGCGCCGACGGCGATATTGAGCAGTGGTTGCTTGGCGTCGCTGTAGAAAACCAGAGCATGACCAGCCTCGTTCGCATCGTGCTCATCGACCCCAGCCACCCGGGCAACATCGGTTCGGTGGCGCGCGCCATGAAGAACATGGCGCTGTCGGATCTCGTGCTGGTGCGCCCGCGCTTCTTTCCCCATCCGGATTGCGCCGTGCTGGCGGCCGGTGCCGACGATGTGATCGCCGGCGCTCGCGTGGTGCAGAGCGTGCAGGAGGCTGTGGCGGACTGCGGGCTGGTCGCGGGGACCACCTCGCGCCCCCGGCACCTCAACTGGGAGTTCCTCACCCCGCGCGATCTCTCCGCTCAGGTGGCCACACTGGATTCGCAGACCCGCGCGGCGCTGCTGTTCGGATCGGAACGTTATGGCCTGTCGAACGAGGACCTGGATGTGTGTCATGAGCTGGTGCGCATCCCGGCCAATGCCGAATACTGCTCGCTGAACCTTGCGATGGCGGTGCAGTTGTTGAGCTACGAGTTGCTGGTGGCGCGCACGCACCCCCTCTCGCTCACGCAGGTGGAGCGGCCGCTGGCGAATGGCCGGCAGATGGAACTGATGTACGAGCATCTCGCGCGCATGATGGACTTCGTCGGCTTCGAGGATCGAAACGGGGAAGGGCACCTGATGACCCGGCTGCGCCGCCTGTTCAATCGCGCCCAGCCCGACCAGAACGAGATCAACATCCTGCGTGGGTTGTTCACCGCCATCGAGGGCACGCGCCGGCCGGCCCGTCCCCGCGGAGGCACGGCATGAACCGCGCGCCCGTGTACCTCGACAATGCCGCGAGCACGGCACCCGATGCGCGCGTGGCCGCGCTCATGAACGAGGTGCTGGCCAGTCCCGACGGATTCGGCAATCCCTCCTCCTCGCATGCCTATGGCGAGAAGGCGCGCGCGCGCATCGCGACCGCGCGCGCGCAGGTGGCGGCGGCGGTGGGCTGCGAACCCGGCGATGTGATCTTCACCTCCGGGGCCACCGAGGCCGACAACCTCGCGTTGTTCGGCGTCACCGCCTATTACCGCAACCGCGGCCGGCATCTGGTCACCTCCCGCACCGAGCACAAGGCCGTGGCCGAAGCGGCGCGGTCGCTCGAGAAACAGGGTTGGCAGGTGGCCTGGCTCACCCCGGGCCCGGACGGCCGCATCCAGCCGCAGCAGGTGGCCGACGCACTGCGCGATGACACGGTTCTCGCCTCGATCATGCACGTGAACAACGAGACCGGTGCCATCAACGACATCGCCGCCATCGCCGCCCTGTGCCAGGCGCGCGGTGTGCCGCTGCACGTGGACGCCGCACAGAGCCTGGGCAAGCTGCCGCTGCGGCTGGCTGAGTGGGGCGTGGCGCTCGCCTCGCTGGCGGCGCACAAGGCGCATGGCCCGAAGGGCGCGGGCGCGCTGGTGCTGCGCCGCGCGAGCGGCGTGCAGATCGCGCCGCTGTCCCAAGGCGGCGGACAGGAGTCGGGCCTGCGTTCCGGGACCCTCGCCACGCACCAGATCGCCGGCATGGGACTCGCGGCCGAACTCGCCCACCGCGAGGGCCTCGCCGACCTGCCGCGCCTGCGCGAACTCTCGGCCCGGCTGGAGGAGCAGCTCGGCGCCCTGGGCGCGGTGCTGCGCAACGCGCCGGCACAGGCCTGCGTGCCGCACATCCTGAGCCTGTCCTTCCAGGGGGTCGAGGGAGAGAGCCTGCTGGCATCGGTGAGCGATGCCATCGCCGTGTCTACCGGGTCGGCCTGCGACTCGGCGCATGCCGATGCCTCCTACGTGCTGCGAGCCTTGGGGCGCGACCCGCGGCTGGCCGAGGCCACGCTGCGCTTCGGCCTGTCCCGCTTCACCACCGATGCCGACATCGGGGTCGCCGTGCAGGCCGTGGGCGCGGCGGTCGCGCGGCTGCGCGCGGTCAGCGGATTCACGGCACCTGGCGCGTGAGCGATTCCCCGCAGGCCTACAGCGAGCTGACGCGGCGCTACTTCGATGCGCCGGTGAACGTGGGCGTGCTGCAGGGGCTGGGCGTGGGGAGCGCTGAGGCGGGCAGCTTGGCTGAGGGAACCTGGGTGCGATTCCACGTTCAAATCCTGCACGACACCGTGACCGCCGCCCGATTCAACGCCTTCGGCTGCCCGCACCTGATTGCAGCCGCCTCCTGGCTCACCGAAAGCACCGCCGGGACCCGCGCCGTCGCGGCGCTGCCCGAGCCCGCGCCCGCCCTGCTGCGCCGCTTCGGCATGCCGGCGGAGAAACTTGGCCGCGTGCTGCTCATCGAGGATGCCTGGATCGCCGCAATCCGGGCAGCCATCACAAAATCCCGCGCGGCATTGGACTAGAATTATGTCTTACGGGTCATTCTCAACGGGAGATTCCATGGCGATTTCGTTGACGGAGTCCGCGGCCGACCGGGTGAAGTCCCACCTGGAGAAACGCGGGTCGGGCATCGGCCTGCGCGTCGGCATCAAGAAGACCGGCTGTTCGGGCTTTGCGTATGTCGTGAACTATGCCGATGCCGTCGAACCCGATGATGCGGTGTTCGAGGTGCGCGGGGTCAAGGTCGTGGTCGATCCGGCCAGCCTGCCGCTGATCGACGGGACGGTGGTCGACTTCGTGAAGCAGGGGCTGAACGAGGCCTTCAAGTTCCAGAACCCCAAGGCCAAGGGTGAATGCGGTTGCGGCGAGAGCTTCAACGTCTGAAATAGTCCCAGGGCCCGCTTCGAGTCCAGTTCCCGCCCCGCCCCGGAAAATCCCGCAAAGATCGCGGATTTTCTGAAGGATTACAGGCACTTCGCCCCCTCCATCGCATTGCCATGGGGGCGCATCCAAAGTACACTTCCGCCTCTTGACGCCGGGGCCCCGCAAGGGTCCTCAAGGCATTTGCGTTTCCCACACCCCTCCGGTTTCATCAGGCATCAGCAAGGATCATCATGGCAGTCGAGCGAACCCTTTCCATCGTCAAACCCGACGGCGTCGGCAAGAACCTCATCGGCGAGGTGTACAAGCGATTCGAGTCGGCCGGGTTGAAGATCATCGCCGCGCGCATGATGCAGCTCTCGCAGGCCGAGGCCGAAGGGTTCTACGCCGTGCACCGCGAGCGTCCGTTCTTCAAGGACCTGGTGAAGTTCATGACCTCGGGGCCGGTGATCGTGCAGGTGCTCGAAGGCGAGGGCGCCATCCTCAGGAACCGCGACATCATGGGCGCCACGGATCCGAAGAAGGCGGCCAAGGGCACCATCCGCGCCGATCTCGCCAACAGCATCGACGAGAACGTCGTGCACGGCTCGGATGCGGCCGACACCGCCGCGCGCGAGATCGCCTACTTCTTCCGCGAAACGGAACTCTGCCCGCGCACGCGTTAGCCCGCGCGCGGTCCCACGACTTAGGATCCCCATGGGCGTGCAGGCCAACATGACCAATCTGCTGGGCCTGCCGCGCGAGGAGCTGGAGGCCTTCGTGGCCGCACGCCTGGACGCCAGGCCCTTTCGCGCGCGCCAGCTCATGCAGTGGATCTACAAGCGCGGCGCGGCCGATTTCGCCAGCATGACGGACCTTGCGAAGGATTTCCGCACCGCGCTCGAGCAGGTGGCCTGCATCCGGGTACCCGAGATCCTCTCCGAGCAGCGCGCCGCCGATGGCACCCGCAAGTGGCTGCTGCGCATGGACGAAGCGCAGGGCATCGAGACGGTGTACATACCCGAACCCGATCGCGGCACGCTGTGCATCTCGAGCCAGGTGGGCTGCGCCATGGACTGCTCCTTCTGCGCCACGGCGCAGCAGGGCTTCAACCGCAACCTCACCACTGCCGAGATCGTCGGCCAGGTGTGGCTCGCGCAGCGCGAACTCGCCGGCGAGCGCGGCCCCAGGCCCATCACCAACATCGTCTTCATGGGCATGGGCGAGCCGCTCGCCAACTACCGCAACGTCGTGCCGGCGATGCGCATCTTCCTGGACGACCTGGGCTACGAGCTGTCGCGCCGCCGCGTCACCCTGAGCACCTCGGGGCTGGTGCCGCAGATCTACCGGCTCGCCGAGGAGTGCAACGTCGCCCTCGCGGTCTCGCTGCATGCGCCGAACGACGAGCTGCGCAACCAGCTCGTGCCCATCAACCGCAAGCACCCCATCGACGAACTGCTGGCCGCGTGCTGGCACTACCTGGAGGCGCAGAACGGCCGCAGCATCACCTTCGAGTACGTCATGCTCGATGGCATCAACGATCTTCCCGAGCATGCGCGCGAACTCGCACGCCGCCTGCGCGGACATGCCGCGAAACTGAACCTCATCCCGTTCAACCCGTTCCGGGGCACTCGCTACCGCCGCTCCACCGACGCTGCGGTGCTGCGTTTCCGGGACATCCTGAACGAGCACGGCATCATCGCCACCATCCGGCGCACGCGCGGCGATGACATCGACGCGGCCTGCGGCCAGCTCGCGGGACGCGTACAGGACCGCACGCTGACGCGTCTGTCCACCCGGCTCGTGTCCCCGTCGGTGGACGCATGAGCCCCGGGCGCGCCTGGTTGTTGTCGGCGGCCATCGTGTCGCTGTCCGCTTGCGCCACCGAGGATGTCGCCCCGGGCAGGTCCAACACCGAGGCCGCCTCGGTGAACCTGCAGCTCGCGGTCGAGTACATGAAGCTCGACAACCTTCCGGTGGCGCGCGAGAAGATGGAGCGGGCCCTGAAGCAGGATCCGCAGAACGCGATCGTGCAGTCCACCGCCGGCGTGCTGTACGAACGGCTCGGCAACGATTCGCTCGCCGAGAAGCATTACGCCGCCGGCGCCCGGCTCGGACGCAAGGACCCGAACGTGCAGAACACCTATGCGGGGTTCCTGTGCCGCAAGGGGCGCAATGCCGAGGGTGAGAAGCTGTTCGTCGAGGTCGCCCGCAATCCGCTCTACCAGGTGCCCGAGGTGGCCTACACCAACGCCGGCGTGTGCGTGCGATCGCTCTCTCCCGAACGGGCCGAGCAGTATTTCCAGCAGGCGCTGGTGATCCAGCCCAATGCGGCCGAGGCCTTGCTGCAGATCGGTGACGTGCAGCTCGAGCGCGGCGATGCCATCGCCGCCAGCAGCACCGTACGCCGCTACCTCAACGCGAACAAGCCCACACCCGAGGTGTACTGGCTGGGCGTGCGCGCCGAGCGCAAGGCCGGTGACTCGATGGCAGCCGCGGGCTACGCGCGCAAGCTGCAGGGCGAATTCCCGGGCTCCGAACAGGCGCAGATGCTGCGCAGCGGGATCCCGCGATGCGCGACCCCGTTCCCCTGTGGCCTGACTTGCCGGCGACACCGACGGCACCGACCGCACCAGTGATGCCGGCGGCGGCGCCGACCGCGGCGCTCGCCGTGGCGGAAGTGCCTGCGCCCGGCGGCCGCCTCGCGCGTGAGCGCCAGCAGCGGGCCTGGAGCGTGGCGGACACGGCCGAGAAGCTTCACCTGGAAGTCAGCGTGCTCGAGGCGCTGGAGGGCAACCAGTTCGACAAGCTGGGGCCGGCGGTGTTCGCCAAGGGACATCTGAAGCACTACGCGGCGCTGCTGAACCTGCCGGTCGCCGAACTCGTCGCGGCGTATGAAGCCCTGGTCACGGCACCGGCCGTGGCCAGTGCCCCGCCGCGGGCGGAGGTCGAGCCCGCGCGCACCTCGCTTCCCATGTCCTCGCACGGGCCAGGTTCTTCCGCCGGCGATGCCACGCATACACCATTCCCCAACGTCACCGGCGTGTCGCTGTGGGCGGCCCGCTGGGCGAAGCTGCCGCGCTGGGCGGTGCCGGCCATCGCCGTGACCCTGGTGCTGATCGTGTTCACCGGCGTCATGGCCTGGTGGCGTCCCTGGCAGCGCGTGGGCACGCAGGTGGCCGGCAATTCCCAGGGAGCGGCCATCGCCCCCTCGCTCGAACAACCCCCGGCACCCGTGACACCAATCTCTGAGACGGCCCCGGCGGGCGTTCCAGCCGCGGCCGGCATGCCGGCCTCGCCGCCGCCGGCCACGGGCGCCGGAACCGCCAACCCGGCGAACGGCAGCCCCCCGGGCGCCGCCGCGGCCGGCGCCGGGACCCCGCTGTCACCGAACGCCGGTCGCCTGCGCCTGCGCCTGAGCTTCTCGGCGGATAGCTGGGTGGATGTGCGCGATGCCGGCGGCGCGGTGGTGTTCAAGGGCAAGGGCAGGGCCAACAGCGTCAAGTCGCTGGCGGGCGCAGCGCCCCTGCGGGTCTTCCTGGGCTCGGTCAGCGGCGTGCAGCTCGAGATCAACAACCAGGCCGTCGCCATCGGCCCGCATCTCGTGCACGGCGATGTCGCCCGCTTCGAGGCCGGCGCCGACGGCGTGTTGCGCCGCGCGCCCCGGCCATGAGGGTACCCGAAGCATGAGCCGCAACATCGAGTCCTTGCGCGGCGTGCACGACGTGCTGCCCGCGCAGGCCCCCTACTGGCAGCTTCTCGAGGGCGCGGTGCGCGAGGTGATGCTCGCGTATGGCTACGAGGAGCTGCGCGTGCCCATCATCGAGCAGACGCAGCTCTTCAAGCGCTCCATCGGCGACTTCACCGACATCGTCGAGAAGGAGATGTTCAGCTTCGTCGACCAGGGCGAGGATCACATCACGCTGCGACCCGAGGCCACCGCCGGCGTGGTGCGCTCGGTCATCTCCAACGGCCTGCTGCGCGAGAACCGGCTGCGCGTGTGGTGCATGGGCCCCATGTTCCGGCGCGAGCGCCCCCAGGCGGGGCGCTTCCGCCAGTTCCACCAGATCGACGTCGAGTCCTTCGGCTTCCCCGGCCCCGACATCGATGCGGAGCTGATCCTGCTGTCGGCGCGCATCTTCCGCCGGCTGGGGCTTTCGCGCCTCACGCTGCAGATCAACTCGCTGGGCACGCCGCAGACGCGCGCGCGGTTCCGCGAACTGCTGGTGCAGTACTTCCGCGCCCACGAATCGCAGCTCGATGAGGACAGCCGGCGCCGGCTCGAGGGCAACCCGCTGCGCATCCTCGACAGCAAGCATCCGCAGATGCAGGGCCTGATCGCCGGCGCGCCGCGCATGGACGAGTCGCTGGACGATGAATCGCGGGCCCATTTCCAGGGACTGTGCGCGCACCTCACGGCCGCCGGGGTGCCCTTCGAAATCAATCCACGCCTGGTGCGGGGCCTCGACTACTACACCCACACGGTGTTCGAATGGGTCACCGATGTGCTCGGGGCGCAGAGCACGGTCTGCGCCGGCGGCCGCTACGATGGCCTAGTGGCACAACTTGGCGGTACACCCACGCCGGGCATCGGCTGGGCCATGGGCCAGGAGCGGGTCATCCTGATGCTCGAGAAGCTCGGCATCGGCGCGCCACGCCAGCGACCCCACCTGTACCTGGTGCTCGCGGGCCAGGCCGCCGAGCGGGCGGGGATCGCGCTCGCCGAGCGCCTGCGCGATGAACTGCCCGGCCTTGCGCTGCAGGCCAACCTCGGCGGCGGCAACTTCAAGGCGCAGTTCAAGCGGGCGGACCGGAGTGGTGCGGACTATGCGCTGGTGCTGGGCGATGCCGAGGTGGAGCGGGGCGTCGCGGCGATCAAGGCCCTGCGGCACGAAGCGCCGCAGGAAGAATGTGAATGGGGGCGATTGAGTGAACGAATCGCCCAACTTGCGGGTCTCAAGCGTTCGAGGAGCGGGCCATGACCGAAGAGATGTTGACCGACGATGAGCAACTGGAGAACGTCAAGGCGTGGTTCGCGCAGAACGGTACCTGGCTGGCCGGCGGCGTGCTGCTGGGCGTTGCGGCCCTGTCCGGGTACCGCTGGTACGAAAGCCACCGCAACACCGTGGCCCTCGCCGCGGCGGCGCGCTTCTCGGAGATGAATGCCGCCATGGACAAGGCTGACCGGACCAAGGTCAAGGCGCTGGCCGGGGAGATCCGCCAGCAGTACGCCGCCACGCCCTACGCCGACCAGGCCGATTTCATGCTGGCCCGGCTCGCGGTGGATTCGGGCGAGCTCGCCAATGCGGTCGAGCCGCTGACGCGGGTCATGAACGATTCGAAGGACGAGGAGCTGCGGCGCGTGGCGCGCATCCGCCTTGCCCGCGTGCTCATCGACCAGAAGAAGCCCGATGAGGCCTTGAACCTGCTGGCCAATCCGCCTCCCGGCGCCTTCGGTGTGCGCATGCGCGAGGTGCGCGGCGATGCCCGCATGGCCAAGAACGACACGTCCGGGGCCATCAAGGAATACCAGGCCGCGCTCGTGGATGCCGACTCGCGCGGCCTGGAGCGCGGACTGATCGAACTCAAGCTCACCGATCTCGGCGTGACGCCGGCGCCGGCCGCGGCCGTTGCGAAGGTTGCGCCCTGATGCGCCGCCTGCTGCCGTGGTTCGGCGCCGTGTTGCTCGCGCTCGCCGGCTGCAGCAAGGACAAGGATGTCGAGCCGCCGGCCGAACTGGTCAAGTTCCCGGCCAAGCTCGCCGTCTCGAAACTCTGGAGCGAGGGTGTCGGCGGTGGCAAGAAGCAGATGCGCCTGCGCCTGGGGCTGGGCCCCGCGCTGGACGATGGCACGGTGTACGCCGCCTCCCACAAGGGCGAGGTAATCGCCGTCACCTTGAGCAACGGCCACCGCCGCTGGCGGCGCGATCTCAAGCTGCCGCTGTCCGGCGGGCCGGCCGCGGGCGCTGGCCTCGTGGTGCTGGGGGCCAGCAAGGGCCAGATCGTCGCGCTGGATGCCGCTACCGGCAACGTGCGCTGGCGCGCCCAGGTCAACGGAGAGCTCCTGTCGGCACCGGCCATCTCGGAGAAGGTGGTGGTGATCCGTTCGGTCGATGGCAAGCTGCGCGGCCTGGACGCCAGCACCGGCAAGGAGCTGTGGTCGGTGGAGCAGCCGGTGCCGCGCCTGTCGCTGCGCGGCACCGCCATCCCGGTGATCGCGCGTGACATGGCCATCAGCGGTTTCGACAACGGCAAGGTGATGGCGGTGAGTCTCACCAACGGCGACACCGTCTGGGACACCGCGCTGGCCTCGCCCCATGGCAAGACCGAACTCGAGCGGCTGGTCGACATCGACTCGACCGTGCAGATCTCGGGTGACAACGTCTACGCCGTGGGCTTCCAGGGCCGGGTGGCGATGCTCGGCCTCGACTCGGGGCAGATCTGGTGGGCGCATGACCTGTCGAGCTATCGCGGGCTCGCCGTGCAGGACGACACGCTGTACGTGAGCACGGCCGAGGGCAGCGTCGTGGCGCTGCACGGCCGCGACGGCTCGGAGGTGTGGAAGAACGACAAGCTGAAGCGCCGCGGCCTGTCGATGCCCGTCATCACGAGCACCGCCGTCGCCGTGGCCGACTTCCAGGGCTACCTGCACTGGCTGGACCGCAGCAGCGGCGAACTCGTCGCCCGCGAGCACCTGGCGAAGGAGCGGGTCACCAACCCGCCCGTGGCGGCGGATGACACGGTCGTGGTCCTCACCGACGGCGGCCACCTCGCCGCGTACCGCGCCAAGCCCAAGACCTGAACTCCCCGCCATGTTGCCGGTGGTTGCCTTGGTGGGTCGGCCGAACGTGGGCAAGTCCACGTTGTTCAACGCGCTCACCGGCACCCGTGATGCGCTGGTGGCGGACCTGCCGGGCCTGACGCGTGACCGCCAGTACGGTTACGCCCGTCGCACCGATGTCCCCTGCATCGTGGTCGACACCGGCGGCCTGGTCGAGTCCGCGCAAGGACTCGAGTCCCTGATGATCGGCCAGACCGAGCGCGCCATCGAGGAGGCCGACCGCATCGTCGTGGTCGTGGATGGCCGCGCCGGGGTCACCGCCCAGGACCAGTTCGTCGCAAGGCTCATCCACAAGAGCGGCAAGCCTGCCCTGCTCGCGGTCAACAAGACCGAAGGCTTCGATCCCGACATGGCGGTGGCGGATTTCCATTCGCTCGGCCTCGGGGAACCGGTGCCCATCGCCGCCGCGCATGACCAGGGCGTGGTGGACCTGCTCGAGCAGGCGCTGGCCGGCATCGCGCCCGAGCCCGAGGAGCAGGCCGACCTCACCGGCATCAAGGTGGCGGTGATCGGCCGGCCCAATGTCGGCAAGAGCACGCTGATCAACCGCCTGCTCGGCGAGGACCGTCTCGTTGCCTTCGACCAGCCGGGCACGACGCGCGATGCGGTGATGGTGCCCTTCGAGCGCAACGGACAGCGCTACACGCTCATCGATACCGCGGGGGTGAGGCGTCGCGCGCGCATCGAGGATGCCGTGGAGAAGTTCAGCGTCATCAAGACGCTGCAGGCCATCGAGAGCGCGCACGTGGTCCTCGCCCTGATGGACGCGCACGAGAACGTGGGCGAGCAGGATGCCAGCCTCATCGGCACGGCCATCGAGGAAGGACGGGCGCTGGTGTTGGCGGTGAACAAGTGGGACAACATCCCGATGGAGCAGCGCGACCTGATCCGCGACCAGGTCCGCGAGCGGCTCTCCTTCGCGGACTTCGCACCGCTCCACTTCATCTCCGCGCGCCATGGTACCGGTGTGGGCGACCTGCTCGCGACGGTGAACGCGGTGTACGCGGCGGCGATGCGCGAGATGCCCACGCCCGAGCTCACCCACGTGCTCGAGGCCGCCATCGAAAGCCACCAGCCGCCGGTGATCCGGGGCCGTCGCATCAAGCTGCGCTATGCGCACCAGGGCGGCCGCAATCCCCCCGTCATCGTCGTGCACGGCAACCAGACCGACCAGGTGCCCGATGCCTACCGGCGTTACCTCGTCAACGTGTATCGCAAGGCCTTCGATCTGCAGGGCACGCCGGTGCGCGTGCTGTTCCGGGGCGAGGAGAACCCCTTCGCCGGCAAGCGCAATCCGCTCACGCCGCGCCAGCGGCGCAAGCGGGCGCGCCTGATCAAGCGCAATCGGCGCTGACCGCACCGGCGCTGACCGTCATGCCGGCGGCCCGCCCGCCCTGGCTCCTCCTGCGGCGCACCCGCTGGACGACCTGTCCGGATTGGTCTAGCTTTGATCGCCAGCCATGACGGTCGAGGAATGTCCGTGCCCCCGTTCCTGAAGCAGAAGCGCATCTGGATCCCGGCGCTGTGCGCCCTGCTGGTCGTCGTGTATGCGCTGGTGGGGTTCCTGTGGGCGCCCGTCCTGCTGCGCAATGCGCTGATCGGCGGCCTGCACGATCAGCTCGGGCTGAAGCCCTCAGTCGGGGAGATCCGCATCAACCCCTTCCTGCTGCAGCTCGAGGTGAAGGATTTCACCCTGCCGGACCGGCAGGGAGCGAAGCTCCTGGGCTTCCAGCGGCTGTTCGTGGACTTCGAGACCTCCTCGCTGTGGCGGCGCGCCTATGTCTTCAAGGACATCGACATCACCGCGCCGTACGCCAATGCGTCGATCTCGCACGAGGGTCATCTCAACTTCGATGACCTGAAGCCCCGCGCCGCCGCCGCGCCGGCACCGCCACCCGAACCCAAGGCTGCGGGCACCATTCCCCGCATCGAGATCGGCGTCTTCCGCCTGACACGCGGCGCGGCCGGCTACGAGGATCACAGCCGCGTGGATCCCATCGTCCTGAACGTCGATCCCATCGGTTTCGAGCTCACGAACTTCACCACCGGCGCCGAGGGCGGTGCGTTCACGTTCTCCGGTGTGTCGAAGCGCGGCGGCCGCCTCGCCTGGCAGGGTCATTTCTCGCTCCAGCCCCTGTCCTCGGACGGCACATTCCGCATCGATGAGGTCCGGGCCCGCTCGCTGTGGGAGTACGTCGAGCACAATGTCGGATTCGTCGTGGCCGATGGTGCGGGCGAGGCCGGTCACCCGGGGCTCATCGGACTCGCGGGCAACTATCGCTTCCGGCTCGCGCAGCGTCCCGAGCTGCAGGCGCACCTGGACGGGCTGACGGTGAAGGACCTCGCGCTCGGACCCAGCGAATCCGAGAACGACTGGATCCGCCTCGGTGCCCTGGAGGTCGGCGCCACCGACCTCGATCTGGCGAAGCGCACGGTGCGCATCGCGGGCGTGAGCCTGGATGCGCTCAAGGTCAGGGCCTGGCGCGAGCGCGACGGCGCCATCAACCTGCTGCGGCTGGCGCATGCGCCCGGCGCCGGTGGCAACGCGCCGGCCGGCTCGCGAGCGGCGGACACCGCGGCGCCCGCGGCGCAGCCACCTGCAACACAGCCACCCGCACCACAACCAGCCGCAACGCAACCACCCGCGGCGCAACCATCCGCATCCTCCGGTTGGGACGTGCAACTCGCCCAGTTCGCGGTGCGCGGCGCTGCCTTCGACGCGGAGGATCGTGCCATCACCCCGGCGGTGCGCGTGACACTCGCGCCCTTCAACCTCACGGTCCGCAATCTCAGCCAGGACCTGCACAAGCCGCTGGCCGTGGCCCTCGACACGGGCATCAACGAGAAGGGCCGGTTCGAGACCTCGGGTTCGGTGGTGCCCGTCCCGTTGCAGGCCGACCTCGACGTGAAGCTCGGGCACCTGGGGCTCGCGGTGGCGCAGCCCTATCTTGCGCAGCAGACGGCCCTCACCCTGCAGTCAGGCGAGTTGGGCGCGAGCGGCAAGCTGCAGGTGCAGGTGCCGGCGGACCGACAAGCCAAGCCGCCGCTGTCGCTGCATTTCGCCGGAGAAGCGGCAGTGGATGGGCTTCGCACCCTCGACAACCAGGTGCGGCAGGACCTGGTGAGCTGGCATCGCGTGCAGGTGCGCGGCATCGACTTCCGCCTGGGCCCGGACCGGCTCGATATCGCACAGGTCCTCATCAACAAGCTCTATGCGCGCGTGGTCGTGCTGCCTGACCGGACGCTGAACGTCTCGCGCGTCATGGCCGGGCCGCATGCGCAGCCGCCGGGCGCCGTGACCCCCGCCGAGGATGGCGGCGGCACGCAGGACAAGGTGCCGGCGGAGCCCCAGGCGCACGCCGTGCGCACCGCGGCGGTGACGCCCGCGAACAGCGGCGCGCCGCCGATGATGCCCATCAATGTCCACAAGGTCGTCCTGCAGGCGAGCACGCTCAATTTCACCGACCTGTCGCTGAAGCCGAACTTCTCCGCGGGCATCAACGCGCTCGGCGGCAGCATCACCGGGCTCTCCTCACGCCCCGGTACGCGCGCGAAGATCGACCTGAAAGGGCAGGTGGATACCTTTTCGCCGGTGTCGATCACCGGCGAAGCCAACGTGCTCGGCCCGCTGTACACGGACATCGCCATGAGCTTCCGCAACATGGAGCTCACGACCTTCAACCCGTATTCGGGCAAGTTCGCCGGCTACAACATCTCCAAGGGCAAGCTCACCACCGAGCTCACCTACAAGATCGACGGTCGCAAGCTCGATGCGGGCCACCACATCATCATCGACCAGCTCGAGTTCGGTGCCAAGACCGACAGCAAGGATGCGGTGTCGTTGCCGGTGAAGCTCGCCGTCGCCTTGCTCAAGGATCGCAAGGGTGTCATCGATCTCGACCTGCCCGTCACCGGCTCGCTGGACGATCCGCACTTCCGGCTGGGCCCGGTGATCTGGAAAGTGGTGATGAACCTGCTGGTGAAGATCGTCACTTCGCCCTTCGCGCTGCTGGGCTCGCTGTTCGGCGGCGGTGCGGACCTGCAATACGTGGACTTCCCGGCGGGCTCGGCGACGCTGGACGCGGCGGCCCAGGGCCGCGTCAAGAACATCGCGAAAGCGTTGGCGGAGCGCCCGCAGCTCAAGATCGCGGTGCCGCTGGCCACCGTGGCCGAACTGGATCGTCCCGCGCTGGTGGAGCAGCGCCTGGCGGCGCTCCTGCGCGAACGGCAGCAGGGCAAGGCGGCTTCGAACGCCGCCACGGGCGCGCCGGACCTGCCCGCATTCGACACCCTGCCGCCCAAGCGCCAGCTCGAGCTGCTGGGACAGGTGTATCGCGACCAGAGCGGGCATGCGCCGGAGTTCCCGAAGGCCGCGGAATCCCCGGCCGCTGCCGACGCCGGCGGCACCGCGGCGCCCTCGAAGGAACAGAAGCAGGCGGCCGACATCGCCTGGCTGCGACAGCAATTGCTCGGACTGCTGAAGGTCGAGGACCCGCAACTCACCGAGCTCGCCAAGGCTCGTGCGGCCGCTATCCAGGCGCTGTTGCTCGAGGGAACGCAGATCGATCCTGCGCGCGTCTTTCTCGTGGCCAACAACAAGGCGAAGGCCGAGCAGAAGCTCGTCCGGTACGAGCTCTCGCTGGAATGAGGCGGCCCCGTGGCCGCCGGAGCACCTCGAGCGGCGCAGCCGGAGGTCGTGAAGCGTGGATGAGCCGCTTCAGGGAACGTGCGCGGGCAGCAGGGCCAGGGCCTTGGCCCGCTCCGCCGCCAGGAGTCCCGCGGGCAGCGGCGCGAGGCCCTTGTCGACCAGGTACCCTTGCGGGCCCGCGGCACGATCGCTCAGGAACTCCTGGACGAACTCGGACAAACCCGGGACCCAGGGCGCGCGCGAGCGGTTCACGTACAGGAACAGCGGACGCGACAACGGGTAGGCCGCCGCGCCGATATTCTCCACGGTGGGCATCACGCCATCGATGCTGGCACCCTGGATCAGGTCGCGATGCTGATCGAGGAATGAAAACGGCAGGACCGCGACCGCGCCCGGGTCCTTGATCAATCGGTCCATGATGATCCCGTAGTCGCCGGCGACATCGATCCACGCCCCATCCTCGCGCACCTGCTGGCAGCGCAGCTGGCGCTGCTCCGGGCCGAGCGACTTCACGGCGAGCTGCCGCTCGCAGGGCGGGGACATGACCAGCGCCGCGAAGGCATCCCGGGTTCCATGATTGGGAGCGGGGCCGTATATGCGTATCGGGCGATCGGCGAGGCGCTGGTCGATCTGCGACCAGCGGCGGTGGGGGTTCGCGGTGAACGCGCCGCCCACGACGAGATTCGCGGCGGTGGCGCGATACAGTTGCTCGCGCGTCAGGTACAAGGGCGCTGCGCGAATGCTTGATGCGATGATGATGCCGTCCGAGCCGACGCGCACCGTGAGCAGCGGGCCGATGTGGCCGTCCCGGCAGCGTGCCCATTCCCCATCGGTCATGGGCCGGGAGGCATCGGTGATGTCGGGCGCGTCGCTGCGGGCGCCATTGCAGAACATCTTGAAACCGCCGCCGGTACCCGTCGACTCCACCACCGCTGGTTGCCAGCGCCCCCGTCGTGCGACATGTTCGGCGACCACCGTCGCGAATGGAAACAGCGTGGAGGATCCCACGACGTGAATGCGTCCGGCCGGGCTCGCCGCCAGCGCATCGGCGCAGGGCAATGCCACCAGCACCAGGCCCGCCGTGAGCGTCGCGCCAGCCGCTCCGCGCAGCCGGCCGGCCAGGTTGAACATCAGCGGATTGAGGGCGATCGAGATCAGCGCGGCGGCCAGGATGAGATCGCGCCCCTCGGCGGGGAGGATGCCGAGGCTCACCCCCAGCGCCGCGAGGATGAAGGAGAACTCGCCGATCTGCGCCAGCGCCGCCGACACCAGCGCCGCGGTTCGTCCACTGCGACCCAGCAGCGCGACGATGCCGGCCGCCGCCAGCGACTTGCCGATCATCACGATGCCCACGACGGCGGCGATGCGCCAGGGACTGCGCACCAGCACGGCGGGATCGAACAGCATGCCCACCGAGACGAAGAACAGGGCAGCGAAGCAGTCCTGGAGCGGCATGAGATCGCGGGCGGCTCGCTGGCTCAGGTCGGACTGGTGGATGATGATGCCGGCGAAGAAGGCGCCCAGCGCATACGACAGGCCGAGCTGGTGGGCGCCGTAGGCGAGCCCCAGTGCGATGGCCACGACGGTCACGGTGAACAGCTCGCGCGAGCCCGTCCTTTCCACCCAGGCGAGGAGCCAGGGCAATGCGCGCGCGCCGAGCAACAGCATCAGCGCCACGAACCCGGCGACCTTGCCCAGCGTGATGGCCAGCGCGGCCCCCAGCAGGGCATCTTGCGCCTGCGGCGCCGCCAGCGTCGGTAGTACCACCAGCACGAAGACCATCGCGAGGTCCTCGACGATCAGCCACCCCACGGTGATCTTGCCGGCGGAGGTCTCGAGCATGTCGCGTGACTCCAGCGCGCGCAGCAGCACGACGGTGCTGGCCACCGACAGCGCCAGCCCGAAGACGAGGCCCGCTGCGAGATCCCAGCCCCAGTAGCAGCCCAGGCCCCAGCCGAGCGCGCTCGCCACAGCGATCTGCGCCACCGCCCCGGGCAGGGCGACGGCACGCGCCTCCCACAGCTCGCGCAGCGAGAAGTGCATGCCCACGCCGAACATCAGCAGCATCACACCGATCTCGGCGAGCTGCGGCGCGAGCTGCCGGTCGGCCACGAAGCCCGGCGTGAAGGGGCCCACGGCGATGCCGGCGAGCAGGTAGCCCACCAGGGGTGGCAGCTTCAGTCGCGAGGCCAGCATGCCGCCGAGCACCGCGAAGGCGAGGCTCACCGCGAGCGTGCTGATCAGCGTGGTCTCTTGCGGCATGTCGCTCCTCCGTCACTTTGGTCTTGCGGCCGCGCACCTCGCGCACCAGCTTGGGCAGCGCCGCAAATCATTTGCTGATTTGCCGCACCAAAAGCGTGCGCATCGAGACGCCATCCACCCGGGTATCCGCCGCAAGCCATTGATCTTGCTGTCCACGTCCATTCTGGCACAGCGCGTGCTTGAGCGCTGTCGCATCAGCAGGACAACCGCGAGGGGTGAGGTTCGCGAGTGCGACGCCAGCGCCATTTGATAACAACGGGAGAGTTGCATCGATGCTCAAATTCTGTTCCATGATCTTCATGGGTCTGCTGGCCTTGCCGGTATCCGCGGCGGCGCCCAATGCGCCCTATCTCGTCACGCTGGACAAGATCAGCGCGGGCGACACCGCCTGGATGCTCACCTCCACCGCGCTGGTGCTGATGATGACCGTCCCGGGCCTGGCGTTGTTTTACGGCGGCATGGTGCGCAAGAAGAACGTGCTGGCGACGCTCATGCAGAGCTTCGCCATCACGGCGCTCGTCACCCTGCTGTGGTGGCTGATCGGCTACTCCTGGGCCTTCACGCCAGGATCGCCGTTCCTCGGCGGAACGAGCCGGGCATTGATGAACGGCATGACGTTCATGAAGGATGCCGGCAAGCTGAGCGTGTCGCATCTCGCGGGCACCATCCCGGAGACCGTGTATGCGATGTTCCAGCTCACCTTCGCCATCATCACCCCGGCGCTGATCACCGGCGCCTTCGCCGACCGCATGAAGTTCTCCGCCATGCTCGTGTTCATGACGGTGTGGTCTCTCGTGGTGTACGCCCCCATCGCCCACTGGGTGTGGGAGCCCTCGGGCTGGCTCAACGCGAAGGGCGTGCTCGACTACGCCGGCGGCACGGTGGTGCACATCAACGCCGGCATCGCGGGCCTTGCCAGCTGCCTGGTGCTGGGCAAGCGCCTGGGCTATGGCCGTGAAGCCATGGCGCCGCACAACCTGGTGCTCACCCTGGTGGGCGCCTCGCTCCTGTGGGTGGGCTGGTTCGGCTTCAATGCGGGTTCCGCGGTGGCGGCCGACGGCCGTGCCGGCATGGCGATGGCCGTGACCCAGTTGCGACCGCCGCGGCCGCCCTGGCCTGGATGTTCGCGGAATGGATCGCCAAGGGAAAGCCCAGCGTGCTGGGCATCGCCTCCGGCGCCGTCGCGGGGCTCGTGGCCATCACGCCGGCCTCTGGATTCGTCGGGCCCACCCCGGCCGTGGTCATCGGTGTGGTCGCGGGCGTCGTGTGTTTCCTGTCCGCCACCTCGCTCAAGAAGGCGCTGGGCTACGACGATTCGCTCGATGCCTTCGGCGTGCACGGTGTCGGCGGCTTCGTCGGCGCGCTGCTCACCGGCGCATTCGCGAGCAAGGAAATCGCGGGCGTGGAAGGGTCGGTCCTCACCCAACTCCTCGGCGCCGGCACGACCGTGGTCTACGGCTTCATCGCCAGCTTCGTCATCCTCAAGGCCATCGATTTGACCATCGGCCTGCGTGTGAGCGAGGACGAGGAGCGGGAGGGCCTGGACATCTCGCTGCATGGCGAACGCGTCGACTGAATCTCCAGACCAGGCCCGGCGGCAACGTGCCGCCGGGCCATTTCCTCGCGGGCTCGGTTTCCATCCATCCAACACGGAGTCAGTGCGCATGAAGAACACGGGATCGACGGTCGCGGCAGTGATGCTGTCCTTGGGCACCATGGCGGCGACCACGGCGCCGGCGCAGGAGACGGCCAAGCCGGCATCACCGTCGCTCGCCGATGTCATCGCCGCCTCGGGAATCACCCTCAACGGCTACGTGGCCGCCTCCTGGTCGAGAAACAGTGGGTACCCGTTCAACATCCACCAGTTCGACACGAAGCATGATTCCTTCCAGCTCGACCAGGCGGGCCTTGGCATCGCTTACCAGCCGAAGGAAGGATTCGGCGGCCTGGTGGACCTCATCGCCGGCGAGGACGCGCGCATCCTGCACGCGGCGGAGGATGGCAACGACAACTCCTTCGATGTGCGCCAGGCCTTCATCCAGTACGCCACGGGCTCCCTGACGGTGATGGCCGGCAAGATGCTGACCCTGGCGGGCGCCGAGGTCATCAACCCGACACTCAACACGAACTTCTCGCGCTCGCTGCTGTTCTTCGATTCGGAGCCTCTCACGCATACGGGCATTCGTGCGACCTACGCGCTCGGCGACACCTTCACCGTCACGGCGGGCATCAACAACGGCTGGAACTCGACCTCCACGAGTTACGGCTCCAAGACCGGCGAAGCGGGCTTCGGCTGGACACCGAACAAGACCTTTTCGCTCCTGGGCACGGCCTACTTCGGCAAGACCGACCCCGGCTTCGGTGGCAACGACGCGATGAAGACGCTGTTCGATGTGGTGGCTACCTACAATGCCGCCTCATCGCTCACGTTCATCGTGAACCTCGACATCAACAAGTGGGACGACGCCCTGGGGGCCAACCAGGACGCGAAGTGGCAGGCGGTCGCGGCCTATGCGAACTATGCGATCAGCGATCAATGGCGCATGAGCCTGCGGCTGGAATATCTCGATGACAAGGACGGCTTCGTGAGCGGTTCAGAACAGAAGCTGAAGGAGGCCACGCTGACTGTCGGGTTTGCGCCTTCGAAGAACTTCGAGCTGCGGCTGGAGGGCAGGGTGGACAAGGCGGACGATGACACGTTCTACAAGACCCGCGATGCCATCGCGGCGCTCAGGCCCGATACCGACAGCCTGACAGGATTCGCAGTCCAGGGCGTCTTCAAATTTTGAGCAGCATCGGCATCCTGAGAAGATCGCGCGGACCGTTCCAGACCCGCCCGGTCAAGAAGTGTCAGCGCGGGCGCCGGGCGGGAACTCGCGACCCCGGGCGTCGGTCTACCGCGTGGAGTCCCTGAAATTTCCCGGGAGTTCGCCATGAAACCCGCCGTCCTCTCATCCCTTCTGTTCCTGGCCGCATCGGTGGCGCCGCTGTACGCCGTTGCTGATGAAACGCCGGCCCCGACCGCTGCCGCCTCTGCCAATGCGCCTGCCGCTTCCAACGCACAGGGCAAGTCGGGCGCGACGGCGCGCCCGGCCGAGGCCAGCATTCCGTTCGCCAACCACGGGGGCATCTGGACCTGGCAGGTGGAGAACGATCATTCCGTGCTCATCCAGAGCTCCTCGCGCAAGTGGTATCGCGCCACGCTCATGGCGCCGTGCTTCGACCTGCCTTTCTCCGAGCGCATCGGTTTCCAGACCAACGCGGATGGCAGTTTCGACCGCTTCGGCTCGCTCACCGTGCGAGACCGGCGTTGCCCCCTGACCTCGCTGGTGCCGGCCGATCCGCCCGCGAAGAAGGGGCGCAAGGGGCAGGCCGGCCCCAAGATCGCACCGCCGGCCACCACGCACGGCACTGAGCCTGCACCTGCCGCGCCGCACTGAGCGGCGCCGCTGCGCGGTGATGCTCGCGGCTCAGCCGCCGCTGGCAAAGGCGGGATGAAACGAGATGCCCGCGCCCGGATATCAGGCGGCGGGCGCCGGGTGCAGGTGGTGCCAGTACTGCTCGCGCAGCCGCGCCTTGAGGATCTTGCCGGTGGCCGTCATCGGCATTTCCTTCACGAAGACGATGTCGTCGGGCAACCACCATTTCGCCATGCGCGTTGAAAGGTAGTCGAGTATCTCCTGCTTGGCCGGGGTCGCGCTGTCGGTGGGCACCACGACCAGCACCGGGCGTTCGTCCCACTTCGGGTGGTAGGCGGCCACGGTGGCGGCGAGTTTCACCTTCGGGTGCGACATCACCGCGTTCTCGACGTCGATGGAGCTGATCCACTCGCCGCCCGACTTGATCACATCCTTGGTGCGATCGGTGATCTTCATGCAACCGTACTCATCCCAGGTGGCCACATCGCCGGTGGGAAACCAGCCCGCCGCATCCAGCACCTCGCCACCTTCGCCCTTGAAGTAGCCCGAGGCCACCCACGGGCCCTTGACCATGAGCGGGCCGAATGCCTTTCCGTCCTGGGGCGCGACGCCGCCCTGCGCCGTGCGAACCTGGATCTGCACACCGTAGGGCGTGCGGCCCTGCTTGATGAGCTGCTCCTCGCGCTGCTCCTTCGACAGGGCGTTGATTTCCGGTGTCGCCGTGCACACGGTGCCGATGGGGCTGATCTCGGTCATGCCCCAGGCATGGATGGCCGTGACGCCGAATTTCTCCATCAGCGTGGCCTGGATGGCATGCGGAAGCGCCGTGCCCGCGACCACGCAGCGCGTGAGATCGGTGAGCGTGGTGCCGGTCTCCTGCATGTACGACAGCAGCAAGGTCCAGATGGTCGGCACCCCGACGGTGAAGGTGACCTTTTCCTGCACCAGCAGCTCGTGCAGGCTCTTTGCATCCATGTGTCGACCGGGCAGCGCCATGGTCGCGCCCACCATGGGGCAGCAGTAGGGCATGGCCCAGGAATTGGCGTGGAACATGGGCGCGAAGGGCAGCACCACGTCCTTGCAGGACAGTGCGAAGGTGTCGGCCTGCACGCAGGCCATGGCGTGCAGGAGCGTGGAGCGGTGGCTGTACAGCACGCCCTTCGGGTTGCCGGTGGTGCCCGAGGTGTAGCACAGCGAGGAGGCCAGGCGTTCATCGAAGCTGGGCCACTGGTAGTTGCCGCCGTGTCCCGCGATCCACGACTCGTAGGCGATGAGCTTCAGCGTCGACGAGGCGGGCAGCTCGGCCTCATCGCACAGCACGACGTAGTGCTCGATGCTCGGCACCTCGGCGGCCACGCTCTCGACGATGGGCAGGAGGTCGGCATCGAACAGCAGCACGCGATCCGATGCATGGCTCATGATGTAGGCGATTTGCTCGCGGAACAGTCTCGGGTTCACGGTGTGCAGCACCGCGCCCATGCCCGACACGCCATAGAAGCACTCCAGGTGCCGGTAGCCGTTCCAGGCCAGCGTAGCCACCCGATCGCCACGGGCGATGCCGATGGATTCGAGCTTGGCGGCCAGCGCCCGCGCCCGCGCCTCGACCTCGGCGTAGGTGGTGCGATGGATGCTGGAATCGCCGAGCCGCGAGACCACCTCCCGCCGCGGGTGCTGGGCAGCCGCATGGGTGATGAGGCTGGAAATGAGAAGCGGATGGTCCTGCATCAGGCCGAACATGTGGGCTCCCCCCGTGGTCATCGTGCGCGTTGGCCGTTTAGACTAGCGCATATGAACGAAAGGACGCATCAGACCAAGGTATCGATCCGGGTGGCTGCGCTGGCCGTCGTGGCGCTGGCCGGCTGTGGAGGCCGGCAGGAAAAGCTCGATCCGGTGAGCTGCCGGGTGCAGGAAGGCTCGAAGACCCTGTGCATGGAATATGTCCATCCGTCCTCGGATGCGGCCCGCACCTCCATCTGGGGGCAATGCCGTGACGGCGGCGGGGTGATCACCGATGCCTGTCCGGTCGAGAATTTCCTGGGAAGCTGCGAACGCACGCCTGATCCGCGCAAGCCGACCACCTTGAGCGAGCGGGTGCGGATGAAGTTCTACGCGGATCCGGGTGGCGTGGGGACGCCGGACATCGAGCAGTTGCGACGGCAATGCGGCGCTGACCCCTGGACCGACGGTCCGGCGGCCGCCGCGGCGTCATCGGCCACGCCTTCACCCTGATGCGCCGGTTCGCGCGGCATCTGCCCTGGATGCTGCTTACCATGACAGCCCTCGCGGCGTGCGCGCGCCGGGCGGAGGTCGCCTTCGCGCCCTTCCGGCAGGCGATGCTGTCGGCGGGCAAGGGCTTCACCGATCTGCCGCTGGGAACGCCGCTGTCGGCTTTTGGCACCCGCTTCGGCAACCCGGACCAGGTGGGCGCGATCGCCGGGGACTTTTATGCCGCCGAGCTCATCTATTGCACGCAGGGGCTGCATTTTCGCTTCGAGATGCTGCCGGCCTGCGTGCAGGGGCTGCAGCGCGCGGGCAGGGTGGTCGAAGGCCTGGGCGAGCTGCGCCGGCCCGGGGAATTCCTTGCGCATCATCCTGAGTGCGCGGACTAACCTCTTCAGAGTGTGGCCGCCTTTGCCGGCACAGATGGCGAGGGCTGGTTCCAGGGCGGGACCGAACAAGGGGTGAAGCTGGGCTCGGAAAAGGACCTGGTCTTGCGCAGCCACGGCCCCTCGCAGCAGGCGAGGAGCGTCTCCCTTGCCGGCAGCAGCGCGGAGGACTCGGCCTTCGACGAACTGCTCTACGTCAACGGACTTGCGCTGTACCTGGGCCCCGTCGCGGGCGGCGGTTCATGGCGGGTTCGGCGCATCGTGGCCTTCGCTCCGCTGCACGAATAGTTCCGGATCCACCCAGGCGTGGTTCAACACCAGGCCCCAATGCAGGTGGGGGCCGGTGACCCGCCCCGTCATGCCCACCGCCCCCAGGGTCTCGCCCGCGCGCACCTGCTGTCCCGGCTTCACCCCGATGCGGCTCAGGTGGCAGTACATGCTGATGAAGCCCGCGCCGTGATCGATGAACACGGTGTTGCCGTTGAAGAAGAAGCTGCCGGTCTCGATGACCTCGCCATCGAGCGGCGCGAGGACCGGGGTGCCGGTCGGCGCGGCGATGTCCATGCCGCTGTGGGGATTGCGCGCCTCGCCGTTGAAGACCCTCCGCAGTCCGAATGAGCTGCTTCGCACGCCAGGCACCGGCTGCGGGAATCGCAAGCTGCCGGGCAGCGCATCGCTCCAGTGATCCAGGGCCTTCTCGATGCGCACGCGCTCGCGGGCGATGCGCGCCAGGTCCTTCGGAGAAGGGTTGACCTGGCGCGGCGCCACCTTGAGCGACTGGGTGGCGTACTGCTTGCCGATGACCTCGAAGCCCACCAGCTTCGAGACCGGTTCGTGCAACGCCACCAGGGACCTGCCTGGCTCGGTCGCCAGCGCAATGCCCACGACGGCGACCCAGCGTCCCTCGACCCGCGTGACCAACGCCCGATGGCCCTGCACATAGGCCACCGGCGCCGTGGACGAGTCCACCTCCAGCGGCACCACGGCGATGCCGCCCGGTACCGCGCTGGCCTGCGGCAGGGTGAGCGCGCGGGCGACCGGTGCGGCGGCCAGCAGGACGATCCCGGCGAGCGCCGATGCGGTGAGTGCCGACGCGGCTGCAAACGTCGATGCCGTCCGCCAATCGGGCTGGCTCATTCCTTGTCCTCGATGCGTGCCCGCAGCCGGCCCTTGGCGAGCCTGGCGTGGACGATCTGGCCCGGTATGGCCTGAGCTGCATCCTGCAGGACCTGGCCGCCCTCGGTCGTGAGGATGGCGTAGCCGCGATCCAGCGTCGCCAGCGGGCTCACCGCGTGCAAGGTGCGGACCAGGGGCAAGAGCGCCGAGCGCGCCTGGTGCAGGCGCGCCTGGATCGCCGAGCACAGTCGCGACTCGAGCTGTCCGGCGCGGCTCTGCGCCGCCTGCAGGCGCTGGGCGGGGCTGCAGCGCCAGAGGCTGGACTGTCGTTCGAGAAGTCCGGCCCGCGCCTGGGCGATGCGCTGGCGCAGGGCCCGAAGCAGCCGCTGCTCGAGATCATCGAGCTGCTGGGCGCGCTGCGACAGGCGCGCCTCGGGGCTGGCGCGCGCCGCGCGGCGCTCGAGGAAGTCGAGCTGGCGGCGCAGGTCGGCGAGGCGGCGGGTCAGGCACTGGGTCAGGCGCGCGGCGCGATGCGAGAAGAAACGCGTGAACTCGCCGGCATCGGGCACGGCCAGTTCAGCCGCCGCGGACGGGGTGGGCGCGCGCACGTCGGCGGCGAAATCAGCGATGGTGAAATCCACCTCGTGCCCGATGCCGGTGAGCACCGGAATGGGGGAGGCGACGATCTGCCGGGCGAGGGCCTCATCGTTGAAGGCGAACAGATCCTCGAGCGAGCCGCCGCCGCGAACCAGCATGAGCAGGTCGCATTCGGCGCGGGAGGCCGCCAGCTTCAGCGCAGCGATGATCTCCGGCGCGGCCTGCGTTCCCTGCACCGGCACCGGATACAGCAGCACCGGAATGGCGGGAAAGCGGCGTGCCAGCACGTGCAGCACATCGCGGATGGCGGCCCCGCTGGGCGAGGTGATCACGCCGATTCGCCGCGGCAGGCGCGGCAGGGGCCGCTTGCGGGCGGTCTCGAACAGTCCTTCCGCGGCGAGCTTGGCCTTGAGCCGCTCGAACTCGCGCTTGAGCTGGCCCTGGCCCGCATCCTCCAGGTGATCCACGATCATCTGGTAGTCCCCGCGCGGCTCGTACAGGCTGACGCGGCCGCGCACCAGCACCTGCTGACCGTCGCGGGGGGTGAGGGTGGCGAGCATGTTCCGCTGCCGGAACATGGCACAGCGGATCTGGGCACCCGAGTCCTTCAGACTGAAATACCAGTGCCCGGAACCGGGGCGGGAGAAATTGGACACTTCCGCCTCGAGCCACAGGGAGGCAAGGCCGCGCTCGAGGATGGAGCGCACCTCGCGGTTCAGGCGCGAAACCGTGTAGATGTCGCGGTTGTCCGCAGACAAGCCGGAACTCGGGGTGGCCATGATGGATGGGCATCATACGTTGGTTTACCGGGCGGGGCGGCCAAGGTACAATGCGTCGCCTCTTGAAAGCTCGTGAACAAGCCATGCGAATACTGGAAGAGGCGCTGACTTTCGACGATGTCCTGCTGGTGCCGGCCTACTCGGAAGTACTCCCTCGCGACGTCTCCCTTGCCACCCAGCTGACCCGCCGCATCCGGGTGAACCTGCCCCTGGTGTCCGCTGCCATGGACACCGTCACCGAAGCGCGCCTGGCCATCACCATGGCCCAGGAAGGCGGCATCGGCATCGTCCACAAGAACATGTCCATCGAATCGCAGGCCCGCGAAGTCGGCCGCGTCAAGAAGTTCGAGAGCGGGGTCATCAGCGACCCGATCACCGTCAATCCCGACATGACCATCCGCGAGGTCATCAACCTCACCCGCGCCAAGAACATCTCCGGCGTGCCGGTGGTGCGCGGCAACCGCGTCGTCGGCATCGTCACCCACCGAGACCTGCGCTTCGAGACCAAGCTCGATGCGCCGGTGTCCGCGGTGATGACGCCGAAGGAGCGCCTGGTCACGGTGCGCGAGAACGCGCCGAAGGAAGAGGTGCTGGCACTGCTGCACAAGCACCGCATCGAGAAGGTGCTGGTCGTCGCCGATGACCATGAGCTGAAGGGCATGATCACGGTGAAGGACTTCCAGAAGGCCACGGAATTCCCCACCGCCTGCAAGGACCCATCCGGCCGGTTGCGCGTCGGCGCCGCCGTGGGCACCTCGCACGACACCATGGAGCGGGTCACCGCGCTGGTGGCGGAGGGCGTGGACGTGGTCGTGGTGGATACCTCCCACGGACATTCGCGCGGCGTGCTGCAGACGGTGGCGAAGATCCGCGCCAAGTTCCCCGACCTCGACATCATCGGCGGCAACATCGTCACTGCCGAGGCGGCGCTCGATCTGGTCAAGCATGGCGCCGATGGCGTGAAGGTGGGCATCGGCCCGGGTTCCATCTGCACCACGCGGGTGGTCGCGGGCGTGGGCGTGCCGCAGATCAGTGCCGTGTCGCGCGTGGCGCGCGCGCTCGAGGGAAGCGGCGTGCCGGCCATCGCCGACGGCGGCATCCGCTACTCCGGCGATGTCGCGAAGGCGCTGGCCGCCGGTGCGCACAGCGTGATGATCGGCGGCCTGTTCGCAGGCACCGAGGAATCTCCGGGCGAGGTCGAGCTCTACCAGGGCGGCTCGTTCAAGGCCTACCGCGGCATGGGGTCCCTGGGCGCCATGGCGCAGTCGCACGGCTCCAGTGACCGTTACTTTCAGGACACCACCTCGGAGCTCGAGAAGCTCGTGCCCGAAGGCATCGAGGGCCGCGTGCCCTACAAGGGAAGCCTCGTCGCCATCCTGCACCAGCTCGCCGGCGGACTTCGCGCGGCCATGGGCTACACCGGCAGCGCCAGCATCGAGGAGATGCGCACGCGTCCGCAGTTCGTGCGCATCACGAATGCCGGCGTGCGCGAAAGCCACGTGCACGATGTAACCATCACCAAAGAAGCGCCCAACTACCGGATCGGTTGATGACCGACATCCACGCCGATCGCGTCCTGATCCTCGACTTCGGCTCCCAGTACACGCAGCTGATCGCACGCCGCGTGCGCGAACTCGGCGTGTACTCGGAAGTGTTCCCCTGGGATGCGGACCCGGCGGAGATCAAGCATTTCGGGCCGAAGGCGGTGATCCTCTCCGGTGGCCCCGAGTCGGTTTACGACACCAAGGGTCCCTCGGTTCCGGAAGTCGTCTTCAAGCTGGGCCGCCCGGTGCTCGGCATCTGCTACGGCATGCAGGCCATGGCCGCGCAGCTCGGCGGCACCGTGGAATCCTCCTCGCACCGCGAGTTCGGCGCAGCGCGCGTGCACAACCTCGGCGGCTCCAGGCTTCTCGACGGCCTCGAGGACAATCGCGATGCGAAGGGCACACCGCTCCTCGATGTCTGGATGAGCCACGGGGATCGCGTCACGGCGCTGCCGCCGGGCTTCAAGGCGCTGGCGCGCACCGACAGTGCGCCCTTCGCGGCGATGGCCGACGAGCGCCACGAGTTCTATGCGCTGCAGTTCCACCCGGAAGTCACGCATACGCTGCAAGGCCTCGAGATCCTGCGCCGCTTCGTGCACGAGATCGCCGGTTGCGCCTCGAGCTGGAAGACCGGCAACATCATCGAGGACGCCATCGCGCGCGCGCGCGCCCAGGTCGGTGCCGACCAGGTGCTGCTGGGCCTGTCCGGCGGGGTGGATTCCTCCGTGGTGGCGGCGCTCCTGCACAAGGCCCTCGGCCCGCAACTCACCTGCGTGTTCGTCGATCATGGCCTGCTGCGCCAGGGCGAGGGCGACCAGGTGATGAGCACCTTCGCCGAGCACATGGGCGTGAAGGTCATTCGCGTCAATGCCGAAGAACGGTTTCTCAAGGCGCTCGCCGGCGTGACCGACCCGGAAGCCAAGCGCAAGATCATCGGCCGGTTGTTCGTCGAGGTGTTCGACGAGGAGGCCGCCAGGCTCCCGGCGGTGAAGTGGCTGGCGCAAGGCACCATCTACCCCGATGTCATCGAGTCCGCGGGCGCACGCACGGGCAAGGCACATGTGATCAAGTCGCACCACAACGTGGGTGGTTTACCTGAGCACATGAAGTTGAAGCTCATCGAGCCGCTGCGTGAGCTGTTCAAGGACGAGGTGCGCAAGCTCGGCCTGGAACTCGGCCTGCCACCGACGCTGATCCATCGGCATCCCTTCCCGGGGCCCGGCCTCGGTGTGCGCATCCTGGGCGAGGTGAAGAAGCCCTACGCCGACCTGCTGCGCGCGGCCGATGCCATCTTCATCGAGGAGCTGCGGCGCGAGAGCCTGTACGACTCGGTTAGCCAGGCCTTCGCCGTGTTCCTGCCGGTGCGCTCGGTGGGCGTGATGGGGGATGGCCGACGCTACGACTACGTCGTGTCCTTGCGCGCCGTGCAGACCATCGACTTCATGACGGCGCGCTGGGCTCGGCTGCCGTACGAGTTCCTGGATCGTGTCAGCCATCGCATCATCAACGAAGTGGCGGGGATTTCGCGGGTGGTTTACGACATTTCGGGGAAGCCGCCGGCGACGATTGAGTGGGAGTGAGTCAAAAAAAGCTATTGTTTTTAAAGATAATATAACCTTATTAGCCATGAAAACTCGGTGATAGACACTGAATTTTCATGGTAGCATGCAGGCTCCTATGATTAAGCGCGATCTGCATGTGCGTCGGATTGCCAGCCTTCTCAGGCGATTCCCTGTGGTCGCCATTCTTGGTGCGCGTCAGATCGGGAAAACCACGCTTGCCGGCCTGATTGCGCCGTCCGTCAGCGACCAATGCACGCGATTTGATCTGGAGGATCCCGCTGATGTCGCGCGGCTAACCGATCCAATGCTTGCGCTTCAGAATCTGAAAGGCGTTGTGATACTGGATGAAGTGCAGCGTCGCCCGGAGTTGTTCCCGGTACTTCGCGTATTGGCAGATCGCAGGCCGTTGCGCGCGCGGTTTCTGGTCCTGGGTAGCGCAGCTCCGGATCTTCTCCGGCAAAGCTCCGAGTCACTTGCGAGGCGAATTGCATACTACGAATTGCCGGGACTCGCGTTAAGAGAAGTTGATTCCGTGCGGGCGGATCGGCTCTGGCTGCGGGGCGGGTTTCCCAAGTCCTTTCTCGCGCGCTCGGATCGTGAGAGTCTGGAATGGAGGCAGTCGTTCATTCGGACGTTTCTCGAGCGCGACCTACCGGCGCTTGGCGTGAATATCGGCTCGGACACGATGCGGCGATTCTGGCTCATGCTCGCGCACTACCATGCGCAGCTCTGGAATGCCTCGGAGTTGGCTCGATCATTCGGGGTTGCGGACACGACCGTTCGGGGTTACCTCGACAAGCTGACCGATGCGCTCGTTGTCAGACAACTGAAGCCATGGCACGAGAATATCGGCAAACGTCAGGTGAAGGCGCCGAAGATATTCATCAAGGATTCAGGGTTGTTGCATGCGCTGCTCAATCTCACGGCACAGCGAGATTTGGAGGGACATCCCAAGCTGGGCGCCTCCTGGGAGGGTTTCGTGATCGACCAGATCGTGCAGCAGCTGGGCGTAAGTCCGGATGAGACATATCATTGGCGTACTCATCAGGGCGCTGAGGTCGACCTGCTTGTCGTTCGCGGCGCATTGAGGTTCGGATTCGAGGTGAAGCGTACCGTTGCACCGTAACCGGTAACTACGCGGCGTCTGGACCTACGTTTGCCGGGTGTGCAGGCTGGACCGCAGCGGTGTCGGCGAACAGGTCTTCCAGCGTCGCGGCGTAGGTTCCTCGACGCGACTGGCAGGATGCTCGGCAACGCGCTGCAGGACATCGACGAGGTAAGTGTAGATGTCGATGCCGGTGAAGCCGGCAGAGTCACGGTCAAGCTTTGCACGATGCCGACATCTCGGCGCAGCTCGGTCCAACAGAACATCCAGTTCTTGCGCCCATCGGGATCGGTCGCAGGGCGCGCTCGAGGTGATTGGTGTCCAGGGCAACCTCGGGGTCTTGCAGGGAACACCGAGAGCGCCTCCTTGCGATCACGCACGTACGCAAGGGCCCGGGTGAACGGCGTCGCCGGCAACAACCCGATCGCCGCGAAGGCCTCTTCCACGAACGCAAAGAACGCATCCACCCGGTTATTTCCAGGACCCGCTGCTGCGCTTGGCTTCGCCCTGGGCCCGCGTTGGCGGATGTCCTCCACGGCGTAAATTCCGGCGATGTGCTCAGAGCGATCCGGGCACGCCCGGGCTCCGGTCGTGCGCCTCGAACAGCCCGCGCCGCGCATGTGCCCGGCGCATGGGTGATGTGGTTGGCTTTGGCGTAGGCTTCGTAGGCGGCATAGCCATCGGTGTGCAGCACCGTCCCCGGTGGGGTCGAGCCCCCAGGAGCGCGGCCACCTGCTCGTGGCCGACTGGGCCGGTACGGGAAGCTTTCGTTCTGATCGCCACAGGGGCCAGAAGTAGGCGGTTTTCATCTTCGTGCCGCTGCCCCGCCTTGATCGGTTTCATCCATCGCGATCACGCTGGCTTTGGCGGATGGAGGCGAGCTGCGCCTCATAGATCGGTACCAGCCCGATCGCTCCTTGGTCGAGCTGGGTCGGCCAAGACCAGAAGCGACCGTGATGCCGGCATCCAAAAGCCGCTGGTGCTGGCGATGCAGAGCAGGTGCCAGGCGAACTTGTCCACCAGGCCCTGCCGAGAGCTCCGCATCGGCACGAAGCCTCGATGCCCCGGCGGGCGCCGGGTGCACAGGATCTGTGGCCCCGGTGCATCGGTGGAGATCGCCAGCGATCACCAGGCGCGCGTACTCGAGCACCACGTAGCTGCCCAGGCGCTGTGCCAGACGGTAGGTGGTTTTACACCCCGATCACCTCGTATTGATCGGGCGCGAGTTTGATCTCTTCGGGAACCAGTTCGATGCGCTCCACCGGCACGCGGTGCGATCGAGGGTGATTCAGGGCGCTCGGCTTCGGCGGCATCCTCGGGGTGGTCGGCGTACGTGCGTAGCGACCAGCTTGCCTTCAGGGGCCGGACCGGCCGCCTCGCTCAGCACTTCACCGAGCAAACTGGCCGGCCCTCATCCAGCAGCTTCCAGCCGCTCGCTCTTGGAGCCCGGCCACCTGCCGCTCGAACCAGGCCAGCCGTGCGCTTCAACTCGCTGATCGTCTGGGCCTGCGAGCGCACCAGCGCCGAGAGTTCCCGAGGCTCGATACGCTCGCTTCGTTGCTGGTCGCGGGAGTCTGCCAGGGGGTCATCTGCGAGGTGTGAGTCATCACCTCGCGCGTCGCATAAAAATGCCTTAAATTACAGGCTTTGCGCGTACACCGCCGGCAACGCATAGCGCTTGCTTTACGCGTCTGACTACCGGCCACTTCCAGCAATAACTTCAACTGCGTCAGTCCAACTCCATCATGCTGACCTGCCGCCAATCCCGGATGAACCGACCCGACTCAGGCGCTTGGCCCACACGCAAAAGCCGCTGCGGTCAAAATACAAAACACTTCACCTGCGTGCCGCGCCTGTTCAGGTAGACGTACAAACTCCCATCCAGCGGGTCGCCCCAGCTCATGCCGCGTCGGCGCGAACCGTCCATGTGCAGGACTTGCATATCGGCCGACATACAGATGCGCGGATCCGGCCTTCCAGGAAGAACATCAGCGGCTGATCGTCGGCACCGTCCCGCCGCCCAGCTGAGGCGAATCGTCCGGCTCGCCTCGCTCATGATCCCCGACATTGAGAAACAGCAACAGCTGGCCACTGCCTTCGCCTCGGGCGAGCTGTCCTGCCAGCCGTGAGCGCCAGCGCGTGAACACGCTGCGCGACATTCGCACTCCCCGACAGAAAACCTCTACGGCCTGGCCCTTTCGGCATGACGGGCGTGGATCTCCGCCACGTAGACTCGTCCGCGCCTTACGCCTTGCCACATCGTTGTTGACTCCAGTTGCAAAGGAAAGCCATTGTCCAGATCAGCAGAACAAAGGGAAAGAACGCCGCGGAGTTAACGGTTACGTTGCACCTAAGGTGACACCCGCGATGCATTCCGCATTGCAGGATCTGAAACTTAGGTCTCTAACGGTGGTGCATGCCGGCAAGGAGACATTTCCGTTGTCGCGGCAAATTCAGGCTGTTTCGATTAGCGATCTGCGGCAGGCCATAAAGCCACTTCGCTAGGGCTGCGTGCATGGACCGTAGTATGCAAATTGCACGCGGTCGGTAAGCAAAATGATCCGCAGTTCGATACGCTCCGAGATTCGGGAGTTGCACCGGATCACGCAACGACGGCGCATGCTACAAGGCCGGTCGGTGCGGGCGTTCGATCCCCTGGCCCGTGAGGATCGGCAGCTGTTCGAGGCACTCTCCAGCGGCGAACATCACATCCGAGGCTTCACCAACCAGGATCTGCGCGCAAAGCTGCTCGAAACCTTCTCAATATTTAGCCGAATCCATCCGCGATGCCCGGGCTACTCGGAAAGTAGGAATGCGCGGACCGCCGCACGGCGAGCGGCTCGCGCGCCCCGAGTCCATCGCATTGTGCTCCTGGCCAGGCAGCACAACCATCTTTCGATTCGGTAGCGTCGACTCGAGACGCTGTAGCGACCGTCACGCTCCACCTGAAGTCGTGAGTTCGCCGACCAGCAAAGCCGTCAAGGGCTTCAGTTTTCTGCCGCGCACGGGGTGGCACTCCACCGGTAGCTTGCGAGCGCGCGGTGCTGGCGCGCCGGACGTGTCGATCGTCGCAACGAGTGCGGGCCAGCTCCGCCGAGTTTGCATCGCCGTGAGTTCATCGGGCGAGACTCCGACGACCTCGCGCATGAACTGCTTCGCCGCCGCCTCGCGGTCGCCCGCGCGGATGAGCGTTTCCATGCTCTGCAACGTCGCGACATGAGGATCCACTTGAATCGGCGGCTCGTAGAGCAGGAGACGGCTGATTCGCGGCGACATGCGCGCAGCTTCGTACGCGACGACGGCGCCGAACGAGTGCCCCAGCACCGCGACGGGGCCCCGACGCGAATCGACCACGGCGACGACATCCTCCGCTTCGCGTCGCAGTCCGTACCGGGGTCCGTCACCGCTTTCGCCGTGCGCACGCCGATCCATCGCACACACGGTGAAGTCGCGCTCGAGGAGCGGGAAGAGCGGCGTCCAGCGCGTGCGATCGCCGGTGCCGCCGTGCACGATCAGCAGCTCCGGCCCGGCGCCGGCACATTCGAACGCGATTCGCGTGCCGTCGCGAGAGCGGACGTGAGCGGGGACGCGTTCACTCGCGAGAACCACAGCCGCATGCGCCGACAGCACGAGCGCGGCGCATGCGGCAATCAGCCTGAATTCTGTTGACGGCGTCATCGCCGTACCGCGTCTCCCGCGGCGAAGTGCGCCATCTGATCGGCATGCGCCTTCCTGAAGGCCGCTCGATCGGTCACGCGGGTCACATAGCGCTCGGTCACTGGCCGTTCACCGAAAGCGCGCACTTTCGGCACACGCAGAACATCCGCCATGAGCAGGTCTGCGACAGTGAAGCGATTTGCGACGAGCCAGTCACGCTCACTGAGCACACGCTCGATCTGAGCGAGGCGCTTCTCGAGCCAGCCACTCAGGTGGTTTTCTTTCGCGCCCGAGATCTGGAGGAACCACCACGGCACGCTCACCATCTCGATCGAGTTGAGCGCCGCGATGATCCACTGCATCGTCGCGGTTTCGCCCGGGACGTCGTGAGGCATCAGTGCCTCGCTCTTGCGAGCGAGATGCAAGAGTCCAGAGCCACTCTCGAAGATCTGGAGTTCGCCATCCGTCAGAAACGGGACCTGACCGAAGGGCTGCTGCGCGAGGTGATTGGTCTCACGTCCCTCGAAAGGAACTGTTCGCACCGCATAAGCGAGATCCGCTTCCTCGCAAGCCCAACGCAAGCGCAGATCGCGCACGAAGCCGCGTGGCCCCTCAGGCACCCAGTCCAGGGTCCAGATGGTCAGTTCGCCCATGGATCCCATTCTGACGCGTGTCACGAGAAAGGTGAAGCACGCTCAAGAAATGCGTAGGCGAGACGTTAACGAAGTCGTCAGCCACCAGATCGATCTCGTGATGGACATCGTTGCTCCGGTCGTCGTGGAACTATCGTGGAAATGAGATGAGCCGACGCGGCCATCCGCGGCAAAGAGGCAAGTTTGTTGCACATCGTTCGTGATCTATCGTCAATTATCAGCACCAAGCGCGAAATGTTTTCGTGGCTCTTGACGGACATTTGGGTGCTGGCGTTGCGGTGGTACGTTCTGCGTCAATGACTTGGGGCGCCAGGAGATTATTGAGTGGGAGTGAGGGATTTGTTGGCGGACATCTTTCATCAGTAGAATCAGATAGTTGAAGTAACCCGGAAACTGTTCGCCGTGAATCGTCTCCGAGATGAAGTTTCAAGCCAAGTGTCTGATCGACAAGCGAGTTGTCGCAGGTAATGCGCATCGCGGACGGAATTCCAGCAGGTCCTTTTGACGGTAAAACTGACGGTAGAACTCCTGCCGTCACTTGGCGGAGCGATTTTTACCCTCAAGTGGATCGCGGTGGCGCGTTGCCCGGTTTACCGTTGCTTGAATTGACTCACTCACAGTGAGCAAAACGCGTGATTCATAAACCTTCTGCTTACCCGCGATGCAGGCGATTCGAGTCCTGCAGCTTCCGGAATGGGCGATTTCGTAATCCGGATTGGACGGACATATAATCCGGATTGGACGACCCCGCAGGTCCGGGACTGACGACATGCCAGCAGCCGACGATGCCCTCATTCCGCGCCATGCCGCCAAGCAGGTGGCAACGGCGCTTGCGGATACCCCGGTGGTGCTGGTCAACGGACCGCGCCAGTGTGGCAAGACCACGCTGGTGCGCGGCTTCGCTGTGGATAGGCGGCGGTACGTCAGCCTGGATGATGAAACGGCGCTGACCGCAGCGCGCGACGATCCGGCAGGTTTCCTGCGCCCTCTCGACCGCGCCATCCTGGATGAAGTGCAGCGAGTGCCGGAACTGCTTCGCGCGATCAAGCTATCCGTCGATCAGGATCGGCGCCCGGGCCGCTTTCTGCTCACCGGCTCTGCCGACCTGCTCACGTTGCCAACCGTGTCCGACAGCCTTGCCGGGCGCATGGAGGTAGTGACCCTGTTGCCACTGTCGCAGGCCGAGTTGCAGCGAACCAGCAGCCGTTTCATTGATCAGGCGTTTGCCGGGAAGACGCCGGAGGCGCTCGAGGCAGGCACGGCCACAGGCGGGAAGCTGGAACAACGGATCCTGCGTGGGGGCTATCCGGAGATGTTGCGGCGAGCCGATCCTGCGCGACGTCGCAATTGGGCACGCGACTACATTGCTGCGATCGTGCAGCGGGATGTTCGCGATATCTCGTCGATCGAAAGGCTCGATGTGTTGCCCCGGCTGCTGCGTATCCTTGCGCAACACTCGGGGCAGTTGACCAATTTCACGCAACTCGGCGGTCAGATTGGCCTGGATGAAAAGACGGCTCGCAAGTACCTGGGCGTACTGGAACAGCTGTTTCTGGTTCGTCGTCTTGAGCCGTGGCACAGCAACCGACTGAGCCGCCTGCTCAAGAAGCCTAAATTGCACTTCCTCGACTCAGGCTTGCTGGCAGCGCTGCTCGGCGTTACGTCGGAGCGCGTGGCCAGCGATCGCACAGTTCTCGGCGTCCTTCTCGAGACGTTTGTGTTCACGGAGGTGCTCAAGTTGGCGACCGTCTCCGAGCGGCAGATCGCCCTCTACCACTATCGTGACAAGGACAAGAACGAGGTGGATATCGTGCTCGAAGACGAGTCGGGGGGAGTCGTCGGCCTCGAGATCAAGGCATCCGCGACCGTTCGTCCCGCAGACTTCGCCGGACTGCGGAAGCTGGCGGCAGCGGCCGGGAGGAAATTCCGGTTGGGCGTGGTGCTCCATGATGGAGACGCGGTCATCGGTTTCGGAGAGCATCTCTTTGCGGCGCCGCTTTCATGTCTTTGGCGACCAGGGCCAAAGGGGACGTAAAGCTTTCGTGGCGTCTCGGAATCTATCGGCTACAAGCGGCCATTTTCTGTCGGTAGGCCTGACGGTAAAGTCGACAGGCTTCGATATGAATGCGCGTGCTTTCAAACGCTTGATGATGAGAGGAGCTAACTGATTCATGCCGGAACGGAACGGTCAGACACCGGACACGGATCCTGCGGGAACCTTGGGCGACCGAATCGCCGGGCTTCTCCAGAGCCAACCGCAGCAAAAAGCGGGCGACCTTGCACGGGTGCTGGGCGCCGATCGCAGGGACGTGAATCGATGCCTGTATCACGACCTGGCTGGGCGGGTGGTTCAGGACGCCTCCTATCGATGGAGGCTCTCTACGCGCCCGGATGGGCGCGTTCCCGGCACTGTTCGCCCCGCGCCACAGAGCGAGATTGCCCGACTCTGTCGTTATTACCTGGAATGTATCGGAGTCGATAGCGATAAGGGCGTTCGCGCATTTGCCTCCTCCCGCTTTGGCACCCCGGACTACGTGGAACTACCGTCGCTACCCCTGCTGCCTTCAGACCGGACATGGTGGACCGAGCCGGGCGTGGAGCAGGTGGTCTCAAAGGTGCGGTCGGATCGGAATCGCCTGATAGCCTGGGTGGGCTACCCGGTTCGCCTGCGAGAACACAGAACAGCGAATTGGCGAGGGTTCTTCGTCGAGCCTGTCTTCCTCTGGCAGGTTGTACTACCTGAACACCCTGGCGATCCCTTTCAGTTCGCCGATGAGCTCCCCGTTCCCAACTTTGCGTTCCTTCGCAGCGTTGCGAACGGTGATCAGAACCAGATCGCAGATGAAGCCGCGCGGCTGGATGACGATCTCGGACTGAACTCGTCGCCGGAAGATCGTCCGGATGTGGATGAGCTCATTGCGAGGCTGGTCAGTGTCAGACGTGACTGGGACTGGCGCGAGTCGATTGACCCGGAGCGGTGCGTCGCGGAGCCGAGACTCGCGAATTTGCAGGAGTCCGGGATCTACAACCGGGCGATCATCATTCCCGGTGAACGATCTCCCTTTACGGTTGGGCTCGAGACAGAACTTACCGCTCTGGGTGAGAAGAATGAGTCGGAGCTCCGCAACACTGCACTGGGCAACTGGCTTTGTTCCGATGTGTCGGGAGGCAATGCCCCGGACGAGCGCCCACTGATCGAAGTATTGCCCATGAATACCGAGCAGCGTGCGGCGGTGTCGGCGGCGCTGTCTGCAAAGCACACCGTCGTTACTGGTCCGCCGGGGACGGGCAAGTCGCAGGTCGTCACCAACCTGTTGGTCAACGCGGCCTGGCGTGGCATGAAGGTCCTGTTCGCGAGCAAGAACAACAAGGCCGTGGATGTCGTGGAGGCCAGGATAAATGGCCTGGGCAACCGCCCGGTGCTACTGCGTCTGGGATCCAAGGAGTACCAGGCCAAGCTGGCGGAATACCTGGTCGCGATGCTGTCGGGCACGGTGACCGAGAATGACAAGGTCAGCTACGCCGAAGGCCTTGAGCGACACAGCAGACTTTCTTCGAAGGCTGCGGAGCTTGCGCAGCTCCAAATCAGGACGATGGAGGTCCGCAATCTGGTTGATCGGCTGGAACAACAGATTGACGGCCAGCGGACGCTGTTCACGCCTGATCGATTCAACAGCCTGGATGTTGGGGCGCTGGACGGAGCCGAGAGCGCTTCTGCGGAACTGGCGTTTGCTATTGAGAGGCTTGATTCAAGCAGCATGGGGCCGGCGGGGCGGATAGTGCTTTGGCTCTTTCGTAAGCAGAGGATCGAGAAGCTCGAATCGGTATTCAATTTCGTTCGAGAGTTCGCCCAGCACCTGGAGCTCCCGACGCTTCCTGTCGCAGATGTAACTGATCTTGGTGGTGTCCGCTGTTGGAGAGAGGAACTGACGCAACGAATCACATCCGCAAGGAACATTCTGAAGTACCAGCAGGCGCTGGAGGCACTTCGCAGAAGTCGCCCTCTGGAGGAGCTGGCTCGTGAGTTGCTGGAATTGAACGAACAGATCGGCAGCAACTCCATCAGCTTGTGGCGGGATTGGGTTCAGCTCACACCCACCCGACTAACCGACGGCCAGCGCAGAGACATCGCTGAGTACACGGCTCTCCTGCAACTGATTTCTGGCCCAGACGGGGAAGCAGTCAATTCGACGGTGAAGAGAAGAGCTCGAGAGCTTCAACCGCGAGTTACCGCTCTCTTCTCCTGCTGGGCCGTGACATCGCTATCGGCCAAGGGCAAAGTTCCGTTCGATCCCGGTGCTTTTGACTTGGTGGTTGTTGACGAAGCCAGTCAATGCGACATCGCCTCAGCGCTTCCACTGCTCTATCGGGCCAAGAGATCCGTGATCATTGGCGATCCAATGCAGCTGCGGCATATCAGCGCATTAGGGAAGGCCAGGGACACGGATCTTCAGGCCAAATACGACCTGGTAGGTGCGCGCACATCCTGGGCGTACTCGGTGACTTCCCTTTATGACCTTGCGGCAGGAATTTCACGAACTGACCAGATCGTCAACCTGCGGGACCATCATCGCTGCCACGCAGACATCATCGGGTTTTCAAATCGATTGTTCTATGGCGGAAATCTGCGCGTTGCCACACGGTATTCCAACCTCAGGCGTCGCAGCAACTCCGACCCTGGCGTGATCTGGCAAGACGTCCGAGGGAGCGTAACTCGGCCGGACGGAAGCGGCGCTCGCAATGTGGCTGAGGCGCGGGCAGTTCGCGATGCGCTGCACGACCTGCTGGTTGTACGCCAGTACAAGGAGACTGTGGGAATCGTCACCCCATTCAGGTCTCAGGCTCAATTGCTGCAGGAGATGGTCGCAGCCTCGCCTGAGCTTTCAGCGCTGGGCCCTAGGTGTGACCTGCTGGTTGACACTGTGCACAAGTTCCAGGGGGACGAAAGGGACGTGATGTTCTTCTCTCCCGTCGTGTCGGATAGCATTGCTCCTGGCGCATTGGGGTTTCTCAGGAGCAACGGAAACCTGTTCAATGTTGCCGTTACACGCGCGCGAGGCTTACTCCATGTAGTGGGTGACAGATCCGCGGCTGGTTCAAGCGGCGTAGATTGGCTGGAGCGGTTCTCCGAATATGTGGCCGGACTTGGAATCGCACAAGGTGAGGGGGAAGCGTTGCAGGTTCCGGAGCTTGGACCTGAGTATCCGAGGGTGGCTCGACCTGAGCGCGTCTCTGATTGGGAGAAGGTGCTCTATAAGGCCTTGTACCACGCGGGGGTCAGGCCGATTCCCCAGTACTCGGTGGAGCAGTACGACCTCGACTTCGCGCTGGTTTCCGGAAGTCGCCGTCTCAATATCGAAGTGGATGGCGAGAAGTACCATCGCAGCTGGACTGGCGAGCTGTGCGTGCGTGATCAGCTACGCAATCAGCGGCTCATTGAGCTGGGCTGGGAGGTGAAGCGGTTCTGGGTATACGAGGTTCGTGATCGGCTGGATGACGTTGTTGCTGGCATCGTGAAGTGGTCGGCAGGGAACAAATGATGCCGAGCTGCTGGAGTATCGCTGTTTCCGTGCTCTCCTGGCTGATGAAACAGGCCTTTGGAAGGGCACCGTCCACTGTTACCTGGCGCTGTTCTCGCTGCAGCCGCACCGTTCGAACAGCCTCAAGCTCTCGAACGATCCGTTCTTCATCGGGAAGGTGCGTGTGGATCTCCACGGCTGAATCGATCCTCGCCAAGATCGAACGCCCATGTATCTTTACTTGTTCCCAGCGATCGGACGGATTTCAGTCGACCGGTGGCCACCGTAGTCCTGCTGATTGCGATGGGCGTGCTGATCGCCGTGCTGCCGCAACGGGCGGGAAAGGCGCACTGACTGGAATGTACTTGAGGATCTGGGCGCGCCTTTCGAAGTCTCTCGGCATAAATCGCGATCTAGCGGCTCCAAGCGCCGCATTTTGTCGGTCGTCGTGACGGTAAAGTGCCTCTTCGCACAAAAGATTTTCAGCAGCTGCGAGGGGTTGCGAGGTTGCGAAACAATTGAGTGGGAGTGAGGGGTGCGGCTCATTGGGCGCTGACCACTCGTGATATTCAGCGCCCAGATTCCGGGCAGAAGTGGGAAGAATGCGAGCGGAGCCGGCATTTCTGGCCGAATACTATGGATTTGAAAGCCTCCCCAGGCATCGTCTTGCCATAGTCTCTTGCGCCCCCCGTCGATGCAGGGACGCTTGTCATGCCCACCGCCGCCCGAGCGCGGCGACAACGCGCGCCGCCATTTCTCGATCCTCCGGGCTACGCCCGCCATCGCCCGGAAGCCACGCTGCTGTATCAGCTGGTGGAGCAGCACTATCCCGCGTTTCGTGCCCTGCGATCTGAAGCCGGCAGGCCGCTGCCGGATTACATCGAGCAGGAGTTCGAAGCCTACCTGAAGTGCGGCCGTCTGGAAGAAGGCTTCCTTCGCCTGCGCTGTGATGCGTGCCATGCCGAGAAGTTGGTGGCATTCAGCTGCAAGAAGCGCGGGTTCTGTCCCTCATGCGGAGCACGCCGCATGGCCGAGACGGCGGCCTTGCTTGCGGATGAGATCTTGCCCGAGCGCCCACTGCGCCAATGGGTGTTGTCGCTGCCGCACGCGCTGCGGTTCCTGCTTGCCACCGACCCGGACGCCCTGACGTTGGTGCTGGGCGTGGTGTATCTGGCCGATGACGCTGGCCAGCCGGTGTTCCGGCAGGTGAAAGCTCCTGGTCTGGGCGAACTGCAAACGCTGGTGGAGCAGATAGCCTTCCGCATCGGCCGCGTGCTGGAGCGGCGCGGCCTGGTCGAGCGCGACATCCAGAACGCCTGGCTCGCCGGGGATAGTGAGGGCGGCCCACTCGATGACCTGCTTGGCTGTTCGATCACGTACCGCATCGCGGTCGGACCGAGGGCTGGTCAGAAGCTATTCACGCTGCAGACGGTGCCAGGCAGATCGCCGGAGTGGCTGGACGATTCCAGCGGCGCGGCACGGTGTCAGCGGTAACCCAATAATCCCCACCTGCGGTAATTGAAATTTCCCCACCCATCACGGCAAAGGAGCCAATGATGGACGTGGAAGAAAAGGCACAGATGGGATTGGATCTGAACAGCACCGGGCAGCCCCTTCAGGGGCTGTCCGGCATCGTAACGGTCAAGCCAGCTACCGTATCCGGGAACAACCCGGAAGCGGAGGTCGGCGTGATCGCAGAACAGCAGTGGCGTGGCATCCAAGAGCGAGGCGCCACCGGGATGAGCGTCGCGCATCGCGCGGGAGCTGGATTTGGATCGCAAGACGGTGCCTGCGATCCACGCGACGTCTGCGCGGCTCGCTCGCCAACTCCATCGCGCGCGGGACAGCTTGACGCTGAAGAGACTGTATACCGCGTCCGTTCCAGGGCATAGACCTTTCAATCACGTGGGGGCGGCAAGTGCTGGACGAAAGGATCGACGAGCGCCCCAGGACTCTCGGCCGTGATGAGCCGAACCATGGATCCGGCGAATTGCGTGCGCCCGACGATTTCCGTCGTCAGGCCTGCAATGATCAAGGCGCCAAGACCCCACATCCAGGCCGGATGAACACGTCGCACGCGTAGCCAGTCGGCCGCCATTCCCGCGAGCGGGAAGAGAAGAATGACAGCTGCTGAAACGAAGCTCATGTGCTGCGCTAGCACGTTGTCCGGCAGCAGCCGATTGACTGGCGTAATCACCAATGCGGTCATCCCGCAGAACATCAGCCGCCGATGCCATTGAGTGTCCGCGCGCATGTGGATTGCCGCGACGGTGAGCATCGCAAAGGCAATCAGCGCGACCATGTTCATCGCGAGGAAGTACGCGTAGGTCCAGAACGGCGGGACCGCCGCATTCCGCATCATGCGGAACAGCGTCGCCGCCCCGATGACGAGTAACAGCGGCATTAGGACGGCGCCAATCCAGCCGAAACGTCTGTGCAGGTGCAAGCGACCCGTACATGCGAGGTAGACCTGAATCATGAACAAAGCGACCCAACTCATGAACGCGAGCGCGTGCAGATGCACGGGCCAAGGCGCATCGAAAGTTGTAATTCCTCGCAGGAAAAGCCTTGTAAAGCCCGCGATGATGACGCCGACCATTACCGCCGACGCGAGCAGGAAGAATCGCTCGTCCGTACGTGGTTGCCCGTAGCGGCTTGCCGCGGCGTTGCTGCTCATGAATATGCGAACCCTCCTTTAACATGGTAGCAGACTGGTATCGTCTCGCAGGACCCTGGCCGGCGCCGGGCGCCATTGCCCCGCAGCGGAAGTTCGCGGACGTCAGCTTTCCGCCGTTCGAATCCATCGCAGCCAACACGCTTTAACGAGGAAATAGGCGGCCAGGTTTCGTATCGTCACCGCGATAATTGCTGATGTCAGGCCCGCCCATCGGGGAGAGCCGTGAAGTCCACCGAACGCCGGCGGGAAGCTCAAGCTCATCGCATCGAGGAGCCGGAGGCGATCGCGAAGATCCTGGCGCACATGGAGAAAACCGCACCGGATCAGTTCCAGCCGGGACTGCCGCTGGGCGCGCGGGCGCCGCCGGGGCAGGCCCGCCTGCTTTGACTAGGGAGGTATGAGCTGGCCGGTGAACCGCTCGGGCGGGGGCGGTGCGTGCTGGGATTGCGGTTGACGGTGTGCGCCGTGTAGTGGGGGGCCGGCAAGCAGCGGATCTGGGGCGGATTCAGGGGCAGGGCGGACGCCCGACCGGACTGCTGGCAGCCAGAGGGGCAATTTCCTGGCAGGCGGCGGTCAGGCGCAGTCCCCGCATGCGGCCCGTTCGGCGAAGCTGCGCTGCAGGGGCGCTTTGAACTCGGTGAAGGCCATCAACACCGCGCGCCTGGCGATGCGCGGGGACGGCTCGCGGTCAACATGCCTGAGTCCCAGGCATTTCCGCGCCCAGCGCATTATCGAGTTCGTTCAGCGTCTTCCACGATCCTTGCCGCGAGGTCGATGGATCCCTTCAGACGTGTCATATCGCCCACGTAGCCCGCCATGGCCTGCTCGGCGCGTCTGCGCAGAGCCTTTGACGTGACCAGACCTTCACGGGCGAGCAGCGCTATATCTTCACGATCATGATCGGCAAATTGGCTGAGCTTGCTGACCGCCAAATCCAATGCCGAAAGGAGCCTCACGTCCAGAACCTTGGCATCGATGCCGTTCAGCGCCAACGGCACCGAATCCTTGTGACTGTCCTCGTGCATCAGGGCAAACGTGTCGTTATATTGCCGATCGAAATAGATCAACCGCGCCTTGCCGTCGGCGTCCCGATAGCTGACCTCGAGGTTTTCCGGCAAAACGATCTGCCGCGAAAAGCTCGCGTCGATATCCTTGGAAACCCGACCTCCCGTGTAGAAATGCAGCGCGGTACCGCCGGCCATGTACATCTTGATGGGCAGTTTTCGTCGCGGCACAGCCTCGAGGGAATGCACGATGCGTAATATGATCTCCCGCACCGCATCCACGACCTCGGGTCGAGCGCGTCGATCAGGCCGCATGCCGAAGGGTCATCTCGAGCGCAGGAAAGAAGCGGGAAGCGCGTACCGGGCTTCGCTCCAACCAGCGGTTGAAGACCGCCGGCTCCGTCACACCCGGGTGCAGGTCGTCCGCGAGCGCCAGTAAACCACGCCGGTCCATGCCACGAACGCTGCCCAGCATCACGGCCAAACCGGCCATGAAAAATCCTGGACCCAGCGCTTCCCAACGCGCGCGGCGCAGATCGCCGCTGGCACAAAGCCGAAGCAATTCGTCTTCGTAGTCACGGTCGACAGTGGCCGGAAAATGACAATCGTCCGTCAACGCTCCATATTGAATCTTGCTGACTTGAAGCTGGGCATCGACTACCCGGGCGAGAGCCTGGAGCGTGCCGAAATCACAACTCGGGCGGCCGCGCAGGCGCGACAACGTCTCCTTGCGGACACCGGCCCGCTGAGCCCATTGGGAATCGCTCAAACCCCGGTCATGCGCGCGTTGGCGCAGCTCGGCAAGAACAGTATCCAGCGCCGCTGATGATTTTTTCATCAAACGACAGTAGAAAAAATGGACTTTTAAGTCAACGATATTGCATGAAGATGACGGGCGACAAGCCTGACATGCGCGCACTCGTATTGAGAAAGCGCATTTGCGTCAACGAGTCACAACGCCAGGAGATTATCGAGTGGGAGTGAGGTTTGCCCACAATAACCGTTCGCAGCTAATTCGCAAATATGTCCAGTGCCGGTGCGTACGCGTCACTTCGCATATCGAACGCGCCCATGACGCTGTGGAACACGTTGAATTGGGTCAGGTTCCATCTGATGGCGGGCAATGAATTCCTCACTCCGTGTCGTTGCCGGAATTCATCGGAGGTCCAGATGAGAAACGGCACGTTCTTCTGCTCATCCGGCGCGACCGCGAACGGTGCGCCGTGGAGATACAGTCCGTATTCACCCAAGGATTCGCCGTGATCCGAGAGGTAGATCAGAAGCGTGGCCGTGGAGGAGAACGACTTCAGCATCTGAATGGTTTGGTCGAGCACGTGATCGGTATATCGAATGGAGTTGTCGTATGCATTGATGAGTGCCTGCGGAGCGCAGGCGTGCAGTTCGACCGTCAGGCAGATAGGAACGAAGGTCGCGAAAGAAGGCGGGAATTCGCGCGCATACGCGGGTCCATGGCTGCCATGCAGATGCAGCACGACGAAGATCCGGGTAGCGGTGGATGAGCGGATTCGCGCGCCGAGACCGTGGAGCAATGCTTCATCGTAGCGGCAGGAGTCACCTTGGCAGGCGCCGGGGATGTCCTCGGCGCGCTGATAGGTGTTGACGGTGATCGGCGGTTCTCCCCAATTGTTGGTGCGCCATATCACATCGACTCCGTGCCGGTGCAGATAGGATGGAAGCGGCTCGGTGTGGGTCGACAGTGCCCAACCTGCATCGCGAGCAGACAGGATGCACGACAGGGCAGCCGTGGTGTATGTCGCGCAGGCACGAACACCTGCGAATGCGAGGATGCCATCCGCGCTGGTCCAGGGATTGGTGGGGCGCGGATAGCCATAAAGAGAGAAGTTCGCTGCTCGCGCGGACTCGCCGATGACGAGGATGACGATGGTTTTATCCTGTGTCAGGAAGTGCGCGGGCGGAAGCTGCTCCTGGCGGTAGGGCGCGAGATGATCCTGCCCGGCGCGAATCATGCCGATCACGTAGGCCCAGGGCAATGTGAGCCCCCCCAAGGTTCGCGAGTTCTGGTCGAACCAGAGCCAGGTAGAAGACACGGCATACATCCATCCCAATACTAGAACGAGGGTTGCCGCGGGCAGCGCCAGTCGTCGGCGCCATGATGTCTTGACGACCCTCACACGTGACAGAAGCCAACACGGGATGATTCCGTATGTTGCGAGGTAGATGATCAGTTTCGGGTGCAGCAGGTCACGAACTTCAGTGGGATTCGTGTTCAGGACGTTGTCCATCATCGACTTGTCCAACACCACGCCGTAGGTGTCGATGAAGTAGAGCGAGATGGCGCTCAGCATGGCAGCCATCATGCAGATGGGCTTCAATGCTCTCGTGGAGATCAAGGAAATCGCGCCAAGAAGCAGGACGGAGACGAGCACAGCGAGCAGCAATACGGTCATCGCCGTCGCGACACTGGTGAAGCTGTTCAGCGCAAGGTGGGAAAGGGCGAAGGCAATGAGCGGTCGATGGAACAATATCCCGTTGGCGAGGGCGCACGCGACGATGAAGCGGCCGACCGTGACCTCGTGTTTGCGACCGAGGTACGATGCCAATCTCTTCAGGAACGCAGGAATAAGGCTATCCGCGACCCAGCGACTGGATCTGCATCGACCACTGGGTCTCGTCGCCGATGACTTGCTCGATGCGCAGGGGAATGAATCCCCGGGCCGGGGCGCACCAGAAACGAGTGATCCGCGATGATCCCTTCTTC
>JAXMGQ010000043.1:0-46417 GCA_046347195.1 Steroidobacteraceae bacterium
TGGTGCCGTAGGTGATGATGCTGAGCTGGTTGCCGGGCCGCACGATCTCCGCCTTGCCCAGCGGTACGGTGTAATGTCCCTCGGGCACTTCGCCCTTGGCGTGCGTGCTCCAGGGAACGGCGGGCTTGTTCGGATCGCCGTCGAAGGGCCCGTTGTACAGGCGCTTGGGCTCGAAGAACAGCACCGGATCGTCGTCCTCGATGGCGGCGATCAGCATGCCCTTGGCATCGTAGGGGTTGGAGGGCATGGCCACCTTCACCCCGCAGACATGCGTGAAAATGCCCTCGGGGCTCTGCGAATGCGTCTGGCCGCCGCGGATGCCGCCGCCGCAGGGCGTGCGGATGGTCACCGGCGCCCAGAACTCACCGGCGCTGCGATAGCGCAGCCGCGCCAGCTCGCTGACGATCTGGTCGAAGGCCGGGTAGATGTAATCGGCGAACTGGATCTCGGCCACCGGCCGCAGGCCGTTCACGCCCATGCCGATGGCGGCGGCGACGATGCCGCCCTCCGCGATCGGCGTGTCGAGCACCCGATGCTGGCCATACTTGCGCTGCAGCCCTTCGGTGGTGCGGAACACGCCGCCGAAGTAGCCGATGTCCTCGCCCATCAGCACCACCGTCTGATCGCGCGACAGCATCACGTCCATCGCCGAGTTCAGGGCCTGGATCATGTTCATCTGCGCCATGCGTTACTCCTTCGCAAGCTCGGCGCGCAGTCGCTCGCGCTGGCGCTTCAGGTGTTCGGGCATTTCCTTGAACACGTCCTCGAACATCGAGGCGGGGTCCAGCCGCGGTCCCTCGTTGAGCGTGCCGTAGGTGACGGCCTCCTTCCAGCTCGCCGCCACCAACTCCTCCAGCTCGCCCTGCAGCGCCTGGTGGCGCTGCTCGCTCCATTCGCCGAGGCCAATGAGATGACGCTTCAGGCGTTCGATGGGATCGCCCAGCGGCCAGCGATCGAACTCCTCCTTCGGCCGGTAGCGCGCCGGATCATCGCTGGTGGAATGCGCGCCGGCGCGATAGGTCACCAGCTCGATCAACGTGGGACCTGCGCCGGTGCGCGCGCGTTCCGCCGCCCACTGGGTCACGGCGTACACGGCCAGGAAATCGTTGCCATCGACGCGGATGCCGGCGATGCCATAGCCGGGCCCGCGCGCGGCGAACACGCGCTGCTCACCGCCCGCGAAGCCCTGGAAGGTGGAGATGGCCCACTGGTTGTTGACCACGTTGAGGATCACCGGCGCCTGGTACACCGAGGCGAACAGCAGCGCATGATGGAAATCCGCCTCGGCGCTGCTCCCCTCGCCCAGCCAGGAAGCGGCCAGGCGATCCTCGCCCTTGATCGCCGCCGCCATGGCCCAGCCCACGGCCTGCGGGAACTGCGTGGCCAGATTGCCCGAGATCGAGAACAGGTTCGCCTCGACCGAGTGATACATCACGGGCAGCTGGCGGCCCTTGCACATGTCGCGCGTGTTGGACAGCAGCTGGCACATCATGCTCACCAGCGGCAGACCGCGCACGATGTGCAGGCCCTGGTTGCGATACGAGGGAAACAGCATGTCGGTGGGCTTGAGCGCCATGGCCGCCGCCACCGAGACCGCCTCCTCGCCCAGCGAACGCATGTAGAAGGAGATGCGTCCCTGGCGCTGGGTTCGCTGCATGCGGTCATCGAACACGCGGGTGAGCAGCATGTGCCGCAGGCCGAGCTGCAACTCGTGCGGGTCCAGGTGAGGATGCCAGGGACCCAGCGCGCGGCCCTCCTCATCCAGCACCCGCACCAGCTCCACCGACAGGTTCGCGATGTCACGGGCCCTCGCGTTGACATCGGGCCGCGCCACCGCGCCGGCGGGCGACAGTTCGACGTAGGAGAAATCCGGGGTTTCGCCGGGTCGGGCCGGCACCTTGGGCACATGCAGGCGGGAGCGCTTGTTCATGGCGGCCTAGCCTACGCGCGGCGCCAACAAGCTGTTGAAGTGGCGTTTATGCAGCGCAATAATATGAAACAATCATTTCGACTGCGGCAAAAATATGGAAAATGCAGTTCAAATCGCCATCGACAAGCTCGATCTGCGCATCCTGGACATATTGCAGCGCGAAGGCACGCTGAGTGCGGCCGAGGTGGCCGCGAGGGTGCGCATCTCCACGACGACCTGCTGGCGGCGCATCCAGCAGCTCGAGGCCGCGGGCATCATCAAGTCGCGCGTGGCGCTGCTCGACCGCGCCAAGCTCGGCCTGGACGTCACCATTTTCGCGCACGTCAAGCTCGCCACCACCAGCCGCGATGCCATCGCGCAGTTCGAGGCGGCGATCCGCGATCGCTCCGAGGTGCTCGACTGCCACACACTCACCGGCGAGTGGGATTTCCTGCTGAAGATCGTGGCGCGCAACATCAAGGCTTTCGAGGCCTTCTACCTCGATTACCTGTCGCGCATCCCTTGCGTCCAGGCCGTCAACTCGGCGGTGGCGGTGACGGCGATCAAGGAGTCCACGCTCCTGCCGCTGGCGTGAACGCTGCCCGCGGAGTCAGGGCCCGCTGCGCGGCGAGGGCCCGTTGCGAGGTCAGGGCCAGTTGGCGCGCGCATCGAAGCTGAATTCCTGCTTCATGCGTTCGTAGACGGCCTTCTCCTGCGGCGTGGTGGCGGGAGGAATGACGATCCGGATGCTGACGAGCTGGTCGCCGGGGGTGTTGCCTGGCAGGCCGCGACCCCGAAGCCTCAACTTCTGGCCGGACTGGGCGCCGGGAGGAATGGTGAGGTCCACCGAGCCTGCCAGCGTGGGCACCGTGACCTTCGCCCCGAGCGCCGCCTCCCAAGGGGCGAGCGGAAGCTCCAGCCCGACGTTCTTGCCCTCGAGGGTGTACCGGTCATGCGGCCGGATCCGCACCTTGAAGATCAGCGCCGGGCGTTCACCGCTCCCGGCGACGCGCAAGGCCTGGCCTTCGCTCACGCCGGCGGGGATCGTGACGTCGATGCTGCGCGCACGCCCGCGCTCGTGGAGCTGCACCCGGCGCTTGGTGCCGGTGAAGGCCTCCTCCAGCGTGATCTCGAGGTTGCCCGCGTCGGCCTCGGGCTGGATGAACTCCTCGCCCCCCATGCCGCCGCCCATGCCACCGCCGGCCCCGCCGAACATGCGCGAGAAGAACTCGGAGAAGCCGCTGAGGTCTTCCTGCGAGGCACGCCGGAACCCGCCGCCACCCCCACCGAAGCGCGAATCCCAGTCCGGAGGCGGCCGGAACTGCTGCCCGGCCCGGTAGTTGGGGCCGAGCTGGTCGTACATCTGGCGTTTCTCGGGATCCTTGAGGACCTCGTACGCCTCCTGTACGGATTTGAACTTCTCCTCGGCGTTCTTTTCCTTGCTGACGTCGGGGTGGTACTTGCGCGCCAGCTTTCGATAGACGCGCTTGATCTCCTCCGCGGAGGCGGAGCGCTCGATGCCCAGGGTCTTGTAGTAGTCCTTGTATTCCATGAAGAAGGCTCCCGGTAGCGCCAGTATTGAGCTGCTTTGACATTTCTCAAGTGTGGAACCCGGCGGGCCCCTACGGTATCGAAATCCCAGGCCAGCAGGCGGGGTGATGGGCACCGGACGGCCGGGCGATGAAAGTCCTTGAAATCCGCTCCGCGAGTCCCGACCATGCTGGTGCGCAACGAGGTGCCCAAAGGACCATGAAACGAATATTCCTGTTCATTCTCACGAACCTGGCGGTGGTTGCACTGCTGTCGGTGGTGTTGTTCATCCTCGAGGGGGTCTTCGGGGTCCGGCTCAGCGGCGGTGGCTACGGCGGGCTGCTGGTCATGGCGGCCGTGTTCGGCTTCGGCGGCGCGCTGGTCTCGCTCGCGATGTCGAAGTGGACCGCGAAGCGCATGATGGGCGTGCAGGTCATCGAACAGCCCCGCACCGAGAGTGAGCAATGGCTGGTCAACACCGTGCAACGCTTTGCCGGCCAGTCCAACATCGGCATGCCCGAGGTGGGCATCTTCGATTCCCCCGACATGAACGCCTTCGCCACCGGCGCACGGCGCAACGCCGCGCTCGTGGCCGTGAGCACGGGGCTCCTGTCCGGCATGAACCGTTCCCAGGCCGAGGCCGTCATCGGCCATGAGATCACCCACGTCGCCAACGGCGACATGGTCACCCTCACCCTGATCCAGGGCGTGGTGAACACCTTCGTGATCTTCCTCTCCCGCATCGTCGGCAGCGTGATCGACCGCGCCGTGTTCCGCAACGATCGCGACGAGGCGGGCATCGGTTACTACGTCTCCACCATGGTCGCGCAGCTCGTGCTCGGCATCCTCGCCAGCATGATCGTCATGTGGTTCTCCCGCCGCCGCGAATTCCGCGCCGATGCGGGCGGCGCCGGCCTGTCCGGCCGCCAGAACATGATCTCCGCACTCGAGGCGCTCAAGCGCAGCCACGAGGGGCCGATCCCCGAGCAGATGCAGGCCTTTGCCATCAACGCCGGCCCCGGCCGCGGCTTCGCCCGGCTGTTCATGAGCCATCCGCCGCTGGATGAGCGCATCGCCGCGTTGCGCGGCGCGCAGTAGCCTCATGATCTACCAACCTGACCCGCCGGACCGGCTGTCCCTCCCGGCCCGCTTCGTTCGTGCCCTGCGCCGCTGGTTCGACACCTCGCCGGCAAACGCCCACGATGCCCTGCGCGAGGACCATCGCATCGACTGGGGCCGCGCCATCCCCTTCCTGTTCATGCATGCCGCCTGCCTTGCGGTGTTCTGGGTGGGGTTCTCGTGGGTGGCACTGCTCACCGCCATCGTGCTGTACGCCGTGCGCATGTTCGCGATCACCGGCTTCTATCACCGCTACTTCTCGCACCGCAGCTTCAAGACCTCGCGCGCGGGCCAGTTCCTCTTCGGCCTGATCGGCGCCATGGCCGTGCAGCGCGGACCCATCTGGTGGGCCGCGCACCACCGCCATCACCATGCCTTCTCCGACAAGCCCAGCGATGTGCACTCGCCCCGGCAGCAGGGCTTCTGGTGGGCGCACATGGGCTGGTTTCTCTCGGGCAAGCACTTCGCGCCGGACCTCAACCGCGTGAAGGACCTGCTCAGGTTCCCCGAGCTGCGCTTCCTCGACCGGTTCGACGTGGTCGTGCCGGTGCTGCTGGCGGTGGGCGTGTTCGCCTTCGGCGTGGCGCTCGACTACTTCGCCCCGGGCCTGGAGACCGACGGCTGGCAGATGCTGGTGTGGGGCTTCTTCATCTCCACCGTGTTCACCTATCACGCCACCTACACCATCAACTCGCTCTCGCACGTCTTCGGCCGCCAGCGTTACCGCACCAACGATGACAGCCGCAACAACGTGTGGCTGGCGCTGCTGACACTGGGTGAGGGCTGGCACAACAACCACCACCACTACCCTGCTTCCGTCCGCCAGGGGTTCTATTGGTGGGAAGTGGACATCACCTACTACGTCCTGAAGCTCCTGTCCTTCACCGGCTTGATCTGGGACCTGAACCCGGTTCCCGCCTCCATCCGCGACCACCGCCGTCGGCGCTGAGGTTGTCGCTCACGAAAGGCCGGGTGCAGGATCATGTGCCCGCCACCTCGAGGACATCGGCCCCCACGATGCCCGCACCCTGCGGCTTAGTCGACCCCGGCCGCCGTTTGCCTCACCATACCGGGCATGACCAGCCTGAAGCTGCCCATCACCACCGGCCGGCTGTCGCTGCGGGAGTTCGGTCGCGGCGACCTCGAGGCCCTGATGGCCTACTCCGCTGATCCCAGGGTCACCCGCTACATGTTCTTCGGTCCGCGCGATGAGGACGCGAGCCGCGATCACCTGCAGGAAATCCTCGATTCGCAGGCGGAGCGACCCCGCACGCGCTATGAGCTGGCGGTGGAGCATCGCGAGACCGGACGCGTGATCGGCGCCTGCGACCTGTCGATGATCGAGCGCAACGTGCTCGACCTGGGCTACATGCTCGAGCACGCGAGCTGGGGGTCGGGCTTCGCCACCGAGGTCTCGCTGGCGTTGATCGATGCGGCCTTCCTCGACCTCGCGGCAGAGCGGGTGATCTCGACCGTGGACATCAACAACCGCGCGTCGATCCGGGTGCTGGAGAAGGTGGGTCTGCAATGGGAGGCCACGTTCCGCAAGGCGCGGCGCGCCAAGAACCGCCGGTGGGACTGCCACGTCTTTGCGCTGGCGCGCACGATGTGGGAATCGCAGCGGAGCACCGCCGCGGACTGAAGGCGCCGCGGGCTGAAGGCGCCGCCGCCGATCAGCGATCCTGGTCCTGCTCGTGCCGCTCGGCTTGCTCGAGATCCTGCTCGCGCCGTTTCACCCGGTCGAGCACCTCCTGCGAAGGCATGCCCGACTTCGCCGAGTTCCTCAGCACGAGCAGCCCGCCGACGAGCATTGCGACGACCAGCAGGATGATGAACGCCGCACTGGCGGACACGGAAGAGCCTACTGCGGCTTGATGACGCGCATCAGCCCTTCCTGCGCGGTGCTGGCCACCAGCCTTCCGTCACGGGCGAAGATGCTGCCGCGCGCGAAACCGCGGGCGCCGGAGGCGCTGGGACTGTCGGTGGAGTACAGGAGCCAGTCGTCCACGCGGGCGCTGCGGTGGAACCACATCGCGTGATCGATGCTCGCCATCACCAGGGGCGAGGTCAGCGAATTCATCGCGTGCGGCATCAGCGCCGTCTCGAGCAGCGCGAAGTCGGAGACGTAGGCCAGCAGCACGCGGTGCAGCGCGTCGTCGTCGGGCAGCTTGCTGACCGCGCGGAACCAGACACTGTTGCGCGGCGCCCGCTTCTGCTGATTGCGGTAGTCGGTCGGATGCACGGGCCGGAACTCGAACGGCCGGGGCAGGCTCAGGAACTGGCGCCGCCGTTCCGGAAGGTGAGCCAGCAGCTCGCGCGCGTGGGCCGCGAGATCCACGAGTTCCTCGGGCGCCGGCACCACCGGCGCGGAAATCTGGTGCTCGAGCCCCTCCTCGTGCGACTGGAAGGAGGCCGACATGTTGAAGATCTGCTCGCCGTTCTGGATGGCGATGACGCGGCGCATGGAGAAATGGTTGCCGTCGCGGGCGCGGTCGACCTCGTAGATGATGGGCAGGTTGACATCGCCACGCCGCAGGAAATACGCGTGGAAGGAATGCACCTCGCGGCCGCTGACCGTCCCTGAGGCCGCGGCCAGGGCCTGCCCGAGCACCTGGCCGCCGAACACCTGCGGGGAGCCGATGTCGCGGCTCTCGCCCCGGAACAGGTTGATCTCGAGGCGCTCGAGGGTCAGGACCTTGATCAGGTCCGCGAGCAGCCGTTCGCGCGAGGCGTGATCCTCAGCCACCCGCGACCCCCAGGCGCTTCTGCATGATGGGACTGGTCGTGGTGTACTGCAGGAACTGGCGCTTCTCCGGGTTGAGGTGATGCTGCACGCCGAAGGCGGCGAGCGCGGCCTCGTGGAAGCCCGAGAGAATGAGCTTCTTCTTGCCGGGGTAGGTGTTGATGTCACCCACCGCGAAGATACCGGGGACGTTGGTCTGGAATTTTTCCGTGTCGACCTTGAGGGCCTTCTTCTCCAGGTCCAGCCCCCATTCGGCGATGGGTCCGAGCTTGGGCGCCAGCCCGAAGAACACCAGCACCTGCTCGGCCGGCAGCGACTTCGTCCCGCCCGCCGTCTGGATGTCGAGGCCGGTGAGCCGGTCACCCTCCACGCGCAGCCCCTGGGCCGTGCCCTCGTGCAGGTGCATGCGGCCGGCGGCCACCAGTTCCTTCATGCGGGCCACCGTTGCCGGCGCGCCGCGGAAATCCGCCCGGCGGTGCACGAGGTGCAGGCTCTTCGCCTTCTCGCACAGCGATACCGTCCAGTCCAGCGCCGAGTCGCCACCGCCCATGATCACGAGTGCCTTGCCGTGGAAGTCCGCCGCCGACTTGACGCGGTAATGCACCTGGCTCCGCTCGAACCGGTCGATGCCCTCCACGCTCAGCCGGCGGGGCTGGAACGAACCGACGCCCCCGGCGATGATGACCGTGCGCGCGATGAAGCGCGTGCCGGCGCTGGTGGCCACGTCGAAGGCGCCATCCTCGCGGCGCGCCAGCGTGGTGACCTCCTGCCCGAGGTGGAAGCCGGCATTGAACGGCTTGACCTGCTCCATCAACCGGTCGATCAGTTCCTGCGCTCCGCAGATCGGCAATGCCGGGATGTCGTAGATGGGCTTGTCGGGATACAGCTCGGTACACTGCCCGCCCGGCTGCTTCAGCGTATCGACGATGTCCGCCTGGATGCCCAGGAGTCCCAGCTCGAAGATCTGGAACAGTCCACAGGGACCGGCGCCGATGATCAGGGCATCGGTGCGCTTGGGCGCGCCCGCCGCGCCACTGGATTCGACCGTCATGGAAGGGGAAACTCCGTCAATGAGCCTCGATGGATCGGGAATTGTAGCCGAAGTGCCCACACCGGTATGACGACCCTGGTCTGGTTCCGGCAGGACCTGCGGCTCCAGGACCACCCAGCCCTCGACGCTGCCCTCGCCCGGGGCGGGGCCGTCGTACCGGTCTATCTGCATGCACCGGAGGAGGAATCACCGTGGCCCGCGGGCAGCGCGAGCCGGTGGTGGCTGCATCACAGCCTGGCCGCGCTCGCGCGGCAGATCGAGTCTCGAGGCTCGCGCCTCATCCTGCGAAGGCCGCAGGACTGCGGAACGGAATTGCTCGCCTTGGCGAGGCAAGCCGGCGCCACGCGCATCCACTGGCATCGACGCTATGAACCGGCGGTGATCGAACGCGATGCGCGCATCAAGGCTCGCCTGCGCGCGGAAGGACTCGAGTGCGAGAGCTTCAACGGTGCGCTGCTGCGCGAGCCCGGGGCCGTCAAGACGCGCGCCGGCGCACCCTATCAGGTATTCACTCCCTTCTGGCGCTCGCTGCTCGCGCTGGGGGACCCGCAGCCCGTGCTGCCCGCGCCGGATTCGCTGCCAACACCGGCGAGCTGGCCTCACTCCCTGTCGCTCGCCGAGCTCGGCTTGCTGCCAGGGATCCGCTGGGATGCCGGCCTCCAGGCCACCTGGAGAGCCGGGCAGCGAGGGTGCACACGAACGACTGCGCAGCTTCCTGGCGCGAGGCATGACCGGATACGCCGAGGCGCGCGACCACCCGGACCTCGAGGGCACTTCGCGGCTCTCGCCCCACCTGCATGCCGGCGAGATCAGTCCGCGCGAGATCTGGCACGCCGTGGGCGAGGCCAGCGGCGGCAAGGGCGCCTGGCGGGAATCACGTTTCCTCGCGGAGATCGCCTGGCGCGAGTTCGCGCACCACCTGCTCTACCATTTTCCGCAGACTCCGTTGCAGCCGCTGCGGCCCGGGTTCGAGCGCATCGCCCGATCGACGGATGCGCAGGCCCTGGCGGCCTGGCGCCAGGGCCGCACCGGCTACCCCATCGTCGATGCGGGCCTGCGCCAGCTCTGGCAGACCGGCTGGATGCACAATCGCGTGCGCATGATCGTCGCCTCCTTCCTGGTGAAGGACCTGCTGATCGCCTGGCAGGAAGGCGCGCGCTGGTTCTGGGACACGCTGGTGGATGCGGACCTGGCGAGCAACACGCTGGGCTGGCAGTGGAGCGCCGGTTGCGGCGCCGACGCCGCACCGTATTTTCGCGTGTTCAATCCGGTCTCACAGGGCCGGAAGTTCGATGCCGGCGGGGATTACGTGCGCCGCCATGTTCCTGAACTTGCGAGGTTGCCGGATCAGTGGATCCATGAGCCCTGGCGCGCACCGCCGGAGGTGCTGGCGCAGGCGGGCATCGTGCTGGGCCGGCACTATCCGCACGCAATCGTGGATCATGGCGTCGCGCGCCAGCGTGCCCTCGCGGCCTTGAAGGAGCAGCCAATCTTGTAAATCTTTCAAGCAATGCGATGCGTGCCGTTGCGCCGAAAACTTGGGTAAACTGAAAATCCGTCCAACGATCATCATTTGAACCCGAATCCATCATGTACGCCAAGGCTGACATTCCCATCGAAGACATGTCCTCATCCGATGTCAAGGAATCCACCCGTCCGATCCGCGCGCTGAACCGCGGGCTCGACGTGCTCATCGAGCTGAACCGGCTGCAGCGCGCGCCGATCAACACGCTCGCCCTTGCCGTGAACCTGCCGCGCACGACCACCTACCGCATCCTCGAAACGCTGCGTGCCGCCGGATACGTGGAGCGCGACCGGCGCGATGACTGCTATCGGCCCACCATCATGGTGTGCGCGCTGTCGGGCGGCTTCGACCTCGAGGCCACCGTGGCGCAGCGGGCCAAGCCGCTGCTGTCGGCGCTGTGCAAGGACATCGTCTGGCCGCTGACGCTCACCACCCCGTCCGGCCCGAGCATGCTGGTGCGCGAGACCACGGACCGCCAGAGCCCGCTCGCACTCGAGCAGAACGCCGTCGGCACGCGCCTGCCGATGCTCACCACCGCCGCGGGACGTGCGTTCCTCGCGTGGTGCGCTCCCCAGCAGCGCGATGCCATCATCGACCTGCTGTCGCGCACCAACCGGCCCGAGGATCGCCTGGCCCACGACCGGCAGGAACTCGAGCGACTGATGAACGAGACCCGCACGCAGGGTTTCGGACACGCGACCCGGGCGCGCCGTGTGTCCGAGGAGACCAGCATCGCGATCCCCGTGCAGGGTGGCAACCGCATCCTGGCGACGCTCATGGTGCGCTTCTCGGCGACCGCGGTACCGTTGCGCTCGGCGGTGGATCAGTTCCTGCCACGCATGCGCGAGCTGGTGAGCACGCTCGAGCGCCAGATCTGACGCGAAGGACCGCACCTGGCGCCCGCGCGGCAGCTCGCGCCCGTTCAGTAGGCCGGCAGCCGCCTGAGGATCTGCTCAGCGATCTCGGCGAACTCGCCGCCGAAATGATGCCCGCCAGGCAGGCGCAGCGCATGTCCCTGCTGTTCGAACTGCGGGCACAGCGAGTCGGACTCCTTGGCGCCATACAGGCAGAGGTACGGCTGCCGGACCCAGTCGCGCACCTCGGGAAGGATGGATATTCCTCCGGCCTCGTGTCCCAGCCAGTGCTCGGCCGGGAATTCGAAGTAAGCCGGCTCGCTCATCGCCACCAGCGCGGTGAAACCCACCATCGCCCGCGTGGCCGCGGGCAGGCGGTTCAGCATGAACGGCAAGGTGTCCGCTCCCTGCGAATACCCGAGCACCAACGCGTTGGGCTTGTTCCAATGCCGTGCGTAATACTGCAGCACGCGCTGCAGGTCGGCGGCCGCGCCCTGCGGCGTGCGCGGCGACCAGAAGTAGCGCAGCGAATCCCAGCCCACCACCGGCACGCCCCGGCGCGCGAGCTCCGCGGCGACCCCGCGATCCACGCCCACCCAGCCGCCATCTCCCGACAGGAACACCGCGAACCATTGCCGGTAGGCTCCGGGCTGCGCCGCCACCTCCACCAGCGGCAGGTCGGCGAGCGGCGCCGGGAGCGCGGCCCTGCGCAGCTGGCCCGGTGCGACCACGCGCCGAAAGGCCGCGAGCACCTCATCGATGCCGGCACCCGATCCGGCACTGGCCGCGGAACCGGCGGCTGGATCCTGCCATTCGGCGCCCGGGACCTGCTGCACGAACTGCCGGTCGCCCGCGCCGCAGGCGTTCAGGAAGGATGCGGCACCAGCACCCGGCGCCGCCGCAATGGCCGGCGGGTCTGCTGAGCCCCCGGATCGCGGCAACACGATCCAGCGTCCGCCCAGATTCGCCGCAGGCAGGAGCTGCAGCTCATCGGCGCTGCGCCGTTCGACGCCCGGCCCCTGCCCCTTGCACAAGGGCTTGTGGGTTCGCAGCGAGGGGCAGAAACCCAGGCTCAGCGCACCCTTGAACAGGTTGGCCGGCGCGGCGGCGAGCGTCGCGTACGCCAGTGCCGCGCCGGTCGCATCACCTGCCAGCGTGGGCTGCAGATAGTGGCCGACACCGGCGCGCGCCTGTACGTAGTGGCTCAGGTTCTCCGTCTCGACCGGCAGCGCGATGCACTTGTCGGCGGACTTCTCCATCTGCGCGAGGAAATACCGGGTGTCGATGCCCGCGACCCAGGCGTGCTCGGCGGCGAGCCTCGCCGCGACGCGCGCTGCCTGTGCATCCCAGCCATGCTCGCCGGAGAAGAACAGCACCACATCGCGCGCCTCACCGGCAGGGTGCAGCAGGCGCACTTCCCCGAAGCGGCCGAAGTTGAGCGTGTCGGGAACGGGCGTGCCGGCGGTCCCTGCCGCCAGTCCCGCGGACATCGGCAGGACCAGCGCGAGGACGACGGTGAGCCTGGCAGCGCGCCTCACTTGCGCAACGCCTTGGTGACACCGCCCGAGATGAGTGAGGTGACGTTCAGCAACGCTCGCGCCATGCTCACGCCACGCGGCGCGGCGAGATAACGGACGCGCCAGACCGGCAGGAACTTCTCCTTGTACTTGTGCAGCCCCTCGAAGTTGTAGAAGTGCTCGCCGAAGCGATGCACCAGACGTCCCATCTTGTGCCAGGCTGGCGCGAGTGGATGGGTCTCGAGGCCCGACAGCGGCGCCATGCCGAGGTTGAACCAGGCGAAACCCTGGGCCTTGCCCCACAGCATGATCTCGATGAACAGGTAGTCGATCACGCCCTTCGGGGCATCCCGGCGCTGGCGCATGAGGTCCACCGACAGCTCCGCCAGCCCGCCGGCCTTCCACAGGTTCGCGAAGGCGACGATGCGGCCCGCGTTCCTCACCACCGCACAGTCGAAATGCGCGAGGTAGCGTTCGTCGAAGAAGCCCAGCGAGAAGCCCTTCTCGGCCACCTTGCGCTCGGCCAGCCATTCATCGGATATGGTGCAAAGCTCCGGCAGGATCTCCTCGATCCGCTCGCGCGGCACGATCTCGAACTGCGCTCCCTCGCGCACGGCGCGCCGATGCGTCTGGCGCAGGTCCGCGCGCGCACTTCCCTCGAGCGAGAATTTCGCGAGCTCGACCCTGGCTTCCTCGCCCAGCTTGATCAGCGAGAGGCCGAGGTCCACGTACAGCGCGAGATTCTCGGCGCTCACCTGGTAGAAGACGGGCGAGGCGGCGGCGCGGTCGCATTGCTCGAGGAACACCCAGGCCAGGTGTTCGCAGGCCGCCGGCGGGCCCACGGGGTCGCCCATCGCCACCCAGCTGCTGCCCGACACCTCGTACATGATGAAGGCGGCGCCGGTGGCATCGAACATCAGGTTCTTGTCGCCCAGCAGCGCAAGGTTGGCGGTGGTGTCCGGGCACTGTTCGATCAGCTTCGCCGCGCGTTCGTAGTCCTCGGGCGCGAGCGGCACGAACTCCGGCGGTGCGGGACGCAGCAGCCGCCACAGGGCATAGGCGCCGGCCAGCACTGCCGCGGCGAGCACCGCCCGAAGGCTCCGTGGCGCGTGAGTCTCGAAGGCGAACTCCGACCACAGCGAATCCGCATAGGGCACGTGCCGGTAGGTCAGCACACCGAGCCACAGCGCCACGCCGAGGACCAGCAGCACCGCGAGGATCCACGGCCCGGAGAATCGCTGGTCGATCAGCGAGGCGCGCCGGTTGAAGCGCGCATGCGCGAGTACCAGCGCTCCGTCCACCAGCGCAAGGATGATGGCCTCCTCGTAGTCGAAACCCTTGAGCAGGCTCGCGACGCAGCCCGCGCCCAGCAGCCAGACCGCGATCCACCAGGCCGCGTCCAGGCGCCGGTAGAGGCTGTTGGCGAGGATGAGCAGGGCCATGCCCACGGCGCTGCTGATCAGGTGCGATGCTTCGAGGACCGGCAGTGGCACGAACTGCCGCAGCGTCACCAGGCGCTCCTTCAGTCCCGGCGTCGCGGACGAGAACAGCAGCACCGCGCCCGCGGCGAACACCGCCAGGGCCGTTGCCTGCGGCGTCACCGCCTCCAGCCAGCTTCTCGCCAGCCGCACCACCCGCCACACCAGCCTGCGGTGCAGCCAGATCTCGTGGCTCGCGAGCAGGCCCAGCGCCAGCATGAAGGGCAGCAGGTAGTACACCACGCGGTAACCCAGCATCGACACGATCAGCCGGTCCGGCGGTATCGCCGGCAACAGCACGATCATCACCGACTCGAACACGCCGAGGCCGGCCGGCACGTTGGTGAGGATGCCGGCGGCGATGCTCACCAGGAACAGGCCGGCGAAGGCGATGAAGGAGATGCCCGCTCCCCGCGGCAGCAGTACGTACAGGACGCTGGCCGCGATCAAGAGGTCGGCGCAGGCAACGGCGATCTGCGCGAAGGCGATACGCGGCGGTGGCACGGGCAGCCGCAGGCGGCCGATGACCAGCGCCTCGCGGCGCAGGAAGGTGAGCACGAGGTACGCGCCCACGGCGGCGAGCAGCACGGCGCCGATGCCCAGCGCCAGGGACTGGCGCATGTGCAGCACCGAACCCGACACCCCGGCCTGCGCCACCAGCGACACACCGAGCAGCAGCGCCGCACCGAGACTGAAGGTCAGCGTCCCGAAAGCGATCACGGTGCCGATCTGCGCGGCGCTGAGGCCGGCGGCGGTGTAGGCGCGATAGCGGATGGCGCCACCGGAGAGTGCGTTGAGCCCGACGTTGTGGCCGATCGCGTAGGCGACGAATGAGGTGAGCGCGACGCGCGAATACGGCAGACGGACGCCGGCGAAAGTCAACCCGAGCAACTCATACAAGGTGAGACAGCCATAACCGCATACCGTCAGCACGCCGGCGAGCACCAGCGCATCGGCATGCAGCGAGAGCAGTCCCCCCAGGATCGTGCGCAGGTGGTACTGCGCGAGCACGTGCCGCAACCAGAAGAAGGCGATCAGGAACAGGGCCAGGCCAGCCAGGTCGCCCAGGCGGGTGCACGCGGAGGACGGACGACGGCGTTCATGGAGGAGGCAGAGCGTAGCGCAACGCGGCAACACCTGCACAGCGGCGCGCGAAACTGCTAGGGTTGAGCATTCGCCAAGGGCTGAGCAGGACTCTTCGATGAACGCAGCACAGGACAAGGGCCAGGTACAGATGGACGCGACGCAGGTGTATCGCGAGGACACCTTCACCGACCGGCGCGTGGGCACCATCCGCCGCATGACGCCGGTCAGCGCGAACGGCGAGCCCGATCCCGCGCGGCCGGTGCTGTATGTCGGTCAGGCCCAGATCATGACACCGATGGGCGCCCTGCCGCTGAGCTTCGAGATCGACGCGGATTCGCTGGCGTCGGCCATCACCCAGTTCGGTCCCGCCGCCGAGGCCGCCGTCCAGCAGACCATGAAGGAACTGCAGGAAATGCGGCGCGAATCCGCCTCCTCACTCGTGATCCCGGAAGCCGGCGGCGCCGCGCTCGCCAATCCGAACGACCTGCTCGGCGGACGTGGCGGACGCATCCGCCGCTGAACATCAGCCCGCGGCGGACTCCAGCGCTTCCCACCGCGCATAGGCCGCCTCGACCGCGGCGCTGAGCTCGGAGAGCTGCGCCAGGCTCGAGGCGATGTGCTCCGGCGCCTGGCGATAGAAATCCGCCGATTGCGACCGCGCCTGGCGTTCCGCCAGCTCCGCCTCCATCGCCGCGATCCGCTCGGCCATCCCCGCCAGTTCCCGTGCCTCGTTGTACGACAGGCGGCGCGCGCGGCGAGGCGATTCGGCCGGTACGCGCGCCGGTGCCGCGGGGCGCGGTGTCGGTCCATCGTCCCGCGGCGGCCTGCGTTGCCGCAGCCAGTCGGCATATCCGCCGACGTATTCATTCACGGTGCCGTCCTCGAACACCAGCGTGCTGGTCACCACGTTGTCGAGGAAGCTGCGGTCATGGCTCACCAGCAGCAGCGTTCCTGAAAAGCGGGAGATCATCTCCTCCAGCAGGTCCAGCGTGTCGGTGTCGAGGTCGTTGGTGGGTTCGTCCATCACCAGCAGGTTCACCGGCCGCGCGAACAGCCGCGCGAGCAGCAGGCGGTTGCGCTCCCCGCCCGACAACATGTCGATCGGTGCGGCCAGGCGTTCGGTGGGGAAGAGGAAATCCCGCAAGTAGCTGTTCACGTGGCGCGTCGCGCCCTCGATGCTCACCGTGTCACCGGCGCCACCCGTCACGTTGTCGGCGATCGACAGCGCCGGGTCGAGCTGCGCCCGACGCTGGTCGTAGTAGGCGACCTTCAGGCCCGTTCCCAGCCGCACCTCGCCGGCATCCGGCGCGATCTCCCCGGTGAGCAGGCGGATCAGCGTGCTCTTGCCGCAGCCATTGGGCCCGATGATGCCGACCCGGTCGCCCCGCAGGATGCGCACCGACAGGTCACGGATCAGCGGTCGGCCTTCGTAGCCATACTTGAGGTTGCGGGTCTCCACCACCAGCTTCCCGGACGGCGCGGCCTCCTGCAGCGTCGCCTGCATCGAGCCGGTGCGCTCGCGGCGCGCGGCGCGCTCGCGCCTGAGCTCGTACAGCGCGCGTACCCGACCTTCGTTGCGGGTGCGGCGGGCCTCCACGCCCTGGCGGATCCAGGCTTCCTCCTGGCGGAGCTTGCGATCGAACAGCGCCGCATGCCGCGCCTCGACCTCGAGCGAGGCCTGCTTGCCGGCAACGTAGTCGTCGTAGCTCCCCGGCCATTGCCGCAGCACGCCGCGATCGAGTTCCAGCACGCGGCCCGCCAGCCGGCGCACGAAGCTGCGATCGTGGCTCACGAACAGCACCGCGCCCGGAAACTGCGCAAGGTACTGCTCCAGCCACTCGATGCCGGCGATGTCCAGGTGATTCGTGGGCTCATCCAGCAACAGCAGGTCCGGTTCGCACACCAGCGCCCGCGCGAGCAATGCGCGGCGCTGCCAGCCGCCGGAGAGGTTCGAGGCGAGTGCATCACCGTCGAGCCCGAGTTCGGCGAGCACGCGGTCCAGCCGGTGCTCGCGCTCCCAGCTCTCCGGACTGCGCGCATCGCGTGCGAAACCATGCCGCACGAGCTCGCGTACCGACTCCCCGCCCGAACCCGCGAATTCCTGCTCGAGCATGGCGAGCCGAATTCCCGGCCGCACCCACACCTCGCCTGAATCGGCAACGATCCCGCCGGCGATCAGCTTCAGGAGCGAGGACTTGCCCTCGCCGTTGCGGCCGAGCAGGCAGCAGCGCTCGCCGCGACGCACCTGCAGATCGACGCCATCGAGCAGCGGATGCATCCCGTACGCGAGTGAAACCTTGTCTAGCCGGACCAGGGGCATGGCCCGGTATGATAATCGGAAGCCGCAGGCGACATATTGTGTCCCATCGCACAGCCCCTCAGCGCCGATCTCACTAACCTCTCATGCGCCATGTCGAACCGGTCCGCATGACGCGCATCACATTCTGCCTGCTGGCATTGCTCGGCTGCGGGGCAGGCCTCGCCGTGCCGTGGATCACATCCGGCAGGGCCGCTACTCCACCCCGGTGAAGCTCCACCGGCGCGACGAGCTGGGCGTGCTGGCAGAAGGCCTGCAGCTCATGCAGTCGGCGGTGAACACCCGCGACCAGTCGATCCGCCAGCTCGCCTACGAGGATCCGCTCACCGGCCTCATGAACCGCGCCGCGTTCCTGGCGGCGCTCGATGAAGCACTGGCCGACAGGGCCAACCGGGCGCCGCTGGTGGTCGCCGTGCTCAACGTCGAGCGCTTCCGGCGCATCAATGAATGCCTGGGCTACAGCCTCGGCGATGAGGTGCTCAAGGGCATCGGCTCGCGGCTGAACGCCAAGCCCAGCCTCGCCGCCGCGGTGGCGAGGCTGGGCGGGGACCAGTACGCCGCCTTCGCGCGGCTCGAGCTGCCCGGCAATCCACAGGCCTGGGGTGCGGGCCTGCTGGAGCGCTTCAAGGACCCCCTGCTCGTGCAGCTCCAGCCCATCGACATCAGCACCAGGCTCGGGCTCGCCATCGCCGGCGAACACGCCAACACCGCCATCGAGCTGCTGCGATGCGCGGACTTCGCGCTCGAGCGCGCACGCTTCGCCAAGCGGCCGATGAGCCTGTACGACGCGGCGATGAAATCCGTGGAGCCCGAACAGCTCTCGCTGCTCGGCGACCTGCAGCGCGCCATCGAGGAGGACCAGCTCGTGCTGTACTTCCAGCCGAAGATCTCGCTGCAGAACCAGGCGGTCACCGGGGCCGAGGTCCTGATCCGCTGGCAGCACCCGGAGCGCGGTCTGCTGCCACCCTCGGCCTTCATCCCCTTCGCCGAGCAGACGGGCTTCATCCGCCGCATCACGCGCTGGGCCCTGGATCGCGCCTGCGGCCAGGGCGCCGCGTGGAACCGCGCCGGAACACCCCTGCCACTGGCGGTGAACATCAGCGCCGAGGACATCGGCGATGAACTGCTCGATCAGCGCGCCGCCATCGACATGGGCCACAGCCTGGGCACGGCGATGGTCGCCGAAGGCATCGAGTCGGAGCAGTCAGCCGCGCGGCTGCGCGAGATGGCCTGCGACTACGCGCAAGGGTTCCTGTACGCGAAGCCCATGCCGCGGGCCGAGCTGGAGAAGTGGCTGGTGGGACGCGAGCGTCTCGCCGTCAGCGTCGCACCGCGCTGCTTCGTGGTGAACGACATGGGCGTGCTGGATGCCACCGACATCTTCAAGGTGCCGAAGCATGGCTTCGACGAAGCGCCGGATGCGGCGGCACGCATCCTCGATCGTCTGTTCCTCGACGGCAAAGCAGATCCGCACTACGCCTGCCGTGTCGCGGCCGAATACGCCGCCATCCAGCACGGAAACCCCTTCCGCCTCGTACAGCGCGCGCATGAACTGCCTCCCCGTCATGCCCGTGCCGCTGATATCGACCAGCATGAACATGCCTGCCTCGGGCACGTGGCAAACGAGCCCGGGAATCCCCGTTAACTCCTCGCGCAGCAGCTCGCAGCGGCGCGCACAGTAGTCGCGCACCCGGCCTTCCGCCTCCTCGGCCATGCCCAGCGCCGTCACGCCCGCCTCCTGCACGAACCCGGGCAGCCCGAACAACATGCACATGGCCAGATGATCCACATGGCCCACGAGCGAGGTGGGACCGATCAGCCAGCCGATGCGCCAGCCGGGCATCGAGTGCGACTTGGAGAGGCTGCCGATGGTGATCACCTGGTCGGGGAGCCGCGAGGCGAGGCTGGGCACGCGGCCGGTGGGCGCGAGTCCCGCGTACACCTGGTCGGCGATCACCCACAGGTCGTGCCGGCGCGCGAGTTCCCCGATGGCGTCGATCTCCCGATCGTTCAGGATGACCCCACTGGGGTTGCTCGGCGTGGAGAACAGGATGCCGCGCGTACGCGGCGTGATGGCCCGCGCGAGCCGGTCGAGGTCGGGCCGGAAACCGCAGGCCGCCGAGGTGCCGGCGCGCACCATCTTCGCGCCGCTGACCTCCACGGTCGCAGGATAGGTCGCGTACATCGGATCCAGCACCACGAGCTCATCGCCCTCCCCCGCGATGCACAGCGAGGTGGCGAACAGCGCATTCTGCGCACCGGACAGCAGCACCACGTTGTCCGGTCCCACCGCCTGCCCATAGCGCTGCCGGTGCTGCGCGGCGATGGCCTCGCGCAGATGCAGCCGGCCGGTCGAGGGCGTGTAATGCGTATCACCCGCGCGCAACTGCTCCACCGCGCGTTCCACCACCGGCGCCGGGGTGGCGAGGTCCGGATCGCCGACGCTGAGCAGGATCACGTCCGCGCCCTGCTCCCGCGCGGCCCAGGCCTCGTAATGGGTCACCCAGGCGTCCGAACCTTCGCCGGCGATGCGCTGGACCAGGGGAGCGAAGTGTTGCGTCATGGAATCGTCACCACCAGCGCCGGGTCGAATGCCGGGTTGGGTTGATACGGCAGGTAGCCGCGGGGATTGCAGACCACGCGCGTCGCACCGACGCGGTAGTCACAGGATTCATGCGTGTGGCCGTGCAGCCACAGCCGGATCGAATCATCGAACAGCGCGGACAGGTCGGAGACGAACGCGGGATTGGTCCCATCTCCCGCGTAGCGCGGGTGGACGCTGCCCGGGTGCGGCAGGAAATGAGTGATGACGACGGTGGGTGCATCGCCCCCCGAGGCGAGTTCGCGCCGCAGCCACTCGCGTTGCGCGGTGTGCAGCTCGCGCGTGTGCTCGGGCGTGAGTGGGACTCCGGGCTCGCGTTCGATGAGGTCGTAATCACGCATGTAGCGGCGGGCGATGTCCATGGACCTTTGCACCTGGGCTGGCGCCGCGCCGTAGAAGGCGAAGTCCGTCCACAACGTGACGCCGATGAAGCGCAAGCCCTGCCAGAGCCAGCTATCCTCGTGCAGGAACCGGACCTCGAAGCGCTCCGCCGCCTCGCGCAGCTCGTCGATGCCGGCCGACAGCGTGCGACCGTAGAACTCGTGGTTCCCCGCAACGTAGACCACCGGCCCGTCGAATCTGCGTCGCGCCCACTCGCAGGCCGCGGCGCCCACGTGAATGTCGCCGGCGAGCAGCACCAGGTCCGCCGCCAATGGCGGCGGCGTCCAGTCCCGGAACTCCAGGTGCAGATCGGAATACAGCGCCAGCCTCATGATCGTCGATTGTAGTCGCAAAGCCGGGGCAGTTGCGGCGCCGCCTCGGCGGGTTATGATGGCCTGCAGGGAGTGCAAGGAGCGAGCAGGACGATGGACGGGAACAATCAGTACGCGCCACCCAAGAGCGTGGTGTCGGATGTCCAGCCTCACGGGGTTCACGACAAGGCGGGTCGGGGAGCCAGGCTCGGAGCCTACCTGCTCGATGCGCTGATCTTCTCGCTGGGATGGGCGCCGGGCTACATCCTCTTCTTCAGCAACGCAGCCATCGCCGCGCGCACGGCCGGCGCCAAGCCTGATTTCCATGCGATCTTCGCCGCCTCCAGCGGCTGGTTCGCCTTTGGTCTCCTCTGGACGCTCGCCCTGCTCATCGTCACCCTCGTACTGCTGAAGAAGCACGGCCAGAGCATCGGCAAGAAGCTGGTGGGCATCAGGATCGTGCGCTCCGACGGCTCCGCCGCGACGCTGACGCGGCTGTTCCTGGTGCGCGGTGTCGTCAATGGCCTGTTCGGCGGCGTCCCCGTCGTCGGCCCGCTGTACATGCTGGTCGACTTCCTGTTCATCTTCGGCGAGCCCCGACGCTGCGTGCACGACCACCTCGCCGACACCATCGTCATCAACGCTTGAAGCCGCCGCTCGACACGGTGCAGTGGGCCGAGACGCCCGAGGGCGTCTCCCTCACGCTTCGGCCTGCAGGGCTGCCGGTGCGCGTGCTCGCCTTCCTCATCGATGCCGCGATCCGCTGGGCCACGCTCAGCGTCCTCAGCGGCATCCTCGCCGGCAGCGGCCGTATCGGCGTGGGCGCGCTGCTCATCTGCCTGTTCACCCTCAACTGGCTGTACCCCATCATCTTCGAACTGATGCCGGGAGCCGCGACTCCCGGCAAGCGAGCCATGGGGCTGCAGGTGATGATGGCCAACGGCCTGCCGCTGACACCCGCGGGCTGCCTGACGCGCAACCTGCTGCGCGCCGTGGACATGCTGCCGCTGGCCTATGCCTTCGCGGCGATCGCCTGCCTGCTGCGCGGATGCTCGGCGCCTGGCGGCCTCGCCGCCGAACACCACCGTGATGGTTATCCTCGATCGCCGAGCCGCATGGCGAACCGGCCAGGAGATCTGCGCGCCGGCGTTCTTCGCCTCAACGCCCGCAATGATCGCCCTCGCCGCGCGCACGGCGAGCGCCGCCTGACGGCGGAGCGCGCGGAGGAAATCGCGCAGATCGCCGCGGTCGCGGCGAACGTCCGCACTCGGCCCTGTGTCCTCGCGCCTCATCGGCATCGCCCTGTGGCTGCAGGGAGAGCGCCGGCGACGCGAGGCATCGCCGTGACGCCACGCGAGTTCGAGCAGCGCCACTCGAAGCAATGGGATGAGCTCGAGGCCCAGCTCGACCAGCCGGTCACGCGGCTGCAGCCGGAGCGATTCATGACCCTCTACCGCCAATGCCGCGAGCAGCTCGCACTCGCACAGGCACGCGGGATTTCCGGCACACCTGGAGGACCGGCTGGCCTCCCTCACGGCGCGCGCGCACCAGGTCCTGTATGCGCGCAGCGAACTGGGCGGCCGGCGGCTGGCGGACCTGCTGCTGCGGCAGTTTCCGAAGGCAGTGCGCGCGCAACGCAAGCAGGTGCTGGTCGCGGCTCTGTGCCTGATGGTGCCCACGCTGGCGCTCGGCCTCGCCGTCTACCTGCACCCGAGCTGATCTCGATCGTGGACAGCGACACGGCGGCCTGGTCGAGCAGATGTACAGCGCCGATGCGCAGGCCATCAGCAGGCTGCGCAATGTGGACAGCAACTGGCTGATGTTCGGCTACTACATGCGCCTTGAACAACGTGGGAATCGCCTTCCAGTGCTATGCCACCGGCCTCGCCTTCGGCATCGGCGGCCTGTTCTTCCTGGTGTTCAATGGCGCGTATGGCGGTGGCATCGGCGACTTCGTCAGCGCGCGTGGACCGCCGCCACGTTCTTCACCTTCGTCGCCACCCATTCGGCCTTCGAACTCACCGCCATCGTGCTGAGCGGTGCGGCGGGCGCTTGCCTGGGTCAGGCCGCGCTGCTGCCCGGCCGCAGGACGCCTTGGCCGGCCGCGCGCTGCAGGCGGCGGCGCGCCACCGCGCCGATCATCTCGGGCGTTGCGGTGATGCTGCTGATCGCCGCGGCCTTCGAGGCGTTCTGGTCATCGGCGCCCTGGATCGCCCCGTCCGTCAAGTTCATCGCCGCCGCCGGCTGCTGGAGCGTCGTTCTGTACTTCTTCCTGCGGAACCCCGATGCACGTTGAGTCGATGAACGTGACCTGGCGTGCCCGCTCGATCTGGGAGGGGTGTGACCTCGGCATACGCTTGCTGCAGGAGAACCTCTGGCCCGTGTTTCGCTGCCACCTCGCGGTGGCGCTGCCCATGTTGCTGGTCTGCACCCTCACCCATGGCATCGCCACGGCTGCCGACGCTGCTGGTCTGGTGGTTGAAGCCCCTGGTCGACCGCCGTTGCTGTACTCCTTGTCACGGGCGCTGTTCGGCACGCCGACGTCCGGGCGACATCGGGCGCGAAGGCCCGCAGCGTGCTGGGACAACTGTGGAAGACGCTCACGCTGCGCCGGCTGTCGATGTCACGCTCGTTCACCCAGCCCATCCACCAGCTCGGGCGTAGGCGGCGAGGCGCTGCGCGAAGGCTGGCGCAGGTGGCCACGCGCAATCGCGGCACGGCGCGGCTGCTGACCCAGGCCTTCGCGAGCGTCGAACTGTCGCTGTACCTGGGCCTCATCGCGCTGCGGGTCTGGCTCACGCCGCACGGCGTCGGGTCCCGCTGGCTGGACTGGCAGGCATTCACCTCGCCAACGCAGGGCACGGTGCTGTCGCTGTACTACATGCTCGCGGTGCTGTTCCTCGAGCCCTTCTACGTCGCCGCCGGCTTCGGCATGTATCTGAACCGCCGCGTGCAGCTCGAGGCCTGGGACATCGAGCAGGAATTCCGCCGTGCATTTGCCACCTGAGTCATCGGCCCGGCGCGCCAGCCGTCGGCTCGTCTGCGCCAGCGTCATCACCGCCTGCCTGGCCGGCGCCTGGGTTCCGCCATTCGCTTCCGCTCAGGCGATCGAGGCCCCCGTCCGGCAGGCTGGCAACACGGAGCGGGCGGCGCCGACCGGTATCGCCGTGCAGAAGGCGCTGGCTGACCTGCGCCAGGATCCGAATCTCGGGCACACCAAGCGGGTTCGCACGCTGCGCTGGCTCAGGCAGGACCAGCCGCCGCCACCGCAGGAACGACCCTGGCTGTTCGGTCTGTTCGAGTTCCTGGGTCGCGCGGGCGGCGTGGCGCTCTGGGGCCTGGGTGCCGTGGCCGTGGCATTGGTGATCATCTGGCTGCTTCGCGTCCTGCGACTGCACGCACCGCCCGCCGTACCGACCGCGGCCGAATTGGCGCCGCAGCGGATCCTTGACCTGGATATCCGGCCGGCCTCCCTGCCTGCCGACATCGGCACGGCGGCGCAGGCGCTGCTGCGGGAGGGCCGTATCCGCGAGGCGCTCTCGCTGTTGTATCGCGGCGCGCTCTCACGCGCAGTGCACGGTTTCGGCCTCGCCATCGCCGCTTCCTTCACCGAGGGCGAAGTGCTGGCCGCGGTGCGCAAGGCGCTGGATGCGCCGCGCACCGGGTTCTTCGAGGAACTGGTCGCACTGTGGCGGCGCACCGTCTATGCCGGCGATGCGCCATCGCCCGAGACGGTTGCGCCCCTGTGCACGCGATTCAACGATCTGCTGGGAAACATCGCACGATGAAGCGCCAGCTCATCATCAACACGATCATCGGGCTCTCGCTTCTCGCCGTGGGCCTGTACGTGGCGCGCAATACCTACTGGGACTGGGACGAGGTGCGCGTGCCGCCTGGCGAGGAGGCGCAGCTGGATCCCTACTACGCCACCCGCCACTTCCTGGGCAGCCTCGGCATCCACACGTCACCTCGCCTGCGCGAGCGCCGCCAGTGGATCAGGCCGTGCTGGTCAGTGAACTGGACTCGGAGTGGCAGCAGGAGCATCTGCCCGCGTTGAAGCAATGGGTCGAGCGTGGCGGCCGCACCAGTTCGTTCCGTATGCCGGAAGTTTCGCGTGATCGCCAGCTGCAGGACTGGAGCGGCCACCCGTCGGCGCCCCCACTTGCCACCGACAGCGACGAGGACGAGGAAGACGGTGCAGAAGGCACCGAAGCGCCGTCACGACCCCTGCCCCACGCTGCAGGTTCATCGTGACGGCCAGCCGACCAGGAAACCGGCGCGTCTGCATCCAGTGAATTCGCCGGTTTCATCCAGCCAGCGTACGCCGGCCTGGGCGCTGGTGCTGGAGGAACGTCACGCGCCTTGCGCGTGCGCGTTGGCCGCGGCAGCGCTCACCGTCCTGAATTGTGACTGCCTGTTCGTGAACGAGCGCCTGCCGATGCACGACCACGCGTCCTGGTCAGTCCGTCGACCTGCGGGTGGGCGATGAGCTGCAGATCCTGGATCCCGGGAAGAGCCGCGATTCTCAATCTGCTGTAGCGCTCGGCGCCGGCGCTGCTCCTCGCTGCGCTCGCGCTGATCCTGCTGATCTGGCGGCAGCTTCCCCGTTTCGGTCCGCCCGAGCCGGTGGCCGCGCCGTTGCGCCGATCGCTCGCCGAGCAGCTGCGGGCGCAGGCCGATTTTTCCTGGCGGACCCGGCACCTCGCCGCGCTTCGCAAGGTGATGCACCGCGCGCTGGAAAGCGGCGCGCGCCAGCACATCGCCGGGTTTGCGCAGCCCAGCTCCGATGGATCGGGCCGCCGCCATCGCCATCCGTAGCGGCCTGCCCTCGCAGGCGCTGCGGAAGCGATGAACGACGCCACCGATGGCGAAGCCGAGGCGCAGCGTAACGCCATCGAGCTGATGGAGCGGGCCCGGCGTTCGCTCGAGGCCGGTTGAAACATGCTGATGTCAATCAGGACCACGGAACGACTCCCATGACAGATGAATCCAGCACCATCGTTCGCGCCGGAGAACTGCTCGCGAAGCTGCGCACGCAGATCGGCAACGCCCTCGTCGGCCAGACGGAACTGGTGGACCAGTGCATCGTCGCGCTGTGCGTCTCCGGCCACGTGCTGATCGAAGGCGTGCCGGGCCTGGGCAAGACGCTGCTGGTCCGCGCGATGGCGCAGGCCATGTCGCTCGGGTTCGGCCGCATCCAGTTCACGCCCGACCTCATGCCCTCGGACATCACCGGCCATGCGGTGCTCGATGCGACGACCCGCGAGCTGCGCATCGTGCGCGGCCCGGTGTTCACCAACGTGCTGCTGACCGACGAGATCAACCGCGCGCCCGCCAAGACGCAGAGTGCCCTGCTCGAGGTGATGCAGGAGTACCAGGTGACGCTGGAAGGCGAGAGCATCCCGCTGCCCCGCCCGTTCATCGTGTTGGCCACCCAAAACCCGCTGGAGACCGAAGGCACCTATCCCCTGCCCGAGGCGCAGCTCGACCGGTTCCTCATGAAGCTGGACATGGGCTACCCCACCCTCGAGGAAGAAGTGCAGGTGGTGCTGCGCACGACCACCGGCCAGACGGGCGATGCGCTGCCATTGTCCGGGGTCACCGCGGTGCTCAACGATCGCGCCGTGACCGCACTGCAGGGACTCACGGCCCGCCAGCGCGTGGATGCCGCCGTCGTGGACTACGCCGTGCGCATCGCGCGCGCGACACGTGAATGGCCCGGCATCGCCATGGGCAGCGGCTCCCGTGGCCCCATTGCGCTGATCCGCGCGGCCAAGGCCGCGGCGCTGATGGACGCCCGGTCCTTCGTGGTGCCGGATGATGTGAAGCGCTTCGCGCTGCCGGTGCTGCGCCATCGCATCGCGCTGAGTGCCGATGCGCAACTCGACGGCCGGCGCACCGATGAATTGTTGCGCGCAGTGCTCGATGCCACCGCGGCGCCGCGGGTCTGACGGCACAGGCCCCACACCCCATGCCCCGGCGCCTGCTGCCCTCCCGACGCCTGATCGCCGCGACCAGTGTGCTGGCGGCGGGCTTCGCGGCGCTCGCGTTCCTGCCGCAGGGCCGCGCATTCGCAGTGCCCACCGCCGCCATCGCCGGCATCCTGCTCACGCTGGCCTGCGTTGCGGACGCATGGTTGAGCCTGACCGACTGGCGTGGATCCCCGCTGCGCCTGCAGCGCCGGCTGCCGCAGGCCTTCGCGCTCGGCACGCCCACCACCATACAGGTGTGCATCGACAACCCCGGCAGCCGTGCCTGGCGCGGCGAATTCCACGAGCATGCCGATGCCAGCATGAAGGTCTCTTATCTGCCGCGGCCATTCGAGGCGGGCGCGGGACAGCGCACGGTGCTGGACCTGTCGCTCGTGCCCTTGGCGCGCGGCCTCAAGCGCTTCGAGCCCGCCCAGCTTCGCCTGGGTTCGCGCTTCGGCCTGCTCGATCTCGACCTGCGCGTCGGGGCGCAGGAGGAGCGGCGCGTCTATCCCAACTTCTCCCAGCAGGCGCGGTTCGCGTGGCTGGCCGGCGATGCCCGGTTGCCCACCGCCGGGCTCAAGAGCATCCAGCGCCGTGGCAGCGGCACCGATTTCGACCAGCTCGTCGATTACCAGCCCGGCGACCCCATCCGGCACATCGACTGGAAGGCGACGCAGAAGCAGCTCCGTCCCATCGTGCGAAGGTTCCGCGACGAGCGTGACCAGCGCGTGATGATCCTGCTCGACTGTGGCCGGCGCATGCGCGCGGATGATCCGACCGCGGCGCTCGGCACCTCGCACTTCGACCAGTCGCTGAACGCGCTGATGCTGCTCGCCTTCGTCGCGCTGAGTCATGGTGATGCGGTGGGCGCGATGACCTTCGGCACGCCGCCGGAGCTGCACAAGGGTTTCGCGCCGCGCAAGGGCCGCCAGACGCTCAATGCGCTGATGGCGGCGCTGGCGGATGTCGAGCCCTCAGCGACCTTCTCGGACTACGAGCGCGCCGCGGCGGAACTCGTGCAGCGCCAGCACAAGCGCTCGCTGGTCGTGGTGATCACCAACAGCCGCAACGAGGATGCGCCGACGCTCACCGCGGCGCTCGGGCTGCTGTGCACCCGGCACCGCGTGGTGCTCGCCAACCTGCGCGAGGTCGTCGTCTCCCGGGTGGCCTCGCAACCGCTGGCGGACCCGATGAATGCCCTCGAATGCGCCGCGGCACAGGAGTACCTGCAGGCACGGGCCTCGCTGATGCTGCGCCTGTCCCGGCAGGGCGTGCTGACGGTGGACTGCGAGCCGCAACGGCTCGCCGTGGAGCTGGTCAACCGCTACACGCTGCTGAAGCGCTCCGGCGCGCTCTGAAGACCCGGAGCCGCGACTTCCGCCTTGGACCGGCTCACACCTTCGACAGGCGCCGCGCTCCTTCCAGCAACGTGGCCTCGTCCTTGGAGAAGGACAGGCGGATCACGCCATGATCCGTGCCATCGCTGTAGAACGCCGACAGCGGGATGGTCGCCACCTGGAAATCCCGGATCAGCCGCAGCACGAATTCGCTGTCGCTTTCCTTCGAGAAATGCCCGAAGCGCGCCAGCATGAAGAAGCTGCCTTCGCTGGGCAGCAGCTCGAAGCGCGAGCCGGACAGCGCGCCGGCGAACAGGTCACGCCGGCGCTGGTAGAACGCGGAAAGGCCGCGCCAGGATTGCGGATCCGCCAGCGCCTCGACGAAGGCATGCTGCATCGGCGTATCGGCCGCGTACATCATGAACTGATGCACCTTGCGGATCTCCTCCGTCAGCGCCGCGGGCGCCAGGCAATACCCCACCCGCCAGCCGGTGACGTGGAAGGACTTGCCGAAGGACGAGACGATGACGCTGCGCGCGGCGAGCTCGGGATGCAGCGCCACGCTCTGATGAACGGCGCCGTCGAACACCACGTGCTCATAGACCTCATCGGACAGCACGAGGATGTCGGTGCCGCGCGTCAGGGCCGCGAGCTGCGACAGGTCTTCGGGGCGCAACACCGTCGCGGTGGGATTGTGCGGCGTGTTGATGATGATCATGCGCGTGCGCGGGTTGATCGCACGGCGCACCTCCTCCCAGCGGATCCGGAAACCCTGCTCAGGCGACAGCTTGATCGCGACGGGCGTGGCGCCCTGCAGGCGAACGATGGGCGCATAGCTGTCGAAGGCGGGCTCGAAGTAGATGACCTCCTCGCCGGGATGCACCAAGGCCGCGATGGCGCCGAACAGCCCCTGGCTCGCGCTGCCCATGACGGTGATGTCCGACTCCGGGTCATAGGAGAAGCCGGTCAGCGCATGGCTCTTCGCGGCGATGGCGCGGCGCAGGGCCGGCAAGCCGGTCATCGGCGCGTACTGGTTGTGTCCTTCGCGCATCGCGCGGGCCGCGGACTCGACCAGCGCCGGGTCACAAGCGAAGTTGGGAGCGCCCTGCGAGAGGTTCAGCGCCTGGTGCTCGGCGGCGAGCTGACCGATGACGGCGAAGATGGTGGTGCCCACATCCGGGAGCTTGGATCGCAACGGGTCATGCGGAAAGGATGAGGATACGAGGGCTCGACCTGCGGCAGGAGCCGTGAAGGCATCGAGTATACCGGTAGCGCGGCGCTCCCTGGCCAGCCCGGCGCCCAATGGGCCGGGGCGGCGGGCGCTTGAAGGCGAGATCCTGGAAATCGAAGCTGGAAATCGGTGGCGGCGGACACGGCGCGCATGGTGAAGCCGGTGATGCGGCCGTCGAAGTCCTGCTCGAACCTCACGTAGGCGTCGGCATCGAGGCCCCGGTCGTTCCAGTGGGCCACGAACAGCCCCGGATTGCGCATCTCCAGGACCGGTGAGCGCCTGCGTGTGGCTGAACGCGAGCTGCAGTCCATCGCCCTTGCCGGCTGATGGCGGCCGCGCCGCGCCACGCATCCTCGTACGTCCCCACGTAGGCATCGAGGTTCGTCGCCGTGGAAGCGCCCGGCGCGAGCCTGTCGTGGATGAGCCCGGCGTGGACGCGCTGGCCACGGCGCATGCCTGGACCGACGCGGCCTGCGCCGCATCGGCCTCGCGGATCTTGCGCCGCGCCTTCCTTCATCTGGCTCGATCGCCACCCAGTCGCGCCGCGCCACCCCGGAGGTAACCCTCGAGGATGGGCAGCGCCACCGAGGCCAGCGCAACCCTCTTGCTGGTTGGTGAGCACGATCACCCCCAGGTTCAGCCTGGATCATGCTCACGCGTGACCATGCCGGGCAGGCCGCCATTGTGCGAGACCCGCTTGACGCCGCGAGTCCTCGAGGCCCCAGCCCAGGCCATACGCCTGGAAATGCGTGTGCGTGAGTTCTGCCTGCTTGCCCTGCGGACGCAGCGGGATCTGCGGACTCCACATCTCCTCGCCCTGTCCGGCGCTGAACAGGTGCTTCTGGCCATCGGGCATGGCGCCATGCGCGAGTTGGGTCTCCAGCCAGCGGGCCATGCCGTTCACGTTGCACTGGATGCCGCCCGCGGGCCCGACCAGCGGGATCTCCAGCGGCGCGATGCTGCGCAAATGCCCCTCGACCACCAGGTGCGGCGCTGCGACGTTGTCGCGGTTGGGCAGGCGGTCTGCCGCCGAAGTGCAGCCGCGCATGCCCAGCGGCGCAAGCACCTGGTCGGCGACGTAGTCCTCCCAGCCCTGTCCGGTGACGGCGTGCACGAGCTCACCGGCGACCACGTACAGCAGGTTGTCGTAGGCGAACTGCGAACGGAAGCTGCTCACGGGTTTGAGGAACCGCAGCGCATGCAGGAGATCCGCGCGTGAAGTCGGTGGGCGTGACGAACAGCAGGTCATCACCCGCGCCGATGCCGAGTCCGCTGCGTGAGCAGGTCGCGCACGGTGAACTCGCGCGTCACATACGGATCGTACAGGCGGAAGTCGGCGAGATGATCGATGACGGGGTCGTCCCAGTGAAGGCGGCCTTCGTCCACCAGCATGGCGATGGTCGCGGTGGTGAAGGACTTGAGATCGAACCGGATCGCGAACACCGTGTCGGCATCGACCTGCCCCGGTGCTTGCCCACCTCGCGCACCCCATAGCCGCGCGAGAACAGAGCTTGCCGTCCTTGACGATGCCCACGGCCATGCCCGGGACGGAGAATGCCTGCATCGCGGCCGCCGCCACGCGATCGATCCTGCCGGTGACAGCGGCGCCGGCTTCGCCGCAAGGCCGCGCCGCCGCCCAGCATCACGGCCAGCCCGAGTGAGGCGCGATCAGGGACCTGAGGACATGCTTTCTCCCGGCAGTTCAGCGTGATGCATGGGCGGATGCGGTTCCCGACAGCAGCGGCTGGCCGGGATACAGGCCCGGCTGCAGCCGGTCCTGGTCGATCAGCACCTGTCCGGCGACCATGACGAACTTCATGAAGCCCGCGCGGCGACGCGTACGTCGCGTGGTCCCCCACCGTGGCGGGATCGAACACGACCACATCATCCGCTCCCTCCTGCAGGCGTCCTCGCGCCGCGCAGCGGGCGTCGAGCGCCTCCAGTCGCTGCGCCGGCATCAGCGACATCTTGCGCAGCGCATCCATGAGCGACCGTGCGCAACTCGCGCACGTAGCGTGCAAGGATGCGGCAGTAGGTGCCGGCATTGCGCGGGTGGCCGTCCTCGCCGTCACTGGCGATGGACACCAGCGGCTGAGCGATGACCGTGTCCACCATCGCCTGGGTGTTGGCGAACAGCAGCACCGGTGTCGCCTCGGGTGCGGCGTGCAACTGCTCGAATCGCGCTCTTCGTGAGCTTCCTTCACCGGTGTCCGGCAACTGCAGCGCGTCGTAGTCGACGCCCAGCTTCTCGCGCCAGCCCGGGTTGAACAGCGCCGAGTTGATGGTGGTCATGCCGGCGGTGTAGGGATAAGCCTCGGTGGTGACATCGAGCCCGCGGGCGCGCGCGCCGGCGACGAGTTGCAGGCACTCCGGCGCATCTGCGAGGCAACTGCTGTTGATGTGCACGATCTGCAGCGCCGCGCCAGTGGCGGCCGCGGCGCCGATGACCTCGCTCACCGCCTCGATGCTCGAGCCGGGCTCGATCCGGCCGAAGGCGCACGTGCGTGAACACCGGCACGCCGCGGCTGGCGGCCAGCCGGAACAGCCATGATCGCCCTCCAGGCGCGTGGCGCCCGGCGTGTACTGGATGCCCATGCCGATGCCCAGCGCACCGGCATCGAGTTCGGCTCGCAGCCGCGCCTCGATGCGCTCGAGCTGCGCCGGTGTCGCCGGATCATTGGTGGCCGGCCCCGACGGCGCCACCAGGAAGGGATCCTTGAACGGCGTATCGAAGGCCTGTGCCCGCGCCGCCGGGTGGCTTGCGGTCGTGCCGTAGTGGATCAGCGAGTGCCCCTGCTTGCGCGCGAGGAACGCCGCCACCTCGGGCACCCCGATCTCCATCTCGATGCCACTGGTCACGCCATCGAAGGCCTTGAGCCGGCCGCTGGCCTCATCCTGCGCATGCTGGTGCAGGTCGATGAAGCCCGGTGCGACCACGAGCTTGCGCGCATCGAGCACGCGCCTGCCCTGCAGCGGATCGGCGCTGATCTTCGCGATGCGGCCGTCCTGGATGCCGACGTTGCGCACCGCATCCAGGCCGGTCTCCGGGTCCATGACCCGGCCTCCCTGCAGCACGGTGTCATAGGTCTGCGCCAGCGCCACGCCTCCCAGCAACAGCCAGCTTGCCGTGACGCTGGCGATCAGGCGAATCCTGGCGAGGGAGCCGGTCTTCGCGACGCGGCTGTTCATTTCGACCACGTCCAGTCGGTGCTGGACGCACGGCAGCCGCCGTTCTTCGCGCCGCGCCAGGCGCGCCCCCGCACGATGCGCCCGCTCGGCGCCCTGGTGGCCTCGCCGTCCTTCAGCGCCCTCACGCCGTTGATCCAGACATCGTCGACGCCCGTGGACAACTGGTGCGGCGACTCATAGGTCGCATGGTCCTGCACCGTGGCCGGGTCGAACAGCACCACATCGGCGAAGTAGCCCTGCTTCAGCCGGCCCCGCTCGGGGATGGACAGGGTCTCGACGGGAAATGAACTCAGCCGCCGCACGGCCTCCTGCAGCGTGACGACCTTCTCGTCGCGAACGTATTTCGCCAGCACGCGCACGAAATTGCCGTAGGCGCGCGGATGCTCGGCGGACTTGAGGAAGATGCCTTCCGGCGCCGGCGCTTCCGCATCCGAGCCGAAGCTCACCCACGGCAGGGCCACCTGCCGCCGGATGTTGTCCTCGGACATGAGGAAGTACGCGACGCCGACGCGGGTGCCGTCTTCGATGACCAGGTCCATGGCCGTTTCCTCCGGGCTCTTGCCGCGCAGGCGCGCGACCTCCTCCAGCGTCTTGCCGGTGAGCGGCTTGAGCGCCGGATTCTTGAAGGCGAGCAGCAGCATGCCCTTGGGACCGGCGCGCAGGAACAGGTTCTCCCAGGTCGAGTTCGGATCGCGCATCTCCTTGATCACGCGCTCACGCACGGCCGGGTCCTTGAGCCGCTTCGCCCACTGCTCGTAACCGCCCTCCTGCACCCAGTTCGGCATGGCGGCATCCAGACCCGTGGCGCCGGCGGTGTAGGTGTACATGTCAGCGGTGATGCGCACGCCCGCGGCGCGAGCATCCTCCACTTTGCGGATCATGGGATCGATCTTGTTCCAGTTGGACTGTCCCGCCACCTTCAGGTGGTAGATCTCGGCCGGCGCGCCCGACCCCTTCGCGATGTCGATGGTCTCCTGCACGGCCTCGAGCAGCCGGTCGCCCTCGCTTCGCATGTGCGCGATGTACATGCCGCCGCAGCGGCCCGACTCCTGGGCGAGCGCGATGAGCTCGGGCGTCTTCGCATACGTGAAGGGGTTGTAGATCAGCGCAGTGGTGACGCCCAGCGCGCCCTCCTCCATGGCCTGGTGCACCAGCTGGCGCATGCGCTTGAGCTGCGCCGCATCCGGTTGCACGTCGTTCTCGCCCAGCACGTTGACCCGCACGGTACCGGCGCCGACGAAGGAGGCCACGTTCGGCGTGACGCCGCGGCGCGCGAGACCGTCGAGGTACTCGCCCAGCGTGGTCCAGTCGACCTTGTAGTTGACATCGACCTGCTGGCTCAGCATCTCGGCCTTCATGGGCTCGGTCAGCGGGCCCATCGACATCTCGCCCATGACCTCGAGCGTCACGCCCTGGCGCAGGTCGCTGAGCGCGCGGCCATCGACCAGGAGCGACTCCTCCGGATGCGCGAGCATGTTCACGAAGCCCGGGGCCACCGCGCGGCCATGGGCATCGACTTCGATGCGCCCCTTGCCCGGAGCATGCGGGCCGACGTAGGCGATGCGATCACCGCGGATCGCCACCTCGCCCGGGTACGGCTTCGCACCCGATCCGTCGACGACGAGGGCGTGGCGGATCACCGTGTCAAAGGGAAGATCCGCGGCCATGGCGGACCCGGCCGCCGTTCCCACCAGCAGCAACGAGGCACAGATCCTGATCGGCTTCGATCGCATGGTCATGCTCCGGTTCGCGTGCGCGTTCGAACGCACTTCAGTAATGGGTGTTGAAGGACATCAGGTGGTAGGCATAGGCGATCCACAGCAGCACGAGCCCCGACAAGGCGAGCACCGCACTCCACAGCCGCGCCGTCCACTTCCGTCGCGCCGTCCAGGTGGCCTGCGCCGAGCGCAACAGCACGATGGCGCCGCCCACGTAGACCACGAGGGAGATCGCGAACAGCAGGTACAGCCACTTGTCGAGACCGCGACTGAGGAAATCCAGGTTCGACAGCCCGCCGAGGATGATGCCGACCCAGGCGAAGCTCACCACGGTGAGCGCCACCGCGGCCCAGCGCGAGCGCACCCGCGCGCGCTCATCGACTTCCGCCAGTCCGGTGCCCACCCGCAGGCGGCGGCGCGTGATCGCCGCCACCGGCCACAGCAGCGCCGTCAGCGTGCACGCCCCTAGCGCGCCAATCGCGGCCGGGTGCAACCAGGTCGCCGACTTCGAGAATGGCGAGGGCTCGAACACCATGAAGGGCGACACCTGGTCGACGCTGAAGCGCGTCACGCGATTGCCCTCCGTGCGCGCGGCCAGCCGCCAGCCGCTGTCCGGATCCACCCACACCCATGGCGCGACCTCGCGATACTTCGTGACGGCGCCATTCAGTCCCTTGAACATCGACACGGTGAGGTGCCCTTCCGCATCGGGCACGACGTGCACGGGACCGATCAGGTTCACCAGACTCATGAACGAGCGATCCGGCCGGCGCGAGTCATCGTAGTAGCCGGCCATGGCCGCGGCGTGCGCCTTGGCGGTGGCCGCATCGACGCTGCGTTCATCGCGCGGGGCCGGGAAATAGCGGCGTGCGAACTGCTCGAACAGTCCCTCGCGCACCAGGTGCGCCGCGCCCTCGCGGCCCGCGCTGTTCACCGAGACGAACAGGCCCACGTGATCATCCAGGAACAGGTGCAGGTAGCTGTGGAAGTACTCGGTGTCTCCGCCGTGACTGATGACCCGATGGCCGTTGTAGTTCTGCTCGTAGAAGCCCAGCATCATGCGGTTCAGCGGCGGGATCATGTCCGTCGGCGTCTCGTGCATCATTTTCGCCGTGTCGGGATCGAGGATCTGGCCGCTGGCGTAGGAGCCGCCCTCCAGGTGCGCGATCATGAAGCGCGCCATGTCGGCGCCGCTGGATGCGAGGCTCCCCGCCGGCGCCGGCACCACGATTTCATAGGGCTTGGCCGGCTGCGAGGCCACGGCGTAGCCGTTCGACATGCTCGATGCAAGCGATGCGGGCAGCGGCTGCCGGAAGGAGGAGTGGGTCATGCCCAGCGGCTTGAAGATGTGTTCGTCGATGTAGTCATCGAAGCTCTGGCCGGAGACGCGCGCCACGATGTAGCCAGCCAGCGCCGTCGCATAGTTCGAGTACGCGGGCGTGGACCCCGCCTTGTAGATGCGCGTCGGGGTCCGCTCGGCGGCGTAGGTCTCCAGCGGCATCAGCAGCTTGGGGTCGGAAACGATCAGTTCCTTGATCTGTTCCTCGAATCCGGCCGTGTGCGTCAGGATGTTGCGCAGCGTGATCGGTCCATCCTCGCGCGACGGCAACTTGAAGCCCAGGTACTCGTTGACGTCGTGGTCGAGGTTCAGCTTGCCCTGCTGCACGAGCTGCATCACGGCGGTCCAGGTGAACAGCTTCGAGGTCGAGCCGGGCCGGAACAGGGTGGTCTGCGGATCCACCGGGATCCTTTTCGCCACGTCTGAGTAGCCATAGCCCTTGGCGAGCACGACTTCGCCGTTGCGCACCACGGAGACGACGGCGCCACCCACATCGCCAGTCTCGAGTGCATAGGGCATGAAGCCGTCGAGCCAGGATTCCAGGTCCGTCCGGGTCAGCTCGGCGGCGGCCGGCGTGGCGGGCGTGGCCGCCGTGGCCGGCGTAACGGCACTCGGTGCTGCGGCGGCGGGAGCGGCGGCACCAGCGCTGCAGCGCCCGGCGCAGTGGCGGCCGGTGCAGCAGCAGCTGCGGCTACGCCGGCTGAACCAGCCGCGGCGATGCCAGCCGTGGCGATGCAGACCCGCAGGAACACGGACCAACGGAACCGACGGTTCACAGTACGCATGCAATCCCCCCGAAAGAATCCGACCTGGTGAGCCAATGTTGCGGCCGTGGCGGCCGCTTGTGGAGCAAAAGTTTACACTACGGAAAATATTTTACCAATCGGAAATATAGTGTCCGTCGCGGCACCAAAGCGCGGACAGATCTGACTACGCCGTGCGGCGCAGCCGGCGACGCCGCTGGCTGGAAGAGGCGGACTCACGCGCATCGGTGGGCTCGACCTCCTCACCCCGGACCGCCGCCACCATCTGGCTCTCGAGGCCCGAGCACACCGCCAGGATCCGGCAGGGCCCGTCCGATGCGGCGACATAGCCATGCCCCATGGTGCTGTCGAGATACACCGAGTCGCCCGCCTTCAGCCGCAATGGCGCATACAGGCTGGTGTGTACGTCGATCTGTCCCTCGATGACGTAGACGTATTCCTCGCCTTCGTGCCGGATCAGCTCGCCGAATTCCTCGAGGTTGCGGGCGCGCACGTCGACGATGATGGGGATCAGCCGCTTGTTCAGCAGCTCGGCGGCCGGATAGATGTGAGTGTAGTTGCGGGACTCGATCAGCTTGCCTTCGCCGGCGCGATCCACGCTGCGCCGCCCGCTGCCGCCCGAGTGCTCCGGCTCATGCGCGCCGAACAGCCGGGAGAAGTCCACTTCCAGGCCCGCACTGATGCGCGTCAGCTTGTCGTAGGTGAGCGAGACGCGGTCGTTCTCGATCTTCGACAGGGTGGAGACAGGATAACCGGTGCGCTGGCTGACCTCCTTCAGGGTCCAGCCTCGCTGGATGCGCAGTTTCTTGAGCATGGCGCCTGGCCGTGCCGGCTTACGGCCGGGTGCGCGCAGGGATAGGGGCCTCGGCATGTCCTGAAATCCTTCGAAGGGTCGCGACGGAAGGGTAAACGCGGGCCCGCCGCAGCGCCAGATCCGGAAAGACAAATTATCAAAATCGGAAACTATTTGCCAGCACCGAGAATTTGGCCTAAATTGGCCCGGACAGAAACGCCGCGCACTGTCCGGCCACAGCCATGGGGAGACAAACGATGAAGATCAGGTCATTGGGATGGAGCGTCGCCGTCGGCGTCGCATCGCTCAGCAGCGCACCGCTGAGCGCGCAGGATCGCGGCGGCGTGATGGCACTGGAGGAAGTCGTCGTCACCGCCACCAAGCGCGAGGAGAAGCTGCACGATGTGGCCATGAGCATCACCGCCCTCGGCGGGGCGGACCTGCAGCAACGCCAGCTCAGTGGCTACAACGACTTCGCGGCGCAGGTACCCGGCCTGGCCATCCAGGCCATCGATGCCGGCACCAACCGCGTCATCCTGCGAGGCCAGAACACCGGTGGAGCCGGCGCCACCATCGCCACGACCGTGGATGACATTCCCTTCTACATGTCCGGTGCGCAGGCGAACGGCGCGTATTTCTCGGCGAACATCGACACCTTCGACCTGCGCCGCATCGAGGTGCTGCGCGGACCCCAGGGCACCCTGTACGGCGCGGCAGCCGAAGGCGGCCTCATCAAGTACGTGACCAATCCGCCGAACCTGCAGGATTTCCAGGGCTCGGTGGCGCTGGGCGGCATCACCGTCGATGGCGGCAGCTCGGCCGGCATCGCCAAGGGCATGGTGAACCTGCCCTTCTGGAGCAACAAGGCGGCGTTGCGCGTCAGCGCCGTGCGCGAGGGCATCGCCGGCTGGATCAACAACACCGTCACCGGACGCGACGACGCCAACAGCGGCCGCAAGTACAGCGTGCGCGCCTCGCTCCTGGCCGAACCCATCCCCGATCTGAGTATTCGCCTCACCGCATTCAACCAGTCACAGCGGGTCGATGACAGCGACACAGTGCAGGTGGTGGGCGCCGCGACCAATCCCCTGGCACCGCCGGCGAACCAGTTCAGCCTCGTCAACGGATTCCTCAACGCGGAATACCCCAACCTGCTGCACAACGACCTGAAGTACTACGCGATGAATCTCGAGTACCGATTTTCCGCGGCCACCCTGACCTCGGCCACCAGCTACGGTCGGATCAGCAACCGCAACACGCCGGACCTGTCCAACCAGAACCTCGCGCCCGGCGTCACGCTGGAAGCCGTGGTCAGTTCCTTCGGCATCTATCCTGGGCCGATCGCCGTATTCGAGGACCAGGAACAGCACGTGCACAAGTTCAACCAGGAACTGCGCATCGCCTCGAACCCCGGCAGCACCGTGTTCGGCCATGCGCTGGACTGGCAAGGCGGCGCATTCTTCACCCGTGAAACCACCGTCCTCGGCCAGCCTGTCGTGGTGCGCAGCCGGTCGGATTATTCGACCAATCTCTCACCGTCCATCGGCGGCGCCATCATCCCGGCCGACTACAAGGAATGGGCGATCTTCGCCGACCTGACCTACCACTTCTCGCCGGCGTTCGACGTCGAAGTCGGCGGGCGCACCACGCACAACAAGCAGCATTCCCAGGTCACCACCTTCTGCTGCGTGCTGTACGGCCCCACCGACACCACCTTCCCACAGTTCAGCACGTCGCAGAACAGCACTACCTGGTCGTTCGCGCCGCGCTGGCACATCAATGAGGACGTGCTGCTCTACGGGCGCATCGCCACGGGCTTCCGGCCCGGCGGTCCCAACCTGCCGGTTCCGCAGCTTCCCAATCCGCCGGCTTTCCTCGCGGATCGCACCACCAACTACGAACTGGGACTGCGCGCCGATCTGCTCGACCATCAACTGAGCCTCGACGTGGCGGTGTTCGACATCGAGTGGAAGGATGTGCAGGTCATCGGGCTGGTCCCGACCTCGACAGGCCCCGTGGGGATCAACGGCAATTCCGGCCGGGCCAAGAGCCGGGGCCTCGAATGGAACTTCAACTGGCGCCCGCTCGCGGGGCTGTCCTTCAACCTGCTCGGCGCCTATACCGATGCCAAGCTGACCACCGATGCCCCGGGCCTCGGTGGCCTCTCGGGTGACAAGCTGCCGTATGTGCCGACGATCAGCGCCACGCTGAACGCCGACTACACCTGGCACGCCATCGGCGAATTCAGCGGCATCCTGGGCGCCTCCTGGACCCACACCGGTACGCGCTATTCCGGGTTTTCCAGTGACCCGTCGGTCGAAACGCACGCGAAGCTGCCCACGTTCAACACCTTGCAGCTTCGTGCCGGCCTCGACAATGGCCACTACAATGTGCAGGTGTACGCCGACAACCTTACCAATGCACGCGGCCTGACACAGTACGTCAACATGGGCGGCGCCAATCAGACCGGCCAAGGAACCTTCATCCGCCCGCGCACGCTCGGCATCGAGCTCGGAGCCCGGTTTTGAGTGAAGCCATGACACGATTCGATTGTCCCTTCGTCGTCTTCCTGGGCGACATCGACAACGATATTTACGCGAAGACGGCGCTGGGGCTGGTGCAATGGCGCGGCGAGGACTGCGTCGGCCAGATGCGCTTGCCGGGCTGCACGGTCGATGCCGGCGTGCCGGATGTCGATGTCGCGCGCGCCCGCGCTGCGGGCGCGAAGAGCCTGATCATCGGCTCCGCCGCGGTGGGCGGGGGCATACCGAAAGCTGGGTCGCGCGCCTGCGCGAGGCGGCCGCGGCGGGTCTGGACATCGTCGCCGGCTTGCATGCAGTGCTTGGCGAGCCTGCCGGGACTCGAAGCGGCGGCGGCGAAGTCAGGCGCCCGGCTCGTCGACCTTCGGGTGCCACCGCCGGGGCTTCCCGTCGGCACGGGCCGCAAGCGCGCGGGCCGGCGGCTGCTGACCGTGGGCACCGACTGCGCCTGCGGCAAGAAATACACGGCGCTGGCCATCGACCGCGAGTTGCGCCGGCGCGGCATCGCGAGTGATTTCCGCGCCACTGGCCAGACCGGCATCATGATCGCCGGTCGCGGCATTCCCATCGACGCCGTGGTCGCGGACTTCGTGACCGGCGCTGCCGAACTGCTCTCCCCGGAGAATGACCCGAAGCACTGGGACATCGTCGAAGGCCAGGGATCGATCGTGCACCCGGGCTACCTGCAGGTCACCATCGGCCTGCTGGTCAGTCGTGCGCCCGACGCCTTCGTCGTCTGCCACGATCCGCCGCGCGACCATCTCAGTGGCCTGAATCTTCAAGCTGCCCAGCATCGCCGAGGTCATCGCCGACCTGCTCGATCGGCCGCATCACCAACGCAGGATTCGCTGCGTCGGCGTGGCGCTGAACACCTCGAAGGTGCCGGCGAAGGATCGGGCGGCGCTGCTCGCACGCTACGCCGATCAGACCCGACTGCCTTGCGTCGATCCACTGGTGGACGGCACTGCCCCACTTCGCCGATCATCTGTTGAAATCATCATGAAGAATGCGAGCGGCACCGAGCGCTGGCCTCGGCGAAACCCTTCCGCATCACCGGGCACGAATGGAACTCCTTCGACCTCGTCGTCGTCGAACTCGGCCGCAACGGGCCACGTCGGCCGCGGCGAAGCGCTGGGTGTGTACTACAACGAGGAAACCGCGGACTCGATGGCCGCGCAGGTCGGGAGAACTCGCCAGCGAAGGATCGCTCGCGGACCCGACCGCACGCGCCTGTCGAAGCTCCTCCGGCGGGCGGTGCGCGCAACGCCATCGACTGTGCGCTTTGGGATCTCGAGTGCAAGGAGAGCGGCAAGCGCATCTGGGAACTCGCCGGCGTCACGCCACGCACGCTGACCAGCGTCTATACCCTGAGCATCGAATCCACGCCCGAACTGATGGCCCAAAGCGCCGCCGCCGCGCACGGCTACCCCATCCTGAAAGTGAAGCTCGATGATCACCAGCCGCTCGAGCGCATCCAGGCGATCCGCCGCGCCCGCGGCGATGCGCGCATCGTGGTGGACGCCAACCAGGGGTGGAACTTCGACCTGCTGCAGAAGCTGGCGCCGCTGTTCGCGGACCTGGGAGTGGAGATGATCGAGCAGCCGCTGCCCCGAGGCGGCGATGCCGCGCTCGAGGGTTATCGCTCACCGGTCCCGCTCGGCGCCGACGAGTCCTGCCTGCACCTGGGTGAGCTGCCCGCCGCGGCGAAGCGCTACCAGATGATCAACATCAAGCTCGACAAGACCGGTGGCCTCACGCACGCGTTGGAGATCGCGCGCGCGGCGAAGGAACGCGGCCTCAAGCTGATGGTGGGCAGCATGTGCGGCAGCTCGCTGTCGATGGCACCGGCCTTCGTCATCGGTTGCCTGTGCGATCTCGTCGATCTCGACGGACCGCTGCTGCTGAAGCGCGACCGCATTCCGGGACTGCGCTTCACTGGCGGAACGGTGGAGCCGCCGGAAGCTGACGTTTGGGGGTGAGGCCGCGCTAGAATAGTGCGCGCATGATTGCGAACTCTCTGGCAACTGCGATCGCCGCCTGGCTGCTCGCCACCACAGCGCTGGCAGCCGAGGGGTCTGTTGCGACGCACCCGGCTCGCTATATCCAGACGATCGGTGCAATTGCTGGTGTTCGATCCCACCTCGCCAGGAGAGCCAGATGGCCGTTCGCATCGTCAGGTTGGGCAGCCCCCGCGCGGCGGGTGAAGGCCTTCGCATCGGCACGGTACGACGCCCGCCCCGCGGCGTGCCGAAGTCGAAGTACGCCAGCCAGGACTGGTACGACCTCTGGTATCCCAACCTGGCGCCGAGCCCGGAGACCGTGAAATTTGCGCTGCGGGCCTCGACGCCGGCGCAATGGACCGCCTTCTTCCGCAAGTACCGCGCCGAGATGGCAACGCCCGGGAACGCCCATTCCATCGCCCTGCTCGCGGCGCTGTCGCACCACTGCGATTTTTCCGTGGGGTGTTACTGCGAGGATGAAGCGCACTGCCACCGCTCGGCGCTGCGGGACCTTCTGGCACGCGCCGGCGCCAGGCTGGTGATGGCAGCGCCGCAGCGTTGACGGGCGCGGCGCCAACGAGTCGCCTCTCAAGGCTTGAGTGGCGCACGCCTCCAGTTCGGTGACAGCGTGTTGTTCCTGGCAGGCCACCGGTCCTCGACCGCCGGCAGCACGCCGGACTTCCCCGTCTTCGATTCCACAGCGATCCTGTACACCTGAGTGGCTTCGAGGCGGGGGAACGACCCCTTCTCACGCTCCCAGGAATCTGTGGGCGCGTACTTGGTCATGAATCGCTCGAAGAAATCCCGCGCTCGAGCCGCCTCCCGAACGAGACTGATGCGCCCGAAGATCACCACCGACCGGAACGACACCGACGTGTCACATTCGATGTGACCATAGGGGAACACCTCCCCCGGCTCATCCACCTCGAAGCAGACCCGGTTCTCGTGCGCCACGTTGCGCGCGAAATGCCCATTGCTTCGGGCGGTGTGCAGCCACACGGCCTCTTCATGCCACACGAACAGGTTGGGCACGACATAGGGGAACCCGTCGGATCCCACCGTTGCGGTCCGGCCGCAGAACGCCTTCTCCAGGAAGGCATGAACCTCGGCATCGCTCATCACCTTGTCGGCGCGACGAAGCTGGCCGCGGAGGTCAGTTGAGTCCGTTGATGACATGAAAAGCCCTCCTCCAGCACGAACGCGGCAACGATTATCCCCGGCCCACCCACCGGCTTCGAGGGGCGTGAACACGTCAATTCCGACCAATATGCCCCAAATTGGGAATATTGGGAAATTTGGGTACAATGCCACCACTTGATTGCAGAACCTGGAGCGACGATGACCACCTCGGCCAAGAAGGCCATTTTTCTGCCCGTAGCGAAACTGCCTCGGACAACAGCTTCCGACCTGAAAAAGATCGGATGGCGAGGAATGATGAATACGATGCGCAGCAAGGGAAAGCTGTTGGTCACCAATCACGACGAACCCGAAGCCGTCATCATTCCGGTGGCAGAGTACGACGCGCTCATGCAGCTCGTGGAGCAGTCCGAAGCCCGGACCGAATCGGCGCTGGTCGAACTGCGACAGGGATTCGATGAGCGCCTTTCAGTATTGCAGGATCGATCAGCAGCTTCTCGCCTGCAGTCGACGATTCGCGGTCGTGCCAGGTTGGGCGGCAAGATCAAGGCCGGCTCCGGCCATTGATTGATGCGCCGCCCGGTTCTCTACGTTCTCGCCGGCGTCAACGGAGCGGGCAAGAGTTCGATCGGCGGTCATCTCCTCGAGCGCGCCGGCCTGACCTGGTTCAATCCGGATGCTTTCGCACGGCAACTGATGACGGCAGCCGGATGCGATCAACAGGAGGCGAACGCACACGCATGGCATGAGGGCATGCGCCGCCTCGCCGACGCCATGGCAAACGGCCTGAACTACGCTTTCGAAACCACGCTTGGAGGCGAGACCGTCACCTCGAGGATCGTGGAAGCTTCGAAGTCGCATGACGTCTTGATCTGGTTCTGCGGCCTGTCCTCGCCGGAGCTGCATATTGCCCGCGTCAAGGCGCGCGTTGCCGCCGGAGGTCATCCCATCCCGGAGGAGAAGATCCGCGGGCGCTACCCGCTTGCCCAGATGAACCTCATCAGACTCATGTCGCACGCCGCCTACATCAAGGTTTATGACAACAGCACTGAAGCGTCGGCTGACGGCACCATTCCTGATCCAACGCTCGTGCTCGAGATGGAGTATGGCCGGGTGATCACGCCGGCAGCCGACGATGTCCGCGCTTTGCAAAGCGCTCCGGAATGGGCCAAGCCCATCGTCGAGGCTGCGTTGCGGAGCAGGCACCGATGAGCGGCGGGCGCATCGAACCGCCGCATCCCGGACTGTGGGGCCGATCAGCAGGACGAACCGAACCCGGGCGCGTTACTCTAAGAAGCCATGCTTCAGCCCGTACCGCGACCCAAGCCCCTGATTCGACGACTTTTCCTGCTGGCGCTCAGCGCCATGGCGGCACGGGCGTCTGCCGATCCGGCGCCCTTCGATCTCGCGGGGCCCGTGCTCGAGGTGCAGGTGACGCGCGCGGGCGCAACGCTTCCCATCGCGCAGGTGCCGAATCTTTCGGCCGGCGATCGTCTGCGGCTCAAGACCGACCTGCCCGCCACTCAATCGGCGCGCTACCTGCTGGTCGCCGCCTTCCTGAGCGGCTCCACCAATCCGCCTCCCAAGGAATGGTTCTACCGCTGTGAGACCTGGAAAACGCCTTGTTCGCGCGATGGACTGACGGTCACCGTTCCGGACGGCGCGCTGCAGGCCTTGCTGTTCCTCGCGCCCGAGACCGGCGGAGATTTCCGAACCCTGGTCAATACCGTGCGCGGCCGTCCCGGCGCATTCGTGCGCGCATCGCAAGACCTCAATCAGGCGGCGCTGCATCACGCGCGCCTGGATCGCTACCTCGACTCGGTGCGCCGCCTGGATCAAGCCAATCCGGGCTCGCTGCGGCAGGCCGCCCCGATGCTGGCACGGAGCCTTGCCATCAAGGTTGACGAGCATTGCCTGGACAAGGCGCCCGATACGCAGGCCGCCTGCCTGCTGCAGAACCGCGATGCGTCGGTGCTCAGCGACAGCCACAGCCAGTCGATGGTGGCGACGCTGACCTCGGGACCGGTGAGCGAACTGGCCATGGAGGCCACGCTCACCCCGCACCTGGGCAGCGGCTACTACGGCCCCTACGTGGCATCGATCATGGACATCGCGCGCATTTTCGATTCGTTCCGCACCGCGCGGTATCAATACATTCCGGCGCTGTCGCGCATTCAAGGCTCGCGCATCAGGCTCGCCCTGAACGCCGCCCCCTCGTTCAACGATCCGATGTCCGTATTGGTCGCGGCGCTGCCGGCCATCGAAGGCTCGCCGCAGCCACCGTTGCGCGCGCTCGATCCGCAGCGGCGCTACTGCGCGGGACAATCACCACTGCTGCTGCCGGCCGAGGGCGCGCCGCTGGTGTTCGCCACGGACTTCGCGCATGACCTGCGTCTGTCGATCAAGGTTCATGGCAAGGACTACGAGGCGCCGGTGCGCCCCGATCCGGTGCAAGGCGGCCTGGTCGTGGACACCACCGCCTGGTCGAAGCTCGAGCTGGAGCGCGGCGCACAAGGCATCCTGCGCGGACGGTGGGGCTTCGATTCCTACGAGGGCCCGCGCTTCCCGCTCGGCTCAGCGGGCACGGGCACCTGGGAACTGGCGCCCGGCGATGCCGCAGGCCTCATCGTCGGCCGGCAGAGCACGGTGCATCTGCGCGGCGCGGACGCGAGCTGCGCGAAGCAGGTGATGCTGCGCGATGAAAACGGCACTGAAGCGCCCGCCGCCTGGTCCGCTGTCGATGATTCGGAACTGGAAGTGCGGCTGCCGCTGCAACAGACCAAGCCCGGCGCAATGACGCTGCTGGTGTCGCAGTACGGCGCCGGCGCCGCGCAGTCGATTCCCCTCAACACCTTCGCCGAGGCGGGTCGGCTGGACCGCATCGCCGTACACGCAGGCGATGCCAACGCGCTGCTCAAGGGAAGCCGCCTGGACAAGGTGACGGCCGTGGCGATCGGCGGTGTCGCGCTGAAACTGGGATCGCTGTCGACGCGCTTCGGCGCCGACGAACTGCCGTTGCAGGCCGACCCCGCCGGAACGCTCGCCTCGCTCACCGCGGCGGAGCCCGCCAGCGCGCGCGTCACGCTGCAGGATGGGCGCAGCTTCAACGTACCCGTGGAAGTGCAACCCGCCCGCCCGCAGGCCACGCTGATCGGCAAGCGCGTTCAGCCCACACGTGCGAACGCGGACAGCCACGTTCAGCTAACCGATCCGGATCAATTGCCCAACGATGCGCGCCTGGTGTTCTCGCTCCGCGCCACCGCTCCCCAGCGCTTCGATCGCGGCACCACGGTGGAGGTCGCCACGGCCGACGAATCGGCAAGCGCCAGCTTGAGCATCGCCAGCGGCGGCTTGACGCTGGAGAACCGGCAGATCGCGGTGGCCACGCTGGACCCGAGCCAGGCGCTCGGCCCCTCCACCTTCGGACCGCTGCAATTCCGGGTCCGCTCGGGTGATGTCGCGGGTGACTGGCAGCCGCTCGCGACGCTGGTACGGCTCCCCTCATTGAGCGATCTGCGCTGCCCCGAGGCTGCGGATTCGCCCTGCAATCTGTCGGGCGCCAACCTGTTCCTGATCGATTCGATTGCCGCCAGCGACCGCTTCACCGATCCGGTGAAGGTGCCGGACGGCTTTCTCGGCAACTCCATCGACGTGCCGCGTCCCGCGGGGGAACAGATCTATCTCAAGCTGCGCGACGATCCGGCCGTGATCAATCCGGTCAGCTTGGGAGTGCGGCGCGACCCGCCGGCGCCGGAGTCAGCCAATTCGGCCCCCAAAGGCTGATCTATAGTAATACTCAAGTTGAATGAGGTATTACTTCCATGACAACCACGATTACCAGCAAAGGCCAAGTCACCGTGCCGAAGCCGATTCGGGACTATCTTGGCTTGAAAGCCGGAAGCTCCGTCACTTTCGAGCGACTGCAAAACGGTGGAATCGCACTCCGACCGGTGAGGATGAGCACCGACGAGATC
>JAXMGQ010000044.1:0-45776 GCA_046347195.1 Steroidobacteraceae bacterium
TCTCATCCGCGCAAGTGGATGCCATGAATGCGCTGTGGATGCGCATGCATGACGAACTGGCCGCACGCTCCGCGCGTGGCTCGAATCGCCGCGTCGAGCGCAGCGGCCACTATATCCAGAAGGACCGTCCGGATGTGGTCATCGAAAGCGTGGGCCGAGTCATCTCGGAAGTTCGCGCTATCCGGCCTGCACGGCACACCCGGGCGATCGCCGGGCTGCGGCAACCGGCGACGCTGATCGTCGATCGCTGGGGAATCCCGCATATCTTCGCGCGCACTGTGCGCGATGCTTACTTCCTGCAGGGCTACAACGCCGCCCGCGACCGGCTCTGGCAGATCGACCTGTGGCGCAAGCGCGGCCTGGGTCTGCTGGCCAAGAGTTTCGGCCCCGCCTACGTCGAACAGGATCGAGCCGCGCGATTGTTTCTGTATCGGGGCGACATCAAGCGGGAGTGGTCCTCCTATGGCCCGGATGCGAAAGCGGCGGCCGAGGCATTCGCGGCCGGCGTCAACGCGGACGTGGGCGAGGTGCGCAGCGGTGCACAGGCGTTGCCAACGGAGTTCCGGTTGACCGGTTCGACGCCGGATCTGTGGAACGCCGAAGACATCGTGCGCATCCGCTCGCACGGACTCATCGGCAATGTCCGCTTCGAAGTGGAACGAGCGCAGGTCGCCTGCAAGGCCGGGCTGGCGGCGGATGCGCTGCGCCTGAAGCTCGAGCCGCCGCACCCGGTTGCCATCCCCGCGGGGCTTGATCCTTGCCTCATTCCAGGCGATGTCCTGAAGGACTACGAGCTGGGAACCGGGCCGGTGCGCTTCTCCGCCCAGCAGATGCCGGGCAATGCGCCATCGCCGGCGCCAGCACCAGCGCAATCCGCGCAACCCGCGCAACCCGCGCCGGAAGGCTCGAACAACTGGGTGATTTCTCCCGCACACACCACCACCAGGCGCGCCATCCTGGCCAATGATCCGCATCGGGCGCTGACGGTTCCCAGCCTTCGCTACCTCGTGCACCTGCAGGCGCCTGGATGGTCGCTCGTCGGCGCGGGCGAACCGGCACTGCCAGGTGTGTCCCTTGGGCACAATGGTCATGTCGGATTCGGATTGACCATCTTCGAAGTCGACCAGGAGGATCTCTACGTCTACGCGCTCAATCCAGCCAATCCCGATGAGTATCGCTTTCACGATGGCTGGGAACCGATGCGCGTGCTGCATGAAACCGTCGAGGTCAAGGGTGAGTCGCCCCGAACGATCGAGCTGCGCTTCACACGCCACGGACCGCTGTTGCGCCGGGATCTTCAACGCGGCGTTGCTTTCGCATTGCACTCGGTGTGGTCCGAGCCCGGTACTTCACCGTATTTCGCGAGCACCTGGCTCGCGCGCGTGCGAACCTGGAGCGCGTTTCTGGCGGCGCGGGATCATTGGGGCACACCGCCGTTGAACCTCGTGTATGCCGATGAAGCGGGAAACATCGGTTGGGCGCCGGGTGCGCGCGTCCCGGTTCGGCCGAATTGGGATGGCTTGCTGCCGGTGCCGGGTGATGGCCGTTACGAATGGCAGGGCTTCCTCAGCGCTGGGCAACTGCCGTCCGAGTTCAACCCGCAACGCGGCTGGATCGCGACCGCCAACGAGATGAACCTGCCGACGGACTATCCGGCGGAACGGCAGCCGATTTCGTTCGAATGGGCGAATCGTTCGCGCATCGACCGGATCAACGCGGTGCTTGCCGGCAAACCGAAGTTGAGCCCGGAGGATTCGGTGGCGTTGCAGAACGACAACCACAACGTGATGGCCGGCTCGCTGATCGCCTTGCTCGGTCCTCTCTCGGCGAAGGACCCGCTTGCGTCTCGCGGTCTCGAGTTGCTCAAGGGCTGGGACCTCGATGAGACGACGGGAAGCAGCGCCGCCACGCTGTACGAGGTCTGGAGCAATGAATACCTGGCGCCGATGACGGTGCGTCGCGTCACGCCCGCGGCCGTGCACGAGGTCATCGGCAGCGGCTCCCTTGCCGCCATCATCGAGTATCTGCAGCATCCGGATGCGCGTCTCGGATCTGATCCGCTCGCCGCACGCAACGAGTTGCTCATCGCCAGCTTGGGTTCGGCGCTCGCCGACCTGCAGAAGAGACTGGGTCCGGACCCCTCGACCTGGAGATGGGGCCGGTTGCATCAGATCCGGTTCCGGCCCGCGGTTGCCGCGCTGGCGGACGAGGATATGAAGGCTCGCCTGTCACTGCCGGCGATGGAGCTTCCCGGCTCGGGCGATACGCCTCACGCCACCGCCTTTGATGCACCCGACTATTCGGTAATCGCAGGCGCGTCGGTGCGTATCGTGCTGGATGTCGGCCACTGGGATCAATCGACAGCCATCAATGCACCCGGCCAGTCGGGAGACCCGAGCAGTCGGCATTACGGCGATCTGCTGAGGCCCTGGGCGGCAGGGCAGCAGGTTCCGTTGCTGTTCAGCCGGGCGGCGATCGAGCGGGCGGCGGAAGAAGTGTTGGAATTGAGGCCGGGGACGGGTCGGCGGGCGGCGAGAAGAAGATAAGGTTGTGCCGCATTGGCGAGGCGGCTCACCGCTCTCGCGCCCTAGTCGATCGAACGGCTACCCGCCGGACCCGAGGGCGAGGATGTCGCCGCCTTGATTCACCGCAATTGCTTCACCAGAAATGAAATTCCTGCCATTCGACGACCTTGCCGGTGATCAGCGCTGCTGAAAGTCCCTCTTGATGAAATCCGCCACCCGTTCACGCGTACTCGCATCCAGTGAGATCATTTCCAGCAGCTTCAACAGCCGACTCTGTACCAGCAGTCCGCGAGTCACCAGCTCCCGGTTGAACCGGAGATCCTTCTCACGGCCCGCTACATACTTCGCGATCGCGAGATCATGAGGCTCAAGGCACCACCCCTGAACACCCTCCGTGTCTCCCGGCGCCAGCGCGACAAGTCGATCCTTCCAGTCCTTCGGCAGCCGCGAGGTTCGCTCGTCAACTGGATCCGCGTAGTATCCGAACGTCTCATGGAAGTGCGAGTCCTGGCCAATCGCGTTCAGCCACTCAGTGCGATCCGACCGCTTCGTTGCGATAAGATCGACTTCCACCGAGCGCACGATATCGTCCGCGATATCCGGATACTGCCCGTGCAGCGACTGACTGCCGACGATGACGAACTCCTTCTCGCCGGTGATCCGGCCAGCCGCGCGCAGTACATGGTCAACGTGTTGCTTCTTCATTGAGCCGCCGCACCTCTTCGCGAGGCAGGAGTCCAACATAGGGCGGTGACTGGCGCAGTCGATTGCACCGTTCGTCGCGACCCAGCATGACGGCGAACAGCTCACCATCGTCCGAATTGGCAAGAAGGTGCTGCCACTCGTCATAGGCAGACACCCAGACCCCATTGAGCTTCCAGCGATGCAGGTTGGCGAGGCTATGCGCACGGATGAGCGCTGGAGGGCATCGAGATACTACGGCCACGGCCAATTGACGCTTCAGCTCGTCAAGCCGTTGCTGCGCATTGAGCACCGCGGAGCGAGGACCGATACCCCTTTCGGTCAACTCCAGCGTATCACCCTCCCCCACGCCCCACTTGTCCAGCATGGACCTCGGCACTATCACACCGAGCGAGTTGCCGATTCGCCTGATTTCCAGCTTCACAGCCGCTGTTATACCGGTTATAACTCCGTGTGTCAAAGACGGTACTCGGATTCGTGAACCCGTCGGGCCTGAAGGCGACAGGGATACGCAGGACGGCTAAGATGCCCTCGTCCTGGGCATGGTTGACCGAGCGCATGCCAATGAGCCAAAGGCTTGCGGTCGCGAACACCAGGAACTCATGCGGTGGAGCAACGCAGTAACTCATGGCCCGAAAAGCGTCCAGGAAAGACAGCGGCAAGCTGAAGATCGGCGATGACTGGAACGCGATTCGCATCATCGCCCTTTCCCAGAGCAACCCCCTCAAAGCCATTGCCGAGTTCGTCGAAAATTCCATCGACGCCCACGCCCGAACGATCACGATCACCCGCGGCAAGGAATCACATGGTCACTATCTGTCGGTCAGGGACGATGGTGATGGTGTGCCTCGGGACGCAGAGGGAAAGCCTGACTTCCGCTACGTCGCCACGCACATCTGCGATTCGATCAAGCGCCACCTGAAGCTGGACGGACGCGGCTCGGGGCTGCAGGGCGAATTCGGGATCGGACTGCTGAGCTTCTGGACCGTCGGCGAGACCTTGACCTTGATATCCACCGGCGCCGATCAGAAGGCCTACCAGATGACGATGAGCAAGGGAGACTCACGCTATGAGGTCAGTCCCCGACGCAGCCTGTTCGCCGAGCGCGGGACCGAACTCAAGATCGCGCCGCTCCTCGAGGGCATCCGCTCGCTGAGTGGCGAGAAGATCCAGTGGTATCTGGCCGCCGAACTGCGCGACAGGATCCGCGAAGCTCAGGTGCGTGTGACGGTCATAGACAAACTCGCACGCAAGCAATACGAGGTGGAGCCGCGTCAATTCGAAGGGCGCCTGCTGCATCTGCTGCCACCGATCCGCACCGCGTTTGGCGATGCCTATGGCGAGATCTATCTTTGCGAGCCACAGGAAGGCGCGTGCGTGGCATTGACTCGCCAGGGAACGCGGGTGGTCGCCGACCTCGGATCGTTGACTGACCTCGGACATGCCCCCTGGACCTCGCGCTACGTGCAGGGGCTGATCGACGCGCCGTTTCTGAACCTCACACCCGGCACGCGAAGCGGCATCATCCAGGACGAGCGCTACGCCGCGCTGGTCGAAGCGCTGGCCCCTCTGGAGGCTGAACTCCGCATCCAGATCGAGCAACAGCAACGGGCCGAGGAGGAGCAGGCCAGCCGCGAATCACTCAAGGCGATCCAGCGGGCATTCCATGAAGCTCTGCTTGCCCTTCCGCCTGAGGAATACGACTGGTTCGACGTCCAGGCCCGCGCGCGTCAGGAGACAGGATCGCGCACCGCCACGGATGCGGCCACCGCAGCATTCGAGGAGAGCTTTCCCGGACTGCTCGAGGAGCCGGTGCACGCTCCGGCCCAGCGACAGTTCTTCGAGGTGGCCGGCCCGCTGTTCGGCGTCGTGATCTCGCCATCGACCAGCACCATCGCGCTGGGGGCCCGTCGCCGTCTGCGCGCGCTGCCGCGCGATCGATCGCGCAGGCGTGTCACCGAAGGGTTGACGTTTACCTGGCGAGTGGTCGAGGGCGCAGGCTCGGTGGCCGGCAGCGCAGACCAGGAAGTGGAATTCCTCGCGCCTTCCGTGCCGGGACTGACGCGGCTGAGCGTCACCGTCCTCCAGCGCGACGTGGAAGCGACCGCGGAGGCACTGATCACGATAACCGATAGTCTGGACAGCACCATCAATACCGCGTCGATCAACTCCAAGGGATTGCCGAGCTATACCTTCGAGCGCGCGGCCGGCGAACTGTGGCGGTGTCGATTCGACACTGAGCGCAACGTCATCGTGGTCAACAGCGGCCATCGGGATTTCGTGTTCGCGACGCGCAACCGCTCGCTGCAGCTTCGGTATCTGGTGCGACTGTACGTCAAGGAGCTGGTGCTGCGGAACTTCACCGGTCTGGCCGCCGATCAGCTCCTCGAGCGCATGGTTGAATTGTCGTTGTATGCCGAGGAGAAGCTGAAGCCGGGATAGGCTCGCATCGTCGTGACAACGGGTTCGTCCCTGCTGTGCGTGCGCAGCATCCCGACCCGGCAGGTCCCCCGCTTCATCCGGAACCTGCCGGGATTTCTCCTCTTGGTGCTTTCCTATCCGGTCGGCAGCTGGATGCGCACCACATCCTTCAGGACACCTTCGAGGCCACCGAAGACCGTCAGCTTGTCGATCTTCTCGGTCACCTTCTCCAGCGTCTCGAGTTCCTTCAGCCTCATCAGCGTCGGGTTCTCGTCCATCAGCCGCGCCGTGTTCAGCAGCGAACGCGTTGCGGCCGTTTCCTCCCGCCGCCTGATCAGGTTGGCCTGTGCCGACTTCTCGGCTTCGACCACCTGGTTCAGCAGCGTCTTCATCTCGCCCGGCAGGATCACGTCCTTGACACCCACCGAGCGAACCGCCACGCCGGCGGACTCGAGCTTGGCGGCGACGGCGGCTGCGATCTCGCGATCCAGCGCGCCCTTCTCCGCCAGCAGCTCATCCGTAACCGGTAACTACGCGGCGTCTGGACCTACGTTTGCCGGGTGTGCAGGCTGGACCGCAGCGGTGTGTCGGCGAACAGGAGAGTCTTCCAGCGTCGCGGCGTGAGTTCCTCGACGCGACTAGCGAGATGCTCGGCAACGCGCTGCAGGACATCGACGAGGTAAGTGTAGATGTCGATGCGGTGAAGCGGCAAGTCACGATCAAGCTGCACGATGCCGACATCTCGAGCACCCAGCTCGGTCCAACAGAACATCCAGTTCTTGCGCCCCATCGGGATCGGTCGCAGGGCGCGCTCGAGGTGATTGGTGTCCAGGGCAACCTCGGGGTCTTGCAGGAACACCGAGGGCGCCTCCTTGCGATCACGCACGTACGCAAAGGGCCCAGGTGAACGGCGTCGCCGGCAACAACCCGATCGCCGCGAGGCCTGTTCACGAACGCCGAGAGCGCATCCACCCGGGTTTATTTCCAGGACCCGCTGCTCACGCTTGGCTTCGCCCTCGAGCCCGCGTTGGCGGATAGCGTCCTCCACGGCGTAAATTCCGGCGATGTGCTCAAGAGCGATCCGGGCACGCCCGGGCTCCGAGTCGTGCACCTCAGAGCCAGCTCGCGCCGCGCATGTGCCCAGCACTGCGCATGGGTGATGTGGTTGGCTTTGGCGTAGGCTTCGTAGGCGGCATAGCCATCGGTGTGCAGCACCGTCCCCGGTGGGGGTCGAGCCCCCAGGAGCGCGGCCACCGCTCGTGGCTGCGACTGGGCCGGTACCGGGAAGCACACCTCGTTCTGATCGCCATACTGGGGGCCAAGAAGTTGCGTGGTTTTCATCTTGCCGTGCCCGCTGCGCCCCGCCTTGATCGGGGTTTCATCCATCGCGTCCGCATGGCTTTGGCGGATGGAGGCGAGCCGCCTCATAGATCGGTACCAGCAGCCCGATCGCTCCTTGGGTGAGCTGGGTCAGCCAGGGCCGGCTGACCGTGATGCCCAGCATCCAAAAGCCGCTGGTGCTGGCGGTACGAGCAGGTGCGAGGGCGAACTTGTCCACCAAGAGCCCTGCCAGGAAGCTCACATCGGCACGGCTCCCCTCGATCACCCCGGCGGGCGCCGGGAGGTGCAGGATCTGTGGCCCCGGTGCATCGGGGGTGGAGATCCTTGCGCTTGATCACCGGGCGCGCGTACTCGAGCACCACGTAGCTGCCCGGGCGCCTTGCCCAGACGGTAGGTGGTTTACACCCGATCACCTCGTATTGATCGGGCGCGGGGTTTTGATCTCTTCAGGAATCAGTTCGATGCGCTCCACCGGCACGCGGTGCACCCTGATCGAAGAAGAGGAGCGTTCGAGCCGCTCGGCTTCGGCGGCATCGCCTCGGGGTGGTCGGCGTACGTGCGTAGCGACCGGCTTGCCTTCAGGGGCCGGACCGGCCGCCTCGCTCAACACTTCGAGCAAGAGGCGGCCCTCATCCAGCAGCTTCAGCCGCTCGCTCTTGGAGCCAAACACCTGCGCTCAGGCCAGGCCAGCCGTGCCTTCCAACTCAGCGATCGTCTGGGCCTGCAGGCGCACCAGCGCCGAGAGTTCCCCGAGGCTCGATACGCTCGCTTCGTTGCTGGTCGCGGGAGTCTGCCGGGGAGTTCATCACGAGGTGTGTGAGTGTATCACCTCGCGTGCGCCAAAGTGCCGCCCAGTCCCACAGGCTTTGCGCGTACACCGCCGGCAACGCATAGCGCTTGCTCACGCGTCTGACTTCAAAGCCCTTCCAGCGTAGCTTCAACTGCGTCCAGTCCAACTCCATCGTGCTGACCTGCCGCCAATCCCGGATGAACCGACCCGACTCCAGGCGCTTGGCCCACACATAAAAGCCGCTGCGGTCAAAATACAAACACTTCACCTGCGTGCCGCGCCTGTTCAGGTAGACGTACAAACTCCCATCCAGCGGGTCACGCCCCAGCTCATGCCGCGTCGGCGCCGACAATCCATCGTAGGACGCATATCGCACGGCCGACCATACAGATACACGCGGATCCGGCCTTCAGGAAAAACATCGGCTGATCGTCAGCACAATCCCGCCGCCCAGCTCAAGGCGAATCGTCCGGCTCACGCCTCGCTCGCCAATTCCCCGACATTGAGAAACCGCGCTGGCTTCAATACCGCTGCTGCCTTCGCCTCGGGCAAACTGGCTCCTGCCAGCCGTAGGCACCAGCGCGTGAACACGCTGCGCGACAATCCTTGCTCCCGACAGAAAACCTCTACGGCACGGCCGCTTTCGGCATGACGGGCAATGATCTCCCGCCACGTAGACTCGCTCCGCCTTGCTCGCCTTTGCTGCATCGTTGACTCCAGTTGCAAAGGAAAGCCATTGTCCAGATCAGCAGAACAAGGGAAAGAACGCCGCGGAGTTAACGGTTACGCTCATCCAGCGTGCGGCTGCCCACCGTCTCCCGCAGCGCGAACTGCAGTTCCTTGTAGACGTATTCGACGATGTTGGTGAGCGTTGCCCGGGCCTTCACGGCGTCCAGCACCTGCCAGAGCGCCGTCAGGTTCAGGCGCAGGCTCACCTTGTCGCGGGTCAGGATCTCCTGGCCCGCCACCTCCATCGTCTGCAGTCGCGTGTCGACCAGTTCGACCTTCAGCGACCGCTGGAACTTCCAGTACGCCCACAGTCCCGGCTTGAGCTGCTCACGCAGCGCACCGTCGACGATGAGCAGACCCACCGCGGTATCCGGCACCTCCACGGTGCTGATCGCCTCGGCGATGCCGCTCGCGCCCTTGGCGCGCGCCAGCACCCGAGCCAGATCCGGATCCAGTGCGAACCCACGCGAGATGTCGCGCACGTCCACACGAATCTCGACCGGCTCCTTCCAGTACACCTGCCGGCTGCCCGGCTTGAGCACCGAGACGAGGCGTCCGCTCTTGTAGACGAGGCCTACTTCACGGTCGCCCAGCTCGACGATGCTCAGGTGCGGCTCGAGAATGCCGCGGGCCGCCCTCACCAGCACCTCCAGCTTCGGGTGATCGAACTCGTTCACCGACACGTCATACCGCTGCAGGGCACGCCGCCTGAACGGATCGACCATCCAGTACACGCCTGGTGCGAGCACGCGCTCCAGGCTCCCGTTGCGGAACACCAGCACGCGCTCGTGCTGCGCCACTACGATTCGCTTGATTCCCAGCATCGTCTTCCCTCCTCTAACAATAGGTCGGGTCACTTCCACGATCGGACCGCGGGCCTGCGAGCCCTGTGATCAGGTGCGCGACGGTCCAGTGACGCAGGTCCGCGGTGCCGTCGTTTCCGACGTCGCCGCCTCCCCCACATACCTCCCGTCGCCCTCCAGACCGATTGGCTCGCCGCACAAGGCGTACCCATCGCTGCCAACCAGGCGCTCGGGCAGATCCGCGACATTCGCATCACTCCCCTCGCTCCTGGCGGCCGGAAGCTTCCCGCTGCGGGGACCAACCCCGCTTTCATCACAGCAATCACCAGTACCTAAAACTGGTGCAAGTGAGGGAGTCGAACCCCCGACAGGTGAGTTATCAGCTCACTGCTCTATCCTCTGAGCTAACTTGCTGGACTCATCGCCTCGATCGACGCGGTACGCGCCCCGGCAAACCCGCAAGGTACCGAAGCGCGCCAGTCGGGACTCACGAGCCCGATCCGCTGACGCCGACCCAAGGACAACAAGACGTCTCCGGCGCTGCGCCTGCGCGCAGCACCTTGAATTCCTGACTTCGAGTGGGGCGACGTCGTCTTCGAAAACGACGAGGCCCCGGACGGCGACAGCCGAACGGGGCCTCTTGTCGAGTACCCGAGGGGCCGTCACGCAGCCCCTCGCGAAATCTCGAGGGGCTAGGTCACCTGCAAACCTTGATGCACACCGTCACGCACGCGCACGAGATTGACTCGTGCGAGCAGAACGCTTCGCGATCCGCAGCAATGCGGCAACGATATGGCGCTGGTGTGGAAGTGGTTTGGCATAGGGGCGCGCATTGTAGACCTGAAAATCAGGCTGTCAAGCGTCAGATGACAGAATCATCGGCATCTCGTTCACCGGGCAGGCTCAACGCTCTGCCGCAACGCCCGGCCCGCGGCCCACGCGGCGCCCATCAGTCCCGCGCGATCGCCCAGTTGGCTCGGTGCAATCGCAATGGGGCGCGAGAACAGGGTCGGAAGGATTTCCTGGACCCGCCCATGGAATTCAGGACGCACGCCGATGCTTCCGCCGAACACGATGAGCTCCAGGTCGAGCAGTGATTGCAAGGTCACCACGGCGAAGGCGACCCAGCGCGCCGTCGCGTCGAGCACCGACCTCGCGACGGCGTCTCCCTGCTCGAGCAGCTTGAAGATGTCGCGTACCGTGCCCGCTGCCGTCCCTCCCTGGCGCCGGTAGCGATCGACGATGGCGAGTGAACCCACTTCGAGCTCGAACGCGCCGGCGGCCAATGGGAACTGCGAGGTCGGGTCGCGGCCGATCGGCAGGTCGCCGATTTCCCCGGCTGTGCCGCGCACCCCGCGATACAGCTTGTCATCGATGAGCAGGCCGAGCCCCACACCGGTACCCAGCGAGAGAAAAGCCGCGTCGTGGCAGCGGCTGGCGCACCCGAGTGCATGCTCGCCCAGCATGGCGAGATTCACATCGTTCTCGATCGCGGCATCCGCTCCGAAACGGCGGCGAAGGAAGCCAAGGATATCGAAGCTCTCCAGCCCGGCGATGTGCGGGATCACGGAAACCTGGCCGGTGCGGGGATCGACTGCTCCGGGAATGCCCACCATGACATGTGGCGTTCGCGCGATGTCCATCCCGATGCTGTGCGCCAGCCTGTCGGCGCAGGTGGCGATCTGATCGGCGACGTACGCTGCGCCGCGCGGGTCGGTGGGCTCGGTCAGCTCCGCCACGATGTGACCGCGCGCATCAGCGATCGCCGCGGCGAGCTTCGTGCCGCCCAGGTCCGCCGCGAAGCAATACTCAGCGTCGCGCGTCATTGATGCAGACTGCGATGCGCTGGAGGAGGCAGCGGCAGAGCCGTCGCAAACTCCGCGACGCCGAAGATTTCGTCATGGAGCTGACGCAAGGCCACGGACAAGGCGCCCACGACGCCCGCCCGCCTGCCGAGCGTGCTGCTGCGAACTTCCACGGGTCGCGGTGTGATCTGCAACAGCATGCGCGCGACCTTGTCCGTGAAATCAGGACGCGCTCCAACCGAGCCGCCCAGGACCAGCAGTTGCGGGTCCACGGTGGCGACGACCGCCGCGGCCGCAAGGGCCGTCAGCCGCGCCGTCTCATCGACCACCTGCGCGGCAACGGGGTCGCCCGTCTGCGCTCGCTCGAAGACCTGCTTCTCCGAATCAACCTCGGAACCGCCAGCGTCGCGGTATCGCCGCACCACACCCGTCGCGCCGATCTGATATTCGAGGCATCCCTGCAGGCGCGACTCGGCTTGCAGCGGATCGCCGCCGATCGGCAGATAGCCGATTTCACCGGCGGCACCATTTTCGCCACGTACCAGGCGGCCGTTGACGTACAGGCCCAATCCAACGCCGCTGCCGAGCGCGAGGAACGCCACGTTGTCGAGGTTCTGCGCGCAGCCATGCCACAGTTCGCCGAGCAGCGCGAGATTGATGTCATTTTCAAGAATGACGGCGTGGCCAAGCTTCTCGCCCAGCAGGCCCACGACGTTGAGGTGATCCAGGCCGGAGATGTTCGGCGCCATCTCGATCGCGCCGCTCTTCGGGTTCACCACCCCGGGAGTGGCCATCACGATGGAGCGAATGCGGCTCGGGTGGGTGTGGTTGTCACGCGCGAGACGGTCCGAGATCCGGGCAATCTGGTCGAGCATCCAGGCTCCGCCGCGGCTGTCGGTGGGTTCGTCGGCCTCCGCCAGCACCCTGCCGGCAATATCGGCAAGCGCGACGGTCAACCGTCGGGCTCCAAGGTCGATGCCGAGCACATGGCCGCCCTCCGGGCTCAGCTCGTACAACACGGCGGTGCGGCCCACGTTTCCGCGAGTGCGCCCGGTAGGGCGAACCAGCCCCTGCTGCTGGAACGCATCGATGACTTCCGACATGGTCTGTTTCGACAGTCCGGTCACCTTGGCAAGGTCCGCGCGCGAGATGGGGCTGCGGTGCAACAGGGCCTCAAAGGCGCTCCGTCGCGACAGCTGGCGCGTCACGCTGGTAATCGGCGAGGAGGTCAGTAATGGCTTCATTTGATTCGTCACCTATCCGAACAATAATAGCGGTATTTGGCGCCAAATCCACTGATACTTGACCTGGCCCAGTTATCGTGCGAGATTGATTCGTCAACAGACCGAATAAATAGACGACTTTGGGATAACCAATCGAGGGCAGCGCTCGTGGCAAACATACACCGCAGGCATCCCCTGTCCGTTGCGATCTCCATGGCGTTGCTCGCAGGCGCCGCGACCCCGGCCATGGCAGCAGAGTCCGGTCCCAGCGCTCAGGGCTCGGATGCGCAAGTCAAATCGGCGGATGATTTGACGGAGATCACCGTCGTCGGCGTCCGCCAGTCGCAGATACGCGCGATCGAGATCAAGCGCCTGGCTCCCAGCATCCAGGACAGCATCTCGGCCGAGAGCATCGGTCAACTGCCCGACGTGACCATCACGGACGCGTTGCAGCGAATCACCGGCGTGCAGATCAATCGCGACGCGGGCGTGGGAACTTCCGTGGACGTGCGCGGCCTGCCTCAGGTCGGCACCATGCTCAACGGTGAAGTGTTCATCACGCCGGATCAGATCGACTCCCAGCAACCAGACTTCACCACACTGCCCGCCACACTGTTCAACCAGGTGGACGTCATCAAGTCGCCGACGGCGGGCCAGACCGAAAGCGGCATCAGCGGATCGCTCAACCTGCACACCAATCGGCCCTGGGACCTGCCGCATGGATTCACCTACAGCTACTCCGCCAACGCTGAAAGGGGAAGCACCACCCGCAAGACGGGTCCGGAGGCCAGCGGTCTCGTGTCCTACAACGGCGATGGCCGCTGGGGTCTGCTGGTATCGGCAGACTTCTCGGACACGACGCGGAGCAACTCGAGCGAGGGTCTCGACCAGTATGGCGTGATCCTCAACGGTGAGAACGCCGTGAGCGCGGGGCACTACGACGGATTTCTCGGGTCCTGGAACGGCGCCGCGATCCCCTCCCGGATCACGCAGCATCCGGATGGCAGCGTCGATGTGAACGGTGATGGGAAATCCAACGGCGTGTTCATGGGCAGCCAGAACATCGGCCTGTACAACATCACCACCCAGCGAAAGCGACAGGCCGCGAGCGCGTCATTCCAGGCCGACCTCGACCATGGGCTGAAGCTGACCAGCGACTATTTCTACGCGCACCAGAATCAGTTCGATCGTGCCTACGGGGTCCAGATCAATTCCACCAACTGGCAAGGCGCGACCTACGTGCCCTTGCAGTCGAGAGACACCGGCACCACCGCGTTGAGCCAATACAACACGCCGGATGACCCCGATGCCGCCGCCTGGGCGGGATCGCACATCTACACCACGCAGGTGTACGAGAAATGGCCGGGCGATGTCGAATCGTACTCGAGGGTCGAGCGCCGGCAGTCCACCGCGCAGAATCTCAACCTGCAGCTCGATTACGACGAGGGTGGTCCTTTCAAGGCGAGCCTGCGCGGCATCCGCGAGACGGCGCACCAGGAATACATCGAGACCGACGTCAACATCTCGGATTCCGACGGCTGCCTGTGGGCGGATCCCAACAGCTCGCTGCCCTGTGGAACCTTCAACTTTCCCAGCCAGCTGGGCGGCCCCCGCGTGTTCAACGCCAACGGCATCCCCCAGAACACGGTTCCCATCACCGCAAGCTTCGGTGGCCGCAATCTGCAGATCGGCATGCCTGCCGCGCTGGCCAGCGCCTTCGCCAATCCAAACGGCTGGACGATGAAGACGCTGGAATCCAACGATGACTACAACCGGCGAACCGGAATCACCGCGCTGCGTTTCGACGGACACTACGAGTTCAGCGAGCGATGGCACCTGAATTTCGGTGTGCGCAACAGCCTGCGCAGTGCCAGCAACGATGGCTACACCCTGGTGACCCCTGTCTACGCCGGCATGGGCGCCAGCGACCCGAACGGATGCCTGGTGCGATATGTCGGTGCGGATGTGATCCTGAGCGGCAATGCGACGGACACCACGCCGAGCACCTGGTGTACGGCAGGCAACGCGCAAGGGGCTTTTCGCGCGGGTCCCCTCTCGGCGCTGCCAATGCCGGGCACTCCGGGGCCGCTCTCGGGTAACTTCCAGCGCTACACCAACCTTCTCGGTTCGGGCATCACCTTCTGGGCGATCAATCCGGGCGCCATGGACAACCCGCTGGCGTACTGGAAATCGCTGTATCCCAACACCACGACACAGGCGGCGCCCGGCATCACCTGGGGCGTGTTCTTAAGGGAAACGGCGAGCTACCTGCAAACCGATTTCAACGGCCACTGGGGCAGCATGGCGTACAGCGGTAACCTGGGCGTCCGCTTCATCCACACCGCACTGAAAGTGACGCAGGCCCTGAGCGGCGATCCGGGTCAATATGGCACGGAGCCCGATCAAACCGGCACCTTGGTCACCCGACGTTCGTACAACGATGTACTGCCCGCCTTCAATTTCTCCCTGAGCCTGACCGACAGGCTCATCGCCCGACTGGCCGCCTCGAAGAACATGATGCCTCTCGACCTGAGCCAATGGGGCGGCGGGAGGCAGCTCAACTACTCGCTGCAGGAGACCACGCAGGGCCCCATCTACCAGATCGCCGCAGGCAACGAGTCAGGAGACCCGAATCTCAACCCGTGGCGCTCCACAAACTACGGGTTGTCGTTCGAGTACTACATCAATCCCACCAGCATGATCGGCCTCGAGTTGTTCCGCATCAATGTGCAGAGCTTCATCAAGAACGGCAGCGTGACCAACTGCACGCTGCCGGACGAGGACGGCGTGGTACGCAACCATTGCATCACCATCACCAAACCGATTCAGGGTTCGGGCAACAGCATCCAGGGCGTGGAGTTCGACTATCGCCAGGGATTCACCTTCCTGCCGGGACTGCTGGCAAACACCGGCATGGAATTCAACGTCACCTACGCACCCAGCAAGACGGGTGAGACTGACCTCGCCGGACGCAAGATTCCCTTCCAGGACAACTCCACAGAGTCCGGGAACATCATTCTCTGGTACCAGAGCAAGCGGTTTCAGACCCGCCTGGCGTACAACTATCGCTCGCGGCGGGCGGTTTCGGACAGTGTCGGTGGCATCGTCGGCCTGGAGGAGTACGAGGCGCCGCAGAAGTACCTCGACGCATCGATTGCCTACAAGGTCAGCCGGTACGCCGAATTCTTCGTGGACGCCACCAACCTCACCAATGAGTACCAGTGCTACTATCTTGTATGGACCGATCAGCCGGCACATTCGAATTTCTCCGAGCGCATGTTCGCGGTCGGCTTCCGCGGGCAGTGGTGATGCGCGTGGCGGGAGAATGGCTTACGTGACGGCGAATCCAGTCCCGCGCTCACCGCGTGCCACGTGGGCGCCGCTGGCGTCGTTGGTGCTGGTGGCGCTGGCGGACCTGGTGATGCTGGCGGGGCCTTCGCTTTCCCGCGCCGAAGGCTCCTCGACCCCCACTGCGACGGGCGATGCCGGAACGGCCACCGCCATCACCCATTGGCTGATCCAGTCGAGTGCGAAGGCGCAGGAAAATGGCGCCGAAGTCTCCTCTGCCGGCTACTCGACGAAAGGCTGGTACCCCGCGAGCGGCCGCGCAACGGTGATGGCAGGACTGCTGGAGAACGGCACCTACAAGAACGTGTTCTATGCAGACAACCTGCGTACGGCCGCGGAGCCTGACTCCAGCGGCAACGTGTTCGTGGTCCCGTGGTGGTATCGCACCGAATTCACTCCCACCCCAGGCGCGCCGGGAACACGGACGTTGGTGCGGATCAACGGCATGGTCGCGAGCGCGGATGTGTGGTTGAACGGTTCGTTGGTCGCCGCGCGCGCTTCCGTCGCCGGAGCCTACCCGGTGCGCGAGTTCGACGTGACCCGCTGGGTACACGCAGGCTCCAACACCCTGGCATTGCGGGTGCATCCGGCCGATCCGAGGTCGAGCCTGTCGATCGGCTGGGTGGATTGGAACCCCACGCCACCGGACAACAACATGGGCCCGTGGCGCGGCTTGGACATCGTACGGACCGGGCCGGTCCAGATTCGGTATCCGCAGGTGATATCGACGTTGTCGCTGCCCGCTCTCGAGCGCGCCGCGCTCTTCGTCAAGGTCGAGGCGCGAAATCTCGACACGTCGGCACACGAGGCGACGATCACCGGCGTCGTGGCCGGCGTCTCGCTGCGCCGAACGATCCACCTGGATCCGGGTCAGGCGCGGACCGTAACTTTTTCCCCCAAGAGCGATCCCGCCCTCGATCTCAAGAAGCCGCAAGTCTGGTGGCCGGTGGGCATGGGTGCACACCCGCTCTACACCCTGGAAATGACTGCCACGGTCGACGGTGCGATCTCCGACCGCGCCACCTCGTCATTCGGCATCCGCAGCGTCAGCTCCCATCTCACGCCGCAGGGCTACGCGCAGTTCACCATCAACGGCAAGCCGGTGCTGATCCGCGGCGCGGGCTGGGCGCCGGACATGTTCCTGCGTGATGACCCCAAGCGCATGGAGGCCGAATTCAGCTATGTCGTGAACCTGGGGCTCAACACCATCCGCAGCGAGGGCAAGCTGGAGGATGAGCGCTTCTACGACCTGGCCGATCGCAACGGCATCATGATCCTCGCCGGCTGGGAGTGCTGCGACAAGTGGGAATCCTGGGCGAAGACGGGCGGAGAACCCTGGAATGCGGCGGACGAGGAAGTGGCGGCCGCCTCGATGGCGAGCGAGGCACGCCTGCTGCGCAACCACCCTTGCGTGATCGGCTTCATGATCGGCAGCGACAACGCGCCGCCGGCGGCCCTTTCCAGCCGATACGTCGGCGCCTTGCACGCCGCGGACTGGCCGCTGCCGATCATCGCCGCGGCGGTGCCTCAATCAACACCGGAAACCGGGCCGTCCGGCATGAAGATGGCCGGGCCCTATTCCTGGGTACCACCGTCGTATTGGTATGCCGACCAGCTGGGTGGCGCCTTTGGGTTTGACTCCGAGGTCAGCGCGGGCGCCTCGATCCCGAGGCTCGAGGACTTGACCCGCATGCTCTCGCCTCCGGAGCTCGAGGCACTGTGGAAAGACCCGCAGGCGCGGCAGTATCACGCGTCGGCGGCCTGGTCGGTATTCGCGACTATCGAACCGTTCAGTACCGCATTGGCGAAGCGCTACGGCGCTCCCAGGAGCCTCGAGGATTACGTCGCCAAGGCCCAGCTCGACAACTACGACAATGTCCGGGCGCAATTCGAAGCGTTCAACGCGCACATGGATGCGACCAACCCCTCGACCGGTGTCATTTACTGGATGCTCAACAATGCCTGGCCCTCGCTGCACTGGCATCTGTACGACTACTTCCTGAATCCGGCGGGCGCCTACTTCGGCGCCAGGATCGCCAATGAGCCCGTCCACATTCAGTACTCCTACGACACGCGCGCAATCGTGCTGGTCAATCACACGCTCACCCCCGAGCAGGGATTGCGGGCGAGCATCCGCGTGCGCAACCTGGACGGGAGCATCGCCTTCGAGCGGCAACTCCAGCACATCGAACTCGAGGCGAACGCCACACGTCAACTGTCGATCCTGCCGGCGCTCGCGGGCTTGTCGCGCACCTACTTCATAGAGCTCGCGCTTGCCTCGGCACAAGGCCAATCGATCAGCCGCAATGTCTACTGGCTCTCCACCCAGCCCGATGAGCTCGACTGGGAACATTCGAACTGGTATCTCACGCCGCTGAAGCAACATGCGGACTTCACCGCATTGCAGTCCCTGCCGGCCGCCACCAGCGAGGTTCGGGCGAGGATGCGGCGCGACGGATCGGCGGCCGTGGTGTCCGTCACCTTGAAGGTTCCTTCCGCCTCTGCGGCTGTGGCGCTGTTCCAGCACCTGGCGCTCAAGCGGCCCGGAGGCGGTGAGGTCCTGTTGCCGGTCCTGTGGAGCGACAACGACGTCACGCTGTGGCCTGGCGAATCGCTCACCCTGACGGCACGTCTTCCCAGCGAAGGTGCCGGGACGCCGGCCCTCGAAGTGAGCGGATGGAACGTGCCGACGCGCACCATCCCGGTCGTCGAGTAGCGCCGTACGGCGATAAAATCGACTTCCCAGACCACCGGAGACGGACCCTATGCCTGCCGCACCGCTTGCGACGCCGAGGCGCAAATTCCACTTCATCTCCGGGCTTCCGCGCTCCGGTACCACGCTTCTGGCGGCGATCCTCAATCAAAACCCGCGATTTCGCGCGGGCATGACCAGCCCCCTGGCCGACATCATGGGCGTGGTCATCGCGGAGGCCAGCAGCAAGAACGATTTTTCATTCGATGTCTCCGACGAACAACGAATCGCCATGCTGCGCGGCCTGGTCGAGAACTTCTACGCGTCGAATGCGGATTCCAGCGTGGTGTTCGACACCAGCCGGCTGTGGTGCAGCCGCATGCAATTGCTCGACACGTTGTTTCCCGATGCGAAGGTCATCGCCTGCGTTCGCCACCTGTCCTGGGTGCTCGACAGCATGGAGCGGCTGGTGCGGCAGCAGCCGGCCGGGGTGAGCAAGGTGTTCCGGTTCGACACGAATACCACCGTGTATTCGCGCGTCAACGTTGACGGATCCGCGCGGAATGCTGGGATTCTCATTCCAGGCGACCAAGGATGCGTTCTATGGCCAGTATGCACCGGGCCATCTGCTGCTCCTGACCTATGAGAGCCTGGCACGAAATCCAGCGGCGGCCCTGCGCGCGGTCTACCAGTTCATCGGCGAGCCCTGGTTCGACCATGATTTTGACCACATCTCCTACAACGCGGACGAGTTCGACGCGCGCGTCGGCATGCCTGGGTTGCATACGGTGCGTTCGAAGGTGGAACCATCCGAACGCGTGACCATCCTGCCGCGCGAAATCTTCGCCCGCTTCGCCAATGAATCGTTCTGGATGGACCCGAAGAACAACGTCAGCCAGGTGCCGGTCGTGTAGCGCTCCGGCGAGCATCAACGAGGCAGGATCGAATGACCATCACATCCACCGTTCACCCCGGAACCGGAAGCCGAAGCCGATTCGTGGTGGCGCTCGTCTTCTTCGTGTTCTTCGTGATCTCCTTTCTCACGAACATCCTGGGGCCATTGATCCCGGACATCATCGCCGGCTTCCATGTGTCGCTCGCGATGGCCGCGGTGCTGCCGTTCGCCTTTTTCATCGCGTACGGCGTCATGTCCACGGCCGGATTCGCCGTCAACACTGGGGAGAGAAGAAGCTCATGGTTGCCTCCTTCGTCGCGGCGGCCCTCGGCGCGGCGAGTTTCGCAACGTACCCCGGCTATGTCATGGCCGTGGGTTCGCTGTTCGTGATCGGCGCAGGGATGGCCGTGCTGCAGGTGGCGATCAATCCCCTGTTGCGCGTGGCCGGCGGGGAAGAGCACTTCGCCTTCAATTCTGCGTTCGCGCAACTCATCTTCGGCGCGGCGTCATTCGTGAGTCCTGGTGTATTCCGACCTCGTGAGGCATCTCGACCCCGGGCGTCACGACGTCGAAGGCTCTACGCGCTCCTTCGCAGCGTGACGAATCCCGCGCTGCCATGGGCATCGATGTACTGGATATTCGCTGATCTCCCTCGTGTGCGTGCTGCTCATCGGCCTGCTGCGCTTTCCTACGGTGGAGCGTACCGCCGAGGAGTCGGCGGGCACGCTGTCCATGTACCGGCAGCTGCTGCGCAATCCGTTCGTTTGGTTGTATTTCCTGGCGGTGATTGCCTATGTCGGCTGCGAGCAGGGCACGGCCGACTGGATGTCGCCGTTTCTGGAACGCTATCACCAGGTGGATCCGCACAAGGGAGGCGCGGATGCGGTGGCTTATTTCTGGGGTCTCATGACCGTCGGCTGCCTGCTGGGAATGGTGTTGCTAAAACTCTTCGACAGCCGCCGGGTACTGATCGGGTTCTCCGTCGGTGCGCTGTGCGCCCTGACGGCGGCCTTGTTCGGGCCGGCCGAGGTATCCCGACTGGCTTTTCCCTGCATCGGCTTCTTCGCCTCGATCATGTGGCCCACACTGGTGGCGCTGGGCCTGAATTCGGTACCCCAGCATCACGGCCCGTTCGCCGGAATCCTCTGCTCGGGCATCATGGGAGGCGCGCTGGTGCCCTTCGTCATCGGCTGGCTCGGGGACCGGTACGGCCTGCGATCGGGCATGCTGTTCCTGTATCTCACCTTCGGCTTCGTCCTGAGCGTCGGCGTGTGGGCCCGGCCGCTCATTCATAACGCCACCAGGCGCGCCGTGAAGGAGGGTTCCCGATGAGGCTCACGATGCGCGGTTGCATTGCCGGATTGATGACGGCCGCATGGGCGGGCATCGCCCCGATCTACGGCGCTCAAGTGGCTTCAGAGGCGCAGGTTCCGCCGGCCGCCAGTGCTCTCACCACAGCACGATATGACAATGACCCTTACGTTTTCGCAGCGGCAGAGCGTTCTTCGGTCATCCGCCTGTCGAGGACCGATGATGGCGTGCGCTTCACCTGGCCCAGCGTAAAGCCGCCATGGGACACGGCCCTGCTCGCGGTTCGCAGCTGGGGCGCAGAACGGGACCCTTTCGTCGAAGTCTCGGTCGGCGGGCTGAGCATCCAGCAATATCTCGATGCCAATGCCGCAGGTGTGCGCTGGCTGAACCTCAGTGGCCTGCGGGAGCGACTTGCCGAGGGCGCCGAGGTGTTGATTCGCACCCATGCCGTGACGCTGGCAGCCGAGACGGCGCCGCTGCGCGTATTCGACAATCAGCTCGACCTGCATCAACGGATCTGGTGATCGCCCCTCTCATCCCGACGACGCCGAAATCGCGGCGTTCGGCCTGTACGCCGACCGCCAGGCCAGCGTGGTCACGGTGACCGCCGGCAACGCCGGCGACATGAACTACCGTGCCAACGTCAGCGACCCGGCCGAGCATTATTCCCTCAAGGGCTATCTGCGTGCGGTGGATAGCGTGACGATTCCCTGGCAGGGCAATATTCCTCCCGAGCGGACCGCCAATCTCGGGTACTTCGATGGCCGGCTGGATGCCATGTATCTCGCGCCCGGGCAGATGATCCCGGAAGTCTATGGGCCGAATACCGATGTGGCGCGCTACCGGCGCGCCAACCTGAGCAAGCTGGTCTCGAGCGCCGCACGCAGCAACACCTGGCCGCATCTGGTGGAGGATCTGGTAACGGTGTTGCGCAAGGTGAACCCCGGAATCGTGGTGATGCCCGATCCGCGCCTGGACACGCATCGGGATCATCAATTCGCGAGCGTGGCCCTGGATCAGGCGATCGAAGAATGGCGCGGCAATCCCGTCTTCCTGCTGTACACCAATCACACCGACGGCAACCGCTATCCGTATGGACCCGCGGGCAGCGTGGTGTCGCTGCCGCCCGGCGAGCAGCAGCTTCGTGTGCAGAAGATCTATTCGCACCCGACATCGCCTGCCCTGCAAATACGGAAGCTGTTTGCCCTGGAGTCCATGCACGATCTGCGGCTCTCACCGGATGAGCAGATGAGCTGCAACGGCGTTGCCATCGCGCATCGCCCCGATTATCCACGCGTCCCGGAGGTGGACTACCTGCGGCGCGCACCGCGTGCCAACGAATTGTTCTACCGGTTCGACAGAGCCGGCGCGCACGCGATCATCCAGGAGTTCCTGGCGCGTTACAAAGCTGAGCAAGACGCGTCATCGCAACGGCAGGTCCATTGACCCGTACGTCCTCGGTCGTCCCCGTGCAAGTAATCGACGCCGCAACAACTGCTGCGTTTGCCAGCGCCGCGGCCGACTGGATGTGCGGGCACCTGATCAGCGCACCGGCATCCGTGCTCGCAATTCCCACCGGCAATACGCCGCTGAGCCTGTACGCCGAGTTGATCGCCCGATCCCGGAGCGGCGCCGTGAGCCTCGACCGGGCCAGAATCTTCAACCTCGATGAGTATTGCGGATTGGAGGCATCCGATCCGCGAAGCTTTGCCGCCTATCTTCATCGGCACCTGATCTCGCCACTCGCGCTGCGGCCGACCCAGGTTCGCCTGCTGCAGGGAGATGCGGTGGATATCGAACTCGAATGCCGCGCCTACGATGCCGCAATCGCGGACAGCGGCGGCATCGACCTATGCGTGTTGGGGCTGGGCGCCAACGGGCACATCGCGTTCAATGAACCCGGTACGCCCTGGCACCTTCGCACCCACGTGGCCGACTTGTCCGAGTGCACCCGTGCGGCGCAGAGGCGCACAGTGCCGCCACAGCAGACAGCGGAACACTGGCCCGTACCCAGCCGCGGCGTGACGATGGGCATCGCCACGCTGCTCGAGGCACGCCATGTCCTACTGCTGATTGCGGGGACGGGCAAGGCGGCAGCGATGAAGGCCCTGCACGGTGGCGTCCCGTGTATCAACTGGCCCGTGACCAGCCTTGCCGTCCATCCTAGCCTGACCGTCATTCGGCTATGCGAGGTGACCGAGCGGGCCTCACTCTCGATACGCTAATTGGCCGAATTTCCAACTTTCCATAACTCTGCCTTTCGGATAGAGTCTCACCATGAAAGAAACTCTGGTGGTCACTGAAAAGGGACAGATCACCTTGCCCGCCGGCATGCGCCGTTCTCTCGGGCTGGGCAAGAACTCTGTGATTCGTGCGGAGCAGGTTGGCGGGAAGATCATTCTCACGCCGGCAGTGGTCATCGAGACCGAGCTTTACAGCGATGAGCAGGTCGCGCAGTGGGACAAGGCCGACACCTTCGGCAAGAGCGAGCGACGCAAGATCCAGTCCCGGCTAGCCAAGCGCAGCTGAGGTTCGGTGGATCAGCTTTTTCTCGACGCCAACGTTCTTTTCACGGCAGCCCATAACCCGGAAGGCAAGGCCGCGTTTCTGTTCGTCGAGGCCGCCAGAAAGCGCTGGAATCTGCTGTGCAGCGATTTCGCGATCGAAGAAGCGCGGCGCAATATCGCGCTGAAATATCCTGACTGCCTTGATCGACTGGAGCATCTCCTCAGGCTCCTCAAGCGAGTTCCACAACCCGCATCCACTGCCCCGTCGATCGAGCTTCCGGAAAAGGATCAACCCATTTACGTCGCCGCTCAAGCCTCAGGCGCGACTCATCTGCTCACTGGAGATATCAAGCACTTTGGACCGCACATGAATCGCCCGGAACACTCGGCTGGTATTTTCATCCAGACGGTTGCCGACTACCTCGCACGCCTGTAGATGCGCCCTTGCCAGGGCCGCCAAGCCCCACACCGATGATCGAAGTCGCGAATGCCGACATGTGACGAGAAAATGGCGGAGCCCTCGCGGACCCCGCCATTCCTGCTCGATCATCAGAACCTGCGGACGCGAATCGTCCGCGCGGCAACTGCATCGAAGCGTCCATCCGTTGGACTCGGTCGCACGCGTGGCGTGAGAGCCTGCGCGCAACCCTCCGGCCTCATGGCCGGTCCGCCGTTCCCACTAGCTGAGAACCGCGCTACCAGCCAGCACGTCCAGAGACGCGACCGAACCAACGACTATGTGTGCCACCTGGATCACCTCCTTCAGTTGCCATGGGCTCATCGTCGACGCAGACCGCCCACCGAAGCCATGCGCCCGCGTACACATCATGACTCAGATTGCGGTGCGGATACAAAATCTCTGCATTTTCCGTGAGCGGTGTCGCGAATCGCCGTTTCCACCTACCTGAAGAGCTCGTTGTTCACGAAGCCGATCTTCCTGAGTCCGAGCCGCTGGAGGTCGGCCAGTGTCTGCGCAACCACTTCGTACCTGGAAAGCCTGTCAACGGAGATGTGCACCTCTGGCTGCGGAGTCCGGGTCGCTTCCTGACTGATGTAGGTCTGCATCGTGGCACGATCCACCTGCGTGTTGTTCCAGGAAAGCGAGCCGTCGAAGTCCACCGCCAGGTCAATGACCTCCGGGGGAGGGACGGATTGCCGTTGGCGCGAAGTAGGGTTGTCGATCCTGATGGCATTCGTCTGGATCGGGATCGTGATGATGAAGATGATCAGCAATACCAGCATGACGTCGATCAAAGGGGTCATGTTGATGTCGGCATGGGACTCGCTTGCGTTTAAACTGACGGCGGTGGCCATGCGTGCCGCTCCTGGGTCCGTGAATAGTCGTTGAACTCGTTCGTCGAACAGTCTCCATCCTTCAAACGATTCATCTGGTTCTTAGGGGTTCGCCTGATTTCAACGACGCGAAGGCACCGAACTGACGAAGTGCCGCGGCCAGTTCTCACTGGCTTTACGTCAAGCCTCGACCCTCTCTGTTGACACCCCGGCAATCGAAAACCCCCTCCTCCACACCCACCACGCCAGCACCGCCACTGGAATCCCGATCAACGCCGTGAAAACGAAGAACTGCGCGAATCCGACCCGCTCCACCACGAAGCCGGACCCCGCGGCGAACTGATGGCCGAGGAACGCGCACAGCGACGTCAGCAGCGCAAACTGCGCGGTGGCATGCTCCTTCGACACGATCAGCGACATGAAGGTGATCAGCACCATCTGCGCGAACACGTAGGCGAAGTTCTCGATGCTCACGGCCAGGCAGAAGGCCCAGAAGTCGTTGCCATCGGTGGCCAGCCACGCCAGCGCGAGGTGCGAGGCGGATGCGGCGGCCGTGCCGATGAACATCGAGCGCAGGATGCCAAGTCGACGCACCAGCCACGCCGAGAACATCGTGGCGACGATCGCCACGAAGAAGCCGAAGGTCTTGGTGACCAGCGCGATGTGATCCTCGCTGTAGTGAAGGTGCTTGAACAGCGGCATGGACATGGCGGTGGTGAGGTAACCGGGCAGCCGGAACCCCGCGATGAGCACGAGCACGGGGACCGCGAAGCGCCCCAGTCTCGTCACCAGGTCCTGGAGCGGAGTCCAGAAAATCTCGAGCATCGTGGGCCGCGGCCCCGAAGTGGAGTGGCCGGCCGAAGTCTGCGGCGCGATCCAGACGCATGCGGCACCCACCAGCAGCAGTGCCGCCATGATCAGGTAGGAAGCCTGCCATCCCAGATGCTGACCGAGCGAGAGTGCCACCGCACCGGAGACCAAGGCGCCGAATCGATAGCCGATCTCCGCAAAGCTGGTCATCAGGGCCTGCTTGCCGACGGGCGCCGCGTTGATACGCCATCCGTCCACTGCGGCATCCAGCGTGGCGCCGAACATGCCCAGGGAGAGCGTAAATCCGATGGTCCAGGCCAGGAAATGACCGGGGTCACCGAAGGCAACACCGGTGAGCGACAGCATGCAGCCCAGCAGCGCCAGCAGGATCCACCCTCGCCGGCCATTCAACCAGCGGCCAATCAGCGGCGGCGCAAAGCTGTCGAGGAAAGGCGCCCAGAGGAACTTCAACTGATACGCGATCGCCAGTTCACCCAGCACACCGATGGTGCCGATAGCCACCCCGGCCTGTGACCACCAGTCCGACTGCGTGTAGTAGACGAGCTGGTACGGGATGCCGGAACAGAACCCGAACCCCAGCATGGCCACGTAGCGCCGGTCCTGGCGCAGGTGCGCCCACAACTCCGAGGTGCGCGCAGACTCGTGCGCGTGTGCTGCATCCACGATCGCCCGGTCACTCCTGCGGCGCGGTCATCCCCGCGGTGCCACCGATTCTGCGGCGTGCCGCGTGGATACCGCAAGCTCGTCCGGGTGGCGCGGAGAGCCGACCCTCACTGGCCCGGCGATGATTCGTGCTTCGACAACCCGCTTCGCCGCGAGATCGCCACGTACAGCAGCTTGGCAAGCCCCACCGCCGCCGGAACCAATCCCCACCAGGCATAATCATGTCCGTCAGTCGCGTACAGGGCGACCCCGACGGCAATGCCCACGAACAGCAGGATCAGCCCGCTGCGCAGTTGACAGTCCAGGTCCCCGGAAGATCGTCCGCCGCGCATGAAGAGCTGCGGTGGCAACGGCGGCACTTCCATGCCTTTCTCGATGGCGGCCATGCGCTCCTTATGGTGAAGCTCGAAAATGTCGCACTTCTTGCGGTAGTCCAGCAACAGTCCCAACATGCCAAATCCGACGCCCATGACGATGGCGACGATGGGGACCAGGAATACCATGACGTTCTCGACCATGTTCACTCCCGCAACAGGACCTTGCCTGCCCTTGATACCTGTCGGCCAGCCAGATGGTTTCAGCACGTGGATTCGCGGTTGACGAGCCTGCCGTGAAACCGGATCCGCGTTCGCCGGGTATCAATCCCCGGAGGTAACGGTCTTGACGCCAGCCGCGTCGGGGGTCACACCCGATCAAGACATCATCGACGAACTCCGCGGCGGCGACAGGACCGCGGCCTTCCGGAAGCTGGTCGAGCGATTCGACGAGCGCATCTTCCGCTTGTGTTGCTCGATCCTGCGGGATCATGCCCTGGCGGAGGATGCGGCCCAGGAAAGCCTGATGCGCATCTGGCGGATGATCCGGCATTCTGGCTGGAGGACAGAACATGACCATTAGCAAGAACGGGCACAACGAGATGGTTGCCGGTGAGCCGTGGCCGGCATCCCTGGAAATCGCGCTGCTCCGGACGCTGCGCCCTCCCCGCCTGTCGCAGGGATTCCGGAGCCGGCTGCTCGAGGTCATCGACAACGACTCTGCGGTGGACATCCAGTTGCGCCGCTCCGAAATTGCAAGCGAGTATCGCAAGCAGGCCGCCGCTCTCGAACAGGGCTACGTTCGGCTGAAGTGGCGCACGCTCGGGACGCTGATCGGCGCTGCCTTCACGACGGGTGTTGCGGTGGCCCTGGTGCTGCCGTGGATCCGGGAGACCTGGGGCAGTGTCGGTGAAAATGTCAGTTGGTCGGTGGCGGCTGCGGCCTTCGTCATCGCGACGGTTGCGGTGACCTGGCTGCGGATCGAACCGTCGCGCTGATCGACGTCGCTCCGCGACGCCAGCAGTCGCTACTCAACGAAGCGCATACCCCAGGCGTATCGCCGCGGTCTTCAGCGCATCCACCATCACATCGTCCGCGAGTGCCCGGTGCAGCAGCGGATGCGAAGGGAAGATGCTCAAGGGTTCCGCACGGTCGTTGAACGCCACGGCAGGTGCACCGCCATTCATTGACGAGGCGTACAACATGCCCTGCGCGGCTGGAAACGCCTCGTACAATTCGCGCGCCCAGGCCCTGGCGCGCACGCGGCTACCCGAGTGGATCGCCAGGGAGGCGCCCATGCGGGTGGCGAAATCGCCGCGAAGATCCAGGAGGACCACGGGCTGTGCCAGTTCGAACACCACCAGCCACGGTGACTGGTAGGCGCGATCGATACGCCGGGTCACCCGGAAGAATTCCGCGAGACAGGTGGTGGCATCCGTGGCGCAGTAGTAGAGGCTGCGCGACTGCGGCGTGGGTTCGCCGGACGCATGGGGTACCTGGTGATCCCAGCGGGCATCCACAGGTCCAGCGTGCCGGAACGCGTTCCAGTCGAATGAATGCCGGCTGCGCGTGTAGTACACGCGTGCGAGCGGCGTGCCAGCCTGGAGGCTCATGCCACGCCGGGGTGATGACGTCGAGCGCATCGACCCCCGGTGGACTGGGGAACGTCGCCACGACTCGAACGCCGGTTTGCCTACTCGAACAGCTTCGCGAGCGCGGTGACCGCGCTGACGGGCCGGCCTGCGAGCAGCCGCTGCCGTGGGCTCACGCCCTCCTCCTCATCCGGCAATTCCAGGTCCGGATGCGGGGAGAGGAACCACTCGGCCATATCCAGCGGATTGAGTCCCGCGGGCAATGCCGCGAGCACTTCCGCGAGCCCCGGCAGTGCGCGACCCCGCACGAACTGGAAGCGCGGCAGGCGCATTCCCGCTCGTATTCGATACCATAGAGACTGCGCTCACGCAGTCGCTGACGGACACGGCTGACATCCACCTTCAGGTGCTTTGCCGCTTGCGCCGTGGTGAGGCTGGTCTCGAGCAGCGCCATGTAGTCACCGATCGACCTCAACAGCGGATCGGTGGTCCGGCTGCCTTCGAACTTCCCGCTCGACAGCCCCACGGCATGCAAGGCCGCGACCTCGCCGGCGCTCAGTGCGTGGTTCGCCCCGGTGGGACGTTCGGCCAGCAGCGGCTCATTGGCCAGCAGCCGCCGACGCGACTCCTGGAACAGGCTTTCGGTGACCTCACGGTCGACCCGATCGTCCCGGACTTGGCCACCCATAGGACCTCCTGTATTCTCTCGTCAAGAGTATACGGGAGTATATGCCCGGGGCGCGCTGCCGGCAAGGTCCGTGCCATTTCCCACACGACGTTGGGCGCCGGCTTCAATGACGGCGAGAACACCGATTTCTGGATCAGCAAGGAAGAGCGATTCAGTCCGACTCACCTGGCGTTCCAGGCTGACAGCCGGCGCAAGGTGGAAGACTTCCACAAGGCTGCGCTCGCGGCGGGAGCCAGGGACAATGGCGGGCCCGGTTATCGTGACTACTCACCGGGTTACTACGCGGCCTTCGTTCTGGATCCCGACGGCAACAATATCGAAGCTGTCTGGTACGACCCTGCCCGGGAGAAGTGATGTCAGGCGGCGCGCAGGCGAGCGGTGGACATCCACCCGCCTGCGCTCGGTCCCGGCATCAACTGATCAGGTTGTTGCGCAACGCGTAAGCGGTGATCTCCGCGTTGCTGCGGAAATGCATCTTCTCGAGCATGCGTGTCCGGTAGGTGCTGATCGTCTTCGCCGACAGGTGCAATTCGTCGGCGATGGCGTTCACGGCCTGCCCGGTCGCGAGCTTGCAGAAGATCTGGAACTCCCGGTCGGACAGGCAGCAGTGCGCCGGTCCCTCCTCCTCCTTGTTCACGTGCGACACCAGCAACTCGGCCAGCGTGGGGCTGATGTGCCGCTTTCCCGCCAGCACGGTCTTCACCGCGGTGATCAGCTCCTCAGGGGCCATGTCCTTGTTCACGTAGCCACTGGCCCCCAAGCGCAGCAGGTTCAGTGCGTACTGCTTCTCGGGAAAGCCGCTGAGGATGAGCACCCGCACGTGCGGATACGAGGCGCGGATGTGCTTGAGGATGTCCACGCCACTGCGCCCCGGCATGTTGATGTCCAGGATCAGCAGATTCCAGCGGCCCGAGCGCAGCTTGTCCAGCGTGTCATTGCCGCTCCTGGCCTCGTCCACCTCGCAATGGGGCATTTCCTCGTGCAGGATCTGCACGAGTCCCTTGCGCACGATGGCGTGGTCATCGGCGACGAGGATATTGGCGTGCATCATCGCGCTCATGCGCGCCTCATCACCGACACGATGAAGGTGACGAGCGCCATGATCAGGAAGATGTAGAACAGAACCTTGGCGACCGCAACGGCGCCGACGGCGATTCCGCCGAAGCCGAACAGTGCGGCGATCAGTGCAATGACGAAGAAGACAGCGGCATAGTGAAGCATCGTATTCCCCTTTCTTCTTGAATGACGCCCGGCAGTTCCCGGACGACGTCATTGTTGGCGAACGATGCGTGAAACCGGCGTCGGCGCGCAGCATTGGAGTTTGTCAGTGATGTCCGACAATCGAGGACAGGATCAGCAGGTGGGACAGGCGCATCACCACGCGCCAGGAAAGTGCGTCAACGGCACCATCAAGTGACGATGGGGCCTGTGGTCTCCAGGTCCCCGGTCACTTCCATGTGCGCGGCTCCACCAGCATCGGGATGACCATCTTCTGCCTGCGACTGCGCGCGAAGGTCTTCATCGTGATGCCAGCGCTGCCACCGGGACTGCCACAAATCGAACGTGTCGAAGTCATGTGCGGACATGTCGTTCTCCTGTGATCCCATGGTCCCGCCATGGCTGGCGACTCAGAGCCAGTGCGTTGCGGGAGCGGTTGTAGGGCGGGGATGACAGAAGTCGCCATTGCTCGCGATTTGCGGGTCGCGCGCGGCGGCTTGCTCCTTGCTAGCCGCCGAGCCGCGGCAGCACTTTGCGGAAGAACTCGCGCCCTCCCGCGAAGGTGGGTTGCAGTGCAAGGAATTCCGGAGCACTTACCCACCGTGCCTCGCTGACTTCGGCAGGATCCAGCTTGAGTTCCAGGCCCTCTTCCGCTGCGGTCCACCAATGCAGGCGGAAAACACCATTGTCGGTCAACGACTCCCAGACCTTCGCCAGCGGCAGGACCTCGATGCCAAGTTCCTCGCGCATCTCGCGGACCAGCGCCTGCTCCTGGGTCTCGCCAGGTTCGAGTCGTCCCGTCGGCGGACTCCAGTGACCGGCAAAGGTCGAGGCCGGCCCCCGACGGATCACGAGCACACGCCCGTGCCGGCGGATCACGGCGACGATGGCTTCACGCATGACGACCAGGAGTGTACCCATGGGAGATCATCCCGAACCTGCGTTGAGCGACGGGGGCAGTCGTCGGGGTTGGACGCCGGCGATGTGTCTCGATCACAATGGCCGCCCCGTCGTACCAGGAGAACGCTCATGATCGGATACGTCACCCTCGGCACCCAGGACCTGAAGCGGGCAGCGGGCTTCTATGATGCGATCGCGAAGGAGCTGGGCGTGGGGCGCATGATGGAAAACGACACGTTCATCGCCTGGGGCAAGCCAGGGGGTGGAGCGGGCCTTGGTGTCACCAAGCCCTTCGACGGCAAACCCGCCACCGTCGGCAACGGGGTGATGGTGGCCTTCGAAGCAAAGGACAAGGCGCAGGTGGATCGGGTCCATCGCCTGGCCCTGTCTCTGGGAGGCAAGGATGAAGGTGCCCCCGGACCCCGTGGCGAGGGATTCTACGCCGGCTATTTTCGCGATCTGGATGGCAACAAGCTGAACGTCTTCATCATGGCCTGACCCGGCGGCAGGACCACCCTGCGGTGGTCCTGCCATTCGATCATCCTGGCCTCGCCCACGACATTCCCAGCCAGGGCCCTGGAAGGCAGATTTCACCCTCATTATGTAATTATTACAAACCAGTTAAAGCTGACAATTCTAATTATTCGTATTTGCCGGCAGATCTTATACTGATCGGGGTCTGACATCGGAGAGAAGCTTCCATGGGTAGTGTCTCGCGCCACCTGTCCTCCCCCGCGATCAACATCAAGGTCGGCACCCGCCTGGATCGAGCGGAGCGACTGCTGATCCTCGCGACGCTGGATGCCTGCGAGGGCAACAAGTCGGCGGCCGCAGAGCTCCTCGGCATCAGCCTGAAGACGGTGTACAACAAGCTGCGCAGCTACCAGGAACCGGTGGCTCTGGGCCTGGCTCCGCTCGACGCGTTCGACGAGGAGACTCCGGAAGTCCCGCGCCGCACTTCCATTCTCGCCGCAACGCTCAAGTGAGCGGCTGACGAGTGCGACGCATCTTCCGGTGATGCGCCGGAATCCCGAACCATAGCGTGGTGAACGTGACGATCGACGCTGCACCCACGAGCAGCGCCGCGGCCACCTGCGTCACGATCAGAAAAGCCACCAGGCCCAGCTCCAGCGAGATGGCCAGCATGAGCGGGACCATCGCCAGCGTCAGCTGCCGCGACCCGTAGTCCGCGAGATACCTCGAGATCCAGCCCCGCTCCGCCTGCCGGTGCAACGCGGCGGGCGCCATGATGAGCGCGATCGAGAGGGCGATGAGCAGGATGGCACACAGGTGCAAGCCGCGCCCCGCCACGGGTAGCGCCTGCTCGAACCGGGTATTGAACACCGCGATGAGCTGGAAGCCGAACAGCGCCTGGATGCCCGGCAGCACCATGCGCGACTCCTCGATGATGTGTCCCACTTCCTGTTCCAGGGACTCGCGAACCGCCTCTTCACTCATGATCGCATTTCCTCCGCAACCCCTTGCTCTCTCCTGCATACGGAAACCGGCGGCGGCTGTCCGTCAGTGCCCTTCGCATCTGACACGCGCACGTCCATTCCTGCCGCTGCAGCCGAGACATCGGCCCACAGCATCCCGTTGCAGGCGCCCAACGGCGCCACCGCCGAGGACTTCGATGCCCAGCCAGCCGAGCTCGCCTCCATCTATGCGCAGCTCGCCGCCAGCGATGCCAGCTTCACCACGGGTAATATCTACGGCGCCGGAGGCGGACAGGGACAGCCCTGAGCCGCACGGCTCACCCGGCTCATTTCAGCTCCACCTCGATGAAACAGAACTCGAAGGCGTTGGCATTGATGACGTTGTGCGAAACTCCGGCCTTGCGCGTGTACGACTGGCCCGCGGTCAACTGAGCCTCGCGGGTGCCGCCGGGTTCCTCGAGCCGCAGCACGCCGCTCACCAGCGGCACGACGACATAGTCATGCCGGTGCACGTGGTGGCCTGTCTCGGCGCCCGGGGCAAAGCGGTATTCCGTGACGATGACGCGCTCGTTGTCGAGTTGTACCGTTGCGGCAGCCTGCGCCCGACGAACCGATACCGGATCCATGACACCCCCGTGTTGTTGATCTTCGGGCCGATACTAGCAAATGCACCATGGCGCGTTTATTCAGTCTCCCGCCGGGTGGATTCCGGCGGCATCCTTGAAACCGTACAATGATGTCCATGCCGATTCGCGAAGCTGCATGCCCGGTGGTCCCATTGCTGGCACTGCTGCTGCTGGCCACGGCGTCCGCGCATGCGGTCACCTGCAACCAGTTCAAGCGCCAGTCGCTGACCTTCACCGCCTGCCGCGTGGACCTCAAGCAGGAGGAACTCCGCCTGTATTGGCAGGACGACGACCATCGGCCCTTCCAGGGATTCGCCGCCCTCCAGTCCTTCCTTGCACGGCAGGGCCGGACGCTGGAATTCGCGATGAACGCCGGCATGTTCCGCCCGGATTATTCCCCCGCGGGACTCTACGTCGAGTCCGGCCAGGTGCTGCGCAAGCTCAACCGGGCGAGCGGGCCGGGAAACTTCCATCAGCAACCCAACGGCGTCTTCCTGGTGGATGCCGATGGCGCCCGCGTCATGAGCACGCAGGAGTACGCCGATGCGAACCCGCACCCTCGGTTCGCGACGCAATCCGGCCCCCTGCTGGTGCACGCCGGTCAGATCCCCGCCACCCCCTTGTTCCGGGCCGGCGCCGACTCGCGGTACGTGCGCAACGGTGTCTGCGCGCCCACGCCCGCTTCGGTGGTGTTCGTGATCAGTGAATCAGCGGTGACCTTTCCCGAATTCGCGAGCTTCTTCCGCGATGGGCTCGGTTGCCGCGACGCCCTGTACCTCGATGGGTCGGTCTCGAGCCTCTACTCGCGCGCGTTGAACCGCTCGGATTCCTTCCGCCTCATCGGCCCGATGCTGGCGGTTGCCTCCGGCGGTCCGGCGACGCGCTGATCCTCAGGGCTCGATGCCCGGCGCGAGCGTCCCCTTGGATTTCGCGACGGGCAGCAACGTGGGATAGAACTGCACGAACGTGGTATCGACCACCGCATGCTGCTGGTGGCAGGCATAACAAGGCGCCGCGTGCGGCAGCATCGCTGCGGGCCCATCGCCCGAAAAGGAAAAGAAGCCCCAGCCCCCCTCGAAACGCTTGGTATCCTTCAGGTGGACTTCGAGCTGCATCACTTCAGGTGTCTGGAACTTGCCCGTCTTGAGAATCGCGCCGTGGGAGGACGCCGCCCGCAGTTCGAGCACCAGCATCGTGCCATCAGGCCATGTGCCGGTCTGCAGGAACCCCCGGTAACCTTCCCGATCAACGAACACGTTGTCGAACATCGAATGGCCGGTCATCTCGAGCCGCTTCGCGTAGCTCATGTCCAGCCCCGAGGTGAGGTAGATCCACTCCCGGTACGCCGTGGGTCGTTGCAGGAGTCCCTCCGGGGTGCACTGCGCGGGCCACGGTACGTCCGCGCTGCCGCGGGTCACTCCACCCGACAGAGACAGGAACAGCGTCGCCACCATCGCAATGAGCGGGGTTCTCATGTCCGCAAAAAGCCCAGGGAGCCTCAGCCCGAGGACGGCACGGCCAGCGCATAATGCGCGTGGGTCACTTTCCACTCACCCTGCCGGATGACCCACACATCGGTCTCGAAGGCCTTTTCCCGGGTGGTCTTGCCATCGGCATGCCGATTGCCCACTTCGATCTGATAGCTGGCCACCACCACCTTGCCCGAGGCGAGCACGTGCACGTTCATGTCCGACAGGTTCACCGAGGTGACCACGTTTCCGGCCTTCACCGACTCGGTCCAGGACTTCCGGTAGGCAGGCAGCGTCGTACGCTCGTTGTAGAAGATCGCGACGAGATCATCGGCGTAGTAGCTGAAATATCGGTCGAGATCGTTCTTCGCATACGCCTCGTTCATGGTCTTCTCGAGGCCTTCGATCTTCTTCTCCAGGGCGCTGTCGGCAGCGGCGGCGGGCAGGCTCAGGCCGAGCACGCAGGCCATCACCATCAGGATATTCGCCAGCAGGTTCTTGTTCGGCATCGCCATCCCCTTCGTTGCAGTCCCTGCGGCATCCTGCCACTTAACGGCGCTGCGCGAAAGCCGGTGCGCAGGTTCCGGAGCAAACCAGCCGTGTATCCTTCCTGCGCACGTTGACGGCTCCCGCTCGCGCACCTACGCTGCGGCGACATGCCGCTGCCCAACCGTACGATCACCTTTGCGCTGGCCGGCGCCTTCATACTGGCGATCTTCTGGCCGCTGCTGCATCCGCCCGACACCACGGTGCATCGCGCCGTGCTCAAGCGGCAGTTCCAGCTCCTCAAAGCCCCCTCGGAATCCCGGCTGATCTACCTGGACGAGAAGCCCAAGCTCGGCCGCGTGCTGATCGGCGCCTATTACCAGTCGAGCATGAGCTACGACCAGCTCAAGCACTACTACGTGCCGCAACTGCAGCGCCACGGCTGGGCGTTGCGAGAGGACGCCGGAGAGGCGGATGCAGACCGGCGCATCACCCTGTGCAAGGGCGACTACCAGGCCGATCTCGAGCATGCCGCCGAGCGGCGCAACATCGGCTGGAGCTACTCGCTGACGCTGAGCTGGGGCGCGCAGAAGCGCTGCCCCGCCGGTGCGTGAGATCCGTCAGCCGTCCTCTAGGGATGCCAGGCCACCGTGATGCCGTAGGTGCGCGGACGCAAGGTGTAGGTCGACCAGTCCTGCGGATCGTAGTACGAGCCCGCGACGAGATTCAGTGCCGGCCGCGAGTTGGTGAGGTTCTGCACGAACAGCGACACATCGAACTTGTCCATCCGCACACCCATGCGCGCGTTCACGAGATTGTAAGCAGGTATGGGCAGCAGCCGCGAGTCGTACAGCGGCGAGTTGGGATCCTGGTTGCCCACACGCCTCCATTGCGAGGTATGGGTGAGGTCCGCGCGAACATAGCCCTGCAGGCTGCCGAATGGTTGCGTGTACTCGCCCGAGAGTGACAGCGTGCTCGGCGCACCCGCATCCGGGACGCCGGCATTCTTGCTGAAGATCTTCTTGCCGCCCGGCGACAGCGCGTCGCGGTCGAACTTCGCATCGTTGTAGCCATAGGCGCCCGACAGTTCGAGATGCTCGGTCACCTTCCACTGGACGGCAACGTCGATGCCCCGCGAGGTGGCGTCAGCCAGGTTGTCGACGAAATTGTAGGAGCAGTTTGGGAGACTGACGTTTGCCTGGATGTCCTTCCATTTGATTTCGTAGATGCTGGCATCCAGTGTGAGTCGGCCGCCGAACAGCCGGTTCTTGCTGCCGAGCTCGTAGCTCCACACCGAGTCGGACTTGTAGGTCTCCGGCTGCACGGGGTTGCCGTTGGCGTCCACGTAGCCATTGGTGATGAGGTCCCCATCGCAGATCGAGGGCACCCGCAGCGAAGCGCCCGCCGGGCGGAATCCCTTCGCGGCCGTCGCGTAGAACAGATTGTTCTCGTCCATCTGGAACGAAAGCCCGATCTTCGGCGTGGTCGAGGTCTCCGACCCGCTGGTGTTCGACTTCGGATAGACCGGCGCCAGCGCGCCGGAGCCGAACACGCAGTTGTTGCCGCCCGTCAGGTCCTGGCAACTGAAGCCGAAGGGCGCGCTCGCGTTGTTCTCCGGCGCCACGTATACGGCATTGAACTCCAGCTTGTTCTTCGACACGCGCACGCCCGCGGTGAGTTTCAGGCGCTCGGTGATCTTGAAGTCGGCCTGCGCGAAGCCGGCCATCTGCTTCTCGATCGTTTCCCAGATGCCGAGGAACGAAACGCCGTTCGGATACGCATTGTCACCGAAGAAGTTCTGGAACGCCGTCGACCCCGGACCGAAGGGTGCGCCATTGTTCACGCCGTAGAGACCGATGCCGAAGTTCGTCGGGTAGAACCCCACCCAGGAGGCGTTCACGAGGAAATTGTGGCTGATCGGTTCGGACGCTGTCTGCTTGTCACGCGAGAAGAACAAACCGGTCACCCAAGTGAATCGCGCCGATGCGTCGTTGGACTGCAGGCGGATTTCCTCCACGAAGTTCTTCTGCGCGTTGTTGTACAGCGCCATGGTCTTCCAGCCACCGGGGAGATAAGTGCCGGTGGAGGTGACCCCGTCCGGCTGCAGGAAGAACTGTGGGATATAGAACTGGGCGTAACCCTTGCTGTAGTCGTACCACTGCGTGGCAGTGCGGTCGAAGTAAGAGGTGTTCGACACCAGGCTCACCGGCCCCAGGTCCCAATTGAGCGCGACCGCCGACAGAGTGAACTTGTCATCACCGAACTGGTTGTTCGGCACATCGATCGGATTGAGCGTGGTGAACGTGGTCGGGTCGTTCGGCGCCACGTAACGGGTACCAGGAGTCCCCAGGTAGTTGTACTGACGCGAGTAGTTGCTGGATCCCGTATCCGAGGTCGCGAGATCGAAGGTACCACCATCGCCCGGCCCGTCGTTCACATGGTGCTTCTGGTAGAACACCGACGGCGTGATCGACAGTTTGTCGGTGACGGCCAGCTTCAACGCCGCCCGGAAAGCCACCGTACGATTCCAGTTCACATCCTCCTCGTAGGTCGTGGTGCGGGTGAAGGCCACCGAATTGCCATAAGACTTTCCGGTCGGATCGAGGATGTTGTACGTGCCGCCAACCGCATCCACGTAGCCGCCCTCACGGCGGAAATACGCGCTCAGGCGGAAGCCGAGCTTGTCATCGATGATGGGCGCGCCATAGGCCGCGCCGATCTCATACGAAGGCGAACCGTGCTGCAACGTCGCCCATTCCGCGCGAGCGTTGCCGCTCGACTTCGTCAGGTTGGGCTCGGTCTGGATGAAGCGCACCGTGCCGCCTTCAGAGCCGGCACCGAACAACGTTCCTTGCGGTCCTCGCAGCACTTCGACGCGCGCGACGTCGAACAGGCCGGGAAAGGCATTGCCGGCGCCAAAGCCGAGGTTGCGGACCTGGATGGGCGTGTCGTCGATGTAGACACCGGTGGTGCCGGACCCGGCATTGGATGAAATACCGCGGATCGCGATCTGGCTGGCGCCAGTCTGCGCCTGGCGCGTGAGATTCAGGCCAGGAGTGAGGCGAATCAGGTCATCGAACTGCTTGACGCCGCGCGCCTCCATCTCCTCGGTGCTGATGGAGCTGATGCTGATGGGAACCTTCGACAGCGACTCGGCACGCCGGGTGGCCGTGACGATGATCTCCTCGATCTCACCGGGATTATCGGCCGCAACCGCTCCGGCCGTGTAGAACATCGGCAGCGCCCCGAGCGCGCCGAGCAGGACCGGCCGCGCCAGGTGCGGCCACGAAAAAGCCTTGGATGTCATGAACCCTTCTCCCGTTTACGGTCATCGCCGTCGCGCGGGCCGCTCGCCCGCGCCATTCCCCTGCCCTGTCTATAGCAGAGGCCACTCGTATCCGTCAAAATCCTCCGGCAGCCGGCGGCGCCGGGCGTGAGAACTCCGCCAGCGCCGCACTCGCCGCACGCGCCTTCGTGGCCATCAGCGCCAGTGATTGCACCAGCGCAACCACCGCATCGGTCCGGGCGGCGGAAAGGCCCGCCAGGACGGCCTCCCAGTCCTGCGAGGGTCCCCCGAGGGCGCGGCACCCGGCATCGAAGGCCGGCGGCGGTGGCGGCGCACGGTGCCCGAATCGGCTGGCCCAGCCGCCCTCGCCCGCCCAGAAGTTGCGCTCGGCCGCGTACACCGGCGCTGACAAGCGCTGACATTGGCGGCCTTCGTAGAATTCGCCCAATGCCTTGCGCGTGGCCGCCTCGTCGTGCTGGCGTGCCGCCGCGATGGCGTGATCCAGCGAGACGATGCGGCTGGCGTAGGCGGCCGTGCGCACGTCCTGGTCGTATTCACCATTGTCGGCATACAGCCAGGGCACCAGCTTCTGCCGGACGCCCATCAACAGGTGATTGCGCCCGTCCACGCCCAGCCTCGCCGATCCAGCGGCCGGCGCCGCTTCGATCGCACCGGCTGTATCGCGAAGCGCGGCCAGCGCCGCGCGTGCATCGGCGAAGGACACTTCACCCACCCGCGCGGCATCGTTTGCCAGGCCCGAATCCACGTGCCGGGCCAAGGCGGCGAAGTCGATGGGCAGGCGCTCGAGCGTCGCGGCCCTCGCCAGGTCGAGCGCGAGCACGCGCAGGTTCATGGCCATGTTCGGGAAACGGTCGGGCGCGTAGACATCGAGCTGGGTGTGGTAGATCGGGAAGAAGCTGTCATCGATGCTGATCAGGCTCGCGAGCCCCGCGCCGCCGAGCACGCCGTAGTTCCAGGCATCCGTGGTGTTGCCCACGCTGGGTCGCACGGTCACCTGGTCCGACAACCCGAGGTCGGCCACCAGCGCCTCGTGATAACCCTGCAGATCGGCCGAGACCCCGAGGAGGGTCCGCTTCGAGTTCCAGCCGAATCCATCGACGTTGAACACGAGTGCGCCAGCCCGCAGCACGTCCGGGTGCCGCTGCACGAAGGCGTAGGAGCCGGCCAGCCAATCGCGCTCCGGATCCTCCTGTCCGGCCTCCTCGCTCCCCGTCAGGACGAACAGCATCGAACGCCGAGGCTTGAAACCCGTGGAGGTGATGGCGCGCGCCACCTCCAGCACTGCCGCGGCGCCACTGGTGTCATCCAGTGAGCCCTGGAACCAGCGATCGAAGTGACCCGACACCACCACCCACTCATCGGGCCGCTCGCTGCCGCGCAGCGTAGCGACGACATTGCGCGAGAGGCCATCGGCGAGCAGCAGGTGATTCTCGAGCTCGATCCGCACGGGACCTGCGCCGAGCTGCCGCTGCAGGTCGCGCGCCGTGCGCACGCTGATCGCCGCCGTGGGCAGCGACTCATGTCCCCACAGGCTGTCCTGCCTCAGCGCATCGGCCTGGGCGGGCCCCGCGGCCGGGTGATCGTAGAACAGGATGGCGGCGGCGCCGTGATGCGCCGCCTCGGTGATCTGCGCCGGCGGCCAATCGCGCGGTTCGCGATGCACCAGCACCACCTTGCCGTGGACATCGCCGATGCGCTGGTAGTCCGCCACGTAGCCTTCACCCGCATCCACGAGCGGCGCGGCCAGCACGTGACCGTTCGCCGAATTGCCACGCGTGAAGTCGACGCCATCGCGGCGACCCCAGGTCGTCCCCGTGGCATGCAGGCTGATCGCCTCGAGCGCCTTTCCATTGGCCCGCAGGCGTACCGGATCGTATCGGTAGGCCCGCACCGGGAAGGTTTCCTCGCTCACCGCGAGCCCCAGCTTTCGCAGCTCTTGAGCCAGGTGCCGCGCCATCATCGCCTCCTCCGGACTGCCGGAGACGATGGAGCCGTCTCCGACACCCGAGGGCGCACGGATCACCTCGTTGGTCAGCCGCGCAAGGCTGGCGCGCGCGCGATCCGCATCCAGCGCGGCCAGTATCTTCCGGTCGGCGGGCGACAGCGCCGCCTGCGCCGATAATGCCGCCAGGAGTAACCAGCCACCGATGCCCCACGCAGCCTGTCGCCACATCACGGCTTCTCCGCCGCATACACGTTACGTCCCTGGAACCACGTCGAGAGCACCTTCGTCTTGCCGATGCGGTCGGGATCGCCGCGCTCGAGCGCCACGATGTCCTGGTCGATGATGATGAAATCCGCTGACTTGCCGGGCTCCAGCGAGCCGATCTCCGCGCCGCGGCCCAGAGCCCGGGCGCCGTTGATGGTATAGGCATCCAGGACATCGGCAAGCGCCACGCGCTCGGCCGGATTGAGCGCCGGCTGGCCAGGGAAGCGGCGCGTCACCGCCATCTGCATGTTGACGAAGGGCCGGGGATCACGCGTGTCCACCGGCGCATCGGAACCGGCGATGAGCGTTGCGCCCGCGGCCTTGGCGCTGCGCACGGGATAGGCATTGCGTTCGTAGTAGAAATTCGCCTCGTGCAGGGCTGAGGGGCCCGTGCCCGTGACCTTGTCGATGAAGGGAATGAGGGTGATGTCGTATTCCGGCTCGGTGTAGGCCCAGGCGTAGGTGAAGGCCAGGTTGATGTGGTCCTTCCCCAGCCGTATCACATCGTCCGGGTGGATAAGCTGCGCGTGCGCGATGGTGTCGAGCTGCGTGGCAACGCCGTCGGACCGGCGTGCACGCTCGATGGCCTCGAGCGTGGCGCGAAGCGCATCATCCCCGATGGCGTGCACGTGCAGCGTGAAGCCGGCTCGATGGAACCCTTCAGCCCAGGCATATAGTTCCGGCCGGGGGAGCGTCAGCACGCCGCGATAAGGCGTGCAGCTCGCCGGCGCATAGCCGTTTGCCTTGCGGAAAGAGGCGATGGCCGCATCGCCGCTCCAGCGCTGGGGATTCGCGCGGGCATCCCGGCAGGCCTCGGACTGCTGGTCCAGGTACCCCGCCACCTCGAGCGCTCCCTGGGCGTTGCGCCGGAAACGCGGCAACAGGAAGGGCTGGATCTGCGCGCCATGCGGCAGCGTGGGTGGATCGGCGTTCGGGTCGCCCTCGAGCACCCCATCGGCGAAGATCTTGACGGCTTCCGCCTTGAGCAGCGGGTTGCCGGCGTAATGCGCCCGGCGGACCTTGGCGAGATCGACCGCGCGCGAAACCTCGAGCTTGCCCGCGGCGTCGCGAAAATCCTGCGGCGCGAAGTACTGGGCAGCATTCACGCGCACGTCCAGCTTGCCCGCCGCGAGCAGCGCATCGTACAGAGTGAAATTGTCATCCGAGGCGGCAGCATCCTGGATGGCGGTGATGCCCACCCGATGCAAGGCCTGCACCATCTTCGCTGGGTCGGTCAGCAGGTTCTTCAGGCGCGGTGATTTCGGCAGTCCGAGGATGGCACGCGCCTCCTCGTCCACCGCACCGTTGGGCTCACCGCCCGCATCCACGCCGATCAGCGGCCGGAAGCGCGCGAAATCACTTGCAAGGGTCGACCGGCTCAGTCCGACGCGATGGCCGGCGGCATTGCTGGCTCGGGCGAGTGCTGCGCTGTTGAAGCCACCGTGATGGCCATCGTTGCCTCGAAGCTGGATGGGAACCGTTGCGGACGCGCGATCCAGCGCCGCTCGCAGGGTCGGCAGGTCACGGTCCGGGGCGTTGTCACCCGCGTAGTTCCACTGGTCCACGGTCAGCCATTCCCCGGCTGCCGGCTTGAACTTCTCGATGCAGGCGCGCACGACTGTGGAGATCTGCGCCAGGCTCATGGCCTGGCTCTTCAGGTCGCAGCTGTCGAACTGCACGATGCCCAGCGGGTGAATGTGAGCATCGATGAGGCCGGGCAGCACGAGGTGGCCGCCCGCATCGACCTGGCGTGCCGTGGGCGAGGCCAGGGCCTGCGCACCAGCGTCCGTGCCGACGTAGAGGATGCGGCCACTGGCCGAGGCCAGGGCTTGCGCCTGATGATGCGCACCGTCCTGGGTGAGGATGCGGGCATGGGTGATCACGAGGTCGGCTGCAGGTGCGCCGATGGCGCGCGCCGCGAGCATCATCACCAGGGCGGCCGCATGCAAGGCGCCCCCGAAGCATCCCTTGCCACCCATGCGGTCATCCCCACCGATGTGTCGTTGTTGAAATGACTATACCATTGGCTCGCCCGTTGGCATACGCGGAGGCTTCGATGCCGGGTGGAGTGAAGACAAGGTCATGGTTGCCGGCAACGTTTCTGTGGCTGTCGGCCGCCGTGCATGCGCAGAGCGCGGATCTCGTGATCCATCATGGCCGGATCCTCACCAACGTCACGCGCCCGTCCTTCGCGCAGGCGATGGCCGTGCGAGGTGGACGCATCCTCGCCATCGGGTCCGATGCCCAGGCCCGCGGCTGGATCGGATCTTCGACCCAGGTCGTGGACCTGGCGGGTCATACCATCCTGCCGGGCATCATCGATGCGCACATCCACACCTCGCTGGGCGAGTTCCTGCTGCATCGCCTGTGCAACGTGCGCAGCTTCAGCACCGATGAGGGCTATGCGAAGCTCGCGGCCTGCGCGAAGTCGGCACCGGCGGGCGAATGGGTGATCGGCTACGGCTGGTACTTCACGGACAATCCTCGCATCGGCGAGGTATCGCTGCGTCGCCTGGATGAGCTGGTGCCGGACCGCAAGCTCGTCGTGGTCTCCAAGGACCTGCACACGTTCTGGGTGAACTCCCGCACCCTGCGCGCCTTTGGCATCACCCGGGACACTCCGGACCCTGCCGGCGGTCGCATCGAGCGCGATCCCGCCACGGGCGAGCCCGCCGGCGTGCTGCGCGATGCCGCTCATCACGCGGTGCTGGATGCGGTGCTGCACGGTTCCAGCTACGCGGCCTCCACCCTCGAGCTCTTCCGTACGGCCGTGCCCTACCTCAACAGCCTGGGCATCACTTCCCTCCTGGATGCGCTGGCCGACGATGACATCGAATCCGCTTATCACGCGCTCGATGCCGAAGGCCGGTTGAGCATGAACGTGTCGATGGCATTCGACGTGCAGCCGGAGACCTACCGCGAAGTGATCCCGCGCATCGCCGCGCGGCGCTCACACCAGACAGCGCACACGCGCGTGGACTATGTGAAGGTGTTCGCCGACGGCAACCTCGAGGACGGCCTTGCCGCCATGCTGCCACATGGGGGCCGACCGGCGACCAAGGGCTACTACACCCAGGCACAGATGAACGAGGTCGTGCAGCTCGCCGAGCAGAACGGCCTGTCGGTGTTCGTGCACGTGATCGGCGATGGCGCCGCGCGCCAGGTGCTCGATGCCGTCGCGGCGGCACGAGCGCGCGGGCCATGTGCGCAATGCCGTCACACGCTCACGCACCTGCAGTGGGTGGACGAGGCGGACGTCGCACGGTTCAAGCCACTCGGTGTGATCGCGAACATCCAGGAAGGCTGGATCTCCCCGCGAGCCTTCGCAGGCCCACCGGGCTACGATTACCTCGAGGCCACGAGCCTGCTGCCGGTAGGGCCAGCGACCGCAGCATTGATGTTCCCCTATGGCGACCTGCATCGTGCCGGCGCGCGGCTGGCGGCGGGCAGCGACTGGTTCTTCACCAACGAGAACCCCTGGCAGACGATGCAGGCAGGGGCCACCTCGCTGGACCCTGGCGAAGGTGGGCGTGCGCCGATGCTGCCCAGGCAGCGCATTCCCCTCCCGGCACTGCTGGCGGCGCACACCTCGGGCGCTGCGTTCCAGCTTCGCAACGAATCCACCTCCGGCGCGCTCGCCGTGGGCCGGCAGGCGGACTTCGTCATCCTCGATCGAAACGTGCTGAAGGTGCCGGTCGATCAGGTGGGGGCGGTTCGCGTGCTGTCCACGTGGTTCGAAGGCCGCCGCGTGTCGGGCCGGCAATAGCGCCGTCCGGAGGCCCGGTGAGCGTCGTCATCGTCGCCGTGACGGTGAGGATCGTGGCGGCCAGCAGGATCTCGAACTGGATCGACCTGCGCAGCTGGCGTGCGGCGCCGCGATCGCCCCGCGCCAGTCGAGGCGTCAGCCGGAACTTGTTCAGGGCGCCGAGTCCCAGCAGGGCGGCAACGAACACGAGCTTGAGCACCATCAGCCGGGCATAGTCGCTGTGCCAGGCGGCCTGCGAGCTGCCCAGCAGCTGCCACAACCAGGCAAGGCCCGCGAGCAGCAGCAGCCCGATGGCTGGAACGGCGGCGCGGCCGAAGCGCATCGCGGCCGCGGCAATGCGATGGCCACGTGCATCCTGTGCGGCTATCAGCCACAACGGCACCAGCGCTCCGAGCCAGAACGCGATGCCGGCCAGGTGCACGGCCTCGAGCAGCATGGGTCCGGCTGGCCGGGGCGATGCATGCGCGTGGCTCACCCACACGATGGAGGTCGCGGCCAGCAGCGCCCCGAGCCCCGACACACTGCGCAGGATCGACCGCCGGCTGAAGACGAACGCCGCGAGCACGAGACCCACCAGCCGTTGCAGCACTGCGCTGCGTTCTCCCGCTTGCAGCACGAGGCCGACATAGGTTTGATCCAGCATGCCGTCCGCATCACCACTCAGCTCCGCGGCGAGTTGCATCACCCGCAAGCCGCTCACCAGCACCGCGAGCACGAAACAGATGCCGAAGAAGCGCGCCAGCCGCCGGATCTCGGTTGGCAGCAATTGTTGCCGGCACAGCAGCACGAACAGGACGCCGCCGGCACCGGCGAAGGTCGTGGCATAGAGCACCGTCTTGAGCAACGCGGCCACCACATCGCCAGCGGTGACGGGCATCGGCGGCATTTCAGGGTGCCGCGGAGGCGCTCACCGTGAAGACGAAGCTGCCTCGCACGAGGTGACCGTCCCCGCCCGACAGGGCGCGCCAGCGCACCTCGTAGGTGTCCGGCTCCAGCGCGGGCAGCTTCAGCGAAACCGCGGCGGCGTCAGGCCTGGCCGGTGGCAGCACGACGGGCGCCGGGTGTGCCTCACCGCGCAGGCTGACGGCGACGGCCTGCACCGTTTCGTTGAACCTCAGCACGAGATGTGCCGGCGTCCCCGCCAGGCGGGAGTTCGCCGCGGGCAGGGAGGACAGCAAGTGAGCGTGGCCGATGGCCTGCGATGTGCACGCCAGGAGCAGGGTCAGCAAGGCGAACATCCGGATCGGGCGCATCGGATTCCTCCTTCGGTTTCGCATGCGCTGCCGCACTGTCCTCGCCCGCCGATGCGATGTCAACGCCCGGGGGCCGGTATAGTGTCGCCCATCGCGCAGCAATCGCTGCCACCGTGGACCTGAAGGGATGATGGCCGGATTCTCAAAACTCGCAGAACGGGCGGTACAGCCGACCGTCACGTTCCTGCTCGCGAGCTTCGCCCTCGCCCTGTGGCTGGGTCTCGACCTCTGGGGACAGGAGCAGGCGCCGCAATTCAGTACCCTCGGCCTTCCCGGCATTGCCTGGTACGTCCTGGCAACCCTGTGCATCGCATGGCTGGTGTCCGTCACCTGCGCTCCGCAGCTGCCGATGCGCACGGCGCTCTGGCTCAGCGCTGCGCTCGCCCCGCTCGCGATCATCGGCGTCTTCCTCTCGAGCTACTACGATGCCCCCACCACCTGGATCGTCCTGGCGCTCACGGCGCTGGTGCTGGCCGCGCTCGCCGGTCGCGCCCTGCGCGCGTTCAGCGGCCAATCGCAGCTCCGCGCGGTGCTGGTTGGGCTCATTTCCTGCGTGCTGCTGTGGCAGCTCACGGACGCCGCGAACGTCAACGCAAGCGTCTGGTACACACCCGAGGAGGCGACCGCCGAGGA
>JAXMGQ010000045.1:0-44455 GCA_046347195.1 Steroidobacteraceae bacterium
GGCTGCTCCGGCCGGTAATCCGCGAGGCTGCCCTGCTGCCAGCCGTAGCGCCGGCAGAGGTAGTCGCTCACCTCCAGCCCAGAATAGCGGGCGCCCGGCAGCGCCTCGGCGAAACCCTTGCGCAACAGGCCGATGCCACAGCCGGCATCCAGGATGCTGCGCACGGGAAGTTCCGAGTAGGTCAGCACCGCGGCGATCATGCGGGCGCGCGCCGTCATCTCTGCCGCGTTGGTCACCCGGGTCCGCGGCGAGTAGTAGTAGCGCTGAAAGTAGTCGCGATCGAATCTGCGCGCCGCGTGGCGCTGCGTCCTGCCCATCGGGCCTGAGTCTATTCGACCGTCACGCTCTTGGCGAGGTTGCGCGGCTGATCGACGTCCGTCCCCTTGAGCACAGCCACGTGATAGGCGAGCAGCTGCAGCGGGATGGTGTAGATGACCGGGGCCTGGAAGTAGCTGACGTGCGCCGGCATCGGGATGACGGTGACGCCATCGCCGTTCTCCATGCCGGCCTGCGGGTCGGCGAACACGATCAGCTCGCCACCGCGCGCCCGGACTTCCTGCAGGTTGGACTTGAGCTTCTCCAGCAGGTCATTGTTCGGCGCCACCGTGATGACCGGCATGTCCTCGTCCACCAGCGCCAGCGGGCCGTGCTTGAGCTCTCCCGCCGCATACCCTTCGGCATGGATGTAGGAGATTTCCTTGAGCTTGAGTGCACCCTCCAGCGCCAGCGCATTGAGCGCGCCGCGGCCGAGGAACAGCGCATGGTGCTTGTCGACGAAGCGCTCGGCGAGGTTCCTGATCACCGGGTCCAGCGCGAGCGTCTTCTCGACCAGGCCCGGCAGCTCCAGGAGCCGCGACACCAGGCCATGCTCGCGCTCGGCGTCGGTGCCGTTGTGCTTGGCCAGCGCCACCACCAGCATGGCCAGGGCCGTGAGCTGCGTGGTGAAGGCCTTGGTGGAGGCCACGCCGATCTCGGGCCCCGCGCGCGTCAACAGCACGAGGTCGGAATCGCGCACCATCGAGCTTTCGGGCACGTTGCAGATGGCGAGCGTGGACAGGTAGCCACGCTGCTTGGCCATGCGCAGGGCGGCGAGCGTGTCGGCGGTCTCGCCCGACTGCGAGATGGTGACGAACAGCGTGTCGGGAGTGACCACCGGGTTGCGGTATCGGTATTCGCTCGCGATCTCGATGCGGGCGGGGATGCCGCAGATCTGCTCGATGAAGTAGGTGGCGACGAGACCGGCGTGGAAACTCGTGCCGCAGGCCACGATCTGCACGGCGCGGGTCTTCTGGAAGATCGCCTGGGCGCCCGGCCCGAAGGCGGCATCCAGGAGCCGTCCGTTGGCGACGCGCTCCTCCAAGGTCTGCGCGATCGCCCGGGGCTGCTCGTGGATCTCCTTGAGCATGAAATGCCGGTACTCGCCGCGCTCAGCGGCATCGGCGGACAGTTCGCTCTCGCGCACCGCCCGCTGCGCGGGCTTGCCGGCCGCATCCACGATGCGCACCTGCCGGCGGCGGATCTCCGCCACGTCCCCTTCGTTCAGGAACATGAAGCGGCGGGTCACCGGCAGCAGCGCCGAGACATCCGAGGCCACGAAGTTCTCATCGATGCCGAGCCCGACGACGACGGGGCAACCCTCGCGCGCCAGCACGATGCAGTCGGGGTCGGCTTCGGTCATGACCGCCAGCGCATAGGCGCCCTTCAGTTCAGCCACGGTCTTGCGCACGGCCTCGAACAGGTCCTTGGAGGACTTCGAATGCCAGTCGATGCGATGGGCGATGACCTCGGTGTCGGTCTCGGAGGTGAACTGGTAGCCCTTGTCCTTGAGGTCGGCCCGCAGCGATTCGTGGTTCTCGATGATGCCGTTGTGCACGATCGCGACGCCGCTGCCCGACATGTGCGGATGCGCGTTGCGCTCGCTCGGCACGCCGTGCGTGGCCCAGCGGGTGTGGGCGATGCCGATGGGACCGTGGGTATGGTTGGCCGCCACCGCATCGCTGAGGTTCTTGACCTTGCCGACGGTGCGCAGGCGGGAGATGTGGCGGGTGGAATTCAATACCGCGATGCCCGCGGAGTCATAACCGCGATACTCCAGCCGGCGCAGTCCCTCGAGCAGAATCGGCACCACGTTGCGCTCGGCGATGGCTCCCACGATTCCACACATGATTCAGTCAACTCCCTAACCCGAGGCGATGCCTGCAGACCCATTAGTGTGCACCAGCGGGGGTGCGATTCGCGGATTTCACAAAAAAATCAGAGCTCTGTCGCGTTTTTCGGCCGCCAGGTACCGTGTACCAGGGACTTTCAAGTATTAGTTGACATGCAGTACTGTGTAGCTCACAGTACTAGCCTATGGACGATAGCAACGCCCGCAAGTTCCAGAAAGACCTCAACGGCGGTCTCGTGGGCCTCGTCCTGCTCGCCGTCCTCGACCAGTCGCCGGAAGACCTGTACGGGTATGAGATCGCCAAGCGCCTGCAGCGCGCCAACGATGGCCAGCCCATCTTCAAGGAAGGCACCCTGTATCCCGTGCTGCGCGCGCTTTCGGCGCAGGAGCTGCTCACCAGCCGCATCGTGCCCTCGTATTCGGGGCCACCGCGGCGCTACTACCGCATCACCGACCAGGGGCGCGAGGTACTCGCGGCCTGGCGGGCCATCTGGCGCGACACGCGCGATTTCGTCGACCGCTTCACCGATACCGGAGCCCACCCATGAGCATCCATGCCCCCCGCTCCATCGAGCAGTATCTGGCCCAACTGCGCAGCGCGCTCGCCGGCCAGGACGCCGCGCTGATCCAGGATGCCCTGTACGACGCCGAGGAGTACCTGCGGGCCGAGGTGGCGGCGCATCCGGACAAGTCGGAAGCCGATGTGCTCGAGCTCATCGCCTCCACCTACGGTGACCCGGAGGAAGTGGCGGCGGCCTACAAGGACACCGAGGCCAAGGTGAAGGCCGCCCTGCGCACCCCGGCGAGACCGGCCTCGCCGACGGCGGCACCGAAGGGCGCGATCCGGCAGTTCTTCGAGATCTACCTCGACCCGCGTGCCTACACCTCGCTGTTCTTCATGCTGCTCTCCCTGGCCACGGGCATCGCGTATTTCACCTTCGCCGTCACGGGTCTCTCGCTCTCCGCGGGCCTAGCGATCCTCATCATCGGGGTCCCCTTCTTTCTCGCCTTCATGGCGCTCACGCGGGTGATCTCGCTGGCCGAAGGGCGACTGCTCGAGGCGATGACGGGGGAGCGCATGCCACGACGGCCGGTGCATCCGGGCCCACCGGCGGGCTTCTGGACCCGGGTCGGCCACATGCTCAAGGACCTTCGCACCTGGAGCACGCTGGGCTATTTCCTGCTCATGCTGCCGATCGGCATCCTGTACTTCACCGTGGCGGTGGTCTCGCTGAGCATCAGCCTGACGCTGATCTTCGCGCCGCTTGCCGAACTCGGTGTGCATCTCGGCTGGCTCTCGCCCTCGCTCTGGGGAAACGGGGACTTCCAGATCGCTGGCATGGACCTCACCACCACCTCGGCGAGCTGGCTGCTGCCGCTGTGGGTGCTGGCCGGGGTCGTACTGCTGACGGTGTTCCTGCACCTGGCCCGTGCCGTGGGCCGGCTGCACGCGGGCTTCGCCAAGGCGATGCTGGTGGCGCGATGAGGCCTTGCCGGGTGCGATGAGGCCTTGCCGGGTGCGATGAGGCCTTGCCGGCCCTCCAGGGGGCACTTTTCCCTGCCATAGGACATTCGGCCAATGGCCTCCCGGCAGATGAGGCTCGATATTCCCGCCCGGATGCCTGATGTCCAGGCGGAATATGGAGCACTCATGAGAACCCATCTCGTTTACGACCTGCCGACCCGGCTGTTTCACTGGCTGTTCGCCGGATCGTTCATCGGCGCCTACCTCATCGCCTCGACCGTCGATGATGAGTCGGCGACGTTTCCGCTGCACATGCTGCTGGGAATGGGGTTGTGTTTCCTCCTGCTCCTGCGCCTGGTCTGGGGCGTGATCGGGACGCGCAACGCCCGATTCTCCTCATTCGCCCTTCGCCCGCGCGACCTGCTCGAGTACTTCCGCTCCATCTTCACGGGCCAGGGAAGCAGACTCTGGGGCGGCCATAATCCGGCCTCGAGCTGGGCCGCCGTGCTCATGCTGGCGCTGGCCGCCGGCCTTGGCATCACGGGCTTCATGATGGCCACGGGCCGCGGCCCCGAAGACCTGAAGGAGGTGCATGAGCTGCTGGCGAATGGCTTCCTCGCGGTGGCGCTGCTGCACATCGCCGGCGTCGCACTGCACACCGTGCGGCATCGCGACGGTTTCCCCCTCAGCATGGTCGATGGGCGCAAGAAGCTTGCTGATGGCCCGGAGAGAATCCCCACAGCCCGGTTGGGCGCGGGACTTGCCTTGCTGGTGCTCGCCGGCGGCTTCGCCGTGTATCTTTCCAGCCATTACACCCCGGCATCGGGGAAACTGGAGCTGTTCGGGCAGACCCTGCAGCTCACGGAAGAGGAAGAGCGATCGGCCGGCAACTCCGCGCATCGATCCCATGAGGCCGGAGAACGTGACGAAGACGACGATGATCGCTGAGCCGATGATGTCGTGAACCACAAGGAAAGGTTCATCATCGCCATTGCCCTGGGCGGCATCCTCGTCATGGTGGGCATGGACCTGGTGACCGACATCCGCGGTGGCATCGCCGTGGCGCACGTTCTCGTGGAAGCCGCCATCGGCGTCCTGGCGCTCGCCGGCATCTTCTACCTGCTGCGCGGATCCTTCGCCCTGCGCCGCCGCCTGGAATTCCAGGCGGCGGAGTTCTCCGCCTACCAGCGCGAATCCGGGCAATGGCGGCAGGCCTCCCGCAAGTATCTCGACGGACTCTCACAAGCCATCGACGAGCAGCTCACCAAGTGGCAACTGTCGGCCGCGGAGAAGGAAGTCGCTTTCCTGCTGCTGAAGGGCTTAGGGATCAAGGAAATCGCCGCGGTCCGCGGCACCACCGAGAAAACCGCGCGCGTGCAGTCGGCCGCCATCTATGCCAAGGCGGGCCTTGCGGGTCGGTCCGAGCTGGCTGCCTTCTTCCTCGAGGACCTGCTGGTGCCGACGGCATCCACTCCCACCGGGGTGCGGCCACCAGAGGCCAGCGCGAGCCGTCCCCTTCCATGAGCGAACCCGGCGAGGGCCCCGCGGGTCCTGGCGGCGCCCGCGGCGGACTGACCTCCGCGCAGGCGGCGAGCCGGCTCGCGCACGACGGTTACAACGATCTGCCGCAGGATGCTCCGCGTTCCTGGCTCCGGCTGCTGCGCGATGTGCTGTCGGAACCGATGTTCGCGCTGCTGATGGCGGCGGCGCTGGTGTACCTGGTCATCGGCGATCGCGCCGACGCCCTGGTCCTCGGCGCCTTCGCGACGGTCTCGATCCTCATCACCGTGATCCAGGAAGGCCGCAGCCAGCGGGTGCTCGAGGCCTTGCGGGACCTGTCGAGTCCGCGTGCGCTGCTGATGCGCGATGGTGTCGCCGTGCGCGTCCCCGGACGCGAGGTGGTGGTCGGCGACCTGCTGCTGCTCAAGGAGGGCGATCGCGTGGCTGCCGACGGCGTGCTGCTGTCGGGTAGCGGGATGCAGGTGGATGAGTCGCTGCTGACGGGAGAATCGCTCCCCGTCGGGAAACACGCGGCTGCAGTGGGCGGGCCCGCCGCGCAGGTGTTCTCCGGAACGCTGGTGGTCCGCGGCCACGGCCGCGTGAACGTGACGGCGACCGGAGGCCGCAGCGAGATCGGGCGCATCGGCATCGCACTGAAATCCACGGCCGCCGCCGCCCCGCGCCTGCAGGTGCAGATCGGCACGCTGGTACGACGCCTGGGGCTCACGGGCCTGTTCGTCAGCCTCGCGGTGGTCGCGCTGCTGGGGTTCGTGCAGCACAACTGGCTGGAAGGGGTGCTTGGCGGCATCGCCGTGGGCATGTCCATGCTGCCCGAGGAATTCCCGCTGGTGCTGACGGTGTTCATGGTGATGGGCGCCTGGCGCCTGTCCAGGTCCCGGGTACTGACACGCCGAACCTCGACCATCGAAACCCTGGGCGCCGCGACGGTCCTGTGCACGGACAAGACCGGCACGCTGACGTACAACCGGATCGGCGTGCAGCTTCTCCTCGCGGGCCAGGAGCGGTGGGCTCCGATGGAAGGCGCGCAGGAGCTGTCGGCTCGTCCCGGGATCCGGCGCCTGCTGCTGCAGGCCCGCCGCGCCAGCGACGAGTCGGCCTACGATCCCATCGATGCCGCCGTGCTGGCGCTGCCCGTGCATGATGACCCAGCGCAATGGCAACCCGTGCGCGATTATCCGATGCAACCCGGTCGTCCCTGGGTGGGGCGAGCCTGGCGCAGCGCGCAGCAAGGCGGCACCCAGGTGGCGATCAAGGGCGCACCGGAGGCCGTGGCGCTGGCCTGCGGCCTCGGCGCATCCGAGCTGCAACCGCTGCTGGCCGAGGCCTCCGCGCTCGCCGCCAACGGCGCGCGCGTACTCGCGGTTGCCGCAAGCTCTGCATCACCCGGTGCGCCGCCCGAGGATGCGCTTCACGCGCCGCTCGAGATGCTCGGGCTCGTGGCATTCGCCGACCCGATCCGGGAAACGGTGCCCGCTGCGGTGCGCGAATGCCGCGAGGCGGGCATCCGCGTGGTCATGATCACCGGCGATCACCCCGGCACGGCGCGAGCGATCGCCCGCGAGGCCGGCCTCGACGACATCGGCTTGCTGACGGGTCTCCAGATCGACGAGCTGGATGATGCGAGGCTTCAGGCAGGGGTGCGCGGCACCTCGATCTTCGCGCGCATCACGCCCCGGCAGAAGCTGCGCATCGTGGAGGCGCTGCAGGCCGGCGGCGAAGTCGTGGCGATGACCGGCGATGGCGTCAACGACGCGCCCGCACTCAAGCGCGCCGACATCGGCATCGCGATGGGCGCGCGCGGCAGCGATGTGGCGCGCGAGGCCTCCGACCTGGTGCTGCTCGATGATGACTTCGGCGCCATCGTGAAAGCTGTGCGCGTCGGCCGCCGCATCTACGACAACCTGCGCAAGGCGCTGGTCTACATCCTGGCCGTGCACGTGCCCATCGCAGGACTTGCATTGCTGCCCTTGCTCGCCGGCTGGCCCATGCTGCTCACGCCCATGATCGTCGCGCTGCTGGAGATCATCATCGATCCGGCCTGCTCCATCGTGCTGGAGGCCGAGCCGGAGGATGAGAACGTGATGCGCCGTCCGCCAAGGCCGCCCGATGCGAAGCTGTTCGGTCGCCACCTGACACGCTGGAGTCTCACCCAGGGCGGTCTTGCCCTGGCGGCCGTGCTTTCCTGCGTGGGCTATATCGCGGCCCAGGGCGCCACCATCGAGCGACTGCGAAGCGCCGCGCTGCTGTCGCTGGTCGGCGCGAACCTGGTGCTGATCCAGGTGAACCGGAGGCTGGGCTCGCGGGGCGCGGCCTTGAGTATGGGTTCCAATCCACCGTTCCTCATCGCACTGGTCCTGGCCGCATCCCTGATGATCGTGGTCATTGGCTGGCCCACGATGCGGGGGTTCATGAACCTGGGGGCGCCGACGGGGGGCGATGTCATCGCCGCCGCGGTCAGTGCTTTCGCCCTGCTGGTCGCACTGGAGGGACTGCGCCGGATCACCTCGGCCAGGGCCAGATGACGAGAATGGTTCCCAATTGGCGTTGGAAAACACCCTGTCGTACGCTGACTCGCGGAAACCCGACCACGGAGGGACCGAATGCTCACACGATCCTTGGCTCTGCTGCTGGTGCTGGCCTGCACCTCCGGCTGCTCGCTGTTCGAACGCCTCGGCTGCGCGCCGCACTGCAAGTCCCAGGCGCGCAATTCCTCGAGCCTGGTGGGCTTCCTGTATCCCGGCAACGAGACGCCGCCACCGCAGGACACCATCCCGGAGCTCCATGTGCCGCTGCGCGTGGGTCTCGCCTTCCTGCCCTCGCAGGTGGGGGGCACGGACGCGCAGCTCGACCCTGCCCACAAGGAGCAGATTCTCGAGCGCATCAAGTCGCGCTTCTCGAGCCGGCCCTTCGTCCGCGAGATCATCATCATCCCCGAGTACTACCTCGCGGGGCAGTCGGGCATGGAAGGCCTGAAGGGTGTTCAGCGTCTGTACAACATCGACATCATGGCGCTGGTCTCCTATGACCAGGTGACCTACTCGGATGACAACCGGCTGTCGTTGAGCTATCTCACCATCGTCGGCGCCTACCTCGTCAACGGCACGGTGCACGACACCACCACGCTCGTGGACCTTGCCGTCGTGGATCCACAGTCCCGCTCGCTGATCCTGCGTGCCGGCGGCACCGATACGCGGCATCAGAGTTCAACGCTCATCAACGCCGGCGAGAAGGTTCGCAGCGCCAGCAACCAGGGCTTCGATGCCGCGGCCGCGCAGATGATCGAGCACTTCGATCAGGCGCTCATCGCCTTCGAGACGGCCGTGCACGAGGGCAAGGCCAACGTGAAGGTGGTGTCGCGGGAACCGAAGGGATCGTCGGGAGGCGGTGGCACTGCGCTGGACGCGGCGGACATCGCCGGGTTGCTCGTCCTGCTGATGCTGAGTGCCGTGACGCGCCGGCGGTCACGCCAGAACGCGGCCTGACGCCAGCGATACCCGCTCAGCGCACGCCACCCCGCTGTCGCTGGTCGGTGCAAAGCCAAGTGCAGTCATCACGGAAGGTGAGCTTGAGGGAGCCGATTCGAGTTTCGGGCGCATTGCTGGGCGCAGGACTGTGTTTCGCGGCGATGTTCGCTTTCGCGCGCAACCCTTCCGCACCTCTGGCCGCATACGGTCGGCTTCCGTCGCTGGAAGACGTGGCGTTGTCGCCCGACGGCACTCGCCTGGCGTACGTCAGCACCCGGGGCGACCTTCGCGCTCTCTTGATCATGGAATTGACCGGCAAGGTCCTCGGCGGCGCGAACATCGGCAGTACGAAGCTTCGCGAGGTCTTCTGGCAAGACGACGACCGTGTCCTCTCCGTGATTTCCTCGACCAGTTTGCCGCCCATGGGCTTCACGGGATCGAGGCGGGAGTGGTACCAGGTCGTGAGCTTCACGATTTCCAAGAAGAGCATGAAGCCGATCACCTTCGAGGTCGCCGACGAGCGCACATTCAATGTGCTGACCGGCAGCCCGGCGGTCCGGGAAATCGAGGGCAAGAGCGTGCTGTTCCTTCCCGGCTACTACGTCAGCGACCGCGTGCTGCCGGCGATGTTCTCCATTGGCGGCGACTACGGCCGCACGCGGATCATTGCCCGGGGCGGCGGACGGTCTTATGATCTCGGGCTTCCTCACGCTGCACCGGGACTCCCCTGGACGCAAGCTGCCATTGGTGGTGCTGCCGCACGGAGGGCCTGCCTCGAGGGACACGGAGGGCTTCGATTGGTGGGCGCAGGCGTTGGCGGACCAGGGCTACGCGGTGCTCCAGCCCAATTTTCGCGGATCAAACGTGTCGCGATCATTGCTCGAGGCAGGTTACGGCGAATGGGGCCGCAAGATGCAGACCGACCTGTCCGATGGCGTCAACTATCTGGCGACGCAGGGCATCATCGACCCGACGCGCGTCTGCATCGTCGGCGCAAGTTATGGTGGCTACGCCGCGCTGGCGGGCGTGACCCTGCAATCCGGCATCTATCGCTGCGCAGTATCGGTCGCGGGTCCGTCCGACTTGCCGCGCATGCGCCGTTGGACCTGGAGCAATCAACTCGGCATCACGACGCGATACTGGAACCGCTTCTGGGGAGTGGCAGAGCATGATGATGTTGCCCTCAAGGCCATCTCGCCCTCCTTTCACCCCGACGGCGTCACGGCCCCGATCCTGTTGATTCACGGGCGGGATGATACGGTGGTTCCGTTTGAGCAGAGCGAGGCCATGTTGAGCGCGCTCAAACGTGCGGGCAAGCAAGTGGAGTTGGTGACGCTCAAGCATGAGGATCACTGGCTTTCCAGCGGCGACACGCGACTGCAAATGCTGGAGGCAACCGTTTCGTTCCTGCGACAACACAATCCGCCGGATTGATGCCGCCGACAAATTCGGCGCCTTGCCTCAGCCCTTCTTCAACGCCTCGTCGATGCGCGCCTGCATCGTAGCGGCATCGAACTTCGTCGGCGGCTGCCAGCCGTCGATGGTCGTCTGTTTCGCCCGCTCCAGCGTGAGCTTGCCATCCGGCGTCGAGCGCGTGATCGTCGACCCTGCGCCGATGGTGGCGCCTGCGCCGATGCGCACCGGGGCGACCAGCATCGTGCCTGAGCCGATGAAGACGCCATCGCCGATGATCGTCGGCCACTTGTTGAAGCCGTCGTAGTTGCAGGTGATGGTCCCCGCGCCCACGTTGACCTTGCTGCCGATGGTGGCATCGCCGATGTAGGACAGGTGGTTGGCCTTGCTGCCCTCGCCCAACTCGCTGTTCTTCACCTCGACGAAATTGCCGACGTGCACGCCGTTCTTGAGAACCGCGCCCGGGCGAAGCCGGGCGAACGGGCCGATGTCGCAGCGCTCGCCGATGCGCGCATCCACCACGTGGCAATTGGCGCGCAGTTCGGTGTCGGCGCCGATCTGGGCATCGGTGATGAAGCAGTTCGGGCCGATGCGCACCCGCGGCCCCAGCTTCACGCGCCCGTTGAACACCACGTTCACGTCGATGAACACGTCAGAGCTGACCTCGACCTCGCCGCGCACGTCCACGCGTGCAGGATCCGCGAGCGTCGCGCCGGCGATCATCAGCTCGCGCGCGCGCCGCGCACGCAGCGCGGTCTCCACTTCGGCGAGCTGCACCTTGTCGTTCACGCCCATGACCTCGACCTCATCGCCGGCGAGCACGGCATTCACCGCCACCTTCTCGCGCACCGCGGCGGCGACGATGTCGGTGAGGTAGTACTCGCCCTGCGCATTGTCGTTGCGCAGGGAGGTGAGCCAGCGGCGCAGGAGTTTCGCCGGCACGGCCATGAGGCCGGTGTTGATCTCGCGGATCGCGAGCTGGGCTTCGCTCGCGTCCTTGTGCTCGACGATGGCCGCGGGCTTGCCGGCCGCATCGCGCAGGATGCGCCCGTAGCCGGAAGCGTCGCGCATGTTCACCGTGAGCAGCGACATCGAGGATGCGCCCGCGGCAGCGATGAGCGCACGCAGCGTGTCGAGCCGGGTCAGCGGCACATCGCCGTACAGGATGAGCACGAGGTGATCGTCGGGAACGGACGGCATGGCCTGCATGACGGCGTGCCCGGTGCCGAGCTGCTGCGCCTGCAGGGCCCAGCCCAGCTTCTCCGCCGCCATCGCCGCCTGCACCTGTTCACCGCCGTGGCCATACACCACGTGCAGCGCGGCAGGCTCGAGCTGCCGGGCGGTGTCGATGACGTGCATGAGGAGCGGTCTGCCCGCGAGGGGCTGAAGGACCTTCGGCAGCCCGGACTTCATCCGCTTGCCCTGTCCCGCCGCCAGAATCACCACCGACAGCTTCATGGGAGAGCCTTTGCGCGTGTCAGCGCTTCTTGCGCAGTCGCTCGATGGCGCGCAGCTGCGCCATGGCACGGGCGAGCTCGGCCTGCGCCTCGGCCAGGCTGATGGAAGCGCCCTTGTCGGCCATGGCTTCCTCGGCGCGCTGCTTGGCGGCCAGTGCCGCCGCCTCGTCGAGGTCGTGTGCACGGGCCGCCGTATCGGCCAGCACCGTGACCTGGTGCGGCTGGATCTCCAGCGCGCCGCCACCGACGTAGAAGGTTTCTTCCTGCGCGCCCTTCTTCACGCGCACTTCACCGGGCTTCAACGTGGTGAGGAGCGGGGCGTGCCGCGGCGCGATGCCGATCTCGCCTTCCGAGGCCGGCACGAACACCATGTCCGCATCGCCCGAGAAGATCTCGCCTTCGGCGCTGACGATATCCAGATGAATGGTGTTGGCCATGATGGATTACTGCAGGGTCTTGGCCTTCTCGACCGCCTCTTCGATGCCGCCGACCATGTAGAACGCCTGCTCGGGCAGGTGGTCGTACTCGCCGGCGAGGATGGCCTTGAAGCCGCGGATGGTGTCCTTCAGCGGGACGATCTTGCCGTCCTGGCCGGTGAACACCTTGGCGACGTTGAAGGGCTGCGACAGGAAGCGCTGGATCTTGCGCGCGCGGAACACGGTCTGCTTGTCCTCCGCCGACAGCTCGTCCATGCCGAGGATGGCGATGATGTCCTGCAGCTCCTTGTAGCGCTGGAGCGTGGACTGCACGGCGCGCGCGGTGTTGTAGTGTTCCTCGCCCACCACCAGCGGGTCGAGCTGGCGGCTGGTGGAATCCAGAGGATCCACGGCCGGGTAGATGCCAAGGCTCGCGATCTGGCGCGACAGCACGACGGTGGCGTCGAGGTGCGCAAACGTCGTCGCGGGCGAGGGGTCGGTGAGGTCGTCCGCCGGCACGTACACGGCCTGGATCGAGGTGATGGACCCGGTCTTGGTGGAAGTGATGCGCTCCTGCAGCACGCCCATTTCCTCGGCGAGGGTGGGCTGGTAGCCCACGGCCGACGGCATGCGGCCCAGCAGCGCCGACACTTCGGTGCCTGCGAGCGTGTAGCGGTAGATGTTGTCGACGAAGAACAGCACGTCGCGGCCCTTGCCGCTGGCTTGGCGTTCGTCGCGGAAGTACTCGGCCATGGTGAGGCCGGTGAGCGCGACGCGCAGGCGGTTGCCGGGCGGCTCGTTCATCTGGCCGTACACCATCGCCACCTTCGAGTTCTGCAGGTTGTCCTTGTCGATGACGCCCGACTCGATCATCTCGTGGTAGAAGTCGTTGCCTTCGCGGGTGCGCTCGCCGACGCCGGCGAACACCGACAGGCCCGAGTACTGCTTGGCGATGTTGTTGATCAACTCGAGCATGTTCACGGTCTTGCCCACGCCGGCGCCGCCGAACAGGCCGACCTTGCCACCCTTGGCAAAGGGCACGAGCAGGTCGATGACCTTGATGCCGGTGACCAGGAGATCCTGGCCGCCCGCCTGCTCATCGTAGGAAGGCGCGGGACGGTGGATGGGCAGCTTGTCCTTGGTCTGCACCGGGCCGCGGTTGTCCTGCGGGGTGCCCAGCACGTCCATGATGCGGCCCAGGGTCCCCTGGCCCACGGGCACCGAGATGGCGCTGCCCGTCTTCTTCACGCCCAGCCCCCGGCGCAGGCCTTCGGAAGGGCCCATGGCGATGGTGCGCACCACGCCATCGCCGAGCTGCTGCTGCACCTCCAGCGTCAGGTCGACATCATCGAGCTTCAGCGCCTCGTAGACGGCGGGGATCTGGTCGCGCGGGAATTCCACGTCGACCACGGCGCCGATGATTTGAACGATTTTTCCGCTGGACATGATTCGATCCTTAACTTGAGTTCGCTTAGACGGCGGCCGCGCCGCCCACGATTTCGGACAATTCCTTGGTGATCGCCGCCTGGCGAGCCTTGTTGTAGATGAGCTGCAGCTCACCGATGAGCTTGCCGGCGTTGTCGGTGGCGCTCTTCATGGCGACCATGCGCGCCGCCATCTCGCAGGCGACGTTCTCCACCGCGCCCTGGTACACCTGCGACTCGACGTAGCGCATCAGGATGCCATCGAGCAGCTCGCTGGCGCTGGGTTCGTAGATGTAGTCCCACAGCTTCTGCAGTTGCGCCTCGTCCTTCGTCTCCACCGGCAGGAGCTGTGCGAGGTCCCCGCGCTGGGTCATGGTGTTGACGAACACGTTGTGTGCCAGCACCAGCCGGTCGATCTTGCCTTCGCTGAAGGCATCGAGCATGACCTTGATGGTGCCGATGAGGTCCGCCACGTGTGGCTTGTCGCCCAGGTGCGTGGTGGAGGAGAGGATGGGCAGCCCCAGGCGCCGGAAGAACTGCACGGCCTTGGTGCCGATCAGGCAGAGCTGCACCTGCTCGCCGCGCGACTGCGCCGTGCGGATCGCCGTGACCACCGCCTTGAACAGGTTGGCGTTCAGCCCACCGCACAGGCCGCGGTCGGTGCTGATGATGATGAGGCCGAGGGACTTCACCGGCCGCTCGACCATGTACGGATGCTTGTAGTCGGGATTCGCCTTGCGAAGATGGCCGATGACGCGGCGGATCTTCTCGGCGTAGGGGCGCGCCGCGCGCATGCGATCCTGCGCCTTGCGCATCTTGCTCGCCGCGACCATCTCCATGGCCTTGGTGATCTTCTGCGTGTTCTTGATGCTCGCGATCTTGCCGCGGATTTCTTTGGCGCCCGCCACGTTAACAGGACCCTTGAGGTTTGATGTTTACCACGAGCATTCCCTGGAATGACTCCCCGAACCGTTCATCAGACCGTCGCAAAGAACTCTTCACACGCCTTCTTCAACTGCGCCTCGACCTCCTTGGACAGGTCGGGCTTGTCGTTGATGCCCTTGAGCAGCGCGCCGTAGTTGGTCTTGGCGAAGCCCTGCAGCGCGGCTTCCGTCTCCACCACCTTCTGGCGATCGACCTTGTCGAAGTAGCCGTTGTTGGCGGCGTAGATGGACAGCGCCATCTCGGCCACGGACATCGGCGCGTACTGCTTCTGCTTCATGAGCTCGGTGACGCGCTGGCCGCGCTCGAGCTGCTTGCGGGTCGCCTCGTCGAGGTCCGAGGCGAACTGCGAGAACGCTGCCAGCTCACGGAACTGCGCGAGCGCGAGGCGGATGCCGCCGCCCAGCTTCTTGATGATGTTGGTCTGCGCGGCGCCGCCGACGCGCGACACCGAGATGCCCGCGTTGATGGCCGGGCGCATGCCGGCGTTGAACAGGTCGGTCTCGAGGAAGATCTGCCCGTCGGTGATGGAGATGACGTTGGTGGGCACGAAGGCCGTCACGTCGCCCGCCTGGGTCTCGATGATGGGCAGGCCCGTGAGCGAACCGGTCTTGCCCTTCACCTTGCCGTTGCTGGCCTTCTCCACGTACTCCTCATTCACGCGCGCCGAACGCTCCAGCAGGCGCGAGTGCAGGTAGAACACATCGCCCGGGAAGGCCTCGCGGCCCGGCGGACGGCGCAGCAGGAGCGAGATCTGCCGGTAGGCGACCGCCTGCTTGGACAGGTCGTCATAGACGATGAGCGCGTCCTCGCCGTTGTCCATGAAGTACTCGCCCATGGCGCAGCCGGCGTAGGGCGCCAGGTACTGCAGGGCGGCGGGCGTGGAGGCCGAGGCCGCCACGATGATGGTGTGGGCCATGGCGCCGTGCTCTTCGAGCTTGCGCACCACGTTGGCGATGGAGCTCTGCTTCTGGCCGATGGCCACGTAGATGCACTTAACCCCGGTGCCCTTCTGGTTGATGATGGTGTCGATGGCCACCGCGGTCTTGCCGGTCTGGCGGTCGCCGATGATCAGCTCGCGCTGGCCGCGGCCGATCGGCACCATCGAGTCGATGGCCTTGAGGCCGGTCTGCACCGGCTGCGACACGCTCTTGCGGTAGATGACGCCCGGCGCGACGCGCTCCAGCGGTGCCTTGCGCGCGGCGTTCACCGGCCCCTTGCCGTCGATGGCGTTGCCCAGCGCATCGACCACGCGGCCGAGCATCTCGGGGCCCACCGGCACCTCGAGGATGCGACCGGTGGTGCGCACCTTGTCGCCCTCGGAAATGTGCTTGTAGTCGCCCAGCACCACCGCGCCCACCGAGTCCTGCTCCAGGTTCAAGGCGAGTCCGAAGGTGTTGCCGGTGAACTCGAGCATTTCACCGTAGCGCGCATCGGCGAGGCCGTGGATGCGCACGATGCCGTCGGTCACGCTGACCACCGTGCCCTCGTTGCGCGCATCGGTCGCGGCCTGGAACTTCTGGATGCGCTCCTTGATGAGCTCGCTGATTTCAGATGCCTTGATGGACATGATAGGAAAACCTCAATTGCTCAATTCTGTTTGCAGCTGCGCAAGCCGGCCCTTCAGGGAGCCGTCGATCACCAGGTCGCCGCAGCGGATGATGGCCCCGCCGATGAGGCCGGGATCCACCGCGTTGCTGAGCTGGATCTCGCGCTTCAGCCGCGTCTTCAGCGCGGCGGCGAGCTTGACCTGCTGCTCGGGCGACAGCGGCACGGCGGAGGTGACCTCCACGGCCGCGGTGTTCTCGATGTCGGCGCGCAGCACGTCGAACTGCGTGGCGATCTCGGGGAGCAGGGTGAGCCGCCGGTTCTTCGCCAGCAGCCGCACGAAGTTACGCACCTCCTCACCCGACTTTCCGCCGGCCTCGGCCAGCAGCTCGACGAGCTGGTCCTCGCTGACGTTGGGACTGGAGATGAGCTGCTCGACGCGCTCGTCGGCCGCGAAGCCGGCAGCGGCCTGCAGCGCCTGTGACCAGCCCGTCAGCGCGTTCGACTGGCGTGCCGCCGCGAACGCCGCCCGGGCATAGGGCCGCGCGATGGTGGCGCGCTCAGCCACGTTCGTTCTCCGTGGCCACCCCGAAGGTTGCGGATGTCATTGAACTAGCCACCTGCGATCTCCGCGGCCAGCTTGTCGATCAGCTCGGCGTGCGCCTTGGCGTCGATCTCGCGGCCGAGCAGGCGCGAGGCGCCGCTGACGGCGAGCGAGCCCACTTCCTGGCGCAGGCCTTCACGCGCCCGCGTGCTCTCGAGCACGATGCTCTCGCGAGCCTGGCCCAGCAGCCGCTGGCCTTCGGTGGTGGCGCTGGACTTGGCGTCCTCGACGATCTCGTTGCCGCGCTTGTTCGCCTGGTCGACGATCTGCACGGCCTTGTCGCGCGCCTCGCGGATGATCTCCTGCGCCTTCGCCTTGGCTTCGTCAAGGTCCTTCTGGCCGCGGTTGGCGGCAGCCAGGCCTTCGGCGATCTTCTTCTGCCGCTCTTCGATCGCACCGATGATGTGCGGCCAGCCGAACTTCATGACCAGCAATGCCACGGCCAGGAAGGCCAGGCCCTGGATGACGATGGTGACGGTTAAATCCATGCCAATCAGCTCCTACGCTGTCGCGCGCCGCGCACGGCGCACCCGTTGCCGGTCGCTTACTTCAGGACGCCGATGAACGGGTTGGCGAACAGCAGCAGCAGCGCGATGGCGACGCCGATGATGGGCACCGCATCGAGCAGGCCGGCGACGATGAACATCTTGGTCTGCAGCATCGGGGTCAGTTCGGGCTGGCGGGCCGAGCTCTCCAGGAACTTGCCGCCGAGCAGCGCGAAGCCGATGGCGGTGCCGAGCGCGCCGAGGCCGATCAGGAGGCCCGCCGCGATGACGGTCATGCTCAACAGTTGAGCGAGCTGGGGAACGTGATCCATTTTTCTCTCCGAAGGTCTGAAGGTCAGTGAACGAAAACGCTAGTGATGCTCGGCCGCCATGCTCAAGTAGACGATGGTCAGCATCATGAAGATGAAGGCTTGCAGGGTGATGATCAGGATGTGGAACACCGTCCACACGAAGCCGGCGATGAACTGCGCGGCGCCGAAGAACCAGGTCGACACGTGCGAGAGCGCCGAGCCCAGGGTGAGGGCGGCGATCAGGATGAAGATGAGCTCGCCCGCGTACATGTTGCCGAACAGTCGCAAGGACAGCGACAGCGGCCGCACGCACTCTTCGATGAGCCGCAGCAGCAGGTTCGGGAAGGCGGTGAGGACCTTGCCCACGGCGCCATGCGCATGGAAGGGCGCCGCGATGAACTCGTGGAGGAAGGTGCCCAGGCCCTTGTGCTTGATGCCCACGTACTGGATGAGCATGAACACGCACAGTGACATGCCGATGGTGGTGTTGAGGTCCGCGGTGGGGACGACGCGCAGGTGGCCGACGCCGGCCTGCTTGCCCACCCAGGGCAGCAGGTCGACGGGCAGCATGTCGAGGAAATTCTCGAGGAACACGAGGCAGAAGATGGTGATGGCCAGCGGCGCGATCAGCCGGCTGCTGCCGTGGAAGGTCTCCTTCACGAGGCCATCGACGAACTCCACCACCATCTCCAGAGCGGCCTGCATCTTGCTCGGCACCCCGGGGGTGACCTTGCGCGACACGCCGAAGAGCAGGATCAGGAAAATGAGGATGGCCAGCGCCGTGAAGGCCAGGGTGTCGATGTGGATCTGCCAGAAGCCCTGGCCTTCGTTCAGCGTCAGGTGCTTCAGGTGGTGCTGGATGTACTCCGTCATCCCGCCCGTTTCAGTCTCGCCTGCTGCCATTCGCCTTCAACCCTCTCGTCGACCCACCAACCCGAACCAGTACCCGAACTGCGCTGCCATCAGTCCCGCCAGCAGCGGCAATGGAGCGAGCCGCAGCTTCGTCAGTGCCAGCCACACGGCCAGCACCAGCCAGAGCCACTTCAGGGCTTCGCCGGCCATCAGCGCGCGCTTCACGACCTGCGCGCTGGCCACGCCCGGGGCGAACAGCCGCCAGCCGAACACCGCGGTACCCACGGCGACGATGAGGCCGCCAGCCAGTGCCGACGCCCCCGCCCATCCACCGGAGAACACCCCGAAACCCAGCGCCACCAGCACCCCGGTGGCCACCTGCCACACGACCACCCGCACCACCGTGCGCTTGCCGCGCAGCGTGGGGTCGGTCATCCGTCGGTCGTCCCGTGGGGGAGCCGGGCGCAGGCCGGCACGCAACGGCTGAGGTCCTGCACTGTCATGATTGAGCCGAGGCGGTCCAAAAAAGCCGCGGCATTATAAAGATGCGCACCCGTTGCTTCAAGGCAAAAGGGCTAGCGGGATTTGACAGATCCCCGTGGAAACCGCGTAGTTGCGCGCGGCGCTACTGTATGTGCGCGAGGATACCCTCGAGCTCATCGAGACTGTTGTAGCTCACCACCAGCTTGCCGCGGCCGCTGGCGCCATGCTGGAAGGCCACCTTGGCGCCCAGCTTGTCGGCGAGTTCCAGTTCCAGCCGGCGGATGTCGGGATCGACCTCCGGCACAGCCCGGGTCTCGCCCGCGGCGGGGGAGAGCAGCCGGCGGACCAGCGCTTCGGTTTCACGCACCGAGAGGGACTTCTTCGCCACCAGGTGCGCCACCTCGACCTGCTGCCGCCGGCTGGTCAGGCCCAGCAGCGCCCGTGCATGGCCCATCTCGATGCTGCGTTGCTCCACCAGCGCCTTGACCTCGTCGGCCAGCTCCATCAGGCGCAGGAGGTTGCTCACCGCCGCGCGCGATCGGCCCACGGCTTCCGCAGCCGCTTGATGCGTAAGGCCAAATTCGTCGATCAGCCGCGTCAGGGCGCGTGCCTCCTCCAGCGGGTTTAGGTTCTCGCGCTGGATGTTCTCGATGAGGGCCATGGCCACGGCGGCCTCGTCGGGCACCTCGCGCACCACCGCCGGGATCTCGGTGAGGCCGGCCATCTGCGCGGCCCGCCAGCGCCGCTCACCGGCGATGATCTCGTAGCGCTGGGATTCGCCGAGCTGCGGACGGCCCACGGGGCGAACCAGGATGGGCTGAACGATGCCCTGGGCCTTGATCGAGTCGGCCAGCTCCGCGAGCGACTCGGTGCGCATGTCCGAACGCGGCTGGTACTTGCCACGCTGCAGCAGGTCCAGCGGCAGGGTGGCGAGGCGGTCCCCGGATGGCAGCGGGGCCGGTGCGACATCGCCTCCGGGCAAAGTTGACGCGGCAGGCGCCCGCGGCGCGAGGAACGGGCTCAGCTCCGCGAGGCCGCGTCCCAGGGAAGGTTTCTTGCCCGACATGGGCAGGAGTGTAGCAACAATGCGGTCACCGGCGCCCGCCGGCGCTCCCCTCGCGCACGCCGGCGGCGATCTCCTGCGCCGTGGACTGCAATACCGGCAGGTGCCGCGCGATGGTCGGGCGCGTCATGGAGCGTCCGAACCTTGAAATAGCCGTGCGTGAAATGGCGTTGCGCATCTGATACGCAAAAGCCAGCGGCAACTCGGGATGACGACTGGCGAAGGTTGGAAGTTGTATAGGTGTCTATTCGATCGATGGCTTCGAGATGATATGCCTCAAGTAGTCGCCCAGCCGGTTCGGATCTGAGCTCATACAGGCTCGGCCTCTGCGAGCAGTGCAGCCGCGATGCGATTCCACGATGCGCCGGATGGCCGCACGATTCATTTCCAGGGCGGACGAGAGCTTCATTGGCACATTTTCGCAAATTCGCTCCTCACGGGCCAATCACCATCCGGTCTCGGACCCCGCTGGCGATCTCCCCCGCTGTTTCCTGCAACACCGGCACGTGCCGCGCGATGGTGACGCGCGTCATGGAGCGGCCGAAGGTAGTCATGCTCAGCACGCCGAGCAGGATGGCCCGCTCGTTCGCTGGGCAATGCGCGAGATAGGCCAACCCCATCGCCGACTCGATGAGACCCGGGCGATGGCCGAGGGTGGTGGACTGCACTGCCAGTGGGCTCGCCGGCATGGTGCTGTAGCGCACGACGATGGCATCCTCATCGAGCGTGCCCAGCGCCAGCGGCCAGCGGATCCGGCGCGTCACGGCGAGCGCGCTCGCGGGTCATGGCGAGCCCATCGTGTGCAAGCCGCGGTTCGGCCGCACGCACCCCGAACCCGAACTGGCCGTGGTGATCGGCAAGCGTGCGAATGACATCGCCGCCGCGGATGCTTACGATCACGTGTTCGGCTACACCATCCACAACGACATCACCTCGCCGACCATGCGCACCGAGGACAGCACGGCCAACCTGTTCTACAAGATCCCCCAGGTACTCGAGTTCCTGTCCGGGTATCTCACGCTGCAGCCGCGGCTGCGCGAGCTGGTGATCTGCGCGGTGGCACGACTGAACGGCGCCGACTACGAGTTCGCGCAGCATGCACCGGAGTATCGCCGCGCCGGCGGAAGAGAGGCCGCCTTCGGGACGATGCACGGCTGAGGCTGATGCTCCACCTGCCCTGTTACCACCACGAGGAAGCTCCATGATCAGAAGATCCTTGACTACGACACCCGCTTGCTTCTTGACCCTCGCCAGCGCGGTGCTCGCGCCCGCGTTCGCCGTCGCGCAGAATCCGCCACCCACACAAGCGGCAGCCGCGCCGTCGGCACCGGCCCCCGAGTACGGAGCGAACATCACGCTGACCCAGGCCCGGCGGGTGCTTGCCGCTGCCGAAGCCGAGGCCAGCCGGCGCGGTGCATCGGGCGCCGTGTTCGCCATCGTGCAGCCGAGCGGCGCGCTGGTGCTGTTCGAGAAGCTCGACGGTTCCACCTATGTGTCGATCGAATTCGCCCAGGCCAAGGCGCGCACCGCGGCCATCACCCGGCGCGCCACAGGTGGTGGGCCGCCGGGGGGCCCGCCGCTGCCCGGTCTGATCGGCCTGCCGGGAGGTGTGCCCATCGTGATCGATGGACACACGGTGGGCGCCATCGGCGTGAGTGGCGTGGAAGGTGCGGATGCGGCCGTTGCGCAGGCTGCGGCGGCGGCGGTGGCCGGGCCGGCGGGAGCGAAGCCGTGAGCCGCCTGATCCCGCGCCGACGCGCACGCGCACGCGCGCGTTCGCGCCTACGCTTGCGTCTGCTCGTGCCGCTGGCGCTGAGCGCCAGTGCCGCGGCGCATGCGCAGTGGGTGGAACACCGCAGCGTCAGCACGGTCACGGCGCGGCAACTGGTCGCCGCCTGCGAGGACTATGCGGCGAAACACCACTGGCATGTGGCGATCTGGGTGCTGGACGAGGCCGGCATCCCGACCGCCTTTGCACGCATGGAAGGAGCGCCCTCGCTGGCCGTGCAGAGTGCGCAGGACAAGGCGCGTACGGCGCTGGCCATCGGCCACCCGAGCAGCGAGCTGGGCAAGGGGCTTGAGCAGGGGCACCTGCAGATACTGGCGCTCAACCTGTTTCCGATGGCAGGTGGCTTGCCCATCTCCTCGGCCGGGGCCATCGTCGGTGCGATCGGCGTCGGCGGCGCCGAGAGTAGCGAGGACGAGCAGTGCGCGAAGGCGGCGCTGGAACAGGTGCTCGGCAAGCCCCTCACCACGCCGTAGCGCCAGCATCCACGGGTATCTCCGCCCCGGTGACGTACCTCGCCTCGTCCGAAGCCAGCCACACGGCGGCCCAGGCGATGTCCCTGGGCTCACCGAGCCGCTTGAGCATGTTCTTCGCCAGAACCTGCGCCTCGAAGGCAGGATCACTGGCCAGATGTCGCGCCGTGGCGGCGGTACGAATGAAACCCGGCGAAATGGAATTCGCACGAATATTGTGGGGAGCGCCCTCCATCGCGAGCTGGCGGGTGAGCGCCAGAACCCCTCCCTTCCCGGCGCAATGGGCCAGCGCCGGCGATCCAGGCAAGGCATGGCGCGCGTTTGCCGAGGCAAAGTTGATGATTGACGAAGCTGGGCTGGATTTCAGGTAGGGCCACGCGGCGCGCGTCGACAGAAAGACGATATCAAGCTCACCGGCGAGGGTCCTCTTCCAGTCCGCAAATGACATTGCTTCGATCCACTGGAAGACAGCGAAGGCGGCGGCGTTGACCAGAATGTCGATACGGCCGTGTTCCTTGCCGATCGCCGCGAACAGCGCCGAGGTGGCCGATTCGTCGGTGAGATCTCCGCTTCTGTCCGCATCGGACAAGTCGACTCCGATGACCGTGGCTCCCTCGTCGCGGAAGAGCTCCGCGCATCCTCGCCCTATCCCATTGGCAGCGCCGGTGACGACTGCAATCTTTCCTCTCAATCGATCAGACACTGTTTGGATCCTTTACGAAGCTTCGGGCTCCGATCGCCACCAAGACACCCGGGCAGGCAAGGTAACTCAAAAATTCGAAGCTGCCCATCGGTTCCGGCTTTCGGGAATTCAGGATGTGCGCAGCGAAATACGCCGCAATTCAGGGCTCTTGTCGACCCATTGATGTTTGAGTGCCGCGCCGATATGCAGCGCGAGCAGCGCGATCATGATCCAGCCGCCAAGCCCGTGGGCGGCAACGAGTTCCTCGTGGACTTCCTTTTGCGGCACGAGCCCACCGGGCGTCGACCCGATCTTCTGGATCGGTGCCAATGCGGGTAGCGGCATGGCCCACCAGATCCGGATTCCGCCGGGCCCAGGCTTTCGGGCCAGGCCAGCGTTTGCTCCAGCGGGAGGTTGGAGCAATGCCGCCTGCTCGGCGGCGAACCCGGCCGTGCCTGGCGCAGGATGTGCAGAAAGAATGGCCCAGCCGCTCAACGGCATCAACAGCATCCCGGCATACAGCATGAGATGAACGAATCGGGCGGCGATGCCCTCCCGCAATGACAGCGGCGGTTCGTGTTCCGGCGGCCGATGGATCAGCCGCCACAGTATCCGCATGACCGACAGCAGAAGTACGGTCATTCCGCCCGAAATGTGCAGCGGCAGTACCAGGAATCTCAGCGGAGGCGGCAGATCCTCCATGAAGAATCCCAAGGCGAGGTTGAACTGGATGAACGCTGCAATGACCCAATGCAGGATGATCGCGACGCGCGTGTAACGGACATCTCGCATTCTAAGGACCCGCTTTGCCGCCCTTTCCCATCTGCGCCGACATCTTCCTGTCGAATTCCCTGAACTCCTCCACCGTCAGTTTGCCATCGCCATCGAGGTCGATCCCCGGCGGGGCGGGGTTCTTCTGAAAATCCTCGAGAAGCACGTAGCCGCGGCCCCTCTCGAACATGTTGAACGAGCTCGAGGGCAACCCTTTCGCCTGCCATTCCTGTCGCGACATCTTCCCGTCATGATCAGTGTCGACCTCGGCTGCGAATTCCCGCATATCCGGGTTCCTGGAAGGATCGCCGGTCATTGGAGGCGGGGGCGCCCCGGGTGGGGCCGCCCTGGATGGGGCCGCCCCGGATGGCGCGGCTGTCGGCATGGCCGGCATCCGGCGACAGTCGGCGTATTCGAAGGTCTCGCTCAGGGTCCGATAGGCTTCCGGCAGGCGCGGTGTCAGCCTGGGCACCCGCAGGGGAGAATACGTCTCGCCCATCTGTCGCGCGAGGGTGGGCCCAGGCACTTTGAGCCCTTGCGCGCCTGGGCCCGGAGAGGGACTGCTGCCTTCCGACCCTGATCTCGAAGCATCTGCTTTGGGCATCCCCGGCACGGGCGTCGACAGGTCACCACCGAAGGGGTAAGCAAAGTCGGTGATGACCTCGATGTGCAGGAAGCGCCAACGCCCTTGCTCGCGCACGAGGTCGACGCCATACCGCTCCCACATGTTCACGCCGTTGGCTTGCTTGCCATCGGGCGAGGAAAGAATGACGCCGGGCGTATACCAGAATGCCTTGGCGGTCTGCCCATCGGCTGCGATCTCGATGATGGGCGTCGTCAGCACGTGCAACACGGTCGAACCGATGTAGCGGTTCTTCGCGAAGTCGTCCTCGATCGCGGGATTGGCGCGGCTGAGCGCGGCGAGCTGCGCCTTCTGCATCGCGAAATTGATCTCGACGTAGTAGCGCCGGTAATCATTGCCTATCCAGCAGCCGCCGTTCTGCGCCCAGCGGATCTCCTGGGTCCTCGACCACAGATCCAGCTCCTCCTCGTTGTGACCGATGGAATGAAGCATCGCGCGGCGCGACATCAGGTTCTGGATCTCCTGTACATCGCGCGCCGTCCTTGCATCGGTGCGCAGCCGACGCAATTCGGACTGGTCGATCGACACCGTTCTTGCGCCGGCCTGGGCGCACAACGATGCGAGCATCGACGCTGCGACCAGCGCAATCCTCCACCGGGTTCGCGGCGGACGCCCCGTTGAAGTCGAAGGACCGTCGGGAACTACCACTTGGGCTTTTCCTGCTCGCAATTGCAGTTGTTGTAGGTATCGGCAAACGTGTAGTAGGGCCGTGGCAGGTTCGGCCAGATGACCGCCGCACGCTTGGGGCTGTAAGCCGGGTAGGCGTAGAGGGGCTTGCGGAAACCGGGGGGCAGCTGGCCGCCCATTCGTTCGCCCGCCTCTCCTCCCAGCGTTTTCAGGGGTTCGCGCAATGCGAGTGAACCGAGCTGCTCGTTCAACTGGGTCAGCATCGACTCGGGCAATCCGGGCACGAAGTCGTAGGCCATCTGCAAGTGCCAGATCTTCCAGACTCCGTCCTCCTTCACGAAGTCTCCACCGTACTTTTCATAGAAGAACATCCCCTGGAGATGGATCTTGCCGTCCTGCCATACCGGCATGACGCCCACGCCGGGCGAATACCAGGCGCCCTGAGCCGACTTGCCGTCCCCGGCAATCTCGATGACGGAGTGGTGCTGGTATGCATGACCCATTCGGCGCCCGCCCCGTAGTTTGCGGCAGCGTTCTGGACGCTGTGATCTGCAGCCGCCATCTTCTCCAACCCAGCCTTGGCATCGGCGGCACTCTTCATGCCGTAGGCGTTGCGCACGATGTCGAGGCCATACATGACCCAGGCGGGACTGCCAAACGTGGCGGTTGCCGCAAACGCGCCGTTGCGCTTCACCCAGAAACTGTCGAGTTCCTCGAGATTTCGACCAGCCGCGTGCATGAACTCATGACGGCTCATGAGATTCTGGATGGCGATCGTGGCCGCGGCCCGCTCACCGTCCGATATCGAGGGACGACCCTTTGCAACCGCCGCATTGGACTTCAGCGGCTCGAAATCCATCCGCGGGCCCGGGCTCGCCGCGCTGGCGGAGGCAGCAAATGCGGCGATGACGCTCGACAGGAGGAATCTTGAAAGTGGCATGGTGTGCTCCTAGAACCTGTATCCGGCGGTAACGGCGAAAGTGCGGGGGGCCGTGATGAATCTGCGGTAGGCGGGGAACACGTAGGTCGTCTGCGCCTCGTTCTCGACGTTCCTCACCATTGCCGTCACCGAGAAACCTCGCAATTCGTAGCGCAAACTCAGGTCCGTCCTGGTGAAGCTCTTCTGGAAGGCGCCCGGCTGGTATTGCTCGGGAGTGGTGTAATAGCTCGTGCTGAGATGGGAATTTGCAGCGGCGGTCAGGATGCCGGAGCCAACCGCAAAGCCCTGTTCGAGGACCAGATTGACCGACCAGTCCGGTGAATTCTGAATCTGCCGGCCTGACAGATTGAACTCCCCCTGATTCACGAACGGGTTGTTCGGCAGGATGGCCTCTCCGTATTTGGCATCGAGGTAAGTCACCGATGCCGACACCCGCGAGAGCTTCCACGGCAGCAGATCCATTGCCGCCTCTGCACCGTTGATGTGGGTCGTACCGGCATTGTTGATGACGATGAAGGCATTGGTGCCGATGTTCGCGCCTGAATCATCAAGAATCGGAAGATTCGCGAAAGTGCTGAACTGATAGTTCTTGTAGTTGTAACGAAACGCCGCCATGTTCAACTGCAGCCGGTTGTCCCAGAAGCGGTTCTTCGACCCGATCTCGAACGCAACCAGCTTCTCCGGCTGGAACGAGGCGGGCGGGAATGTGGGCGAGATGCCACCCTGTTTGAAGCCGGTCGATACGTGGGCGTAGAGCAATGACTGCTCGGCGACGTCGTATTCGAGACCGAGCTTGTATTGAGTGGAACTTTGCGACTGCGAAAAGCTCGTGGTGCCGCTCGCAGCGCTTCCCACGACGATGTCGTAGGCCTGGCCGATCTTGTCCCGGCTGACACGCAGTCCCCCGGTAACCCTGAGGCTCGGGCTGAGCGAGTAGGTCACCTGTCCGAACGCGGCCAATGTCGTGCCCGGCTGCAGATCATTGGTGATGGTGTACGGCGACCCCGATGTCGTGGTGCCGGAAGTCGGCAATTGTCCCGAGCCCGGATCGGATTTCAGGTAGTACAGACCGAACACATACTTGAGCGGACCCGTTCCGGTGGAGGTCAGGCGAGCTTCCGTGGATGTGTACTTGGTGTTGGAACGTTGATCCGCATAGGCGGTGAGATCATAGGTCGGACCCACGCCTGGAACGATCGAACCGAACAGGTAGTTGCTGACCAGTCGGTTGTAGCTGCGGGTGAGGTTCGGCAGGATCGTGAGGATAGCCGGCCCCAGGTTGGCCTGGATGTCCAGCCCGTAGGAATCCGCGCGGCGATCGACGAGGCCAGCCGGGTGCTCAGGATTGTTTGACCACGGGTCGCCGGCAGTGCGCGGCAACCAGCCTTTGCTCGAGTCGAATCCGCTGGGGAACACGGGATTTGGCGCACAGCCCACGAATGGCGAGCCGGGGCACACCGGCGGGTTCGTCGCAAATGCCACCGGCGGGTTGAAGTTGCTGAAGAAGAACGGCGGGGGAAAGTTGAGCTGCCCGGCAGAACCTGAGACGGGCACCGTGTTGATGCCATCCGCCTTGGAACGATACAGGTCGACCTTGCCGACGATGCGCAGCCACTCGGCGGGCTGCATCAGCAGCTTTGCCCGTACGCCCCAACTGTCGGAGTCCATCGAGCCATCGTCCACGTAGCCATCGCGCTTCTCCCGATAGCCGGCGATGCGGACGGCCGCAGATTCACCCGCGGGGACGTTCAAGGCACCCTCTGCGCGACGCATGCTGTAGTTGCCCAACTGGGCGCGAAAGTACCCGTGAACACTGTCGATGGTGGGATCTGCAGTGACCACATTCACCAGGCCGCCGGAGGCATTGCGTCCGTACAGGGTGCCCTGCGGACCGCGCAGCACTTCGACCCGCTGGATGTCGTAGGCGCCACTCTCGACCGCTTCGGCGCGACCCGTGTAGGCCCCATCGACCATCAGCGCGATGGAGGGGTCGGCGAATTGCGGGTCGATCGAGGATCCGACGCCGCGGATGTAGATCTGCGTGCCCTGCGCGAGGCCCTGCAACTCGACGCTTTGTACCGTCTTCAGCGCGGCATCGAGAGAACCCTGCGCCGACTTCTGCATTTCCTCGCCGGTGACGACGCCGATGGAAAGCGGTGTCTTCTGGATGCTGGCTTCGCGCTTTTCGGCGGTGACGACGATCTCCCGAAGCTCCGCGGGTACGTCGGCACTGGCCTCCTGTGACCTCGCCGCCGCGGGGAGTCCCGTGACTGCAACCGCTCCCACAAATAGACACAGCAACGCCTTGGATTTCATCGTCAGTCTCCCCATCGGAGTGAATTATGGCGGGATTCTAGCAGCAGGAATTCGGATTTGTCGAATACCAACTGCATATTGCGGTGCGGCAATTACCATGCAATCGGTCCCAATCCTGTTGCATCCCGGGATGCTATCCGACTCCATCCCACGTAGAATGCGCCACCTATGAGCAGCCGCCCTCCCACCGGTTCAGACGTTGCCCGCCTCGCCCGGGTCTCCAAGTCAGCGGTTTCGCGTGCCTTCACGGGAGGAGTGGTTTCTGACGAAGCCCGCCGTCGCATCCTTGCCGCGGCTCGTCAGCTCAAGTACCGGCCAAACCTGACCGCCCGCTCACTCACCACCAGCCAATCCAAGCTCATCGGTGTTGCGATCACCCATCTCGACAACCAGTTCTATCCCGAGGTGATCGAGAAGCTGTCGGACCGGCTGGCATCGGCGGGATTTCGCATCGTGCTGTTCATCACCCACGCCGAGGCCAATCTGGATCCGGTACTCGACGAGCTGCTGGGCTACAGGCTCGACGGTGTGGTCCTGGCATCCACCAGCATGGCATCGCGCTTGGGTGGCCGGAGGTAATCTGGAAGCCGGTGCCTGTGGTCATGTTCGGCAACATCGACCTCAATGGCCGGGCGCTGACGTGACGGCTGACAATGAAGCCAGCCGCTGCAACCATCGCCGATTCGTCGCGGTCAGCACAAGTTCGGCATCATCACCGGCATGGCGGAGAGTTCATCCAGCGTCGAGCAGACGCGCGACTTCGTCGATACGTTGGTGGCGGCGAGCATACAGCCGCCACCGAATGAGCGCTACGGCCAGTACGCTTCGATGGTGCGGAGAAGAGGCCATGAGGGGCATTCCTGAATGCGCCGGAGCCTCCGGATGCCGTCTTCTGCGTCAATGACCACATGGCCCTCGCCGCGATTCCAGACGGCGCGCGCCATGTGGAGCCGGAAAGGATGTCTCGATCATCGGATTCGACGATGTGCCGATTGCCGCCTGGCCCGCCTTTGAGACCACGACTTGCGCACAGCCGGTGAAGACCATGATCGACACGTTGGTCGAGCATCTGGTCAAGGCGGAGGGCGTCCCGCCTTGACGAAGACCCTCGTTGCGCGAGGCGGCTGGTGATCCGCTCCGGCACGGCTCCCGATGAGTCCGGTCGACTCCAACGGTCGCGCGATCTGGCCGGCCCAGGCCTCGGACCAGACCAACTGATGCACTACGATCGGCGCGAATTCTAGCCGTGATGCTCAGCCAGCGCGGCGTCCACGCTGCTTGCCGATACCAGGACTGCGGTGCAGTTGCACCGTCAAGCTCCATCCGCTGCTCCGGACGCTGCGCAATCCGCCGCGCCTCGCGGCCCCAGATCCGCTGGTGGTGGCCAGGCGGCGCAGTTTCTCCCCGGGCGATCCGTGCAGAAGGCCGCGATCATTGCGGACGCAGGGTTCGGTGGCTTCGAGATCGCCGATGTGCGCGATAGCGTGACCGACCCCATCGATCCGCGGACCCAAGGCTGGGGAAGCCCCGCCTGGATGGCCGCCATCAGGCCGCGCTGGAAGTGGCTGTCTCTCGCGGTGCAATGCCCTCGCTGACATTGGGGCCGCATTGGCCCACCGGGATTCCCGGCGTCAGGCCAGATGATGATGCCGCCTCGAAGGAACTGGTGCATGGCATGGCCACGGTGAATGCAGGCCAGTCATTCAGCGGACCGGTGCCACTTCCGCCGGGAACGGCCTTCCGGCGTCTTGCCGATCCAGAACGAGCATCCGCCAGTAACGCCGGCGCTGCTGGCCGTCCGGGCCCTGCGGGTGATCGATCGGCCAGCCTGATCCCGATCCCTCGAACCCGACAGTCTCGTGGACCTGACCGGAACAGTGGAACAGTGGCCGCCTCGAATGGACAGCGCCTTCGAGCAGATGAAAATCTGAGCTTCTGGATGCGGGGCACCGGCCAGATCCAGAACATGTTCGCTTATGAACCACTCGATGCTGACGAAGAGGCTTCCCGCGCAATATGTGTTGATGTATGGGTCCGCCTGTTCGCGGCGCTGATCCGTCATTGAATACCTTCTCCCGGATCGGGTTCGCCATCGCCCGCGAGCAGCGGCGCCTTCGTTCGAACTCATGGAGTTCTCGGCCTTTCATCCCTGGACTCCTGCAGCAATGACGGAGTTTGCCAGACAGCGAAACTGCAGACTCGAACCGTATCTGGCGGTATGGTCTCGCGCCAGCCGACGATGGCGGAGATGATGGAAGATCTAAGGTGAAGGCCTGTGTTCGGGTTACAGGGGATCGACGCCAGGCGCGTCCGGCACGATTTCGACTCGGTCCTGTCGGAAATGTGCGTCGACAACCGTATCAAAGGCCTCACCGAGTGGGCCTCCCGGCTCGGCATGCGGTTCCGTGGGCGGTCGGCAGTGAAATCAACGCGCCAGTACGCGCGGCGTTTGCCGACATCCCGGAGGGCGACAGCAACAATGACATTCACGGCTGGCGTGCGATGGCCGCCGGCGCGACGTGGAAAGCGGTCGATACTCTCGTTGAAGCGGGAACCTTCGTGCAGGCAGCGCCCATGTTGCGACGGCGCGATCTGCTCTACATGCTTCAGCGCGCTGACATGGCGGGCGGCATCAATCGGTGGTGCTGCACGGCTTCAGTCATGCCGGCGCCGGGCGCGCGAGCTGGCGGGCTTCTCGGCCTTCGGGCGTGAAATCCGGCAACGACTGGGGGCCACGGGATCGATGTGGACGTTGGCTCCTCGGTAACCGCCTGCCAACATCGAGCGCCTTCAGCACCTGCTCCGACAAGGACGCCTGCAAGCCGACCTCGCCGTTCTCGGCGCACCGCTGCGCAGCCAGTCCATCCTGCACGCGGGCTTCACGTTCCGGTATCCGGCGCCTGAACTGTTCAACCTCCGCAGATGCGCTTTGCCGAGGCACGCCTCATGCCGGATGGCCCACCATACCGGGCGGTCGTACTCAATGATGTCCGGGCAGGTGATCTGCCGGTGGCCGAGAAGCTCCTGGCACTGGCCGCTCAGACCTGCGTCATCATCATCGGCGATGCTCCTCACGGTCGCGAGGATGGCATGAGGCGGCAAGTACAAGTCGCAAGGTTCGCGACGCACTGACGGCCCTGCTTGAATTGCCGTCGACGCGCGGGGTCTTGAACCGGCTGATCTGCCGGCAGTACTGGCTCAATCAGGCATTTCCCCCGTGATCACCTTCTCCGCCGCCCAGACCGCGTGCTCCTGCTCCACCGCGCTGAAGGGATCGACATCCTCTATCTCCTGAATGACCAGGAGAGTCCACCGAGCAGACGATCGAGATTCACCCCTTCCGGAATCCCGTATCGGGTCGACCTGTGGACCGGGAGGTCTTCGGGAATTCGCCTGGCTACCGGCAGGCGGATGATCACCTGCGGTACACCGCTGTCCCTGGCTGGCAATGAAGCCACCGTCGTGATCATCGCGCGGCAGCGGCTCTGACAGCGCTCAAGTAAGCGGGTTCCGGTTGAGGTCCGCACTCAAGCTGGAACTCGGCCGTGGAACGTTGACCTGGATGACTGGCATCAGGCCCCGAATCCACCAATCGAGCCGACACGAACGGTCGAGCCTGAAGCTCGAGCGGCTCGTTCCGTGGGGCGCCCTGCGGGGACGGGGAGGGATGTCGAATGCAGCAGCCTACCACGAACTGCAAGGCTCGCCGCGTACCACGCGCCGTGCCGAGCTCGCAATCGAGCAAGTGGGCGGCTCTGCGGTGGTTGCCGTGAACGCTTCGGCCAGTATCGCCATCAACCCGTTCACGTTGAGGCGCGGATCGGCGCATATCTGCAGCCCAGTGCGAACGAGATCAGGATCACGGTGGTTTCGCCGCTCAACAACCAACTCCTGGCTGAGGGGATCGCCGATCAGGGATTCAAGCCACCCGAAGGGACAGAGTATGGCGACGCACAGCGCCGGCATCGTCAGTACCATCGGCACCAGGTACTCGCGGTTCGGCTCGCCGGCAAAGGCGTCCATCATCTTCGGTACCACAGGCGCGAGCAACACGATGGCCATGGTCGTCAAAGTGATCGGCAACAACAGCGATATGCCGGTCATGAATCCGGGATGACGATGTACTGTTGACATGGGACCCGGCTGTCGAGGCCGGTTCGCCCTACTTGCGAAACAGAAAGGTGAGCAGGAACAGGATCGTCTTGAAGTCGAGGAGCTTCAGCGCAGCTCGCGCTTCGGCCGGCGCGAGCCTGGCGACCATCGGCATCGCGCCGAAGATCTTGCCGCGAACGACCAGCGTATTGCCGTCACGTTCGATCTTGCGGATCGCCATGAGCTCCTTGTCCTGCGCGTCGAAGACCTTGGCGACCGGTGCTTTCTTCGCATCTTTCATCGCACGTCCCTCCGGCAGACCTTGTCGTAGTCGATCCCCATGTCGTCCATCATCTGGATCGCGGTCGCGCGTCCGGCCCCGAACACGCCTCCGCCAGGATGCATGAAGGGCCCGACCAGGTAGAGTCCCTCGATGCCGGGCACGCGCAGCGAGCCCAGGTCAGGCGTCGGCCGATGTCCGAGCGACTGGTAGAAGAACGGCGCGCAGCCGTGAATGTCACCGCGGAGGAAGCTGGCCGGACTGTCGCGCTCGTGGTCCAGGGGCGAACGGACCAGGCGGCCCGTGATGTTGTCATCGGTCAGGTTCGAATAGAACTTGCGGCAATGGGCCAGTGCCTTGTCTGCGTACGCTTCCTTCTTCTCGTCCCATGCGGCGGCACCGCCCTCGAAGAGGTCGTAAGGCGCGAAGTTCACACCGTAGAACACGCCGGCGCCTGCGGGCGCGCGGCTCGGGTCGAAAATGCTGTTATCGCCTCCCGCGGCGAGGCGGTCGCTCACTTCGCCCCGCCGCAGCTTGTCGTATTCGAGCAGCATGTCGCGCACGGTGTAGAAGTCCATGAGCTCGGTCATCATCGCATTGGTCTCGTTGCCGACCTTGAGCTTGAGGCGTTCCTTCAGCGTCATGTGCGTGAGGTTGATCGAGAAGGTCGACTGGGTGACCCGCTCCGCACGCTGCAGCACGGGCTCCGGCGCCTCGGCCACGAACTTGCGCAGAACCAGGGGATGGATGGCGCCGATGACGCCGTCCTTCGACATGAAGGTCTGTCCATCCACGAGTTCGAGACCCACCGCCTTGCCCGAGGAGACGAGGACGCGTTTCACCTCGGCATTGCAGCGAACCTCGCCGCCGAAATTCTCGATCGCGCGCACCAGCGCCTTGGAGAGCTGGCCCGAGCCGCCCTTGGGCATCGAGCAGCCATAGGCATGAATGATGCCGGGCATCAGGAAGGCGCCCATGCCCGTGCCCAGTTCATCGGGCATCTGCAGGTTCTCGGTCACCATGCGCACGATGTGGATGCGCAGGCGGTCGCTCTCGAAATACTGGTTGACCACATCGAGCGCCGATCGCTGCATGACATCGAGCAGAAAGCGCCCCTCATCCGACTGATCCATCATCGCGACGAATGCGCCCAACGGGAACGGCGGGGCATAGAGGCCCGACATGAACATCGGCAGCGCCGCCATGCTCGCCTGCGCAAATTTCCGGTAGCTTTCCGCATCCTTGGGGCTGAACTGCGCGATCTCCCCGCAGGTGCGGTCGAGGTCGCGCCATGAGCGGATCATCGAGCCGTCGGCCCAGATCGAGGCATGGGGCAGCTCGGGATAGATGTATTCGAGCCCGAACCTGGAAAGCAGACCCAGTTCGTCCTCGCGCAACATCGGGTTTCCCTGGATCATGATGTGCACGTTCGAGTGCTCGTCATGCCAGAAGCCCGGATGGATCAACTCCCGGGTGGAAACGCCTCCGCCGTAGTGCGGCTTGCGCTCGAGGACGAGCACCTTCTTGCCCGCCTTGGCCATGTAGGCCGCGGCGGTCAGGCCGTTGTGACCGGCTCCCATCACGACGATGTCGTACTGACTCATGGATATTCTCCAATAAGTCGGGCCCCTGCCCGGCAATCATGCCGGAGAGGGGCCCGGATCCACAGGAGTGATCAGAATCCGAAGTTGAATCGCACGCCGTAGTAGCGCCGCGCATCGCGCGCCGGCTGGCCCACGATCGCGTTCGTGGCGCCCCATGGGCCGCTCCAGAAGTCCTCGAGGTCCGTGTAGTACACGTGATCGGTGAGGTTGTTGACGAACAGTGTCACCGACCGCTTGCCGGACTTGTCGCGCAGGCCGACATCGAGGTTCACGATGCTGAAGGCGGACTGGATGGCGTAGGGGTTCTGGTCGACCAGCATCTGCGCCTTGGTGCGATAGGACCAGGAGCCGCCGAACACCAGCTCATAGGCGCCACCGTCCAGCGGAACCCGCTGCTCGAGGCTCAACACGGACTTGAACTTCGGCGAGTTCGGCATGACCTTGCCCGAGAGGTCCTGCGTCACGGGGCCTCCAGGGATCGCCTGCACGCAGCCGGCCGGCACCACGCCCGGGAACGCCGGGTAGTAGCAGGGCGCGCCCTTGTAGTCCTTGAACTTGGCGTCGATGTAGGCCGCGTTCCAGTCGATGCGCAGCGTCTCGGTCGCGGCGAAGGCCGCATCGAGCTCCAGGCCCTTGGTCTCCGCCTCACCCGCATTCGCCAGCACCAGCGGCGGGTTGATCGAGGTGTTGGACTGGTCGAAGATCTGCACCTGGAAGTCCTTGTACTTCGTGTCCCAGATCGCCGCATTGAGCGTCAGGCGACGGTCGAAGTAGCTGCCCTTCGTGCCGATCTCGAAGTGGTCGACGTTCTCCTTCTTCACCGGCTTGCCCAGAGTCGGGCTGGTCGGCGTCAGGTTCGCCGCGGTGTTGTAGGCCGCGGGCGAGGTGCCGCGCGCATAGCTGAAGTAGACCATGGTGTCGGGCGTGAGCTTGCGCTGCACACTGAGGTCTCCCACCACGGTGGACTCGCTCGAACTGTCCGAGGCCGACAGGTCGGTGTAGATCACCGGCGGCGGGAACGCGGCGGTGTACAGAGCCTGCTGGTAGTCGTAGCTGATCTTGTCGTAGTTGTAGCGCAGCCCCGCGATCAGCGACCAGTCGGTGGCGAACTTCCAGGTGCCGCGCGCGTACAGGTCGGTGGTCTTGGTCACGGGCTTCACCGCCACGTTCTGGAAGGCCGGCAGCAGGCCGCGGTCCAGCGTGTAGTTGACCTTCGTGTCCGAGTAGAACATGCCCACCAGGTAGCTGAACGGCTGGTCCGTGGGCGAGAGGAGCTTGAGTTCCTCGCTGAACTGCTTGATGTCGATGTTCTGGGTCTGTATGTCGAAGAACGGCGGGGTGGGGTTGCCCGGCGTCCCGGCGCCCGTCAGGTCGTTCCAGAAGTAGCTGTTGACCGCGAACAGGTCCTGCGCGTTGACCTGCTCCTCGTGCTGGTAGGCCGTGGTCGAGCCCAGCGTGAGTCCGCCCACGTTCCACTGGATGTCGAGGGATTCCTCGGCATCCTTCACGTTCGAATACGCCCTGGCGGGGCTGGAGTAATCGAGGTTCTTCAGGCTGGGCGTGATGCCCGGCAGCAGCGCATCCTGGGCGAGGAACGGGGGACCGCCCGCGCCGGTGAGCAGGAAGATGCCCGGCGAGAGATGCGTGTAGACGAAGTTGAAGCCGCGCGAATTGTCCTTGCCCAGGCGCGCCGCCAGCGTGATATCGAGGTTCTCGGTGGGCTTGAACAGCAGCTTGCCGCGCACGCCGTACACGCGCTCCTTGGTGTGCTCGCCGAGGTTCAGGTTGTTGATCGGGAACTCGCGCGAGGTGCCGTAGGCGGCGATGCTGTAGTCGAGCTGCTCGGCGATGGGACCGGAGAGGTAGCCGTTCAGGCGGTACTCATGGTCGTTGGTGAACATCGCGCTGACGTTGCCCTGGAAGGTGTCCGTGGGCTTGCGCGTCACGATGTTGATGACGCCCGAGGCCGCGGTCCGGCCACCCAGGGTGGCCTGGGGGCCCTTCAGCACCTCGATGCTCTGCACGTCCTCGAGGGCGTTGCCCGCGCGGGAGTCGGAAGGGACGGGGACGCCGTCGATCATGATGGCGACGCCGGAGGAAAGACCCACGGTGCCCTCGTTCGAGACCGAGGAGATGCCACGCACGCCCAGCGGCACGCGGCCGTTGATGGTGCCGTTCAGGTTGACCGAGGGCACGAGGCGGTTGAGGTCCGAGATGTCACCGGCATTGGCCCGTGCCACCGCCTCGGTGGCCAGCACCGAGGCCGACACCGGCACGTCGGCGAGGCGCTCGGTGCGCTTCTGTGCCGTGATGACGATTTCCTCGAGTTGCGCCGTCTCCCCGGCCGCCGGGGTGTCGGCCGCCTGGGCCAGCCACGGAGTCGCTGTTGCCAGGGCCAGCAGCGTGAGGTTCAACTTGGTCGTCATGAATCATCTCCCCTTTTTGAGACTCTGGACACTTTGATACCCCGCCGCCGGTGCGCGGGTCTGTGACTTTCGAGCAACAGATCGCCCGTATTGCCAGACAGCGCTAATGTACCGCACTGTGGGTAACGCCGTAAAGACACAAACGTACTGTCCCGCAACGCGGTACGGCAGGACACGCGGTTCGGCAGGACATATATCGCCCGGCCAGCTTTCGTTCAGGCGGCGGGATGCAGGATCGGCCAGGGCGAGGTCTCGCTGCCCGGCTCCATCCTCACCTCGATCACCGCCGGCCGGCCCGCGGCTTGCGCCTTCGGCAACGCATCGCGCAAGGCCGCCGGCGTATCGGCCCGGAAGGCAGCGGCGCCGAAGGCCTCCGCCAGCGCCGTGAAGTCGGGGTTGCGCAAGGTCGCGCCGATCACACGACCGCCGAAGCTTTGCTGCTGGTCGCGCAGCACGTTGCCGAAGCTGCCGTTGTTGAACACGATCGCGATGATGTTGATGCCGTGCTGTACCGCCGTGGCAAGCTCCTGCACGCCGAACATGAACCCGCCGTCACCGCTGATCGACACCACGGGCTTGTCGGGCAGGGCCGCCTTGACCCCCAGCGAGGTCATGAACCCGAATCCCAGGTTCTCCTGGTAGCCGCTGCCGATGTAGGTGCGCGGCAGGTATACGGGAAAGCCGAAGCGCGCGGTGAAGCCGACCTGCGAGATCTCCTCCACGAACACGCCGTCGCGCGGCAGGAACTCGCGGATCACCTGCAGGTAGGACATCTGCGGCTGGATCTTCGCGGCGTTTGCCGCGGCGCGCGCCTTGATGGCGGCGAATTCGGCCGCGCGCGAGGCGCGGTTCACGCCCGCCTTGCGCAGGGCGTCGATGAGCGCACGCGTCGCGGCCGCGGCATCGGCGATGATGCCGATGTCGGCCTTGCGGCGCACCAGCTCCTGCGGATCGATGTCGATGCGCACGATCTTGAGACCGGGGGGGAACTTGCGCCAGCGCACGTACTGAAGCTCCAGACGCGAACCGATGGCGATCAGCACGTCGCAGCGCTGCCACGGCTCGAAGGCTGAGCCCAGGTCGAAGCCACAGGGAGAATCGCCGGCGACGATGCCTCGACCGCCGCGGTGCGAGGTCACCGGTGCCTGCAGGAGCTGCGCCAGTTCACCGACTTCCGCCGCCGCGCCCACGGCGCCGCTTCCCGCCATGATCATCGGGTTGGCCGAGGCGGCCAGCAGTTCCGCGGCCCTCTGGATCGTCTGCGGGTCCGCGGCCGGCGCCTCCTGCAGCGCGGAAGGCACCTCGCGCTCCACCAGCGCCCGTTCACCGAGCGTATCCCAGGGACATTCCAGCGCCACGGGGCGGGGGCGGCCGCTGCGAAGCTGGCCGAAGGCCTCGGCCACCCGATGCGGTGCCTCGGAAGGATGGCGGATGCGCTCCGACCACTTGGTCAGGCCGCGCAGCAGGCTGAGCTGGTCGGGCAGCTCGTGCAGGATGCCATGGCCGCGGCCGATCTCCGGCGAAGGGATCTCGCTGGTCAGGCACAGGACCGGCGCATTGGCCGCATAGGCGGTGGACAGCGCCGCGGTGGTGTTGAGGACGCCGGGCCCCGGCACGCAGGTGTACACACCCACCTCGCCAGTGGCGCGCGCATAACCATAGGCCATGTAGGCCGCGCCCTGCTCGTGTCGCGAGCCGATGAAGTCGATCTCCGAGCGGCGCTCGTACAGCGCATCGAACAGCGCATAGGTATGGACACCGGGAATGCCGAACACCCGTCGCACGCCATGGCGGATCAGTCCATCCACGATGGCCTGCGCACTCGTCATCATCTGTCTCATGTCAAAGCCTCGTACTGAATCTACAGGACGGCGCCGCCGTCGACGTGATAGGTCTGGCCGGTGATGAACGCGGCATCGTCGGAGGCCAGGAAGGATAACGCGCCCGCAAGATCGGCAGGCTCGGCCGAGCGTGGGATGAGCTGCTGCTCGCGCACCTTGTCCCAGATGAACTGCGGCACATCGGTCTTGGCGGCTTCGGTGCGCGTGAGACCCGGCGCGATGGCGTTGACCGTGATGCCGTGACCGCCGAGCTCGCGCGCCAGCGAGCGCGTCAAGCCGACGTTGGCCATCTTGCTGATGATATAGCCCGTGAAGGCTGGCGGCGGCGACCAGGCCGAACTCGAGGCGAGGTTGATGATCCGTCCCCAGCGGCGCTGGATCATGCCGGGCACGAAGCCCTGCGCCAGGAAGAACGAGGCCTCGGTGTTCACCGCCAGCATGCGGCGCAGTTCGGCACGGCTCAGTTCGTTCCAGGGCATCATGGGCTGGTAGGCCGCGTTGTTGACCAGGATGTCCACGCGCCCTTCCGTGGCCAGCACCTCGCGCACCAGACGGTCGATGTCCTCGGGTGAGGCGAGGTCGCAGCGAGTTGTGCGCGCCGTCGAACCGGCTGCGTGCACGGCGGCCTGCGTCGCTGCGCATTCCAGCAGGTCCACCAGCACGAGCCGGCAGCCATCCTGGGCGAGGCGAGTGGCGAACACCTGGCCCAGCCCGCGCGCAGCGCCCGTCACCAGCGCGACGCGCTCGGGTGGATGACGGCCGGCCTTGCCCGATCCGGCAGGCGCCGGAGCGATGATGTCAGAGGAGGGGCTCATGTCAGCGGATGTGGCGGTAGCGGGCGTTGCGGCCCTTGCCGTCGACCGACAGGTCGGCGAAGGGATTACGCGAGGTATCGGTCACGACCTTGTACAGCTTGTACAGCTGCGGCAGGAACACGCCCCAGTTGCCGATCTCCTGGATGTTGTGCGCGGCCCAGACCTTGCCATCCTCCTCGTTCTCCTTCTTGCGCGTGCCGATGGCGCTGGACTTGCCCTCCACGCCATAGTCGGTCTTCTGCCACTGATGGATGCGATAGCCCATGGGGCTGGGATTGGCCAGGCACTCCTCCCCCAGCCCCAGGCCCGCCATGATCACCACGTGCTCGTAGATGATGTAGTCGCGGAACTGAGGCTCCACGTCCTCGAGCTTCTCGAAGCGGATGTACAGGTTCTGCCGGCGGCCGTCGTTCCAGGTCTGCGGCGCGATGTGGATGGAGCCCACGGGGTTGCCGTGCTTCACCGGCACCGCCCACACCAGCGGCTCGTGTTGTTCCGGATGCCACAGGATGAATCCCTTCTCCATGTTGCTCCAGAACCAGTCGATCATCTTTGCGGTGACGCCATCGTGATGCCAGTCGATGTGGGTGCCCACGCCGTCGTAACTGACCTTGGTCTTCATGTCGGACTCCAAATCTCTTGTGTGTGTGTCGTGTGCAAGCGTTCAACGCCGGCCCGGCGCCGCGCCGGGCGGCTTGGGGACGTTGAACTCGGTGTAGCCTTGGCTGTCGAGCAGGTATTCGAGCGTGCCGGGCGTGAGCACCGCCGGCTTCGGTGTCTGCCGTCCCGGGGTGACGTTGTCGAACACCACGCGCTCGGTGGTGACCATGGAAAATGAGCCGGCACTCGAGAGCTTCGCGTAGCTCGCGCGGATCTTCTCCCAGGCCGGTTCGCGGCGCAGCCGTGCAAGGTCCTCGAGGCCGTTGAACCAGAACTCCTCGATGCCGCCGTGCAGGCCCACGCCGCCCGCCTCGAACAGCGTGCCCTTGAAGAACTGCGGGTCCAGCGGCAGGCGCGGATTCTGCACGTACTTGCGCAAGAACCCCAAGGGCGCAAGCTGCTCCAGCACCAGCGGCGAATGTTCGTCCTTCCAGCGCCGGTCGAAGTCCTCCTGCGACAGCCCTTCCGCCTTGCGCAGGAAGTGGACCAGCTTCACGCCGCCGTTCTTGAAATCCGGCGCCTCGAACATCACCCGGCCATCGCACAGTTCCACGGCGAAGTGGTCATCGCCGAACTTGTGCGGCTGCATGCGCCGCACGTAGTCCTCGCTCCGGACCGAGTTGCCCAGGTCCTCGAATTTCTCCAGCCAGTGATCGGCCATGTTGTCCCAGGCCATGGGCGAGAGTGGATGCCACAGCAGTTCGTTGGACACGCCGTTGATGGTGTAGTGCTGCGCGTAGCGCGTGAAGGCACGCTGCGTGGACGGATTGGTGATCATCAGCGCGACGTGGATGATGCTCCACTCGTAGAAATAGCGCTCCTGCGTGTCTCCCGGCTTGCGGCGGGCGGCGAGGATGAACTTCATCATGCGGGTGTGGCTCCAGGGACGGATACGAGACGGGTTTCCTCGAGCGAGGCGCACAGCAGCACGCCCACGCCCATCATGAGGATGGGCAGCCAGAGGATGTGATCGATGCCGAAGTGCTCGGCCACCTGCCCGCCAACCATGGGCGCAAGGCCGCCGCCGAGCAGCTCTCCGGTGGCGATGACCACGCCCGAGGCGGTGGCCATCAGCGCGGGCGGTACCGTCTCGGCTGCGACGGGCCCCACGGTCATGGTGATGAGCGTGTTGTTGCAGAAGTGGATCATGAACAGGCACGCGAACAGCGGCGCCACCGAAGCCCCCAGCCGGCCGAGCAGCACGAGGCCGCCCAGCGTCACGATGCTGCAGACCAGCATCACCGGCTTGCGCCCCAGGCGGTCCGAGGCCGCCGACAGCAGGATGGTGCCCACCATGGCGCCGAAGCCGATGGCCGACATCACGGTGCCCATGCGCGCCGTGTCGAGCTTCAGGTGATCCACGAAGTAGCTGGGCAGGAAGGCGCTGGTGGTGATCAGGCAGGTGAGCCAGCACAGCATGCCGCCCATCAGCAGGCGGATGTTGCGGTACTTGAGCACCGTGCCCCAGTCCGCGAAGCTGCTGCGCTCGCTGATCTCCACGCGGCGGTTGTCCGGGATCGCGCGCCAGGTCAGCCAGGCGAGAAGGAGCCCCGGCAGCACGAACAGCGAGAAGATGTAGCGCCAGTCCATGCCTTCGCGCAGCAGCCAGCCCACCAGGAGCGGCGAGAGTCCCAGCCCGAACAGCACCAGCATGGATTGCTGCAGGCCGACATTGCGGCCGTGACGCTCGGGGGGCGACTGGTGGATGGTGGCGGCGATGCTCGAGGGCGTGTAGGCGCCATCCGCGAAACCCATGATCACGCGCACCAGCACGAGGCCCGCGAGCCCGCCGGCCAGGCCGCTGGCGCCAATGAGCAGCGAGAACACGACGAGGGACCCGGTGAGCACGCGGCGCTGGCCGACATGGTCGGAGAGATTGCCCATCAGCAGGGCGGCGAACCCCCAGGCCAGCGCGAGTGCGCCGGTGATGGTGCCGATGTCGCCATAGCCCAGGTGCAGGTCGCGCGCGATGGTGGGGTACATCGTGGAGATGAGGAAGCGGTCGATGCCCACCAGGCCGAAGCCCAGCGACAGCACCGCAACCGCCCGCCATTCGTTCCGCGACCCTTGCGTGGACAGCATGCGAGGTCGAACTCCCCCCGCGCCGATGCGCGGTCCCGTTGTAGACATCAAACCAGACTGCGAGTATCTTGTATCACATTATAGTACATACACAAGGGGTTCCAACATGGACTGGCGCAATCCGGATCTGTGCAAATTCGCGCAATCCAACCTGCAGAACAACATGGGCCTGCAGTTCTACGATCTGTCACATCCCTGGGGTCTGGGCCAGCCCTGCTGGCCGTATTTCGAGGACGTGAAGATCGAGCGCCTGCACGGCATGTCGAAATCCGGCGTGCTCACGCAGCGCATCACCACGGTCATGCACTCGGGCACGCACATCGACGCGCCGGCCCACGTGGTGCAGGGCACTCCGTTCATGGACGAGGTGCCGCTGCCCTACTTCTTCGGCACCGGGGTGGTCGTGTCCATCCCCAAGAAGAAGTGGGAGGTCATCACCGCCAAGGACCTCGAGAACGCCCGGCCGAAGATCCGCAAGGATGACATCGTCATCGTCAACACCGGCTGGCACAAGTACTACGGCGACAACTCGCATTACTACGGCTACTCCCCCGGCTTCTACAAGGAAGCAGGCGAGTGGTTCGTCGAGCGCGGCGTGAAGATGTGCGGTTCGGACACCCAGGCGCTGGACCATCCGCTGGGCACCGCCATCGGCCCGCACGGTCCCGGCGCACCGCACGGCCTGCTGCCGAAGATCAACCAGGAATACGAGCAGACCACGGGACGCAAGGTCATCGAGGACTTCCCCGAGTGGGAGCCCTGCCACAACGCCATCCTCTCGGCCGGCATCTGCGGCTTCGAGAACGTGGGCGGGGACATCGACCAGGTCACCGGAAAGCGCGTGACGTTCGCGGCCTTCCCGTGGCGCTGGAAGAAGGGCGACGGCTGCATCGTGCGGCTCGTGGCCATGGTGGACCCGAAGGGCACCTTCCGCATCGAAACCGGCAACGACCAGTAACCATGGACGTCACGCGTTTCGCCGCCGCGCGCGAGTACCAGGCGCCGCTCCATCACGGCGTCACGGCCCTGCGCCTGCAGGGCTTCGATGCCAGCCATGCGGACTTCGCCTGGACGGGCTTGAGCCACATCCTGCCCGGCGGCGGCGCCGACATGGATGCAAGCCCGCTGGCGAAGATCTACGTGGTCATCGAAGGACGTGTGACCGTGCGCTTGGGCTCGGGTGAAACCGTCGTGCTCGAGAAGCTCGACAGCTGCTTCATCCCCGGCGGCGAGGCGCGCGAGGTGCGCAACGACTCGAACGCGGTGGCCAGCATGATCGTCATCATGCCCTACCCGGCGAAAAAGCCATGAGCCTGCCGGCCATCGACCCCACAGGCCTGTTCGACGTGCGCGGCAAGTCCGCGCTGGTGGTGGGTGCCACGGGTGCCTTCGGCAAGGTGGTGTGCGCGACGCTGGGCAAGGCCGGCGCGAAGCTCGCCATCACGGCGGGCAATGCACAGCAGCTGGCGACGCTGAAGGGCGAACTGCAGACCGCGGGCATCGCCGCGGTGGAGATCGCTCGCCGCCCGAACACCGAAGGCGATTGCGATGCCATGGTGGCGGCCACGCTTGCCGCCTACGGCCGCATCGACATCCTCGTGGTGGCCTCGGGCATGAACGATGTCGCACCCATCACCGACATGACCCCGGAGCGCTTCCAGAAGGTCATGCTCGCGAATGTGGATGGCGCCTGGCTCATCGCCCGCGCCGTGGGCCGGCAGATGATCGCGCAGGGCGGCGGCGGCAAGGTGGTGTTCACTTCCTCCGCCCGCGGCAAGCTCGGTCACCCGGCCGGCTATTCCGCGTACTGCACCTCGAAATCCGCGGTGGATGGCATGACCAAGGCGCTGGGCTGCGAATGGGGCAAGCATGGCATCACCGTGAACGCACTCGCGCCCACGGTGTTCCGCTCGCCGCTCACGGCCTGGATGTTCGCGGACGACGAGAAGGCGCGCACCGTGCGCGCCGGGTTCCTGGCGCGCGTGCCCATCGGACGGCTCGGGGAACCTGAGGACCTGGCGGGACCCCTGCTGTTCCTGTGCTCGCGCGCCTCGGATTTCCACACCGGACACATCATCTACGCAGACGGCGGCTACACGGCGGGCTGACATCATGGCAGGCAACAAGGTCATCATCACCTGCGCCATCACCGGCGCGATCCACACCCCGACGCTGTCGGACGCGCTGCCCTGGAAGCCGGCCGATCTTGCGAGCCAGGCGCTCGCGGCCGCGAAGGCCGGCGCCGCCATCCTGCACATCCACGCGCGTAACCCGGCCGACGGCTCGCCCACCGGTGACCCCAAGGTCTACGAGCAGTTCCTGCCGCAGGTGCATGCCGGCACCGATGCGGTGATCAACCTGACGACGGGCGGAAGCCCGGAGATGACGCCGGAGGAGCGCCTCGCCGCGGCCATGCACTTCAGCCCGGAGATGTGCTCGCTGAACATGGGCTCGATGAACTTCTCCTTCCACGACATGGGCCGCAAGGTGAAGCAGTGGAAGTTCCCCTGGGAGAACCAGTACATCCTCAACAGCGAGAAGTTCATCTTCCGCAACACCTTTGCCGACATCCGCCGCGTGTACGAGCTGATGGCCGAGCACGGCACGCGCTACGAGCACGAGTGCTACGACATCGGCCACCTGTACAACCTCGCCTACTTCCTCGACAAGGGCCTGGCCAAGCCGCCGCTGTTCATCCAGAGCGTGTTCGGCATCCTCGGCGGGATCGGTGCGGATCCGGACAATGTGGTGTTCATGCGGCGCACCGCGGACCGGCTGTTCGGCAAGGACTATGTCTGGTCG
>JAXMGQ010000046.1:0-44460 GCA_046347195.1 Steroidobacteraceae bacterium
GGACTCGAGCCGCGACTACTATCTCGCCCGCACCGCCGAGGGCGCGCGCTGGTGGCTGTATCGCGAGGCCGCCACGCAGCAGTGGTACCTGCAGGGGTTGTGGGGTTGAGCGGCTTTCGCCTCGCGATCACTCCACTTTCAGCAGCGCGTGCTTCTTCTTCCCCACCGACAGCTTGATCACCCCATCGGCGAGGTCAGCCGCGGTCAGCGCACGATCCGCCGACACCACCTCGTTGTTCACCTTGAGCGCATTCGCGCTCATGTGCCGGCGCCCTTCGCTCTTGGAGGTGATGAGCTGCACGGCGAGGAAGGCATCGAGCAGCGGGTAGCCCTGCGCGAGACGCTCACGCGGCACGCTCGCCGAGGGCAGCCCTTCCGCCGAATCACCCTGCTCGAAGGTACGCCGCGCCGTATCGGCCGCCGCCTGCGCCGCCGCGGCACCGTGCAGCCAGGTGGTGGCCTCGGTGGCGAGGATCTTCTTCGCCTCGTTGATCTCCGCCCCGCCGAGTGCGGACAGCCGGCGCACCTCGTCCATCGGCAGACGCGTGAACCGCGCGAGCATCACCGGCACATCGGCATCCTCGGTGTTGCGCCAGAACTGCCAGTACTCGTACGGGCTGCACAGGTCCTCGTTCAGCCACACCGCGCCGGTCTCGGTCTTGCCCATCTTGCGGCCCGAGGCCGTGGTCAGGAGCGGCGTGGTGACGCCGAACACCTCCACGCCATCCTTGCGCCGGCACAGCTCCACGCCGTTGACGATGTTGCCCCACTGGTCCGAGCCGCCCATCTGCAGCCGGCACCCGTGCCGGCGATACAGCTCGTGGAAGTCGTAGGCCTGCATGAGCATGTAGTTGAACTCGAGGAAGGTCATCGGACTCTCGCGCTCGAGGCGCAGCTTGACGCTGTCGAAGGCGAGCATGCGGTTGATGGTGAATTGCGTGCCGCAGTCGCGCAGGAACTCCACGTACCCGAGCTTCGAGAGCCACACGTCGTTGTCCACCATCAGTGCTTCCCTCGGCCCCGACCCGAAGGTCAGGAACTTCGAGAACACACCCTTGATGCCCTCGATGTTGGCGCGGATGTCATCGTCCGTGAGCAGCGCGCGCTGCTGGTCCTTGCCGGTGGGATCGCCCACCTTGGTGGTGCCCCCGCCCATCAGCGCGATGGGCCGGTGGCCGGTGTGTTGCAGCCAATACAGCAGCACGATCTGGATCAGGCTCCCCACGTGCAGCGAGCGGGCGGTGGCATCGAAGCCGATGTAGCCGGTGATGATCTCGCGCGTAGCGAGTGCATCCAGCTCCTCGAGGTTCGTTCCCTGGTGGATGAAGCCGCGCTCGTCGAGCACGCGCAGGAAATCGGATTGGTAGGTCGGCATGACGAAGATCCAGCAGCTTGGGGGTCCGGGCAAGGCAAAGGCGCGCAGTATCGCCGATAGGGGCGGCGCTTTTCACCTCGCGGACGCAGCGCAGCCGGAATCAGCAGCTTCTGCGCAGGCGACATGCGACTGTATACTCATCCAGGCCGGATGTTCCAGCCACTTGAAGCCACGCGCGAGGCGGGAGCGCGGACGGAGAAGACCGTGAAGACAGCCACACCAGGGCAGATAGCTTCAGTCACAGGTGCTGACAGCGCGACCGTACAGGTGCTGTTCGCCGCAACGGTGGCGCATTGGCGCGCGTCCGGAGTGCGGGTCGCCGGCCTGCTCGCGGAACCCGATGGACCTCCAGGTCGGACCTGTACCGCAGGCGTTCTGCGGGACATCGACTCCGGACGCGCCTTTCAAATCTATTTCGACGATACGGCACCCGGCGGCATGATGTGTGACCTGGACGCCTCGGGAGTCGAGGCCGCATGCGCAGGGCTGCTCGGCCAACTGACGAAGTGCGACGTCGTCGTGCTCAGCAAATTCGGCAAGTTGGAGGCGGCGCGATCGGGTTTGATCACCGCATTTCAGGCAGTGATCGATGCCGGCACGCCCCTGCTCACATCCGTCTCGAGCAAGCACCTCGAAGCGTGGAAGGCATTCGTACCGTCTGCGATCGAGCTGCCTGCCGAGGCCTCTCGCAGCAATTCAGGGCTGGTGGCGCGACCTGCGGGTCGCGCGGGGCCGTCCGGCTGGTAGAGGCCGAGCCGTTCCAGCGGCTCGATGAAGGGCTGGAGCAAACTTAGGTACCGGCAAGGCGTAAGGACCGGCGCGCTGCGAATTCAGCACGGCTGTTCGCGCGTCCAGTCTGGATGCTGCTGTCGCAAGCCTGCAACGCGCAGCGCGATGCCGGTGCGGTACAGCTCGCTGAGCATGTGCGAAAATACCAGGCTGGTGTCATGCGACGCAAACCCTCCAACTGCACCGGATGGATAGGCTCGTTCACGGCTTGAGGACCAACCATTTCATGCTGCGTCGTATTCTAGCCCACTGCCGCACTACTGTATACTCATCCAGTACCGTGGTGCCCCATGCCCTACGCCGAACTCCTCGCCTGCAGCAACTTCAGCTTCCAGCGCGGCGCCTCCCATCCGCTGGAGATGGTGCGGCGTGCGAAGGAACTGGGCTATGCGGCGCTCGCGCTCACCGATGAGTGCAGCCTGGCCGGCATCGTGCGGGCGCACGAGGCGGCGCTCGAAGCAGAGCTGCCGCTCATCATCGGCAGTCAGTTTTCGCTTTGCCGAAGGCGACCGCATCGCCCTGCTCGCCCCCACGCAGGCCGCCTACTCCCAGCTCTGCGAACTGATCAGCCGCGCGCGGCGCGCTTCGGAGAAAGGTTCCTACGCGATCACCCGCGAGGACTTCAGCCACTCGCTCGATGCACTCATCGGCCTGTGGCTGCCGGGCGAGGTGCTCGAGCCGGACCGCGCGCGCTGGTTCGCCGCCCTGCCCCTGCACGCCCGATTCCTGGCCTTCAACCACGCCCTCGCCCAGGACAGCGAGCAGCGGCTGCACACGCTGCTCGCGCTCGGCGAGGAGCTCGGCTTGCGCTGCGTGGCGGTGGGCGATGCGCACTACCACATCCGCAATCGCCGACCGCTGCACGATGGCTCACCGCGCCGTGCGCCTGAAGACCACGGTGGAGCGCATCGGCCGGCAGGGCTTCGCCAACGGCGAGCGGCACCTGCGCCCGCTAGCGACGCTGCGCCGGCTCTATCCGCCCGAGCTGCTGCAGGCCAGCGTGGATATCGCCGCCGCCTGCGTTCTCGCTGAAAGCCTGCATTACGAATATCCCGAAGAGCTGGTGCCTGCGAGTCTCACGCCGAGCGAGCACCTGCGCCAGCTCACCGAGGAAGGCTTGCAGCGTCGCTTTGCCGCAGGTGTGCCGCCCGCCGTGCGCAACCAGGTCGAGCGCGAGCTGGTGCTGATCCGGGAGCTGAAGTTCGAGCATTACTTCCTCACCGTCGAGGACATCGTCCGCTACGCGCGCTCGATGGGCATCCTCTGCCAGGGGCGCGGGAGCGCGGCGAACTCGGCGGTGTGCTATGCGCTCGGCGTCACCGCGGTGGACCCTGCGCGCGTGGACATGCTGTTCGAGCGATTCATTTCCAAGGAACGGCACGAGCCGCCGGATATCGACATCGACTTCGAGCACCAGCGGCGCGAGGAAGTCATCCAGTACATCTACAAGAAGTACGGCCGGCATCGCGCCGCGCTGGCCGCCACCATCATCACCTACCGGCGCCGCTCGGCGGTGCGCGATGTGGGCAAGGCGCTGGGACTGCCCATGGACATCGTGGATGCGCTGTCGAAGTCGCTGCAGTGGTTCGATGGCCAGGGCGAGATCCCGGCGCAACTCGTCAAACTTGGCTTCGATCCGCAGAGCGCCACGGCGAAGCACCTGGTGCTGCTGGTGGCGCAGATCGTGGGCTTCCCGCGCCACCTGTCGCAGCACGTGGGCGGCTTCGTCATCTCGCAGCATCCGCTCTCGACGCTGGTGCCGGTGGAGAACGCCGCCATGCCCGAACGCACCATCATCCAGTGGGACAAGAGGACCCTCGAGTCCCTGGGCCTTTTGAAGGTGGATTTGCCTCGCGCTGGGCATGCTCTCGGCCATCCGCCGTGCGCTCGAGCTCAAGTCAACCTTCGATGGCCGCCACTTCGAGCTCACCGACATCCCGGCCGAGGACCCGGCCACCTACGACATGCTCTGCCGCGGCGAGTCCACCGGGGTGTTCCAGGTGGAGTCGCGTGCGCAGGTGGGCATGCTGCCGCGCCTGAAACCGCGCACCTACTACGACATCGTCATCCAGGTCGCCATCATCCGCCCCGGCCCCATCCAGGGCGGCATGGTGCATCCCTTCCTGCGCCGGCGGCAGGGGATCGAGCAAGTCGACTACCCCAGCCCCGACCTCGAGCGCGTGCTGAAGCGCACCTGCGGCGTGCCGCTGTTCCAGGAACAGGTGATGGAGATCGCCATGGTGGCGGCCGGCTTCTCGGCGGGCGAGGCCGACAAGGTGCGCCGCTCCATGGCCGCCTGGCAACGGCGCGGCGGGCTCACCCAGTTCCGCGACCAGTTGCTCGCCGGCATGCGCGAGCGCGGCTATACGGCGGAGTTCGCCGAGCAGATCTACAACCAGATCTGGGCTTCGGCAGCTATGGCTTCCCGAATCGCACGCCGCCTCCTTCGCCCTGCTCGCCTACGCCTCCTCCTGGCTGCGCTGCCATGAGCACGCCGCCTTCGTCGCCGGGCTCCTGAACAGCTGGCCGATGGGTTTCTACGCACCGGCGCAAGCATCGTCAACGATGCGCGCCGCAATGGCGTCGTCTTCCCGCTGCGTCGATGTGCAGGTGAGCGACTGGGACTGCACGCTCGAACCGAACGAGGCAGGCCGTCCCGAGGTGCGCCTGGGCCTGCGCATGGTGGCGGGACTTCCGGAAGAGCAGGCCATGATGCTGGTGCGCGCCCGCGTGGCGGCGGCCTTCGACAGCGTCGAGGACCTTGCGCATCGCGGCGGCCTGAACCGGCGCGCGCTGCAGTCGCTCGCGCAGGCCGATGCGCTGCGCTCGCTCAGCGGTCACCGCCATGCGGCGCAATGGAGCGCCATCGGCGTCGAGCAGGCTCCGGCTCGCTCGCCGGCACCTCGCACCGCGAATCACGCCCTGGCCCTGCCCGAGCCCACCGAGGGGCAGGAGATCGTGGCCGACTACCGCAGCACGGGGCTCACGCTCAAGCGCCATCCGCTCGAAGTGCTGCGCCACCGCCTCGAGCGGCTGCGCGTGACCCGCGCGGGGGATCTCACGAAGTTGCCCACCGGCCGCTCCGTGCGTGGCCGGCATCATCACCCATCGCCAGCGGCCCGAAACCGCTTCCGGCGTCGTATTCATGTCGTTGGAGGATGAAACCGGTGAGCAACCTCATCGTCTGGCCGAGCGTGCAGACCGAGCAGCGCCAGGCCGTGTTCGCCTCCTCGATGATCGTGGTGCAGGGCGAGCTGCAGCACGAGATGGGGGTGGTGCACGTGATTGCGCACCGGGTGAGGGATTACTCGGGGTGGCTGGGGAAGATCGCGACGCGGTCGCGGGATTTCAGGTAGTGGCCGCCCGCAGTTGTGGCCGCCCTCAGCGCTTCAGCGTCACCCAGATGAGGTCGATGGGCTCCTTGCCGGCGTTCTGCGACTCATGTCCTTCGGTGATGGGCGTGGTGCGCATCCAGCCCACGCTGCCGTCGGGCGAGTCGTCCGGATAGACGCAGGCGCCGGTGTAGGATCGCGCCGCCCAGCGGCCGCCCTTCACGTGGATATACAGCATGTCCGGATGATGGGCATGCACGCCCTCCCATTGCCCGGGCTGCACCAGGAATCGCTGCACGATGACCTCGTCGTTCTCGAGCAGGTCTTCGCCGGGGATGTTGGGATAGTTCAGATGACGGAACTTCGACGCGCCTGCAGGACTGGCCGCTGGTGAGCCGGCCACCGCCACCAAGGGCTTGAAGCTCACCACCTCGAAGCGGATGGGCTGGGTCCCGACGTTGGTGACGCCCGAATCGGCCGGCTCATCCGCCGGCAGCCAGGCCACCCGGCCGTCATGCCACATCGTCGAGCGGCCGCCGGCAGTCGACTTCAGCGTGCCGCCGCGAATGAACACCATCAGCTGATCCGCGGCGACCGCGCGCTTGCCCGTGGACTGCCCGGGCGCGAGCACGAATGAGTGGACGATTACCCGTTCATTGTCGAGCAGTACCTCGCCTTTGAGGTTGGCAAACACCGTGCCCGACTCTTCGCGCAGCGTTTCATGCGCTGCACGCGCCGTTCCGGCGGCGAGCATCGCGAGCATGATCGGCAGGAGCAGGAGCGCGCTCGTGGCGCGGACTGACCAGTCAGGCCAGCGCATACAGGGCCTCCACGAAGGACCCCACCGCCCCATCCAGCCCCGCCACACCCGGCTTGGCGGACTCGATCACGTAGTACTCATCCGGCGCATGCGCACCCGAGCCGTGCCCCATGCCGAAGTCGATGGCCGGGAGGGACAGCGGCGGATTGGTGAAGCGATAGCCCGGCCAAGAGCCCGGCGACCGCGGCATCAGCGTCGGCTTCACACCCAGCGCGTGATACGCCGCGAGCAGCCCCTTGCCCAGCTTGCTGTCCGGGTCGGACTGCGTCGGATCGTAGCCGCCCGTCATGTTCACCTCGATGTCACCGAAGCCGCGCCTGGCCAGGTGCGCCTTGAGCTTGGCCAGCGTATCGGCCGCGGTCATGTCGGGCACCAGCCGCATGTCGATCTTCGCCACCGCGCGATGCGGCAACACGGTCTTGCCACCCGGTCCCGTGTAACCACCCACCAGGCCTTCGATGTTCACCGTCGGCTGGGAGTACAGGCGCATCAGCGACTCTTCCCACCCCAGGTCATGTACCCAGTGTGTGACCCCGTACAGTTGCTTGATGGTGTCCTCCGACACCGACGCGGCGTAATCGCGGATCATCTTCTTCTGCGCATCGCTCAAGGGCTTCGCGTGCTCGAACAGGCCATCCACCGCGGGCGTGTGGCCGTCCTTCTCGACCAGCGTATTGAGTGCCTGCACCAGGTGCCAGGAGGGAGAATCCATCTGCGCTTCGAGGCTCGAGTGCACGTCCTTGCGCGGACCGCGGCCCCACTTCTCCCCGCTCGACACCAGTTCCAGCTCGATGACGCCCTTGGCGCCGAGCTCCATCTGGATGCTGCCATCGCTCTCCTGCGAGGCCGACGGCAGCAGCACGCCGATGCACTTCTTCAGCGCCGCCGTGATCCCGGGATCGGAGACGATCTCGCCGAAGTGCGGCGAGCCGATCTCCTCCTCGCCTTCCGCCACCAGCACGAGATTCACCGGCGGCTTGCGTCCTGCGGCCTTGAAGGCGGCCAGGGCACCGAGGAACGAGTTCTCCGGACCCTTCTGGTTCACCGCGCCGCGCCCCATGCACACCTGGCCCAGATCGCCCTTGGACACCACGCGCGCCTCGAGCGGCGGCGAGCTCCACTCCTCGGGGACGAACTGCTTGACGTCGTACATGAAATACACGGCCACCCAGGTGCGTGCGCCGGCATCCAGCACCCCGAACACGCCGGGCTTGCCGGAGGTGGGCACGATGCGCACATCGCCGAAGCCGGCACCGCGCGCGAGCTGCGCCATGTGCTCGGGGCCTTGCGGGTAGTTGCGGTTCTCGGCGGCGATGGAAGGCAGTGCAATCCAGTCCTGCAGGCGCTTCAGATTTTCAGCGTGCATCTTCGGCACCATCGCCAGCACCGATGCTTTGCCACCCCGGCCCTCTCCTGCAGCAGCGAGCACCGACCCCGAAACCGACGCCAGCAACATCCCCGAACCCGCTGCACGAACAAAACTGCGACGGTCGATGCGACCCAGGGTGTCGTTCATTTGGTGACCTCCGGTGAATACATGATCAGTTTTCGAACCGACGCGACAGCCGTGACATCCTCCAGCGTGCCTTGCTTCCCCCATGCAAGCTGGTACTCCTCGTTGCTGTCGAGCCAGTAGCGCCAGACGGAGGCTTCCAGTGACGGGTTTTCATTCATCATCGGATAGCCGATGGATGCGATGACCTGCTCACGGGTCATGCCTGTCAGCAGTTTGCCCGCCGCGATCGCGGCCCGGACGTCGGGATCATAGGTCGCAATCCTGATGCGCGGATCATCGGCCACCACCACCTTGTTGAGCCAGAAGTTCAACGACTCCTGCTCCCTTCCATAGTCGTGCCCGAGCCGCATCCTGTTGCCATTGATGAGCACGTGTGCCTTGTGTTTGCTCAACGAAATGATGTCGATCGGCGTACCGACCGCGATCATGGGAAAAGAACCCCAATTGCCATCGCTGATCCAATCCTCTTCGTAGTGAAGGTTGCAGCACGCGTAGCCCGATCGCAGCGCCGGCTTGGTCAGCTTGGCCTTTCCAGGGAGCGGTGCATCGGTGACCGGCCCGGCAAGCACCGCCGACATCGGCTTGACCACGTCAATGCGAGAAGCCTTCGGTCCAGGGGCCCAGGCGCCGGTGGGCAGGAGTTGCACTACCGCCTTGCCCCGAAACTGGGGATACTTCGCGTCCAACACGGCAAGATCCCGTTCATGCCGGTCCCGAACTTCCGGCTCGACATCACCTGCGCTTTTCATTCCAATGAGATTCCGGCCGACGCCGAGCAGGCCGTGAATGTCTCCCAGGTAAATGACGGATCCTGCCTTGACCTCGAATGGCAGGGGCGGAGGTGCAACCTTCGGCGAGATGAACAATCCGGTGCCGTTGGAAAACGACCATGTCGATAGCTCATGCCGGCCGGCCGGCAAATTGACCACGGCGATCCGTCCGAAGTCATCATCGAAGTCACTCCCCATCCGGATGGTCGCCTTGGTCTCCACCGATGGATAGATGTGAGTCAAGGCATCAGGGCCTTCCTTGTCGAGGTGCACCGAAAAGGTTGAGCCGCGACCGCCCGACACGTCATGGGAGACTGCAAAGACCACCACTCCTTCTCCGGGTCGAGCAGCAAGATCGATATTCCTGGGCGCCTGTGTCGCGCATCCGGCTACACAAGCCACCAGTCCTGCGAAAAAGGCCGTCCTGACGCTGCATGCGATCACGATGTGCATCCCCTACCAACGCATCCTTGTGGGTCAATATTACGACTCGGGCAACATATGTTCCATTCTTCGACGGGCAACTCGGTTTCGTGAGAGGATGATTCAAATGACACATGCAAGGGATTGTGCATGGGGGGATGGCATCGACTTCTGAAATTCGCCGCCACGCTGGTGATCAGCGTGACGGCGGTCGCCTGCGGCGGAGGTAGCGGAGGCTCAGCAGCCACCGCGCCCTTTACCCCGCTGGCCGTCGGCCCGGTGCATCTGTCGGCCTCCACGACGGACAGGTCGGCGACCACGCTCACCTACACCGTCACCCTGGATCCGTCACTCGACCCTCTGAAGACCTGGATCCTGATACGCGACATCGGCGGAGCGCTGGATCCTGAGCCATCGGCATCCGGTGGCTCGGACCATTCCGTCATCCTGATCTTCAGCACCAAGTTGACCCTGGCGATCGGAACCCATACCGGCTCGCTGGAGTTCTATGCCTGCCGCGAGGCGTCCTGCGCGACGTTCATCTCCAACATTCCCGCCGTCGCGAACTATGAGATCGTCGTCAAGGAGGCCCCGCCGATTGCCACCCTGGACCCCGCGCAGGTAAACGTGTCGGCCGAGCAAGGCGACATCATCAACTTGCCGATGACGTTGAATGTCGTGCCACAGCGGACGGCAGCCTTGTTCCTGGTGGTCGATGATCAGGGAGTGTTCGCGAGCGATGTCGGTATCACCGCCATCAACGGCCAGCAGATCACAATGGGCCTGCACGTGACAGGAACCCTGGCGCCAGGCACGTACAATGGCACGGCGAAACTGCTCGTCTGCAGTTTCGGGCCTTGCTCCCTGGATACCGTCCAGCCAGGCGGGATCATTTCGCTGCCGTATTCGGTCACGATCACGCCATATGTCATCCCCGCGCCCGTCGCGACGCGCAGTGGCCTTCCTGAGTGGGAGACCTACCAGGGAAATGCCTCACATACGGGTTACGTGCCGGTAACTCTCGATCCGGCCAATTTCGTGGTCCACTGGTCATGGTCCGTACCTGGCGCGGCATCAACCACCAGCGGGGCCACGACGGGCTCCGATCGATTGGCGTTCAGCGCTCGCCTGACCACGGGCGACAGCACCCTGTTCGTCCTCAACGAGCAGGACGGCAGCCTTGCCTGGTCGCACGAATTCGGAAATCTCGCGATGATCGACGATCCCGGCATTTCCTCGAACCGTGTCTTCGTCGGCGCGACGGACCGGAACGAACAGACCCGCATGTCGGGGTTCGATCTCGCCGATGGCACCCAGCGGTTCGAAACACCGATCGAGGCCCAATGGGAGCATTACCTCGCTCCCGTGGTGAAGGACGGCTATGTCTACACGAATGGCGGGATGTACGGCGGGCTGTACGCGCTGAAGCAGACCTCGGGGGCCCTGCACTGGGTCGGCACGCTGGAACAGGGCAACGGCTGGAGCCCTGCCGTCGACGATCAACATGCCTATGCCTACGTTGCCAGCTTTTTCCATGTGATCGACCTCAAGACCGGTCTCGGCGTGGTCTCGATCCCCAATCCTGCCTACAACTTCGGTGGCTACGACCTCAACATGGCGCCGGTCATCGCGGCCGCCGGGCAGGTGTTGGTGGTCGACGGCGTCTTCCAGCTCGCCCACGCCAATCACTTGATCAGTTACGACATCCTTGCGCAGAAGGAGGGCTGGCGCGCCGATGGGCAGTTCCTCTCCAATCCCGCGGTTGCACAGGACCTCATCCACGTCCTCAACGCCGACGGCAATGCGCTCCAGGCGCGCGATCGCGCCAGCGGATCGGTGGTGTGGCAATGGTCGCCGGCGGACCCGGCCGAGGTGATCCCGGTCGGCAACCTCGTCCTCACGGACAATCTCGTGTTCCTGTCGAGCACCTCGCACACCTATGCCGTCGATCGCACCACGCACCAGGCGGTCTGGAGCATCGCCGCGGCGGGAGCCTTGTCGCTGTCGTCCAATGCGGTGCTGTACATCGTGTCGAGCCAGGGCTCCGTCACCGCGGTATCACTGCGGTGAGGCACTAGCAGCCTGTCGGACTTAAGCGGTACAAATGCGCGATAATCATAGGCAGTTTTTTCCTCAATGACGGTAGCGATGAGCAACTTTCGACCGATCAACCGCGACACGGGATTCTTGCTGCCGCCTTCGGTGGATGAATGGTTGCCGGAGCGGCACTTGGCGCGCTTTGTGGTGGAGATCATTGACGGCATGGACCTGTCCGGAGCTGGTCAAAGCGTATCGAGGGTCCGGATCGGCCTCGTATCACCTGGCGATGTTGCTGGGATTGCTGGTGTATGGCTATTCGACGAAGACCTTTCCAGCCGCGCGATTGAGCGCGCGACGCATGATTCTTTGGCGTTTCGCTATATCGCGGGTAACGAGCAGCCCGACCACGACACGATTGCAACTTTTCGCAAGCGCTTTTGCGGCAACTTGAACCCTTGTTCGTGCAGGTACTGAAGATTGCGCGATACGGGGCTTTGAAGCTCGGCACCGTGGCCTTGGATGGCACGAAGGTGCACGCCAATGCGAGCCGGCACAGTGCCCTGTCCTACGGGCATGCGAAGAAGATCGAGAAGCAGTTGAAGCGTGAAGTGAAGCAGCTGCTGAATCTGGCTGAACGGGCCGACGCCCGGGACATCCCCGACGGGATGTCGATCCCGCAGGAGCTGGCAAGACGGGAGGAGCGCCTGGCGGCGATCGCTGTGGCGAAGGCGAAGATCGAGGCGCGGGCTGAAGAGCGCTTGGGGCGCGAGCAGGCCGAACATCAAGCCAAACCTGCTGCCCGCGCCGAGCGCGAGAAGCGCACCGGCAAGAAGCCCGGCGGTCGTCCACCCGAACCACCCAGCGGCGGGGTGAAGGACCAAGACCAAATCAATCTGACCGATGAAGAGTCGCGGATCATGAAAGCCGCCGGTGGCGGCTTTGATCGCGTTACAACGCCCAGGCCGTTGTGGCTACGGAGTATGCTGGTGGTGGCCACCGAGGTCAGCCAAGCGGCCAACGACAAAGAGCAGCTGGTTCCGATGCTGGAGAAGCCTGCGGCGCTGCCTGAGGAGTGGGCCGTGCCCAGTGTATCCTCGCCGACAACGGCTATCTGAGTGAGGCCAACGTCGAGCAATGTGAAGCGGCGCAGATTGAGCCGTTGATCGCCATGGGGCGCTGCCCACATCACCTGAGTTGGAAGCAGCGCTTCGCCCCGGCTCCAAAATCCCCGCCCGACTCGGCCACATCGCTTCAGAAGATGGCGTATCGGTTGCGCACGCCCCCGCGGCAAGCAGCTGTACGGACTTCGCAAACAGACCCGGAACCGGTGTTCGGCATCATCAAGTCGGTGATGGGCTATCGCCAATGCTTGCTCAGAGGGCTGAAAAACGTCAAAGGCGAGTGGAATCTGGTGACGATGAGCTGGAACATCAAGCGAATGTTCGCTATGCAGGCTTGCTGAGAAGGCATCAAGACCCTTTCGAGCTTCGGAATCAATTACCTCAACCATGAATCCAAACTCATTTGCCGTTTTTCCGCGCTCACAAAGCTCAGTCCGACAGGCTGCTAGGGGAATACCCTAACGCATTGCCTGCCTTGTAAGGCATGCGTACGATGCCGCCCATGCTGAAGTTCTGGGACTCGCTGAATCCGCTGACCGAGTTCGCGATCGTCCTCATCGCCCTGTGCGGCATCGCCTTCCACGTGCGTTGGTCGCGGCGCGGGACGGTGCTCGGGCCCACCCTGCTCACCACCTTGGGCATCTTCTTCTGCTTCGCCGGCATCGCCTGGGGCCTGCTCGACTTCGATCCGGGCAATGTCAAGGCCGGGGTGCCGAAGCTCCTGCAGGGCATCCGCACGTCGTTCTGGGCCTCGGTGGTGGGCATCGGCTTCGCCCTCACCATCAAGGCGCGGCACATCCTGTTCGGCGACCCGACGGTGGCGGGGGATTCCGATGAAGGCGGCGCCACGGTGGATGACCTGGCCGAGCAGCTCGCCCGGCTGAACCGTACGCTCGGCGGCACCGATGATGCCGGTGTGCTGGGGCAGGTGCAGCGGCTGCGCGAGGACAACAACCGCAAGCTCGACCAGCTCACCGCCTCCTTCGAGAAGTACGCGCAGAAGGTGGCGGACTCCAACTCCAAGGCGCTGATCAATGCGCTGCAGGAGGTCATCCGCGACTTCAACGCCAAGATCAACGAGCAGTTCGGCGAGAACTTCAAGCAGCTCAACGCCGCGGTGGGCAAGCTCCTGCAATGGCAGCAGCGCTACGAGCTGCAGCTCAATGCGCTCATCGAGCAGGAGACCGCCACCCGCAAGAACATGACCGAAGCCTCGCTGCGTTATGCCGAGCTCGTGAACAAGTCCACGGTGTTCAGCACCACGGCGCAGGCACTGACGGGCATCCTCGCCGGTATCGAAGGGCAGCGGGAGCGCATGGAGAGTTCGCTCAATGCCTTTGCATCGCTCGTCGACAAGGCGGCCAATGGCCTGCCGATGATCGAGAACCGGATCCTGGAGATGACCCGGCAGATCGAGGATGGCGTGCGCGCCAGCCACGAGCAGGTGTCGGATTCGGTGAAGGTGTCCTCGCAGCTCCTCACCACGACCCTGAAGTCCGCGGGCGATCACCTGAACGAGCAGCTCCGCCAGGCCACCGAGGAATCGCGCAAGCACGTGATCCTGCTCGACAAGGCGCTGGAGGAAGAGCTGCGGCGCTCCATCGAGTCCCTCGGCCGCCAGCTCACCGCGCTGTCGCAGAAGTTCGTACAGGACTACACCCCCCTTACCGCGCAGCTCCAGCGCATGCTGCAGTCCTCGCGGCTGTCCTGATCCATGGCCACCCGCCGGCTCGAGCCGACCCAGCCGCTCGCGCAGGAGACCCACTGGATTCCGCTGTCGGACCTGATGACCGGCCTCATGGTCATCTTCCTGCTGATCGCCGTGATGTACATGCTCAAAGTCGAGACCGATGCCGATCGCATCCGCAACGTCGCCATCGTCTACAGCGAGATCCGCAATTCGCTCTACGATGACCTGAGCCACGAATTCCAGATCGACCTGCCGCGCTGGAAGGCGCAGCTCATCCGCTCGGACCTCACCATCCGCTTCACCGAGCCCGAGGTGCTGTTCGCCAGCGGCAGCGCTGAGCTCAAGCCCGAGTTCAAGGCCATCCTGGATGACTTCTTTCCCCGCTACGTGCGTATCCTGACCTCGCCGAAGTACCGCAGCTCCATCACCGAGGTGCGCATCGAGGGTCACACCTCCTCCGACTGGACCGGTTCGAGCTCACCCGAGGATGCCTACTTCCACAACATGGAGCTGTCGCAGGCACGCACACGCTCGACGCTGAACTACGTGCTGATGCTCCCGAGCGTGGAGGGGCACCGACCGTGGCTGACGCGCTTCCTCACCGCCAACGGCCTGTCCTCCTCGCGACCCATCCTGGACGCGGACCGGCACGAGGATGCGCTGCGTTCGCGGCGGGTGGAGTTCCGGGTGCGCACCGATGCCGAGACGCGCATCTCCAACATCCTCGAGGCCTCCAAGTGAGGCTGCCGAACTTCCTGGAGGACCCCGCGCTCAACGAGCTGCGCCAGCAGATGGGCGCGCGGGAGCTGGGTTCGTTCCGGTTGTCGGTGAATCCGTACCGCTTCACGGTGAGCGAACTGGAACAGCTCATCGTCGATGGCATCGACATCCGCTACCTCGACGAGGTGCGCCCGCTGCCCGACCGGACGCTGTCATTCAAGGATCGCCGGGTGCTGCTGTTCACCCGCGATGTACCGCAGGGCATCGGGCATTCCTCGCTGGAATTGCCACCCTTCCATTTCTCGGATTGCGGCGCCGTGCGCTCGCTGCGCGAGCAGCCCAGCTTCGCACGCCACGCCGTATGCGCCCGTGAGGACGGTCAGTTCCCGGTGAACATCGTGCAGGGAACCCTGGTGAAGCGCACGCTCACCCGCCTGCCGGCCTGCGAGGGCTGCCTTCAAGACCTCAGGTTCGAGGCGAATCCGTCGGGTTTCAGCGTACCGGGCTTCTTCGAGCGTTACCGGCGGAACCTGGTGATCGAGAATCAGGAGGCCGGGGGCGACACCGGGCGGTTCCCCGGCTCTGACCTCGCGGCAGCAACGCTGGCAGCAGCACCGGTGGCAGCAGCACCGGTGATCAGCCCACCGAACTCGCCGCAGCCAGCAGCCCTTCCACCGCACTTTCCGGCGTGGCCCAGGAAGTGACGAGCCGGATGGGCGTGGCATCCCGCACGGCGCACAGCGGCCAGCGATAGAAGCCAAAGCCCTGCTTCTCGAGCTTGGCGACGCGATCCTCGGGCATGGCGAGGAACACCTCGTTGGCCTCCACCGGCTGCAGCAGGCGCACGCCCGGCAGCGCTGCGATGCCTTTCGCCAGCCGCAACGCCATGGCATTGGCATGTGCGGCATTGCGCAGCCACAGGTCCTGCTCGAGGTAGGCGAGGAGCTGCGCGCTGATGAAGCGCATCTTCGACCAGAGATGACCCGCACGCTTGCGCCGGCGCGCGAAGTCCGCCGCGGCCGCTGGGTCGAAGAACACCACCGCCTCGGCACACAGCGCCCCGTTCTTGGTGGCGCCGAAGGACAGCACGTCGATGCCCTGCTTCCAGGTGGCCTCGGCGGGCGAACACCCGAGGTGCACCAGCGCATTGGCGAAGCGAGCGCCGTCCATGTGGACCGGGAGCCCCGCGGCATGCGCCGTGGCCGTGATCTCGGCCAGCCGCACAAGGGGGTACACCGTTCCCCACTCGGTGGCCTGCGTGAGGCTCACGGCCGCCGGCTTCACGTGATGCACACCCATCTCGGTGGCAAAGGCGATGCCATCGGCGATCTGGCGGGCCTGGATGCGGCCATCGGGCGCCGCCAGGCCGATCAGCTTCGCACCGCCGGTGAAGAATTCCGGCGCGCCGCACTCATCGGTGACGATGTGCGCGGTCTCATGACAGTAGATACCGCCGAATCCCGGCGCGAGCTGCGACAGTGCCAGCGCGTTGGCCGCCGTGCCGGTGGCCACAGGGAATACCGCCACCTCGCGCTCGAACAGTTCCGAGAAACGGCGCTCGAGCCGCCGTGTCAGTGCATCACCGCCATAGGACGGCGCGTTGTCGCCATTGGCGGCCTGCACGGCCGCCAGGATGGGTTCACAGACGGGGGTAACGTTGTCGCTGGTGAAGTTCACGCAGTTGTCGTGGCCGAGGCTCGCAGCACCCGCAGCTTGCTGTCGAAGTCCTCCTTGTTGAGGTACGCACCACACAGGCGACGGTAGCCGCGGTACGCGCGCCGGCCGTGCAGTGTACGCCAATTGTCGAACAGCAAGGCGGTGCCGGGTGCCAGCCGGAAGCAGATCTCATAGGCCGGGTCGTTCACCAGGGCATCCCAGAGCTTGAGCGCCTTGTAGAAGGCGTTCATGCGCGGCGTGGGCAGGCGGAACGGCGCGCGGTCGTAGTTGTTGTACGCCACCTGCCGGTAGTCGCCGTTGTGGTCGAGCGCGATGATGGGGTGCTCGGCGCGCAGGTGCACGCCATCCCCCAGGTATTGCGCGGGCACCTGCACGTGCGTGAGCACCTCGAAGGAAATCGGGTCGGTGCGCCGGATGTGGTCGGCAACCCGGAAGCCATCCACCAGCGTGCTCTCCCCGCCCTCGCCATTGAACTCGAGGCAATGGAACATCTGGAATCCCGGCGAATCCAGGCTGTAGGTGCCGTCGGTATGCGGGCCGATGGCCACCGGCGTGTAGGCCGTGTCCTTGAACGCAAGATTGGCCGTGAAATCCCACATGCCGCCGAAGATGGTGGAGCGCACGTATCCCACGCGGCGGGCCAGCTGCTCGGTACCCTCCACGGACACGGGCACCCCCGTGGCCAGGGCGAAGCCGTATTCCTCCACCAGCGACAGCCAGCGCAGGGCGCCTGCATCGCTGTCGATGATCTGCGCGAAGGGGACCGACGGGAAGGCCTCCCCCATGGATTCACGGTCCCACAGCCGGCGGCGCGGTGCGACCTCGCGTCCTTCGGTCTGCGAGATCTTCCAGAGGAAGGCGGCGGGCCACTCGCTGCGCACGCCATCGTGCTTCCAGGTGATGTGCAGCTGTCGTCCACCCTCGGCGATCTCGATCTGCGCGGGCTGGAGGTCCACCGGAATGGAGAACGTGTCGACCTGCCGCTGCAGGGTATCGGGGTGCAGACTGTGGCGGGCGTGGCAATGATCGCGTAGCCAGCACGGCGCGAAGCGGCTGGCGCTGACCTTGCCCTTCCAGGTCACCTCGACCTCGCCATCGACCAGGCGGGCGGAGTTCAGCAACAAATCGTTGGCATCGACGGGAACGGCGGGATTGAGCATGGCCAGGCTCCAGCGAGGGGATTTACTTACTGAACGATCGTAAAGCAACGGATATAGAGCGTCAACGGCAGTTGCCAAAATCCTCGTGCCGGATGATAAATACCTGTTGCGGATCTCTGATTTTGAAAGGATTTGGCGGTGAACCAACGCATGAATCGATCCACCCTGTGGCCCAGTCTCCTGCTGGCGGCCGTGCTGTTCCCCTTTACTGCATCGGCTGCTCCCAGCCTGCGGGTGGGCAGCATCGACCTGGGCGCCTGTCCCACCTCGGGCGCGATGCCGCCGCGCGCCTGGTGCGGACACCTGCAGCGGCCGCTCGATCCCGCCAACCCCAAGGCCGGGACCCTGGATGTGCACTTCGAGTACTACCGACATACCGCGCCGGGTCGCAGCTTCGGTGTGATGGTGGCCGCCGAAGGTGGTCCGGGCTACCCGAGCACAGGGTCCCGCGAGGCCTACTACGCGTTGTACGCGCCGCTGAAGGACCGCAACGACCTGCTGCTCATGGACAATCGCGGCACGGGACGTTCCGGCGCGGTGGATTGCCCTGCCCTGCAGCAGGCCGCGCAGGCCACGCGCGAACTCATCGGCGAATGCGGCGCCCGACTGGGCGAGCGTGCGGCGTACTACAGCACGGTCAACGCAGCGGATGATCTGGCCGCGATCCTCGAGGCGCTGCAGATGCCGAAGGCGGACCTGTACGGTGATTCGTATGGCACCTACTTCGCGCAGGTGTTCGCCACCCGCCATGGGGCGATGCTGCGCTCCCTCGTGCTGGATGGCGCCTATCCGCTGCAGGGGCCCGACTACGCCTGGTATCCGAACTATGCGCGGGCGATGCGCGCCAAGTTCAACGTGGCCTGCTCGCGCTCGCCCCATTGCGCATCGCTTGCGGGTGATTCCATCAGCCACATCCGCCCGGCTCTCGAGAAGCTGCGCCGCCAGCCTCATGCAGCCTCCGCCGTGGATGCCGACGGCAAGCCGCGCGAGTTCATCGCCGACGCGGCCCGCCTGGCCTGGGTGATGTTCACCTCGGCGCCGGCCTACGCCAGCTTGCGCGAGACCGACGCGGCCGCACGGGCGTATGCGAGCGGCGATGAAGCCCCGCTCCTGCGCCTGATGGCCGAGACCACGGCCGGGGTGGACTCACGCGATCCGTCGAACGACCCCAGGGCCTGGAGCGCCGGTCTTGCGGCCGCCGTCATGTGCCAGGATCCGCCGCAGCTCTTCGACCTCGCGGTCCCGCGGGCCGAACGGGTGGAACAGTTGTCGCATGCCATCGAGTCCTTCCTCGGCGCGCATCCGGATCACTTCGCGCCCTTCAGGCTCGATGAGTACCGCGGGTTGCCGCCCGACTATGCCTTCATCGACCAGTGCCTGGAGTGGCCTCCCGTGGATTCCCGTCATGCATCACCGCTGGTCGCACCGGCGGCTTCGTCGTACCCCGGCATCCCGGTGCTGGTGATCTCCGGAGAGTTCGACAACCTCACGCCGGTGGCGGATGCCGCCGCCGCGGCCGCCGCCTTCCCGCATGCCCGGCATCTGATCCTCGCCAACAGCTTCCACGTGAACGCGCTGCCGCGGGGACGCTCGGACTGCGCGATGCAGGTGGCACAGCGCTTCCTCGCGACCCTGGACCCCGGCGACATGGCCTGTGCGTGGCAGGTGCCCGAAGTGCCGCTGGCGCCGGATTTCGCCCGGCACGTGCAGGAGGTGGAGCCGGCGCAGGCGCAGGCGCCGAACGAGGCCGGTGAATCGCCGCGGCGATGCGCGGCGGCGGCGGTGCTCACGGCCGCCGATGTGCTCACGCGCGTTCGCGCCAATGGCAGTGGGCAGGGCACGGGATTGCGAGGCGGCAGGTTCCGCATCACCGGCCCCGAGCAAGACCGGCGGATCGAACTGGACGAGGTGCGATGGACCGAGGACCTTGCCGTGTCCGGCGAACTGCACTGGCGCGGGCCGCGTGCGGCGGTGAACGCGACGCTGCGCCTGTCGGGCGAGGGCCCGTGCGGTGCGGGAGAACTGCAGGTGCAATGGCCCCAGGAAAAGAACCAGGACGCGAGCCCGTCTCGCGCCAGCATCACCGGGCGCATCGGCGATGTGGAGATCCTGGCCGGGTTGCCCGCCCCCTAGGCCCATGTCAGGCTGTGTCGATCTCGCCAACCTTTGGGGATCGACCACCATGCTGAGCCTCCTGATGAGCGGCGCCGTGCTCGCCGCCGGCTTCACCCATCCCACGCCCTCGCCTGCTCCCGCGCTGCCGGCCGCCGTGTACCGCGAGCGCCGTGAGCGGCTGATGAAATCCCTCGACGGCTGCATCGGGGTGCTCGCCTCGCAGGGCGCGGTGTCGGGCATCACGGAGGACTACCGCCAGGACGGGGATTTCCTCTGGCTCACCGGCATCAACGAGCCCAATGCCTGGCTGGTGCTGACACCGAAGTCCCGCTACACGCACAGCACCTTGTACCTGAAGTCACGCGACCCGGAAGCCGAGCGCTGGACCGGCCCGCGTGATGCCATCTCCCCGGACCTCGTGGAGAAGTATGGCGTGGACCGCGTGCGCCGCGGCTCACCCGAAGGGCTGCTCGCCGGCATCGGCGCCGACCACGACTGCGTCACGCTGATCGCGCCGGCCTCCATGGCCAAGGAGGAACGCAACGATGCGGAAGTTTCGCTGCGCGCCGCCTCGCGCTTCGGCTTGAAGGTCAACTACAAGCGCACGCTGCTCGCGGACCTGCGCGAAGCGCACACGCCCGAGGAACTCGACCGCATGCAGCGCGCCATCGCCATCACCCGCGCGGGTCACGACGCCGTTGCCAAGGCGGTGGTGCCGGGTGTCTCCGAGCGCGACGTGCAGACCCAGCTCGAGTACGCCTTCTATGCGGCTGGCGCCACCGGCCTGTCGTATCCGTCCATCGTGGGTTCAGGACCCAACGGCGCGGTGCTGCACTGGGACCAGAACTCGCGGCTCCTCAAGGAGGGAGACCTCGTGGTCGTCGATGCCGCCGCGGAATATGGCCGCTACGCCGCCGACATCACCCGCACCTATCCCGTGTCGGGGCACTTCACGCCGGAACAGGCGCAGGTGTATCGCGCCGTCTACCAGGCGCAGGAGGACATCTTCGCCGCCATCAAGCCCGGCGTGTCGATGGCCGAGCTCCAGCACGTCGCCGAAACCTCGCTGCGCCGTGCGGGCTTCCTCGCCGACTTCATCCACGGCTTCGGCCACTTCGTGGGCCTCGAGGTGCACGATGTGGGCAGCTACGAAAAGCCGCTGCCCGCGGGCGCCGTGATCACGGTCGAGCCCGGTGTGTACCTGCCTGCCAAGGGCTTTGGCGTGCGCATCGAGGACGAGGTGCTCATCACCAAGGACGGGTACCGGCTGCTGAGCCCGGACTTCCCGCGAAAGCTCGAGGACGTGGAGGCCTGGGTGGCCCGGAGCCGCTCGGGTCCCTGACGCAACTGGGCAACCCAATGACGCAAAGAGGCCAGAGAATGGCGATGCCGGTGCCATACTGGCCCATCTGATTTCGTCATGGAATACCGCCATGTCCGACCCCGCCGTTGATACCACCCGCGGCAGCCGCCGCCCGTCCGGGCGCGATGCCAAGCGAGCCGCGCGAACGGCGCGGGCCGCCTCCACCATCGCCTACATCACCCGCAAGATCCCGTACTACGAGGTGCTCTCCGAGGAAGGACTCGCACTGATCGAGCACAATGCGGACACCATCCTCGAGGAGATCGGCCTCGAGTTCCGCGATGACCCCGAGTCCATCGAGGTGCTGAAGAAAGGCGGCGCCGAGGTGCAGGGCGAGCGCGTGCGTTTCCCGCGCGGCCTGTGCCGGCGCATCATCCAGGCCAGTGCGCCGCGCGAGTTCACCCAGCACGCGCGCAACCCGGCGCGCTCCGTGGTCATCGGCGGCAAGAACACCGTGTTCGCCCCGCCTATGGCTCGCCCTTCATCCGCAACATCGAGGATGGCCGCCGTTACGCGCGCATCGAGGATTTCCGCAATTTCGTGAAGCTGACCTACATGGCCCCCTCGCTCCACCACTCGGGCGGCACCATCTGCGAGCCGGTCGACCTGCCGGTGAACAAGCGGCACCTCGACATGGTGTACAGCCACATCAAGTACAGCGACAAGCCCTTCATGGGCTCGGTAACGGCGCCGGAGCGCGCCGCCGACTCGGTGGAGATGGCGAAGATCGCCTTTGGTCCGGACTTCATCGACCCGGCCACGGGCAAGCCGAAGACCGTGCTGATCAACCTGATCAACGTGAATTCGCCGATGACCTACGATGCCACGATGCTGGGCGCGCTGAAGGTCTATGCGCGCGCGAACCAGGCCTGCATCGTGACGCCCTTCATCCTCGCCGGCGCCATGTCGCCCGTGACGGTGGCCGGCACGGCTACCCAGACCCTGGCCGAGGCGCTCGCGGGCCTCGCGCTGATCCAGATGCTGAACCCCGGCGCGCCGATGGTGCTGGGCAGCTTCGCCTCATCCATTTCGATGCAATCCGGCGCACCCACCTTCGGCACGCCCGAGCCGGCGCTGGTGCTGTACACCATGGCCGCCCTCGCCCGCCGCCTCGGCATTCCGTTCCGCTCGGGTGGGAGCCTGTGCGCCTCGAAGATCGCCGACGCCCAGGCCGCCTTCGAATCCGCCCAGACCCTGCTGCCCACCTGCCTGGCGGGTGTGAATTTCGTGCTGCACACTGCCGGCTGGCTCGAAGGGGGCCTCTCCATGGGCTACGAGAAGTTCGTGATGGACGTGGACCAGGCCGGCATGATGCACACGCTGCTGGCCGGCGTGGACCTCTCCGAGAACGGCCAGGCGATGAGCGCGATCCGCGATGTGGGCCCCGGCAAGCACTTTCTCGGCTGCGCCCACACGCAGGCGAACTTCGAGTCCGCCTTCTACCGCTCGCCCATCGCCGACAACAACAGCTACGAGCAGTGGGAGGCGGATGGCGCCCAGGATCTCAACCAGCGGGCCAACAGCTCGTGGAAGAAGCAGCTCGCGGAGTACGTGCCGCCGGCGATCGATCCTTCAGTGGACGAGGCGCTGTTGGCGTTCATGAAGACGAAGAAGGAGGCGGTGCCAGATTCGAACGTGTGAAGTATGATCTGATTCATGCCGAACCTTCCCGACGATGTCTTCACCGAACCCGAAGGCGTTTCACCGGATACGTTGGCCAATCTCGGCCCGCTGCGTCGCCTGGCCGGCGAATGGCAGTCCGAGCAAGGCGTGGACGTCAGTCCCAAGGCGGAAGGCCCGGAACGGCGCAAGTTTCGGGAACATATCCGCATGGACCCGATCGACCCACAGGCCAACGGACCCCAGCTTCTCTACGGACTGCGCTACCACATCCACGTCAACACCCCCGAGGAAGCCATCACCTTCCACGATCAGGTCGGTTACTGGCTGTGGGAACCGGCCACCGGGTTGATCATGCAGTCCCTTGCCATTCCGCGCGGCCAGGTGGTGCTGGCCGGCGGAACGGCCAAGGCGGATGACAGGCGCATCAGCGTCGAGGCGCGTCGCGGCGACACCCGCTTCGGGATCTGCTCCACGCCGTTCCTCGAAGAGGCGTTTCGCACCGACTACTACCGCATCGACATCACCTTCAACGATGACGGAAGCTGGAGCTACGTGACGCGCACGGACCTGGCGGTGCGCGGCAAGACACCGGCCTTCGATCATCGCGACACCAATACCCTGCGGCGGGTCGCGCCGCCCACGGCGAATCCGCTGGTGGGGTTGCTCAAGGCTTGAGGTCCGCGTCCGACCCGACTTCATGCCAAAGCATCACATCTTCGTATTGACAGTGTATATACGGCCAGGCATACTGCTGAGGTGTCGAAAGTCCGCGCAACATCCTCGCAAAGCCTGAGCGATGCCTCCGATACCAAGGGCAGCATCAACCTGCGCATCGAAGCCGGTACGCGGCGGATCATTGATGATGCAGCCGCTGCGCTGGGAAAGACGCGCACCGAGTTCATGATTGAGAGCGCTCGGCGGCAGGCTATAGACGTGCTGTTGGATCGGCGACTGTTCTCGCTTGGCACTCAGCATTACGACGCCTTCGTGCGTGCGCTCGATCATCCAGCCGCACCTGGTCCGAAACTGCAGAAACTGCTGCGCCGAGTACCGGCATGGCGGAAGTAGACGATCCAGCGGCACATTCCGGGCCGTTCCTTTCGGTTCCCGTTGCTCTAACTGCCGAACACGATGTTTCGGCATTCGACTGCGGGGAACCCGCCCTGAACGATTGGCTTCAGCATCGCGCTCTGAAGAACGAAGGCCGCTTCTCCCGAACCTACGTTGTCTGTTCGGGCAATCGTGTCGTCGCGTATTTCTGTATCTCCGCCGGCGCGGTGGAACGCGAATCGGCCCCTGGCAAGATCCGGCGTAATGCTCCAGATGTCATATCTGTATCCGTGATAGGTCGGCTGGCGGTGGATCGCACTCAAGCCGGCAAGGGTCTTGGCGCCGACGTGCTTTCCGATGCATTGCGCAGGATCGCCCTCGCCTCACGAAGCATCGGCATCCGCGCCGTGATGATTCACGCCAAAAGCGATGCGGCCAAGCACCTCTACCTGAAGTGCGCAGAATTCATCGAATATCCGCAGGACAGTCGTACGCTTTTCTTGCCGATCGAAACCGTGGTCGCAGCCCTTACATAGTTTCAAGCGTGCCGTCGCTCGTCGAGACACGCGCACCGTCCGCACCGCCTTCCACTTATCGCCGCGACCGCCGCCCCCGGGTCGCCGTCTGCGCCGCCGATTCCTTCGGCGCCGGCAAGCTCACCGCCTGCGACAGATTCGGATAGGCCGCCGTCTTGTGCGGAATGGCCATGGCTTCGACGAAATGCGCCTGGAATTTCGCCTCGATCGCGGTCTCGATCTTCTCCACCCGCCGCACGATCTCCTCGATCACAGGCCTCGCGGTGGAGTCCAGCAGCGCGATGCGTGCGCCGGTGCCGGCGGCATTGCCGGCCGAGCCCACCTTGGACAGGTCGCAGTCGGGGATCATGCCCAGGATCATCGCGTACTTGACGTCGATGTGGCTGCCGAAGGCGCCGGCCAGGCGGATCCGGTCCACGGCTTCCACACCCATGTGTTCCATCAGCAGGCGCACGCCGGCATACAGCGCGGCCTTGCCGAGCTGGATGGCGCGCACGTCGTTCTGCGTGATCTGCAGGGTCACCTCGCCGCGCTTGAGCACGTACGCGAAGGTGCGTCCCGTGGCGACGATGCGATCGGTCCTCGAGGCCAGCGCACCGTCGATCACCCCGTCCTGGTTGATGACGCCCGACAGGTACATCTCGGCGATGATCTCGATGATGCCGGAACCGCACACGCCGGTGACATTGGCATCGCCGAAGCGCGGATCATCCGACCAGTACTCGTTGCCGATGATCCTGTAGCGCGGTTCGAGCGTCGCCGGGTCGATGCGCACGCGCTCGATGGCGCCCGGCGCGGCGCGCTGCCCGCAACTGATCTGCGCGCCCTCGAAGGCGGGGCCGGTGGGGCTGGAGCAGGCCAGCATGCGTTCACGGTTGCCGAGCACGATCTCGGCGTTGGTGCCCACGTCCACCAGCAGCATCATCTCGGAGGACAGGTCGGGTCGCTCGGCCAGGATCATGCCGGCGGTGTCCGCGCCCACGTGCCCGGCGATGCAGGGCAACAGGTAAACGCGTGCATTCGGATGGATCTTGATGTCCAGCGATTTCGCCGTGACGTTCAGCGCCTGGTCCACGGCGAGTGCGAACGGCGCTCCGCCCAGCTCCACCGGGTCGATGCCCAGCACCAGGTGGTGCATGATCGGATTGCCGACGATGGTGGCCTCGAGGATATCCTCCACCTGGATCTTCGCGCTGGCCGCGACATCCGCGGCCAGCGTGCTCAGCGCCTCGCGCACGACCGTGGTCATCTGCACGAAGCCGCCGGGGTTCATCATCGAATACGAGACCCGGCTCATCAGGTCCTCGCCGAAGCGGATCTGCGGATTCATGAGCCCCGCCGCCGCGACCAGCTCGCCGCTGAGCAGGTCGCACAGGTGCGCGGCGATGGTGGTCGAGCCCACGTCCACCGCCATACCGAAGGCGGTCTCATGGAATCCGGGCCAGACGCCGATGATCTGCTTCGCGGCATGCACCGCCACCGTGACCTTCCACTGCCCGGCGCGCAGCGCGGCCTGCAGCTTCTGCAGCACCGTGAGATCGCATTCCAGGTTCGACAGGCGCCATTCGAACTCCAGCGCATCGAGCAGCCGGCGCAGGTCGCCGGAAGGATCTTGCATGTCCGGCTCCTGCACTTCCACGTAGTGCAGGCGCACCACCGGGTGCAGCTTGATGTCGCGGGTGTCGGCGTCCTTGCGGACCACCTGCCGGTGGACCTGGCTGCTCGGGGGGACATCGATGACCACATCGTGCAGGAGCTTCGTCGAGCAGGACAGCCGGCGTCCCTCCAGCATCGGCTGCCGGCGCGCATAGCGCAGTTCCGGCTCGCTCACCGGCGTGAGGCTGTCCACGGAGGAGCGGATGCCGTGCTTCGCGAACTCGCCCTCGCTCACCAGGATCTGGCAGCGGCCGCAGATGCCCCGGCCGCCGCAGACCGAGTCGATGTCCACGCCCAGCGAGCGCGCCGCCTGCAGGATGGGCGTACCCACGGGAAAGCGCCCCCGCTTGCCCGAAGGGGTGAAGACGATGAGTGCGTCGCCGGAATCAGACACGTCGGCGCATGCCCCCTTCACGGCGGCCGCGGGCGGCCGGTCCTTCCGCGCCCGGGGGCGGCGCCTCGCGGAACTTGCGGATCCAGCGCGCGCAATCAGGGTCGTGGCCCATCATCACATCCGCGCCCATGCAGGCCTGCACCGTGGCGGCATGCAGCGGATTGGTGATGGCCGAGGTGAGTCCCGCGCCGATGGCCATGGTGAGGAAGGCGGCATTGATGCCATCGCGGTTCGGCAACCCGAAGCTCACGTTGGACGCCCCACAGGTGGTGTTCACCTTGAGCTCGGTCTTGAGCCGGTGCAGCAGGCGCATCACCTGCACGCCCGCCTGGTTGATGGCGCCGATGGGCATCACCAGGGGGTCGACCACCACGTCGGCCGCCGGGATCCCATGGTCCTGCGCGCGCTGCACGATCTTCCTCGCCACCTCGAAGCGCACATCCGGGTCCTCGGAGATGCCCGTCTCGTCGTTGGAGATGGCCACCACGGCCGCGCCGTACTTCTTCACCAGCGGCAGCACCTGTTCCAGGCGCTCCTCCTCGCCGGTGACCGAATTGACCAGTGCCTTGCCCTTGTACACCGCCAGGCCCGCCTCGAGCGCGGCCACGATGGAGGAGTCGATGGACAGCGGCGCATCGGTCAGCGACTGGACGAGCTGCACGGCCTTGGCGAGCAGCGCCGGCTCATCGGCCAGCGGGATGCCGGCGTTGACATCGAGCATGTGGGCGCCGGCTTCCACCTGTGCGCGCGCATCGGCCTCGACCCGGCTGAAGTCCCCCGCGACCATCTCGGCCGCGAGGATCTTGCGTCCCGTCGGGTTGATGCGCTCGCCGATGATGCAAAACGGACGGTTGAAGCCGATGATGACTTCACGGGTGGCGGAACTGACGACGGTGTCGGTCATGGTGCGGTCCTGTTCTCCTGAGTTGTCTGGTCGCGGTTCGGATACCACGGGACGCGTCCGGCGAGCACGCCGGAGCGCTGCACGATCTCGGCCACGGATTCTTCCATCTTGTAGGCCATGACGTGCACGCCGTGCACGCCCTTGATCTCGCGCGCCTGCTGGATGAGTTCCACGCAGACATCACGGCCCGCCTTCGCCTGGTCTTGCGAACCGGCGAGGCGCTGGATGATCGCATCCGGGATGTGCAGTCCGGGTACGTTGTCGCGCATCCAGCTCGCCGCCTTGGCCGAGCGCAGCGGGCCGACGCCGATGAGGATGAACACCTGGCCGAGCAGGCCGAGATCCTCGATGCGCTTGATGAAGAGGCGGAAGCGCTCCATGTCGTAGACGTACTGGGTCTGGATGAACTGCGCGCCGGCCGCCACCTTCTTCGCCAGCCGCTGCGGGCGCCAGTCGAGCGGCGGGCCGCAGGGGTTTTCCGCGGCGCCGAGGAACACGCGCGGGGCATGGCTGATCTTCCGGCCGCTCTGGAAGTGGTGATCATCGCGCAAGCCCCGCGCGATGCCCAGCAGCGACATGCAGTCCAGGTCGAAGACCGGCTTCGCCTGGGGATGATCACCGGCCTGCACGCCATCGCCGGTGAGGCAGAGCATGTTGCACACGCCCATCGCCGCCCCGCCGAGGATGTCACCCTGGATGGCGATGCGGTTCTTGTCGCGGCAGGAGATCTGCATGATGGGCGCATAGCCCACGCGCGTGAGCAGCGCACACACGCTGATGCTCGACATGTGGCAGTTGGCGCCGCTTCCGTCGGTGGCGTTGATGGCATCCACATAGCCATCGAACACCCGCGCCCGCCGGTAGACATCCTCCGGGTCCGCCGAGTCCGGCGGCGCGAGCTCGCTGGTCACCGCAAAGCCGCCGGCACGCAGCACGCGCTCGAAGCGGCCCGGGGAGACATGCCCGGGGAGGATCGGCAGCGGATAGCCGGGAACCGGCTCGTCATCGAACCTCATGGCTTGACCCCCGCGGGCTTGGCGTCGCCTTCACGCGCGCGCTCGCGCACCACGCGCAGCCAGGCGGAGCGGCCCTGCAGTCGCCGGTCGACGGCCGCCTGCACCTCGCGCATCGCCTCGAGCCCGCCGGGCATGCGGCTCGCGCCCTCGAAGGCGGCCGCCCACACGCAGCGCATCTGCGGCTTCACCTCGCAGTTGCCATTTTCCCGCACCCCGCCGCAGGGACCATTGCGCAGGGTCTTCGGGCAGTTCATCGGGCAGGACATGCCGGTGGCGCTCAGCACGCACTGGCCGCACATCTGGCAATCGAAGAGCAGGCCCTTCACCTGCCGCTCGGTGAATGCGAACGGGGCTTCCAGCCGCTCGTGGCCGATGGCGCGCCACAGGCCCGCGAGGCTCACGAGCAGAAACTCGAAGCCGCGATAGAACCCGTTCAGGCCGCGTGCGTGCCGCACGGACCACTGTCTGACGACATACATGGCTTAGACGCCCAGACCCTTGTTGCGGATCATCTGCTCCAGGGTTTCATCGCTGTACTGCGCCTCGAGCCTGGCGGCTTCGGTGCTCGCCTCGGCCTCGAGATCCTCACCGCAGGGGCGCGGCGCACTGCGCTTCCAGTCGGCGAGATACGCATCGGAGGTGCCTTTGCCTGCTCGCATGGCGGCGCGGTCGATGGCTTCCTGGAAGCGCTGCGAGAGCTGCACCTTCGAGGTCGTCCGTCCCTGCTTGCACAGGACCTGCGCGGGGATATCGCGCCAGGAGATGATGATCAGCGACGCCATGTCACCACCTGTTCGCCGTCGGCGAAGCGTTCGAGCGAGGTGGCGAGATCCCCGTATCCGGTGAGGCGATGGCTGAACTCGAGCTTCAGGCGCGCCGCGATGGCGGCGGCCTCCTCGACGGCGCTCCCTTCCGGCCGCTGCGCGAGGTAGACCAGGCGCCGGTAGTTGCCGAAGTACTGTGCCTGCAGTTCGGGGTGACGGTCGATGCCCAGGCCCCGTATCACCAGGCGCTCGAAATGCCGCAACAGGAAATCCGTCAGGTAGAAGGTGCCGGGCTCCTCGTCCGCCAGCGCCGCGAAAGCCTTGGCGCCTGCGAAGAACTCGTAGCAATGCGCGCCGGGGAGCCGCTCGATGCCCTCCTGCTCCAGCATCCGGTCGAGATCGCCACCGGTGCCGCAGTCGGCGTAGGCCACGAACAGGCGCGAGTACTGCGAACGGTACTTGCGGATCTGCTCGCGTACCGCGGGGGTGATCTTCTCGGGGCGGTTGTGCAGTTCCGGCGGCAGGCACTGAACGTCGAACACCGACCAGCCGTTGATCCGCCGCAACTCGCTCACTTCGTGCGCGAGGGCGCCGCAGGCAATCACCAGTGCGCGCGCCTCGCGTAGCATGGGAGCAAGTTCCGTCAGCTCGCGGCTGCCTGCGAGCGGCGCTTCGCGATCAGGTTCTTGGCGGTCTCGACGGCGATGCCGGCATCGCGGCAATAGGCATCCGCGCCCACCGCCTTGCCGAATTCCTCGTTCAGCGGCGCGCCGCCCACCAGCACGATGTAGTCCTCGCGCAGGCCCTTCTGCTTGAGCGTGTCGACGACCACCTTCATGTACGGCATGGTGGTGGTGAGCAGCGCCGACATGCCGAGGATGTCGGGCTTGTGCTTCTCGAGCGCATCGAGGTACTTCTCGACGGGGTTGTTGATGCCCAGGTCGAACACCTCGAAACCCGCGCCCTCGAGCATCATCGACACCAGGTTCTTGCCGATGTCGTGGATGTCGCCCTTGACCGTGCCGATGACGATCTTGCCGATGGGCTCGACGCCCGTTTCGGCCAGCAGCGGGCGCAGGATCTCCATGCCGCCCTTCATGGCATTGGCCGCCAGGAGCACCTCGGGCACGAACAGGATGCCGTCGCGGAAGTCGATGCCGACGATGCGCATGCCCTCGACGAGCGCATCGTTCAGGGTCTTCTCCGCCGACCAGCCGCGCTCCAGGAAGATGCGGGTGGCTTCCTCCACCTCTTCCTTCAGGCCGTTGTAAAGGTCGTCGTGGACCTGCTCGACCAGTTCCTCGTTGTTGAGGGAACGAAGATCGAATTCGCCGTCAGCTTGGTCGGACATGATCGCCTGTCGTCAGACGCGCGCGGGTGCACGCATTTCCAATGGTATGTCGCAATCGGACACGTGACTAGCCGCTTCGCGACAATGGCGTGCCGAATGACGACATACTATATGAACCATGCAATTCGACACACAACACCCCTGGATCCTGACCGCCACTTGCGCCAGCCGCATGGGCACCACCGCCGCCGTGACGGGCTTCCTGGCCTCGAAACGGCTCTACCTCATGGAGATGCAGCAGTACGACGACACGCTCAACCAGCGCTTCTTCGTGCGGGTGACCTTCTGTGCGGTCGCGGGCGAAGCCTTGGACCCGGAGGCGCTCAAGGCGGGTTTCGGCCCCATTGCCGAGCGCGAACAGATGCAGTGGGCCATCCACGACGGGGCGCAGCGCAGCCGCGTGCTCATCCTGGTGTCGAACCTGGACCATTGCCTCGAGGACCTGTTGTACCGGCACCGGACCGGGGAACTGCGCATGGAGGTCACCGGCGTGGTCTCCAACCACGCCACCCTCGAGCCCGTGGCGCGCCGTCACGGCATCCCCTTCACCCACCTGCCCATCACTGCCGAGACCAAGCGTGCGCAGGAGGAGAAGATCCTGGAGCTCATCCAGGCCACGCGCACCGACCTCGTGGTGCTGGCGCGCTACATGCAGATCTTCTCGGATGCCATGACCCGCCAGCTCTCCGGCCGGACGGTCAACATCCACCACTCCTTCCTGCCGGGCTTCAAGGGCGCCAAGCCCTATCACCAGGCCCATGCCCGGGGCGTGAAGCTGATCGGGGCCACCGCGCACTTCGTCACTGCGGACCTCGACGAGGGCCCGATCATCGAGCAGCGGGTGGAGCGCGTGGATCACAGCTACACGCCCGAGATGCTCACCGCCACCGGCCGCGACACCGAAAGCCGCACGCTCTCCACGGCCTTGCGGCTGCTGCTCGAGCACCGGGTCTTCCTCGACGGCGACAAGACCGTCGTGTTCAAGTAGGACCGCCCGCGGCAGGCGTGCCAGCGCCGGCCTGCGGCGCCGTTCAACCGGCCACGTTCTGCCGCTCCGCGCTGGGCGGATGGCCGAATTGTGCGCGGTAGCACTTGGAGAAGTGCGGCGGTGACTGGAAGCCGCAGGCGGTGGTGATGTCCATGATGGGCATGGCCGTCTGCAGCAGCAGCTCTCGCGCCCGGCGCAGGCGCATCTCCAGGTAATAGCGCTTGGGCACGCAGTTCAGGTGCCGCTTGAACAGCCGCTCGATCTGCCGCCGTGAGAGCCCGGTGGCCTTGGCGATGCGGTCCAGCGACAAGGGCTTCTCGATGTTCTCCTCCATGAGCTGCGCCACCTTGATCAGGCTCCGGTGCGAGGGCCCCACCTGCGCGCGCAGCGGCACGTACTGACGGTCCTTGTCGCTCCGTACCCGCTCCACCATGAACTGCTCGGAGACGAGCTGCGAGATGCGCGCGCCCAGCTTCAGGCGAATGAGATTCAACATCAGGTCGAGCGGCGCGGTGCCACCCGAACAGGTGTAGCGGTCCTTGTCGATGGTGAAGAGCTGGTCGCTGATCTTCACCCGCGGGAACTCCTCGCGCAGGGCCGAGAGGTTCTCCCAGTGGATGGTGGCCTGCAGGTTGTCGAGCAAACCCGCCTTGGCCAGGGCGTAGCCCCCGGTGCACAGCGCACCCAGCGCGATGCGCCGTTCCGCCATCCGGCGCAGGGCGGCGGTGAGCGCGGGTGACACGGCCTCGCGGATGTTGATGCCGCCACACACGAACACGATGTCGGGCGACCCCACCTTCTCGAGCGGCACGGTGGGCTGCAGATCCAGGCCACTGCTGGATTTCGAGGGCCGGCCATCCATCGAGGCGATGGACCAATCGTAGGGGTTCTGCCCGGCGATGCGGTTGGCCATGCGCAGCGGCTCCAGCGCATTGGCCACGGCGATCAGCGAATAGTTCGGCAGGGTGAGGAAGACGTAGTGGTGCTTGCGCTGGCCTGCAGTGGGCTCCATGTGGCGATTATGCCATCGCCATGGCCGTTGGCGCATTTTTGATAGCGTTTGTCGCAAACGGACTTGTCGTTCCCGTCATGGCGGCTACACTGCCGCAGCACGAGGGTCAACGCAAAGCGAGCGGATACGATGAAAACTCACGCGCGGGTCGTGGTGATCGGGGGCGGTGCGGTGGGCGTGAGCACGCTGTATCACCTGGCCCTGAAGGGCTGGTCCGACGTGGTGCTGCTGGAGCGCACCGAACTGACCGCCGGCTCCACCTGGCATGCCGCGGGCCTGCTGCCGCTGTTCAACATGAGCTACACCGTGGGCCAGCTCCACAAGTACTCGGTGGACCTGTACAAGCGCCTGCCGGCCGAAACGGGACAGGAAGTGGGCTTCCACGTCACCGGCAACCTGCGCCTGGCCACTTGCGCGTCGCGCATGGACGAGTATCACAAGTACTGCGGCACCGCGAACACCATCGGGGTGCCCTTCCAGGTCATCACGCCGGCCGAGGTGAAGAAGCTGTGGCCGCTGGTCGAGCTCGGCGGGAGCGGCGACACCCCGGCCATCATCGGCGCGTTGTACCACCCCGACGACGGGCACATCGCCCCGGCGGACCTGACCATGGCGCTGCGCAAGGGCGCCCGCGCCCGCGGCGCCGAGATCCAGGAGCAGTGCGAGGTCACCGGCGCGCAGCGCACGGCTTCCGGCGAGTGGAAGCTCACCACCACCAAGGGCGAGATCACCGCCGAGCACGTGGTCTGCGCCACCGGCAACTATGCGCGCCAGGCGGGCCGGATGTTCGGCCTCAACGTGCCCTCCATTCCGGTGGAGCACCAGTACATCGTCTACGACGAGTCCCCCGAGCTGGTCCAGTACCGCAAGGCTGGCGGCCGCGAACTGGCCGTGCTGCGTGAATCCGACAAGTCCTACTACCTGCGCGAGGAGCGCGGCGGCTGGATCCTGGGACCCTATGAGGCCGGCGCCCCGGCGCGCTTCGCCGACGGCGTGCCGGAGTGGTTCGGCAAGAGCCTGTTCGACGGCGACCTGGAGCGGCTGATCCCCCACGTGGAGGCCGCGGCGCGTCGCGTGCCGGCCCTGGCGAACTGCGGCATCAAGGACATCGTCAACGGTCCCATCGCCTACACGCCTGACGGCAGCCCGTTGATCGGCCCCGCCTGGGGCGTTCGCAACCTGTGGCTGAACGAAGGCCACAGCTTCGGCATCACCGCCGCCGGCGGCTCAGGGTGGCAGCTCGCGGAGTGGATCACCGAAGGCCAGCCGGGCATCGACATGTTTGCCGTGGATCCGCGCCGCTTCGGTCCCTACACCAGCAAGCGCTACGTGGTGACCAAGAACGAGGAGACCTACCGCAACGTCTTCACCGTGCACTTCCCCGACGAAGAGCGCGAGGATGCGCGTCCCGCCAAGACCAGCCCGGTGTACGACAAGCTCGCCGCCATGGGCGCCGTGTTCGGCCAGCGCTATGGCTGGGAGCGGGCCAACTGGTTCGCACCGCCCGGCGTTGCACGCAAGGATGAGTGGAGCTTCCGCCGCACCAACTACTTCCAGCACGTCGGCAACGAATGCCGGCTGATGCGCGAGAAGGTGGGCGTCATCGACTTGACGCCATTCAGCAAGTGGGAAGTCTGGGGACCTGCCGCCGGCGACTGGCTGGACCGGCTCGTGGCGAACAAGGTGCCCGCCAAGATCGGCCGCATGGCCCTGTGCCATGCGCTCACGCCCAAGGGCGGCATCCGCTCCGAGTTCACCATCACCAGGATCGGCGAGGATCGCTTCTACGTGGTCAGCGCCGGCGCCGCGGAGCGCTTCGATGGCGACTACCTGCAGAAGATGCTGCCGGCCGATGGCAGCGTGCAGCTGCGCAACATCACCACCAGCCGCGGCTGCTTCGTGGTTGCGGGACCGAAATCGCGCGAGGTGCTCCAGCCCCTGTGCGAGGCCAAGCTCGACAACGCCTCCTTCCCCTGGCTCACGGGACAGGTCACCGAGGTGGGCCTTGCGACCGATGTCTACCTGCTGCGCGTGAACTTCGTCGGCGCGCTGGGCTGGGAACTGCACTTCCCCATCGAGTATGCGCATCATCTGTTCGATGCCATCTTCGCCTCAGGCAAGGCGCATGGCATCGGCATGGTGGGCATGCGCGCCATGGAGTCGCTGCGCATGGAGAAGTCCTACCGCATGTGGGGCTCGGACATGACCCGCGACTACACGCCCTTCGAGACCAGCCTCGACCGCTTCGTGCGCATGAACAAGCCCGACTTCATCGGCAAGGCCGCGCTGGAGAAGCAGCTTGCGGCCGGGGTGCCAAACCGCTTCATCACCTTCGAGGTCCATGGCGTGACCGATGCCGACCCCCTGGGCAACGAGCCGCTGTTCGACCCCGCCGGCCGCATCGTGGGCCGGGCGACCTCCGGGTACTATGGCCATGCACTGAAAAAGAGCTTAGGCATTGGCTATGTGAAGCCGGCGTTCGCTGCCGTGGGCTCGAAGCTCCAGATCGAGATCCTGGGGGAGCGCAAGCAGGCCACCGTGCTGGTGGATTCCCCCTACGACCCGGAAAACAACGCGCTGAAGGGGTAGACTGCCCGCCCATGACCCGGCAGAAGTTCTCGGCCCTCTCGCTCATCCTGAGGGGGCTGTCCCGGCACCGCAGCTGGCAGATTCAGTGGCGCAAGCCCAACCCCAAGCCTTCCTACGATGCGGTCATCGTCGGCGGCGGCGGCCACGGGCTCGGCGCGGCCTACTACCTCGCCGCCGAGCACGGCTTGAGCAACATCGCGGTGCTCGAGAAGGGCTGGATCGGCGGTGGCAACACCGGCCGTAACACCACCATCATCCGCTCGAACTACCTGTTCGATGAGAGCGCGGCGCTGTACGACCACTCGGTCAAGCTGTGGGAGGACCTCTCCCAGGTGCTGAACTACAACGTCATGTTCTCCCCGCGTGGCGTCATGATGCTGGCGCACACGGTGCACGATGAGCAGTCCTTCAAGCGCCACATCCACGCCAACCGCTGCAACGGCGTGGACAACGAATGGCTCGAGCCCGAAGAAGCCAAGGCCTTCTGCCCGCCGCTGAACATCGGGACGAACATCCGCTACCCCGTCGTGGGCGCTGCTTTGCAGCGCCGTGGCGGCACGGCGCGGCACGATGCCGTGGCCTGGGGCTATGCGCGCGCGGCCGATGCCCTGGGCGTGGACATCATCGAGAACTGCGAAGTCACCGGCATGACGCGCGACCCGAGCGGCCGCATCGCCTCGCTCCAGACCAGCCGCGGTGAGATCCGCACCGGCAAGGTGGGCGTCTCGGCCGCCGGCAACACCAGCGTGGTGCTGGGCCTCGCCGGTGTGAAGCTGCCGCTGGAGAGCTTTCCGCTGCAGGCGCTGGTCTCCGAACCCGTCAAGCCCGTGTTCCCCTGCGTCGTGATGTCGAACACCGTGCACGCCTACATCAGCCAGTCCGACAAGGGCGAACTGGTCATCGGCGCGGGCACCGATGCCTACACCTCGTACACGCAGCGCGGCGCGTTGCACATCAACATGCACACGCTCGATGCCATCTGCGAGCTGTTCCCGATGTTCCGGCGCATGCGCATGATGCGCAACTGGGGCGGCATCGTCGATGTCACGCCCGACCGCTCGCCCATCATCGGCAAGACGCCGGTGCCCGGTCTGTACGTGAACTGCGGCTGGGGCACGGGCGGGTTCAAGGCGACGCCGGGCTCGGCCCACGTGTTCGCCTGGACCATCGCGCGCGATGAGCCGCATCCGATCAACGCGCCCTTCACCATCGAGCGCTTCCGCGAAGGCCGGCTGATCGACGAGGCCGCGGCCGCCGCGGTGGCGCATTGAGGTCCTCGCCATGCTGCTGATCGACTGCCCCTGGTGCGGCAAGCGCCCCGAGGTGGAGTTCGCCTACGGCGGCCAGGCGCACATCGCGCGCCCCGTGCAGCCAGCGTCTTGTGACGATGAGCAATGGGCGCAGTTTCTCTACCTGCGCGAGAATGAGAAGGGACTGCGCGCCGAGCGCTGGCGGCATGCGCGCGGCTGCGGGCGTTTCTTCAATGCCCTGCGCGACACCACCACGGATTTCTTCCACGGCACCTACAAGGTCGGTGAACCGCGGCCGTGAGCAAGTTCCGCACCCACACCGGCGGCCGGGTCGACCGCAACCGCAAGCTCAGCTTCCGCTTCGATGGCAGGACCTACACGGGCCTCGCCGGCGACACGCTGGCCTCGGCGCTGCTCGCCAATGGCGTGCATCTCGTGGCGCGTTCCTTCAAGTACCACCGGCCCCGCGGCATCCTCACCGCCGGGAGTGAGGAGCCAAACGCGCTGGTGGCCGTATGGCGCGATGAGGCCCGCTACACGCCGAACCTGCGCGCGACGCAAGTGGAACTGTACGAAGGGCTGCAGACCGGCAGCCAGAACCGCTGGCCGAGTCTCGGCTTCGATGTGGGCCGCCTCAACGATGCGCTGTCGCGCTTCTTCCCGGCGGGGTTCTACTACAAGACATTCATGTGGCCGGCCAAGGCCTGGAAGTCGCTGTACGAGCCCGTGATCCGGCGCGCGGCCGGCATCGGCATTGCGCCGACGAAGCCGGACCCGGACCGTTACGCGCAGCGCTACGCGCATTGCGAGGTGCTGGTGGTGGGCGCGGGACCCGCGGGCCTTGCCGCCGCGCTGGCCGCGGCGCGCACCGGCGCACGGGTGATGCTCTGCGATGAGCAGGCCGAGTTCGGTGGCTCGCTGCTGGCCGAAGTGTCGGCGCAGATCGAGGGTCTCGAACCGACCGACTGGGTCACGCGAAGCGTCAAGGAACTCGCCGCGAATCCGAAGGTCACGCTGCTGCCCCGCACGACGGCGTTCGGCTATTTCCCGCACAACTTCCTGGGGCTGATCGAGCGCGTCAGCGAGCACCGCGAGAATCCCCTGCCCGGCCAGATCCGCGAGCGCCTCTGGCAGGTGCGCGCGGCGCGCGTGATCCTCGCCACCGGCGCCATCGAACGGCCGCTGGTGTTCCCGGGCAACGATCGTCCCGGCGTCATGCTCGCCGGCGCGGCGCGTACCTACCTGAACCGCTACGGCGTGCGCGCCGGTTCGCGGGCGGTACTGGTCACGGCCGATGATGCCGCCTACCAGTCCGCGCTGGACCTCGCTGCCGCGGGCGTCGCCATCGCCGCCATCGTCGATGTTCGCGGGCAGCCGGGCGCCCAGGCGCCGGAGGGCGGCGCCTCCGGCAGCGAGGAGATGCGGGCCGCAAGGCGAGCCGGCATCGAGATCTTCGAAGGGGGCACCGTGCTCGGCACCCAGGGCGCACGGCGACTGCGGGCAGTGCGCATCGGGCAGCGCGATGCCAGCGGCGCGGTGCACTTCAAGCGCAGCGTCCCCTGCGATCTCTTGATGATGTCCGGCGGCTATACGCCCAGCTTGCACCTGTTTTCCCAGTCACGCGGCCGGCTTACCTGGAGCGAGGAACTGCAGTCCTTCGTTCCGGGCAAGCCAGCCGAGGAAGTGCAATGCGTGGGCGCCTGCCGTGGCGTGTTCGGTCTCGCCGCGGTGCTCAAGGACGGCGCCGCGGCCTTCGGCGCCGCCATCGCCGCGCACCACTTCGAGGTCGCCGAATCCCCTCCGCGCCGGGCGGCGGCTGGTTGGGCGCCCTGCCCCAGCCGGTGGATGCGGCCGGCGGCAAGGCCTTCGTCGACTTCCAGCACGATGTCACGACGAAGGACATCCAGCTCGCCACGCGCGAGGGCTTTCATTCCATCGAGCACATCAAGCGCTTCACCACCACCGGCATGGCCACCGACCAGGGCAAGACCTCGAACCTCAATGCCCTCGCCATCGCCGCCGAGCGGCTGCGAAAGCCGCTGCCCGAGATCGGCCTGACCACCTTCCGCATGCCGTTCACGCCCACCACCTTCGGCAGCTTCGCCGGCCCCTCGCGCGGCGACCTGTTCGACCCGGTTCGCCGCACACCCTCGCATGCCTGGGCGGCGGAGCGCGGCGCGGTGTTCGAGCCGGTGAGCCTTTGGATGCGTGCGCGCTACTTCCCGCGCGACGGCGAGGACATGCGCGCCGCGGTGGACCGCGAGTGCCTGGCCGTGCGCCGATCCTGCGGACTGTTCGATGCCTCGACACTGGGCAAGATCGAGATCGTGGGGCCGGATGCGGCGGAGTTCCTCAACCGGCTGTACGTGAACAACTGGTCCACCCTCGCGGTGGGCCGCTGCCGTTACGGCATCCTGTGCCGCGACGATGGCTTCATCTACGACGATGGCGTCGTGGCCCGGCTGGCCGCCGACCGCTTCCACGTGACCACCACCACCGGTGGCGCCGCCCGGGTGCTGGCGATGATGGAAGACTATCGCCAGACGGAGTGGACGGACCTCGAGGTATGGCTGACCTCCACCACCGAGCAGTGGGCCGTCATCGCCGTGCAGGGGCCGAACGCGCGGCGCGTGGTGGAGTCGGTGGTGACGGGGGCCGATCTTTCGCACGCAGCCCTGCCCCACATGGCCCTCACCCGCGGCAGCATCGAACTGGAGGAGATCGGCGCCGTTCCCGCGCTGCTGTTCCGGGTCAGTTTCACGGGCGAGCTCGGCTACGAGATCAACGTGCCTGGCGCGCATGGCCGCGCCGTGTGGGACAAGGTGTACGCCGCGGGGCAGGCCCATGGCATCACGCCCTACGGCACCGAGACCATGCACGTGCTGCGCGCCGAGAAGGGCTACATCATCGTCGGCCAGGACACCGATGGCACGGTCACACCGGACGATGCCGGCCTCGCCTGGACCATCGGCAAGAGCAAGCCCGATTTCGTCGGCAAGCGTTCACTCCAACGCCCGACGATGCAGGCCTCCGGCCGCAAGCAGCTCGTCGGCCTCACCTGCGTCTCCAGCACCGTGCCGCTGGAGGAAGGCGCGCAGGTCGTGGAGACCCGCGGACAGAAGCCGCCGATGAAGATGATCGGCCACATCACCTCCTCCTATCACAGCGCCGTGCTGGGCAAGCCCATCGCACTGGCGCTGGTGGCCGGCGGCCGCGCCCGCCTGGGCCAGCGCCTGTTCGTTCCCATGCCCGGCGGTGAGATCGAGGTGGAAGTGACCTCGCCCGTGTTCTACGACGAGAAGGGAGCGCGCCTGAATGGCTGAGTCGAGCCGCTACCTGCGCCCCCTGCCCGAGCAGGCCCGCTGGATCCTGCAGGGCGGCCCAGAGGCGCTCGCGGCCGCCGCACGCGGCTGGGCGCCCGGTATCCCGCGGGAGGCCTGCCGCGCGCTGAGCAGCGGGGAGCAGCACACGCTGTGGCTGGGCCCGGAGGAGTTTCTGCTGCTGGCGCCTGTCGGCTCCGGCATCGACGGGCTGCGCACGGTGCTGGAGGGCACGCCCCACTCACTGGTGGATGTGGGCCACCGGCAGGTGGCGGTGGAGGTCTGCGGCAACGATGTCGAGACTCTGCTCGCCGGGGCCTGCCCGCTGGATCTGGACCTTGCCCACTTCCCGGTGAGCATGTGCACGCGCACCGTGTTCGGCAAGGCCGACATCGTGCTCTGGCGCACGCAGCCACAGGCCTTCCATCTGGAGGTGTGGCGCTCGTTCCTGCCCTATTGCACCGAGCTCCTGGCCGAGTTCGTGCGCGACTGACCGGACGCCCGCTTCTCAATAGATCCCCAGGATGTTCACGAACGGCCCCGAACTGCGGTAGCTGAGGTCGGTCAGGTCGTCCGAGAAATCCGTGAAGTTGTAGCCCGCGCCGATCTTGACGTGCTCGCCGAGATGCCGGTAGATCGCCGCCAGCACGCCGGTGCGCTTGTCGTCGGCCTCGTGCACGCGCAACTGGCGCAGTTCCAGCATCAGGTCCCATTCGCGCACGAAGTGGATGTCCCCACGCAGGATGGCGAGGTCCGCGCGGCTCGAATACCACGGACCGCCGATGCGCGAGTTGCGCAGCGAGCCGAAGCGCTCGCCGAGCTTCACGCCCAGCGACAGCCAGGCATTGGCATCGAAGATCGTGTCCACCGACAGCACGTGGCTGCGCTGTGCGTAGTCGAGCAGGTCATCGCTCAAGGTGACCTGACCCGGCGAGGGCAGCGTGTAGTAGTAGCGGTACTGCAGCAAGGTGTTCCATCGGTCATTCGTGACCGGCCGATAGGCCCCGCCCAGCGAGGCATCGACGAAGTCACCATCGTAGAAGTTGCCGGCACTGGCCTTGCTGTAGGAGAAATTCAGTTTGCCGAGCAGTCGCCAGTCCGGGCTCGCCTGGTAGCCCGCCGTGTTGCGCGACAGCCAGGTGCGGCGGATGCCAGCCACGCCATCCTCGTAGCGGTATTCGAGATTGGAGGTGTACTTGGTGCGATCGCGCTTGTAGGCGACTCCCAGCCCCGCCGCCCGGCGCTTCAGGTCCCCGGCCAGCGGATCGCTGACCACGCCGGCCTCGAACTTCATGCCATAGGTCCAGCGATCATTCGGCGACAGATCCACGCCAAAGGCATTGGTGAGGCTGTCAGGGCCGGCGCCGCGCGCATTGCGCGCCTCGTCGTACACGCTGAAGTGGTCGGAGATCTGCACCCGGCTGCCGAGCACGGTGTTGTCGAAGCGGCCGCGGTAGTTCGAATCCGGCCGCTCGGTCTCCATGCTGTGCGTGAGGTAGATGTTGGAGCGGTCGTTGATGCGGTAGTCGCCGCTGGCGAGGCCTCCCACACCACCGGTACCTTCGGACACTTCAGCCCCCAACCTCAGGCGATCATTGATCTGCTTCTCCGCGCCGAGCCCGCCGCGGTCGTTGCGATCGCGATCGCCCGAGCGGTCGAGGGTCCCCTGCACGAAGCCATAGGCCCGCCAGGGCGCCGCACGGGCCGCCATGTCGGCCGCGGCCTCGGACGGCACGGTCGCACGGGTCACATCGAAACGGTTCGCCGACACCGGCGCCGCGGTGTGCACGGGCGCATCACCCAGCGCTGCGCCCTCGCCCGTTACCGGCTTGTAGTCGACGCGCAGCACGGCATCGGTGCGCTCACCGTTCTGCGACAGCAGCGTGCTCGCGTTGCTGATGGCGTTGCGCCGGTCATCGTGACGGCTTCCCACGCTCACCGCCCAGCTCGGATTGAGCTGCACGTGCAGTGCCGCTTCCTGCGCCTGCATGCGCTGCACCGAGGCATCGCGCTCGTCCACCTTCAGGTCCACCGAGGTGCGCGCCGTGACAGGCAGGCTGAGCGAACCGCCGCGCTGCAGGATGGCCTGGCCCGGCGTGAACGCGCCGGGACCGGAAAAGCCGGCATCGCGACGCTGCCAGTACACATTGCCTCGCCCGCGCGTGCCCTCAAAGACCTCGGAAAGGTCGAACACGCCCTGTACGCGCGCGGCATTCGCCTGCGAGTCGGTGATGCCGGTCTGGTTGAAACCGAAACCGCCGTCGATGGAGCTGGCCGCGGTGCCCGCACCGTCGGCATGCGACCATTCCACGTCGAGGAAGGTGCCGGCGGCGTAGCGCAAGGTGGCATCCAGGCCGCCCAGCACCTGCCGGTCGGCCGCATCGCCCTGCTGGTAGCCGGAGAAGCCCAGCCGCAGGTGATCACCCGCCCAGCCGCTGACGCGCGTGCCGTAGACATTGCTGTTCACCGAGTTCAGTCCCGGCGTGTATTCATAGCTGGCGACCAGGTAAGCCGGGTTGCCCGCGAGCGAACCCGCCTGCACCAGTGAGCTGCTGTCCGCCACCGAGGACAGCGGCGCGCGCAGCAGGATGCGGCCCTGCAGGTAGCTCATCTCGTAGTCGAGACCGGGAATGAGCTGGTTGCGCGACAGCACGATGCCGGAGACCTGGTCGCGGACTTCCACCCACAGCCGTTCCGAGCCGCGGGTGATGTCCTGGCGTCGCAGGTAGTACAGCGAACCGCCCGTGCCACGGAACTCCTCGCGTGAGTTCAGCGTGCCCGGCTCTGCCGCGAACACCTCGGCGGTGCCGCGGCGTTCTCCGAAGCCGGTGGCCGAATCGCTCTTCAGGGCGAGATCCCCGCCATACAGGCTGCGGCTGAACTGGTTCAGCTCGAGCCCGGTCCAGTTGGTCTGGAAGTTGCCCCACACGGCACGCGAGTCGTGGTGCTCGACGCGCGCATAGGCGCGGCCATTGGTGGGCGCATCCCATTCACTGGTGCTGTCATCGCCATACACGGGGTAGGCCCGCTCGGCGTCGATCCGCTCCAGCAGGAAGCGCGGATCCTTGGAAGTGAAATTGCTGAACAGATCCTCGAGCGGCCGCTCGCGGGTGTCGACGCTCAGCGTGACCAGGTAGTCATCGTCGATCTTGCCCTTGGCATAGAAGGCGCCGCGGCCGGTGACCTCGGTGCGCTTGGAGTAGCGCTCGGTGTCCTGCGTGACCAGTTCAGCCGGACCCGTGGTGTGGTTGGGGGCGACGGTGAATTCGCCCAGCGCCACGTAGAACCAGGCCTCCTTGCCCAGCGTGAGGTTGCGGGCATAGCGGGACTTCTCCCCAGCCGGCGTCTCGGTCAGCACCTCCACCTGATGCTTGCCCGAGGGCAGGAGCTGCCGCGTGACGAAGCGGCCCTGCGGGTCCACCGGCACGGGGGCTCCGAACACCGTGACCTTCTCTCCGGGCACGGCATTCTTGCCGCTGACGGTGACGCTGCCGCCACCGACGCGGATGTTGTGCACGCGCAAGGTGCTCTCGCCGTAGCCGGTCAGGCGCTCGCGCTGTGCCGTGTCCGCATCGGCAAGGTTGCGCGGGTGATCCAGGATGTGCAGGGGTTTGCGCACGGTTTCATCGAAGCGCCCTTGCGCATCATGGACGCGCAGCAGGAACACCGACTCGGCCGGCAGGTTCGAAGGCGGCGTCCAGCGCAGCGTCGCACCCGGCTTGACGGGCAGCACGAGGAAGGGTTTCTCGCGTGAATCCTGCCCCGGCACGAAGAAGCGCAGCTCCGCCTCGCTGATGAAGGCCAGGTAGTTGCTGTAGGTGGTGAATTCCACGGCTTGCCCGGCGGCGACGCCATCCGGCCAGGCGCTGACGTTGAGCGCAGGCTCGGTGCGCAGTGGATCGAACTGGATCTGCAGGTCGTGGCGGTTGGCCGCGACGTCCACGCAGCGCTGGTGGTCGGCTTCGGTGGGCGTATCGGCGCCGGTGGTCGCCTGTCCATCCACGGTGATCGACAGCGGCGCCGCCTCCGCCCCCGTGGCATCCGCCGCCGCATGGGCCGCCCCGGCATCCGCCGCCGCGGCATTCCCGCATCGAGCGACATCGACCCGCTTCTGCACGGGCGCGGCCGCCTCGACGGGCTTGCTCTGCTCGTACCACAGCGAGATCTCCACGCGCCGGTTGCGCGCCATGCCCTGCGGGGTTGAATTGTCCGCCACCGGGACGCGATCGCCCTCGCCACGGATGGTAAAGGCCTCTGCCGCCAGGCCCAACCTGGCGCGCAGGTACTGCGCCACCTGGAAGGCGCGCGCCTCGGACAGGCCCTGGTTGTCGCGGAAACGCTTGCGCGTATTGGCCGACGGTCGTTGGGTGTCGGCGTGACCGACGATGAGGAAACGCAGTGCCTGCTTGCCGGCGACCTTGGCGGCGATCGCATCGAGCTGGGTGCGCGAAGCCTCGAGCAGTTCATCGCGGCCCGACTCGAACAAGGCTCCGCGGTCCGCATCCGACAGCGTTGCGCTGATGGTGGCGGTGGCGGTGGGCAGTGTTGCGGCCGAATCGCGCATCGTGCGCAGTTCCTCCTGCCACAGGTTCGAACGGCCCGGCAGCCCTGACAACGGCGTGTCGAACTCCGTGTTGTGGGCCGGCGCGGCATCGAACCGCTTCGAGTCGTCGATCTGCGCGCCGCGGATATCCGCGAGCACCGCTGCCGACACCAGACACATCAGCACCGCAACGCACGCGCGCGGCAATCCCTGCTTCGCGCTCACTGCTGCGCCTCCCCTGCCAGTTCAATCTGCAGCGGATAACGCTGCGGGTGTGCACGCCATTGCGCGCGGATCGCCTTGGCCAGGGCTTTTCGGCGCGCCGCCCCGAGTTTCTCCCCTTCGAAGCTCGCCTCGTATTCGATGCGCACGACCGACGGCCGTTCCTGCAACTGCTTCTCGACCTCCTGCAGGCGCTGCTGCCACGGCTCCTTCAGCCGGGTGCTGTCCGGCTCGAACGCTTCCGGCCTGACCGTGACCCGCACCACGCGATGGATGGTCGCGCCGAAGTTGATCTTGACCATCTTGCCGCGCGTCACCCGCACATCGCGCG
>JAXMGQ010000047.1:0-43764 GCA_046347195.1 Steroidobacteraceae bacterium
GCTGTATCACGCCCTGTCCGCCGAGGTGCGCTCGGTCGCGGACAAGAATTACGCTTTGCTCAAAGAAAACCCCAGACATCCCTCACTCCATTTCAAGAAGATCGGGCAGCTATGGTCCGTTCGCGTCGGCGATTAGTATCGAGCGTTGGGGCACGAAGTGCCTGAAGGCATCAACTGGTTTTGGATAGGAAGCCATGCCGAATACGACGAGTTACTCGCCTAACTACTCGAGCGGACGGGAAACCCGCCACGCAATCATTGGCGTTTGCGCGCCGCCGCTCAGCGCGAGCGTTAGCGGGCATAGGAGGGCGCCGTGCCAGATCTCAAGTGGCTAGACGGATACAGCGGAGAGAGCGTCCACGATCTGATTGCTCTTTCCGCCATCCATAGAGTCGACTCCATCGTGCTTGCGATTGAGCAAGCGCTCCAGCAAAGAGCTGAGGACGTTGGGCTGTCCGCGCTGAATGAGGCCGAAGTCACGGTACTCGCCGTGGAGGCTCTCGAACGAGAGGTCAACAACGGCGGGTATCATCAATTCTTCTTGAACACTCCAGAGTTTGCGCCGTTCCTTGTGGAGTCATTGAAGCGCATCGCATGTCACAAGACCGCCGAAATCTCGGCAAAAGCAATTTCGCTTCTCCGTTTGCGCCATTCGTTTACGGCCGATCAAGTCCAGGACGCGATCGACAACGATCTGCAGGAGACGCTGATTGAAGCTCTCTCGGATCAATGCGACGGGCCCTACCACGGCACCGGCGAGCCGATCGCGGATCAACTATTCGAGTACGTCCGGGCCAATCATACTTCGATTCACTTGGCATAGCGCGATGCCCGCTAACAAGCATATATGGAGCCGACCGTGAGAGGGCAGCGAGTGTGCGCCGCAAGCATGCAGAGATATTTTACGCTCACGGCGCACATCAGGCGTGGTTGGGCGGCGGCTCAACGCGGGCGTTAAAGCGCTATGACAGAGCAAGTTTCCACGCCACGGCCGAGGCAAATCACGCGAAGCGCGTACATCTGCGCGTTCTTCGCGCTTTTTCCGCTCGCGTATACGATTCAGGCGATGGCCTATGGTGTCGCCGTTGGGAAAGCCGGCATCGCAACAGTTGCTATCGCGGCCGGTGGTTGCGTGTGCACATTCCTTCTACTGTCGCTCAATCGCCTGGCGCTCGTTGCATTTGCGCTATTCTGGCTTTTGCTGATTGGCGCCGCGAGCTACTCTTGGGCCGCTCTCAATACAAGTCACGACGCGCGCGGGCTGCTCGGCATCATTTTCTTGGTGGCTAGCGGGGTCGTGCTTTGGACCACAATCCATCGCAACTGGCCGAGTAGCGGGGCGCGCTCTAACCTCCGCATCGAGCGAACGCATGAGGGATAAAGTGCAACAATCAGGCGTTACCGAACGTCCATCCACGATCGCACCCGTCTGTCTCGTTATCGGGGCACTTCTTGGGTTGGCCGGCAGTTTTGCTCCATCCGATTCTTTGCGCGGGCTGGCCTGGGGTATCGATGGCACCGCTCTCATTGTTGCGGCGGCATTGTTGGCCGTCCACTGCCTTCGCCAAGGCTACCAGTCCGTCGGCGCTGGGTTCTTGGTCTTCATCGCCGGGCAAACCCTGGTGCTTTCGGGGTCCGCGATGTCACTTGAGGTGAGCAGCCCGCTATTCGCCGCCGGTGCAGCGCTCTGGGCCGCGGCTCTCGTTCTCATCAGTGCCGCCAAGGTCATGCCACTGGTTGTGCGGGCCTCGGGCGGCGTCGCAGCCCTGCTGTTTGCGCTGACCGCAGTACAGGTCTTCGCCGGTCGCAACTTGACTCCACTATCCGAGCCGCTGCCTTTCCTTGCTTACCCCGTCTTTGTGCTCACGCTGTTCGGTTGGGCCTGGTGGTGACGCGGTCCCGCGCCAGGAAAGTAGCGCGACGCAACGTGTCGCCCGGTGGAGATCGGCTTTTCCCTCAAGAGCGAATTGATCAAGGTGTGTGCGGCTAAACAATGCGATCGGCCCACCGCGCCGAGCAATCTTTCTGGCTCTGAAGGAGAAGCGCGCGTCGGTCATCGCAAACGCCAGGCCGCATCTATGCGAAACATCAGGTGCATAGCACCCGTACCGGGATGCCAGTCGGCGGACTTTGACACTCCTCCGATTGTTCGCAAAGGCAATCGGCCGCTGTATCCGGCCGGCAGACTCATGGCGCATGAATCCGGTCAAGCGGTATCGACTCGATGTACGATGGTCGTAGATTTCAAGGTGAAATGAACCACTACCTCATTTCGTTTCCCAGCTCAGCCATGAGCCACATCTCCGATGAGGACCTCCCATCGGTGGGAGAGGCGGCGCGCGCCGTAATCCGCGAGGCAAAGGCCGCAGGCGTCTATGTGTTCGGCGGAGGCCTCGACGAAACGATCGCGCCGGTCATGATTTCCGGAGAAGGGAAGACGTGTTCAGGAACATACCCTGAGACAAGCAAGTTGAACGGTGGCTTCTGCGTGCTGAGAGTAGAGACACGCGAAGAGGCCGAACGGTGGGCGGCGAGGATCGCTGTGGCGTGTCGGTGCGCCCAGGAGTTTCGGCAGTTCATGTTCGATCCGGAGTCATGAGTGCCTGCTCGGAATCAACCAGACGCCCGCACTGAAACGTTCGGCCAAACTACTTCCGGTGCGTCAGGAGACTGCGAGCAGGAGCCGATAACAATTCGGCCCGCGCATTCGGGAGACATTGGAGGCTTGTCCGGGCTGGTTCGCGCGTACTGGCAATTCGAAGGCATCGCCGGATTCGACACGAGAACAGTGGTGAGACTCCTGAGAGAAGTGTTGGATTTACCGCATCGAGGCTCCATCGTCGTGGCGGACCGGACGGGAACCTTGGTTGGCTACCTCCTTGTCGTCTATGTATTCAGCCTCGAGCACAAGGGAATGACCGCGGAGATCGATGAACTGTTTGTATCGGAAAGTTGCCGAGGCGCTGAAGTGGGTAGGCAGCTTCTGGCCTTCGCGGAACGAACGGCGCTTGATTCTGGATGCACCGTGGCTGCACTTCGTCTGGGTCGCAGCAACGAGGCGGGTAACAAGTTTTATGTGCGTGCCGGCTACACTCCCCGCAGCGAATTCGGGCTGCTTGAAAAGCGGCTTGCATAGATCGCCACGTGCTTCACCCCAATCAATTCAAGGTCAACGAGGCGTGGATCGCCTTTCGCCTGAACGACGAGCCAATCGTTACAGACCGAGACGGTTCCTTTCATTGCATGGCGCTGATGGACGCAGCAAGTTGCTTCCTGCTCGGTTCGGAACTCTACCCGGCCTCGATGGCGGAGCTGCCCGGACCGGGGTGCAAGCGCCTTCTGATGGCTGGTGAAGCGCACAAGCAGCAGTTGCCGCTAACCTTGTTCCTGGCTCGGGAGCAGGTATGGGGTGAATTGATCCGCGAAGCGACACGTCGGAAAATCGAGGTTGTGTCCGTGCCGGAGTCAGAGCTGCTCATATTCATCGGCGAGGCTCGTCAAAGCTACGCCGAGCACATGCAAGGAGAGCGCGAGCGCTAAATCACCGCGATGCGTCCGTGGTTCCTGGTCGGCCGGCTTCGATGGATTCACGCAACTCTGTTGGTGAATCGCTCCGTGGTGATCGCGGCACTGTTGATTGCCGCGGCCGCTGTCAAGGAGCCGATATATGCGAGCGCAACTCTTGCTCGCCATCCCCTTCCTGGCAATTGACTACCTCAGGGCCGGACACCTTGGCTTCCTGGGACCCGCGGTACTGATCCTCGGCTATTGGAACTTGCTGCTCATCGGATTTAATCTCCTGCCCTCTCAAGGATTAGACGGTGGCATCGCGTGGAGGGTCATCCCTCTGCTTTGGGAACAACGGAAGGCGAAACGCGCTGAAGGTTGAACCACTGATCGCTGCGGACGGGTTCGCCTGGTGCCGGATGCGAACGGCGCTGTGGCCCGACTGCCCGAGCGCACAGCACCAGGCCGATATCACCCGGATGCTGGCTGACCCGGAACGCTACGGCCAATTCGTGGCAAGAACCCCGTCGGGGGACTCGGTGGAACCGCAGATGCGACGTCAAGTTGTAGCCCGTGCGCTCGTTCTCGCCGTTTCTGGATGGGGTGCCAGCCGCTGGGGCAATCTGCTCATATCGGACCAGGTTTCGAAGAGACGGATCGCGTGGTTTACTACCGCAAGCTGCTGCACGTCGACTGAAATGAGACCCGCAATATGGACTGGGACCTCGAGAAAATCGATCAAGCCGTACTCGGCCTTCTCTATCTCACCCTCCACGATGGATGTCGAGCCTGGAAGGGATTGGACCGGGATGCGTTGAATCGCCTTCACGCCAAGGGACTGATCGAATGCCCTATCAATAAGAACAAGTCTGTCGCCCTGACGGCAGAGGGCCTCGCCGCCGCTGAACGAATAGCACGAGTGCTCTTTAGTGTCCCACCCGGTGAAAAATGGAAGCCGCTGGCTGGACGCCCAGATATTCGATTCCGGTCGGCCGATGGTTTAAAAGGTGTGATCCTTCAAAGTCCGCTTCGGCAGAGACACTTCTTCCGAATCTATCGAGAACACGGAGTCTTCGAGGACTTCGACTTGATCCATGACGAGCTATCGGTGCGGATCGATGATGAAGCGATGGCAGCTCTCTACCGCAGCGCTGAGCAAGCGTGGCTTGACCATGATCCCAATGTCCTCGGCATCGGTAGAGGCAAGCCGCGGCCACGCAGTGCATCTCCGGACAAAGCAGGTCCTGAATGCCATGGCGGTGGAAACAGCAGCAGGCGTCGATCCGGACGTTGAGGCCTCATCGATATGTCGCGCAAGACGCGAATCTGCCTGCTTGCTGTCCGCGTCATCGCGGTCGTTTTGCTGGGGCCGAAGTGGCGCTTGCATTACTTTGCGCATCTTGATGAGATTGCCCCGGAACACGGGGTGTTCGTCGGCCGCGGGCGTCGCCTGGGAGCGGTTGGCAACACGGGCAACGCTGCCGGAAAGTCCCCTCATCTTCATTACGCGATAATCTCGATGATGCCCAGGCCATGGGCTTTCAGCTCGAAGACTCAAGGGTGGAAGCAGGTGTTCTTCCTGGTTCCGGACGCAGTGCTCCGGGCCAGCCCGTGAGCCAAGCGCAATTCCATTCTTCCGGGAGGTCGCATGAACCAGGCAGCCATCTTTCAACCCTTCGTCGCCACGATGCTGTTGACCTTTGCCGTGTGGCTGTACATGTACGGCCGCCGCCTGCCGTTCATCTTCTCGAACAGCCTGGATCCGAAGCAGATGACGCCACAGGAACTCGCGAGGCGCTCTCCGCCCGAGGTGTCGAACCCGTCCGACAATCTGAAGAACCTGTTCGAACTGCCGACCCTGTTCTACGGCGTGGTCCTGTACCTGTACGTGACGCGGCAGGTGGACGACACATACGTTGTTGCCGCCTGGGGGTTCTTTGCGTTTCGCGTTCTGCACAGCGCCGTGCATTGCACCTTCAACCACATCCCGCTCAGATTCGTCCTGTACGTGCTATCGGCGGCTGCACTGTGGTTCATGATTCTCAGGGCTGCGGTGGCGGCATTGGCATGAGCCGGGCAACCGATGCACGAAATGCGAAACCTGCATCTCATCAAGCTGTTGCACACCATGGTCTGGGCGTTCTTCGTGGCCTGCATCCTCGCCCTTCCGATTTTCGCCGCCGCCGGGGAATTCCGGTTCGCCTTCGCTCTCATGGTCGTGGTCGGGCTGGAGGTGTTCGTGCTGCTGCTGAATGGACTCAAGTGCCCCCTCACGGACGTTGCCGCCCGCTACACCGAGGAGCGGCAGGACAACTTCGACATCTACCTTCCGCTTTACCTCGCCCGCTACAACAAGCATATTTTCGGCGCGCTGTATGTGGCCGGAACGATCTACACGCTGGCCCTGTGGCACGGCGCCAGGTTCGATTGAATGCGAGCGGCCCCGCGCCGCGGGTTGCCAAATCCAGGAGGTCGCATGCCAGAACACCGGGCCTTCTTCGCCGAGGCCAAGGACTTCAATTCGAAGAGCCAGTTGATCGCGGGTGTGGTCTGCGGCGTTCGCGTCGAGGACGTCGCCGACCCGCTGATGCGCAAGATCCGCTACCTGGACAAGCTCATCGACGAGCTCGCGAACGGCAAATCGATGGAGAAGATCCTGCGGGACTGACCAAGGTAGCAACCGTCGTGGCTCTCACCGCGCCCAGGCCAGCCTCGCCCCCAGCCCCACGAACAGCGTGCCCACCACCCGGTTCATGACCAGCCGCATGCGCGGCTTCGCCTCGAACACGCCCTGGAGCGATGCGGCGGCGGTCGCCAGCACGCAGCACCACGCCGACCCCAGCACGATGAAGGTGGCCCCGAGCACGAGGAACGCCAGCGGCCTGGCGCCTCCCGCCGTCGACACGAACTGTGGCAGGAAGGCGAGGAAGAACAGCGCCACCTTCGGGTTCAGCACATTGGTGAGGATGCCCTGCAGGAAAACCTGCCGCGCCGTGCCGCGTCGCCCCTGCTCCAGCGACAACGCAGAGGGCTTGGTCCGCAGGAGTTGCACGCCGAGCCAGATGAGATAGGCCGCACCGGCGAACTTCACCACCATGAACGCCGTCGCTGAAGTCCGCAACAGCACCGACAACCCGAACGCCGCCGCCAGGGTGTGTACCATCGAGCCCACGGCCACACCGGCCGCCGCGGCGAACCCGCTGCGACGCCCGCCCGCCAGGCTCCGGCCGATGATGAACATCGTGTCCTGGCCCGGCGTGAGGATGAGTCCCACCACCGCGGCCAGGAACAGCCAGGGATCATGAATGCCGAGGCTGCTCATGCCTCGTTGCTCATTCCTGCGGAGCCGGACGAGCGTCGGGCGCCGCATCGGCTGCGTGCCGCTGGCGGCGTGCCCAGCCGCGCACTCGCCGCTCGAATCGCGATACATAGGTGTACGCCGCGGGCACCACGAACAGGCTCAGTCCCGTCGAGGTGATCAGTCCGCCAATGACGGCGATGGCCATGGGCTTCCTGAAGCTGCCATCGCCGCCGCCGATGCCCAGCGCGAGGGGCAGCATGCCGGCGATCATCGCCACGGTGGTCATGATGATGGGCCGGGCGCGCTTGTGGCAGGCCTCGATCAGAGCTTCGTGCTCGGACAGGCCGAGATCGCGCGTGCCGATGATGGCGTAGTCGACCAGCAGGATGGAATTCTTGGTGACGATGCCCAGCAGCATGACCACGCCGATGAGCGCCGGCAGGCCGATCTCGCTGCCGCCCAGGAGCAGCGCGATGAACGCACCGCCGATGGACAGCGGCACCGCGGAGAGGATGGTCACCGGCTGGAAGAAATCCTTGAACAGCAGCACCAGCACGCAGTAGATGAGCAGCACGGCGATCATCAGCGCGCCGCCGAACCCGGCGAACAGCTCCTGCATGAATTCCGCATCGTTGCCGGTTTTCCAGGCCACGCCCGCGGGCAGGTGCTGCAGGGCCGGGAGCTTCTGCGCATCCTTCAGCGCATCGCCGATGGAATGCCCGCCCAGGTCCGCGCTGATGGCCACGTTGCGCTCGCGGTCGTAGCGGTCGATCTGCGACGGACCGCTCTCGATGGATACATCGGCCACGGAGTCGATGGGCACCGCACCGCCTGGCGCTGGCACGCGCAGAGCGGAGATGGTGGCCAGGTCCGTGCGCAGCCGCTCGGGCATCATCACGCTGATGTCGACCTGGCGGCTGTCGAGGTTGAGCTTGGCGAGCGAGGCGGTGAAATCCCCGCTCGTCGCCACGCGCAGCGTCTCGGCGATGGCCTGCGCGGTGACACCGCGCTCGGCGGCGCGCGCCGGGTTGGGCCGGATGGTGATCTCGGGCTTCTCGAGGCTCGCCGTGGAAATGATGCTGCTGAGGTAGGGCAGGCCGCGGAGCTGTGACTGCAGCGCATCGGCCGCGGCCTTCAGCCGCGCGCTGTCGCGCCCGGACATCATCACGGTCAGCTTTTCGCCCGGTGAGCCGGCGCCGATGGAGAAGCGCGCGCCCGGTACGCTGGCCAGCCGCTCGCGCATCTGGTTCTCGATGCGCATCTGGCTGGGGCGGTGGCCCCGCTCGGCGAGCACGACGGTGATCGAGCCCTTTCGAACCTCGCCGCCCGCGGCGCCGCCGGAGGGACCGGCGGCCTGGGCTTGACCGACGGTGGTGAACAGGCGGACGACGCCGGGAACCGGGGTGGGTCCGTCGATGAGCCGGTGGCGCGCTTCCTCGGCGGCGGCGAGGGTGGCTTGTAGGCTGGACCCCGGCGGCAGTTCGATGTTGACCACCGTCCAGCCGCGATCACCCGGCGGGATGAAGCCGGTGGGCAGCAGCGGGATCAGCGCCACGGAAGCGATGAAGAACACGGTCGCGCCTACCAAGGTGCGCGCCCGGTGATCCACGCACCAGCGCACGCCCTTCAGGTACGCACGCATCAGGCGCCCATCCTTCACGGCTTCCGCGGCCCGGGGCCGCAGCACGAAGGTGGCGGCCATCGGCGTGATGAGCCGCGCCACTGCCAGCGAGGTGAGGATGGCGGCCACCGCGGTCCAGCCGAACTGCGCGAACACGAGTCCCGGCGAGCCGCCCATGAAGGCCGTGGGCAGGAACACCACGACCAGCGCCATGGTGGTGGCGATCACCGCGAGTCCGATCTCGTTGACCGCGTCCTCGGTGGCGGCGCGCACGCTCTTGCCCATGTGCGAGTGGCGCTCGATGTTCTCGATCTCCACGATGGCATCATCGACGAGGATGCCCACCACCACCGACAGCGCGAGCAGGGTCAGCGTGTTGAGCGAGTACCCTGCCCATTGCATGAAGGCGAAGGTGGGGATGATGGACAGCGGCAGCGCGATGGCGCCGAGGATGGTGGCGCGCCAGTTGCGCAGGAACACCCACACCACCACCATCGACAGCAGCGCGCCCTCGTACAGCATGTCCATGGAGCTCTTGAACTGCTCCTGCGCATGCGTGACGCTGGTGCTGATCAGGTCGAACTTCACCTGCGGGTGCAGCCGCTCGAGCTCCGCGACCTTCTGTTCGATGCCTTTCACGATGCGGGTCTCATCGTACCCCTTGGTCTGGCGGACGATGAAGCCGACGGCGGGGCGGCCGTCGAGCACTGCCGCCTGGGTGCGGTCGGCCACCGTGTCGACGATGTCGGCGACCTGGTCGAGCCGCACATGGCCGCCGCCGCGTGCATCGGCCAGCGCGATCGGCAGCGCGGCGAGGTCCGATGCCTGCCGAACCGTGGCTATCGTGCGCAGCCCCTGCTCGCCGCCACCGAGCTGGCCGCGTCCGCCGGAGGCTTCCTGCTGCGCGCGGCGCAACGCACGCGAGACATCCGCGGCCGTGATGCCCAGCGCATCCAGCCGCGCGGGATCCACCTGCACCTGCACCTGGCGCGTGCCGCCGCCCACGCGCGCGAACTGGCCCACGCCCTGCACCGAGACCACGGCGCGCGCCACCGTGTCGTCGATGAACCAGGACAGCTCCTCATCACTCATCCCCGTGCTGGTGACCGCGTAGGTGACCAGCGCCCCGCCCGGCCCCACGGTCACCTTGCTCACCGTGGGTTCCTCGAGGTCCTGGGGCAGGTCGCGGCGCGTCTTGTCCACCGCGTCCTTCACGTCGATGAGCGCATCGGAGAGGTTCCGGCCGATGCGAAACTCGATCGTCATGGTGACCAGACCCTCGCCGATGCGCGTGCTCATGTGCTTGAGCCCTTCGAGCGAGGCCAACGCGTCCTCCACGCGCCGCGCGACCTGGGTCTCGAGCTGCGCGGGCGCCGCGCCGGGCAGGCGCAGCGACACCTCCACGGTGGGGAAGTCGAGGTCGGGGAACTCCTTCACCGGCAGCGCGCGGAAACCGACGAGGCCGGCGATCGTCAGCACCGCGAACAGCACCACGCAGGCGATGGGGTTGCGGATCGACCAGGTGGCGAAATTCACGAGGGGCCGCCTGCCGTGCGCGGCGCAGAGCCGGCGCCGTCCTCGACGATGCGCACCGTGTCGTTGTCATTGACGAAGCCCGCACCGCGCAGCACCACGGCATCGCCGGCGGCGAGGCCCGAGAGGATCTCCACCACCTCGCCGACGCGCCTTCCGACGTTCACCGGCGCCTGGTGGGCGCGCGTTCCCGTGAGGCGCATGACGAAGCTGCGCCCGTCGCGGATCACGATGCTGTCGGCGGGCACGGTGATGGCATCGCTCTGCGCGCGGCGGATGTCGCCGCTGGCGAACATGCCGGCGCGTGCGCCGGTCGCCGCCACCGAGACCGGGTCGAGATCGACATAGGCGAGCGCCAGCCGCGTGTCGGCCGACAATTGCGGGGCGACCTGGCGCACCTTGCCCGTGACCTGCGCACCGCCGGGCAGCCGCACCGTCGCTTCCTGGCCGTTCTGCACCTGCGAGACCTGCGTCGCCGTCAGTTCGGCACGCCATTCGAGCCGGCCCTGCCGGATGAAGCGGAACATCTCGGTGCCGGACTGGGCGATCAGTCCCAGCGCCGCGGTCCGCGCGGAGATCACGCCATCATCGGGCGCCTCGAGCACGGTGTAGCGGAGCTTGAGCTGTGCGGCCTCGAGCGTGGCGCGAGCCTGGGCAACCTGCGCTTCGCCCGTGCTCGCCAGCGTGGTGCTCTGCAGGATGTCCTGTTCGCTGAGCGCGCCGGAGGATTTCAGCACCAGCGCCCGGTCACGATTCGCCGCCGCCTGGCGCGCGGCCGCCTGCGCGGCGGCCAGGTTCGCCTGCGCCTGGGTCAGTTCGGTGCGCACCAGCGCATCGTCCAGCCGCGCGAGCACCTGCCCCTTGTGGACGCGGTCGCCGACGTTCACCTCCACGGCCACGACGGGCAGCCCCGACACGCGCGCGCCGATACTGCCTTCCTGCCAGGCCGTGATGGCGCCCGAGGCCTGGACCAGCGTGGGCAGCCGCCGCACGCTCGCCCGCGCCTGGGTGACGGTGAGCGCGGGCTTCTCGTTCCCTTCCGAGGGCGCCGCCGCGGCAATGGCCGCCGAAGAACCATGACCCGCGAGCCAGCTCCAGCCCGCGAGCACGACGCCGACGCCCAGCACTGCCGCGAGTCCCACCTTGCGCACCGCGCCTCGCATGTTCATACGGACCCCCGCCGGTTGCTGTCGGCGAGCATCCGGTCGAAGGCGGCGCCCACCAGGGCGCGTGCCTGCTGGGCCGATGCCTTGCTCGCGGCACTGGCGTTGAGGCAGCCGACGCCGACCAGCGTGGCGTGGAACAGCGCGAGCGACTGCGAAGTGACGTGGACGTCGAACCGGCGCAGGGTGTCATCGAGGAGCGAGAGGATGCTGCGCTCGAACTGCGCCATCCATTCCTTGAGCGTGGGATCCTCATCGGACGCCACGGTCATGGCGATCATCAGCCGTGGCATGCGCGTGTCGGCGACATCCTTGATCAGGCGCGCGCGCAGTTCGGCCAGCGAGCCGGCGGGCACCTCGGGACGCCCGCCGACGATTCCGAGGATGGTATGCGCCGCGTGCTCGACGATGGCCTTCAGCAGGTCCGAGCGGGTGGGGAAGTAATAGGTGAGGTGGCTCTGGCGCAGGCCCGCGGCGAGGGCCACCTGGGTCTGGGTCAGCGCCGGGATGCCGCGTTCGTGCAGCACCTGCAGCGCGGCATCCAGCAGCCGGGAGCGGACTTCGCCGGCGGGGGAACGGGTTTCGGTCGCGGCAGGGCGCGCAGCTCGGGCACTCATGTTGGTAAGAGTACCAAATTTCTTGGTAAGAATACCAGCGATGCGCGGAAACCTTGCGTCCGGCTGGCGCTGACGCGGCGAACGGAATATGGTGTATTCCCGCGCGGCCCGGGGAGGCCGCCACCCGCAACGCAAGAGAAGAACACCAACATGCAACGCAAACTCGTCGCCGAATTCCTGGGAACCCTCTGGCTGGTGCTTGGGGGGTGCGGATCCGCGGTCCTGGCCGCGGCCTTTCCCTCGTTGGGCATCGGATTCGTGGGGGTGGCACTGGCCTTCGGGCTCACGGTGCTGACCGGTGCCTACGCCCTCGGTCCACTCTCGGGCGGGCATTTCAACCCGGCCGTCACCGCAGGGGTGGTCGCGGCCGGACGCATGCCGGCGGCCACGGGGGCCGGTTACGTGCTCGCGCAGCTGGCCGGCGCCATCGCCGCCAGCACGCTGCTGGCCTTCATCGCCGGCGGAAAGCCGGGGTTCGACCTCGTCGCCAGCGGCTTTGCCGCCAATGGCTATGGCGAGCACTCACCCGGCGGATACGCCCTGTCGGCAGCGTTCTGCAGCGAGGTCGTGTTCACCTTCTTCTTCCTGATCGTGATCCTCGGCGCCACCTCCAGGCGTGCAGCGCCCGGCTTCGCGCCGCTGGCCATCGGGCTTGCCCTGACGCTGATCCACCTGATCAGCATTCCGGTGACCAACACCTCGGTCAACCCGGCCCGCAGCACGGGACCGGCGCTGTTCGTGGGCGGCTGGGCGATCAGCCAGCTGTGGTTGTTCTGGGTGGCTCCCCTCCTCGGTGCGGTATTGGCCGGCATGGTCGGCCGGTGGCTCGATGCGGACGACTGACGGTTCACCGGTGCGATGAGCCGCCCGTCCGCCCGTCTGCCGGAGCCGGTCGAAGATGCCCTGTGCGAGATCCTGGGCTCAGGCGTGCGCCGGGTGCGGCTGGTCCCGCAGTCACTGTACGCGAGGCTCCACCGGCGCGCCGATGCCACCACCCGTCGCAACGTCATCTACCTGCGGGGAACGCTGGCGGAGTTCGCAGCTGATCCCGCCTTGCTGCTGCACGAATACTTCCACGTGATCCATCAGTGGCGCTCGCGACGGCTCACGCTGGTCAAGTACCTGCTCGAATGCCTGCGGCATGGTTACTGGAACAACCGCTTCGAGCGTGAGGCGAGGGATTTCACCAGCGCCCACCTGCATCGTTTGATGAGCTTGCTGCAGCGCGACTTGGCCAACGTCAGGCTGGCGTCAGGGACGGGACGATATGCGAATCCCCGCGCACGCCACCCCGCGCAGGACTCGCTCGAAGAAACCGATCAGCAGTCGCGGCGTTCCGCCTGACGGACGCCCCAGGTGCGCCGGCGCCGGGGAGAGACGGTGGTGATCAGGCAGGCGAGGACGCCGGCCAGGCTGCAAAGGGCCGCCATGCGGGGGTAGAACAGGAACCACCCCGTCATGAAAAGCGCGGAAAGGCCCAAAAGCGCGATGAGCCAGAAGGCCCGCTCCTTGGATTTCGTCGCCTCACGCATTGAAATACCCCCGTGACCGTAAGGGGCAGTGTCACCGCAATGTCATGGGGCATCCATACGGCGGAAACGGTATCTCTCGTGGGAGAATCCCCACAGACCCCCGCCTCGCCCGGATGGGTATCCCCCGGCCCCCTGGTTCTTCTTCAGCCCAGCATACTCTCCCGCCGCCAATGCCGCGCGGTAAATGCGAACAGCACGGCGGCCAGCGCCAGGGTGGCGGCCGCCGACACCAGCACGTCCAGGGGGTCCAGCGGCTCTCCCCGCAGGATGCTGGTCATGAGCAGGTGCTGGCTCAACGACGGGATGGGCATGAGCGAGCTGCGGGTCTTCAGGGAATAGATGGTGGCGAAGGCGATGGGGAGCGTGGGCACGAGCAGCACCGAGGTGAGCCAGGTCTGCGCCTCGCGATAGCTGCGGGTGAAGGAGGCCACGAAACTCAGCAGCGCCGCGCCCAGCGGCACGAACGGCAGGCAGACCCCGAACAGCCGAAGTGCGGACTCGACCCCGAGGTTGGAGCTCATGCCCAGCTTCTCCAGCGGCACGAACCGGAAGGCGAACACGAAGGCCGCCAGGGTGATCGCCAGCGACAGGCACATGTAGGCGCAGGTGGCGAGGATCTTTCCCCCCACCAGCGATGAGCGCGCCACGGGCACCGTCAGCAGGGACTCCAGCGAGCCGCGCTCGCGCTCTCCGGCGGTGCTGTCGATGGCGAGATACAGCCCGCCCATCAGCAGCGCGAACAACACGAAATAGGTCATGAATCCGAGCACCGCCACGGCGCGCCCGAGCGGCGTGGCGATGTCGATGTCATCGACGGCCACCGGCAGCGCGATGCCCGGATCGATGCCGCGCACCTGCAACCGAAGCTGCGCGATCTGGCCGCCATAGGCCGAGAGCAGGCGGCGGGCGCGGTCGATGTGCTTGCGCGCCTGCGAGTCCGAGCTGTCGGAGAACAGCAGGAGCGGCGCTGGCCGGCCCTCGCGAAAGCGCTGCGGGTACTCGGCCGGCACGATGAGCACCATCTGCGCCTTGTCCTGGGTGAGCAGGGACCTCGCGCCCGCTTCGCTGAGTTCCACCCGGGTGAGCTGCACGCCGTGCGAGACCAGGAAGGCGGTGAGTGAGGGCGCGTGCGCAGCGCCTGCGACCGTCATCTGCAGCGGCACATCGCTCTCGCTCACCGTCTGGTCGAGCATGCGCGTCACCATGAAGCCGAACAGCAGCGGCCCGAACAAGGGGCCGAACAGCAGCGCCGACAGGAGCGTGCGCCGGTCGCGCAGGTTCTCGAGGAATTCCTTGCGGAACACCGCCCACACTGCGCGCATCAGCCTTGCGCTCCCGTTCCCGCCAGCACCTTCAGGAAAGCCTCCTCCAGGCTCGCGGCGCCCACCCGCCCGCGCAGCGCGAGCGGTGCATCCTCGGCCAGCACCCGTCCCTCGCCGATGACCACGACCCGATCGCACAGCGCGCCGATCTCCTGCATCACGTGCGAGGAAAACAGGATGCAGTGGCCCTGCCCGCGCAGCATCGACAGCAGTTCGCGCAGCGACCGGATGGCCATGACGTCGAGTCCGTTGGTCGGCTCGTCCAGGATGAGGTTGCGAGGAGAATGCACCAGGGCGCGGGCCAGCGCGGTCTTGATGCGCTGGCCCTGGGAGAAGCCGCGCGCGCGCCGCTCCAGGATGTCCTGCATCCCGAGGAGCGAGGCGAGCTCGCCGATGCGCGCCTCGATCCTGTCCGGCGCCAGCCCGTGCAGCGCACCGTAGTAGGCGATGTTCTCGCGGGCCGTGAGGTTGCCGTAGAGCCCGGCGGCATGCGGCAGCACGCCCAGGCGCGCGCGCGCCGCGGAAGTCTCCCCGGCGATGTTCAGGCCGTCGATGAGCGCTGCGCCGGCATCGGCCTCCAGCACGCCATAGAGCAACCGGAGCGTGGTGGACTTGCCCGCGCCGTTGGGTCCGAGGAGCCCCGTGATCTGCCCGTCGGCGGCGTGGAAGGAAACTTCCTGCACCGCGCGCACGGCACCGAAGTGCTTTGCCAGTCCGCGTGCCTCGATCATGGCGCCGGTCCGCTCACCGAGACGAAGAAGGGCGCGGGCTGGTGCTGGGCGAGGCAGGTGGCATCGAGCGCCTTCGGCTCCGGCCGTGCCAGGAACTGCGCGAGCAGGCGCGGCATGCAGCCGGTCGCGAGCTGACCATGGCCTTCGCCCAGCAGCACCAGATGGCGATGGTGCGACAGCCCCTTTGCGGCGGCCGCCGCCATCGAGGGCGGGGTGACCGGATCCGCCTCGCCGGACAGCAGCAGCACCGGCACCTCGGAGTGGAGCGGCGCATGCAGGCCTGCCGCCAGCGGGCCTTGCGGCCAGAGCGCGCAGATCGCGGCCATGGCATCGAGCTGGTCGGCGCCCATGTAGGTGGCCGCCAGCCGCTCGCGATCGATGCGAAGCGAGGCGAGCGCCGGCCAGTCCTCGGTGCACACGACGCTGTTCTGCATGCCCATGGCGATCTGGTCGCCGACCTGCCGTGCGGTCATCACCGCCTGCGCCGCCATCGGGCGCAGGTCCCCGGCCGCGGCGCGATGGATCAGGTTCGGCAGGAGCGAGGCTTGCGTGGCGCTGTAGGACAGCAGGCGCAGGGCGGCGCTGAGCACGCTGCGGTTGAATGGCAGGGTGGTCGGGTGGGCGTCGGTGGGGTCGGGCAGTTCGAGGGTGGTGCGCTCCGGGCCGAATCGCGCCTTCAGGCGCTGCCACTCCTCCGGCAGGTCGGGATAGGCCCGCACGCACTCCGGCGCCGCGCCGCAACGCGCGATGATCAGCGTCAGCGCCCGCTCGCCATCGAGCGGTGTGTCCGGTCCCACGGGGCGCTGTGGATCGATCACGCCATCCAGGACCGCCGCCTGCACCTGCGCCGGGAACTGCCGCAGGTATTGCTGCGCAACCCGCGTGCCGTAGGAGGCCGCATACAGGTCGATGAGCGGCGCGCCCAGCGCACGGCGCGCATCCTCGAGGTCCTGCACCGCCGCGGCCGTGGTGAACCAGCGCACCTGCGGGCCGAGCTTTGCGAGACAGCGGCGGGCGGCCTCGGTGATCGCCGCCGGCGTGCTCGCAGCCTCGCTCCAGTCCTCGGGGAAATCGCAGTTCTGCGGCGCGCTCGCGCCCGTGCCGCGCTGGTCGAGCAGGATGATGTCGCGCTCGCGGTGGATGCGGGCGAACGCCGCGGCATAGGCCACGTACATCGACACGGCGCCCTGGCCCGGGCCGCCGGCCAGCAGGAACAGGGGCGCCGAGCGGCTGCGCCGGTCGAGGGCGGCGATGCGCCCCAGCCGCAGGGCCAGGCGGCCCGGCGCCGTCCCGCCCTCCTTCGCGGTCCCCGCCTCGGGTCGCACCAGCGGTACTTCGAGCGTGGCGCATTGCGCCTGCACCGAGTCGGTCTTCTGCGGGTGCTCGAGACGGCAGTCGCGCCAGTCCAGGGCTGCGGCAAGGGCCGGGTGCGGCGCCATCGCTGCCGCCAGCAGGAGCGGCGGCAGGGCCAGCAGGAGCGGCGGCAGGGCCAGCAGGACCTTCAGGAGACGCCGACCCGTGCCGCGCATCGCGCCCCGGCGCTTGCTACAGTCGCATCCTTCGAAACCAGCACGAGCGGAAATCTCCATGAGCCTCATCAGGGAACAGGATCTCATTGCAAGCGTCGCGGATGCCTTGCAATACATCTCCTATTATCACACGCCGGATTTCATCCAGGCGATGGGACGGGCCTACGAACTCGAGAAGAGCCCCGCCGCGCGCGATGCCATCGCGCAGATCCTGACCAATTCACTGATGTGCGCCCAGGGACACCGGCCGATCTGCCAGGACACGGGGATCGTCGTGGTGTTCGTCAAGGTGGGCATGGGCGTGCGCTGGGAGGGAAGCCGTGATCTCGAGGCGATGATCAACGAAGGCGTGCGCCAGGCCTACCTGAATCCGTCCAACAAGCTGCGAGCCTCCATCGTCAGCGACCCGGCCTTCAAGCGCGGCAACACCCGCGACAACACGCCGGCGGTCATCCACACCGAGTTCGGTCCCGGCGAACATGTGGAGATCACCGTGGCGGCCAAGGGCGGTGGCTCGGAGAACAAGTCGATGTTCGCCATGCTGAATCCGTCGGACTCGGTGGCCGACTGGGTGCTCGAGCAGGTGCCGCACATGGGTGCGGGCTGGTGTCCGCCGGGCATGCTGGGCGTGGGCATCGGCGGCAGCGCCGAGAAGGCCATGCTGCTCGCGAAGAAGTCGCTCATGGACCCGATCGACATCGCCGAGCTCGCGGCGCGCGGCCCGCGCAGCAAGCTCGAGGAATTGCGGTTGGAGATCTACAACCGGGTCAATGCGTTAGGTATAGGTGCGCAGGGCCTGGGCGGGCTCACCACCGTGCTCGATGTGAAGGTCCTCGATTACCCGACGCATGCCGCCTCGCTCCCCGTGGCGGTGATCCCCAACTGCGCGGCCACGCGCCACGTGCACTTCACGCTGGACGCTTCCGGACCGGCGCGGCTGGATCCGCCTGATCTTGCGCTGTGGCCGAAGGTCACCTGGGCCGCCGATGCGAGCGCGAAGCGCGTGAACCTCGACACGCTCACCCCGGCCGAGGCGCGGGCCTGGAAGCCCGGCGAGCGCTTGCTGTTGTCGGGCAAGATGCTCACGGGGCGCGATGCCGCACACAAGCGCATCTGCTCGCTGCTCGATGCGGGCCAGCCGCTGCCCGAAGGGCTGTCGTTCAAGGGCCGCGTGATCTACTACGTGGGACCGGTCGACCCCGTGGGCAACGAGGTCGTGGGTCCCGCGGGACCCACCACCGCGAATCGCATGGACCGCTTCACCGAGACCATGCTGGCGAAGACCGGCCTGCTCGCCATGGTGGGCAAGGCCGAGCGCGGCGAGGAGGGCGTCGAGGCCATCCGCAAGCACGGCGCGCCCTACCTCATCGCCGTGGGCGGCGCGGCCTTCCTCGTGGCCAAGGCCATCCGCTCGAGCCGCATCGTCGCTTTCCCGGACCTCGGCATGGAGGCGGTGTACGAGTTCGAGATCCGCGACATGCCGGTCACCGTGGCGGTGAGCGCCGATGGCAGCTCGGTGCACGAAACGGGTCCGAAGCAGTGGCAGGGCAAGTTTGCGGGAATCCCCATCGCCACGGCGTAACCTGCGCCCCGTGATCGACACTGACTCCCGTTCGCCGGATCGGGCTAGAACACGTAGCTGAAGGTGATCGAGCCGAACTGCTGCGAGGCGCTCTGCCCGCGGAATTCCTTGCTGCGGATGTAGTGCGCGTAGGCGATCTTGCCGCGTGGCCAGGACCAGGCGATGCCCCACGCCACATCGCCCACGAAGGGCCGCTTGTCCACGCTGGGGCTCGAGCGGAAGGTGTTGCCGTCGAGGAAGATGTTGTGCAGCACCAGCCGCGCATCCAGCGAGGCGAACAGGTGGATGCCTTTCGCCGCATAGCCCACGCGCATGTCTCCTTCCGACAGCGGGGATGAATTGTTGCCGCCGGGGCGGATGGCGGAGGTGCCGAAGTCATCCGGCAGCGAGTAGCCGACGCGGAATTCCGCGCCGGCGTTGAGGAAGGTGCTGACGTTGCCGAGGGTGGCGCCGTAGTGCGGGATGATGTCGAAGCGCGGGAGCGGTGACCTCAGCGGTGCAAGGAACCGCCGCTTGCGTTCCCAGGTGAGCCGCAGCCCCGGCTCGTTGGGGAGCTGGTTGGCCCAGCCCTGCCACTTGGGGATGCCGCGCAGGTCGTGGATGAAATCCTGCGACTGCTTCGCGTAGGACTGCGGGCCGACGATGCCGAGGTCCAGCTCCCAGGTGCGCATCGATTCGGCCGTGCGCGCGTTGTAGCCGAAGGCGAAATACAGCCAGCCGGCATAGGGCCGGTCGTTCGGGTCGAGCGTGGTGCGCGCGCGATCCCGTGGGGTGTACATATCCTGGCCCAGCGAGACCACCATGTTGCGGCCGCTGTAGTCGCCGGCGTCCACGAACTTCAGCCAGTGGTTGAAGCGCTTCAGCAGCGCGGGGAGGCAGGGATCGCTCTGGTAATCGTCCAGGTTCGCCGAGGCCCAGGCGAGCTTCACGCCATTGGTGTATTCGCGATCACTGCCGGTGAACAGGTCGTTCTCGAAGTTGAGCGTCCAGGTGCTCGGCCGTTGCGCCTGCTGGCGCGCCTGCCGGGCGGCGGCGCAGCTGTCGTCCGCCTGCCGGCCCTGGGCCGCGGCGGCCAGCACGCCCAAGGCGATGATCCCCAGAACACACGCCGTCTTCTGTCCAACAACTGCCATCGGCCTCATTTCCTGCTTATAGTACGCAACCCATGTCCCCCGTTCGTGAACACTTCGACATCGTCGTCATCGGCGGCGGCCACGCCGGCACCGAAGCTTCGCTGGCGGCCGCGCGCATGGGTGCGCGCACGCTGCTGCTCACGCAGAACATCGAGACCCTGGGCCAGATGAGCTGCAACCCGGCCATCGGCGGCATCGGCAAGGGACACCTGGTGCGCGAGATCGACGCGCTCGGGGGCGCCATGGCGCGCGCCATCGACCTGGCCGGCATCCAGTTCCGCACGCTCAATGCCAGCAAGGGCCCGGCCGTGCGCGCCACGCGCGCGCAGGCCGACCGCCAGCTCTACCGGCGCGCGATCCGCTCGATGCTGGAGAACCAGCCGTCCTTGAGCCTGTTCCAGCAGGAGGCCGCGGATCTGCAGTTGACGGACGGGCGTGTCACGGGCGTGGTGACCGCCAGCGGCATCCATTTCGGCGCGCGCGCCGTGGTGCTCACCGCCGGCACCTTCCTGGGCGGACGGATCCACGTGGGCCTCGAGAACCACTCGGGCGGCCGCGCCGGGGATCCTCCCTCGCTGCGGCTGGCGGCCCGCCTGCGCGAGCTGCCGCTGCGCGTGGGCCGGCTGAAGACCGGCACGCCCCCGCGCCTCGACGGGCGCAGCATCGACTTCTCCGTCATGCAGGCGCAGCACAGCGATGAGCCGCGGCCGACGTTCTCCTTCCTGTCGACGCGCGCGCTGCATCCGGCGCAGGCGCCCTGCCACATCACCGCCACCAACGAACGCACGCACGCCGTCATTCGCGCGGCCTCCGACCGCTCGCCCATGTTCACCGGGCTCATCGAAGGCGTGGGCCCGCGCTACTGTCCCTCCGTGGAGGACAAGGTGGCGCGCTTCGCCGCCAGACCATCGCACCAGATCTTTGTCGAGCCCGAAGGCCTGCACACGAACGAGATCTACCCCAACGGCATCTCGACCAGCCTGCCCTTCGACGTGCAGCAGGACTTCGTGCGCACCATCCGCGGTTTCGAGCGGGCGCACATCACCCGCCCGGGCTATGCCATCGAATACGATTTCTTCGATCCGCGGGACCTGTCGCGCTTCCTCGAGAGCCGCTTCGTGCCGGGACTGTTCCTGGCCGGGCAGATCAACGGCACCACCGGCTACGAGGAGGCCGCGGCGCAAGGATTGCTGGCCGGCGCCAACGCGGCACTGCAGGTGATGGGACGCGAGCCCTGGTCCCCGCTGCGCAGCGAGGCTTACCTCGGCGTGCTGGTGGATGATCTCATCACCCGCGGCGCCCCCGAACCGTATCGCATGTTCACCAGCCGCGCCGAATACCGCCTGAGCCTGCGCGAGGACAATGCCGATGCGCGCCTCACCCCGCAGGGCCGGACGCTGGGGCTCATCGATGACACCCGCTGGGAGTTCTTCGAGCGCAAGATGGCGGCGGTGCAGGGCGAAGTGACGCGGCTGCGCGGCACGCTGGTGCGCGGTGAGGCGGCAGAGGCACTGGCCGCACGGCTCGGCCAGCCGCTGGGGCGCGAGCAGTACGCGCTCGAACTGCTGCGCCGTCCTGAACTGGACTTCGATGATCTCGATGCCGCGCTCGGCACCGACGCTCGCGAGTGGCGCGAGGATGAGCGCCTGGGTGAACAGGTCAAGGTGCAGGTCGAGGTGCAGGCGAAGTACGACGGTTACCTGCGCCGCCAGGAGCAGGAGATCCAGCGGCTGCAGCGGCACGAGAACCTGGCGCTGCCCGCTGACCTCGACTACTCACGCGTGGCCGGACTGTCCAACGAGGCACGCCAGCGCCTGCAGGAAGTGCGTCCGCAGACCCTGGGCCAGGCAAGCCGCATCCCGGGTCTCACCCGGCCGCGGTGTCGCTGTTGTTGGTGCACCTGAAGAAGCGCGCACACGCGGCTTGAATGCGCGGCTGAAGTCTCTCCTTGCGCGCGCGCTGCTGGTCGCGGCGCTGGCCGGCATCGCGCTGCTGCTGGTGTGGCTGATGAGGCCGCCCGCCGAGCCTTCGCAGACCAGCACCCTGCGTCGCGGCAATGGCTCGGAGGCTGAATCGCTCGACCCCCAGGCCGCGCGTTCCGAAGCCGCGCTCACCATCGCGCGCGACTTGTTCGAAGGGTTGATGCGCGTGGGGCCGACGGGTGAGGCCTTGCCCGCGGCCGCCGCGAGCGTCGAGGTGTCGGCCGATGGCTTGCGCTACGTGTTCCATCTGCGCCCAGGCCTTGCGTGGTCCAATGGCGATGCGCTGGAAGCAGCGGATTTTCTCGCCGCCTGGCGCCGGCTGGTGGACCCGGCCACGGCCGCGCCATATGCGCAGATGCTCGCGCCGGTGCACAATGCCGCGGCGATCACGGCTGGCAAGGCCCGGCCCGAGTCACTGGGCGTGCAGGCCCCCCATGCTGGAACGCTGATGGTCGATCTCGAGCGGCCGGCGGCACACTTCCTCGCGCTCATGACCCACCCGGCGAGCTTCCCGCTGCACCGGGCCAGCCTCGCACGATACGGCAGCCGGTTCGCCAAGCCAGGCCTGCTCGTGTCGAACGGCGCCTATGCGCTGTCGCGCTGGGACTTCGGCAGCAAGATCCTCGCCGTGCGCAATCACCACTACTGGGACGATGCGCACACGCGCATCGAGCGCATCGAGTACCACGTCATCCCGCAACCGGCCGCGGAGCTTGCGGCCTATCGCGCCGACGCGCTGGACATCACGGCCACGGTGCCCACCGAGCAGCTGCCGTGGATCCGCGCGCACCTGGCCGGCGAGCTGCACGTCGCGCCGCAGCTCGCGGTCTACTACTACGCGCTGAACCTCTCGGGCGGGCCGTTCAAGGGATCGAAGGCGCTGCGCATCGCGCTGTCGATGGTCATCGACCGCGAGCAACTGGTGCGCGCCATCACGGCCTTGGGCGAGATGCCGGCCTATTCCTTCGTGCCGCCGGGGACGCATGGCTACTCTCCGGCGCGGCCGGCGTACGCCGACTGGCCGATGGCCCGGCGCATCGAGCGGGCCCGCGAGCTGCTGCGTGAGGGCGGCGGGGCGCCCGGCCCCATCGAGCTGCGATACAACACGGGTGACCTGCATGCGCGACTGGCGGTGGCGGTGGCCTCGATGTGGAAGCAGGCGCTGGGCATCGACACCGTGCTGCGCGCCGAGGAGTTCAAGGTGCTGCTGCAGGACATCCAGCACCGGAAAGGGCTGCAGGCCTTCCGCGCGAGCTGGGTGGCGGATTACGACGACCCGTACAGCTTCCTGCAACTGCTGCGCGGCGGGTTCGGCATCAACCTGCCGGGTTACGCCAGCGCCGCCTACGATTCGCGGCTCGATGAAGCGAACCGCGCCACGGACCCCACCGTGCGGGCCTCGCTCCTGCAGCGGGCGGAAGGACAGATGCTCGAGGATCAGCCGCTCATCCCGCTGTACTTCTACGTCAGCAAGCGGCTGGTGAAACCGCGCGTGCAGGGCTTTTCGGACGATCCGCTGAACATCGTCTACAGCAAGGACCTTGTGCTGCGGTAGACGAATCGCGCTTTCACACCGCGCGTTGCCAGAACTCGCCTGGCTTGATGATGTCGATGCCCTCGAACCGTCCGAGGACGAGCAGGTCCTTGTCGACGGTGATCAAGACGGTAGCTTGCCCGGCAAGGGCCGTGCCCAGCACCGGAAGATCGAGAGGATCGCGGCAGATGCCCGGTGGAACGGCCGCCGGTACGACCTGCTGCGAAATCCTGGTCAGGAATGAGGCCAGATGACGGATCTCGGTAGCGGGAAAGTCGAATTTTCCCCGCAGCTTGCGACGCAGCTCGTCGAGTATGAACTCCGAGGTGACGAGCTCGTGATGCGTCAGGACGTCTTCCAACAGGTTTGCGCAGACCCCGGCCCGGCTGATGGCGGCTGCAATCAGCACCGATGAATCCAGGACGAGCTTCATGACCGATCGAGTTTCCGGAAAACCTCTTCATCGGTGTTGATGCCGTGCGCCTGTGCGCGGCGAACCATCTTGCTGCGAAGCCGCTGGAACTCCGCAACGGCGAGGTATCGCCGCAGGGCCTCTCTCGCCAGATCGCTCTTCGAGACGCCCACGGCTTCGCTATGCCGCTCGAGTTCGGCGTCCAGCTCGTCAGGAACGCGCAAGGTGATCGTTGCCATGTATTACATTGTAATACGAATGTCGTGGAGGTGCCAATGGGGCCACGGCATCCCAACACGTCGCTATCCGGCCCTGTCGCGGGCATCCAGTGCCTGGAGCAACCCTTTGAGCTCGCGCAACTCCGTCCAGCCCGCATCCGACACCGCGCAGTAGCGCAGGTCACCCGCGTCCCAGAACACCAGGTGATAGCCGTCGCGCACCGCATCGCGCGGCGGACCGCGCCTGCCGGCCTTCCACGCGAACACGTTGATCACGTGGAGCTGGTGCCGGTACACCATCACCGCTGCGCGCTGCCCGCCGACCGGATCCGTCCGGCCGCCCACGAGCTTGAAGCCCTGCGCGTCGAAATCCGCCACCACCGGTGATACATCCGCGCGGCCAGCGAACCAGGGCTTGACGGTGTGATGGTCGCTGGACTCCACGGCGATCAGTCGGTCCGGCAGCAGGGAGCGTTCATGATCCGTGGCGAGGTCTGTAATGACGGCAGGCCCGGACCCGGGCAGCCACAGGACGATGGCCAGGGCCGCGGCTGCGGCGAGGCCGCCCGCGCCGCTGAGCACGCCCAGCCAGAAGGATTGCACGCGCCGGGCGGATACCGCCGGCCGGATCGGCACTGGCTGGAGCGGTTCAGGTTGGCGCGGCTGGGACTCACGCCGCTCGGGCCGCTCGAGTTCGAGCGAGCGCAGGATGCGCTGGCGAAGTTCAGCCGGCGCCTGCTGCTCGCGCGCCGCCTGCAATCCTTCATGCAATGCGCCGAGGTCCGAGAGCCAGGCACGGCAGTCGCCACAGGTGGTGAGATGCTGCCGCACGGTCGCATCCTCGGTGGCATCGAGCTCACCATCGAAGAGAGCCTGCACGCGCAGGCGCTGTTCGCAGTTCATGCCGGTTCCTCCCCGTGCGTGCGTTGCCACAATGCCTTCAGCGCCTCGCGTGCGCGGGCCAGCCTCGACATGACCGTGCCGATGGGGAGCCCTGCGATGCTGGCGATGTCGCGGTAGCTCAGCTCCTCGATCTCGCGCAGCACCAGCACTTCGCGATGCTCGCTGGCGAGCAGGCCCAGCAGGTCCTCGAGCTTGTGACGATGGTCGGCGCGAATGGTGGCCTCCTCGGGTCCCTCATCGCCCGCGGGCAGTTGCAGGGCGGTGGGAGCCTCCTCCTCATCGGACAACGACACCGCGGCAACGCGGCGTCGCTGTTCCAGGGTGTTCAGGAAACAATGCCGCACGATGGTCAGAAGCCAGGGCCGTGCCTCGCCGCGCAGCCCGTCGAAACCGCGGAAGGCCCGCAGGAAGGCGTCCTGTACCAGATCCTGCGCATCGGCGGGCGAGCGCGCCAGCCCCAGGGCGAAGCGATACGCCGCATCCAGGTGCGGCATCACCACGGCCTCGAAGCGCGCGCGCGGATCGTTCATCCCCTGATGACCGGCTGGATCACTGCTTTATTCCCCCGAGGGGCGGAGCGCGAAGGCGAGGGACGCAGAGCGAGCGCCTTGGCCGCTTCGGGAATAAACCGCCCCCGCCGCGGGTCTGCACCGACATCATCGCAAGGAGATGCCCATGTCTCAGACCCCCACGAACCTGTCGCGCCGCAGCGCCTTGAAGTGCCTCGCCTTCGGCGGCGCCGGCACGCTGTTCACGCTGTCGGGCGGTGTGTTCGCGCCCATCGATCTCGCACTCGCCGCCGCCGACCCCGACCGTACCGCAAAGCTCGGCAAGCCGCTGTTCGTGCAGATCAGCGACACGCACATCGGCTTCCACAAGGAGGCCAACCGCGACGTGAACTCTACGCTCTCCGCCAGCATCGGGATCATCAACCAGATGCCGGTGCAGCCGGCGCTGGTGCTGCACACCGGCGACATCACGCACCTGTCCCGGGCCGAGGAATTCAGCCTCGCGCACGCGCTGCTCTCGCAGCTTCGTGCCACGGAGCTGCACACCGTGCCGGGCGAGCACGACACGGCGGATGCCGGCGTGAAGGAATACTTCAGCCGCTACGGCAAGCCCTCCGGCAACAAGGGCTACTACAGCTTCGACCACGCCGGCGTGCACTTCATCGGACTCATCAACGTGCTGCAGGCCAGGGATGGCGGCGCGGGGTTCCTCGGCGAGGAGCAGCTCGCGTGGGTGAAGCGCGACCTGCGCGCCCGCTCGGCCAGCACGCCGATCGTGGTATTCGCCCACATGCCGCTGTGGTCGGTGTACGAGCCCTGGGGCTGGCGCACGGTCGATGCCGAGCCGCTGCTCGCCGAACTGCGTCGCTTCGGATCGGTGACCGTGCTCAACGGCCACATCCACCAGATCGTGCAGAAGGTGGAGGGCAGCATCAGCTTTCATACCGCGCGCTCCACGGCGTACCCGCAGCCTGCTCCGGGTGTCGGGCCTGGCCCGGGACCCTTGGTCGTGCCGGCCGATCGGCTCGCCGCCTCGCTGGGCGTCACCCGCGTGCTGCTGCACCCCCATCCGCGTTCCCTGGTGCTCGATGACCTCGCGCTGGGCGCCGGGACGGCCGCATGAGCGCCATGAGCACGGGGTCGGATCGAGCCGGTGTGGTGGGCGCAGCCGTCGCGGCGCTGGGGTTGTTGGGTTGCGGAATCGGCGTCCTCGCGCAGGCGCAAGCACCGGCGCAGGCAGCGGCCACCGGCCCGGCTGCCGGCGGCGATGCGCATCGTGGCCAGGGCGTGTACCAGGTCTGTACCGCCTGTCACTCGCTCGATGAGGACGATGTAGGTCCGCGGCATCGCGGCGTGGTGGGCCGCCTGGCCGGCAGCGTGCCCGGGTTTGCCTATTCGGCTGCGCTGAAGAACTCGCACCTGCAATGGACTCCGCAGAACCTGGATCGCTGGCTCGCCAATCCATCGGCGCTGGTGCCCGGCACCCGCATGTTCTTCGCGCTGTCGGACCCCACCGATCGTGCGGATGTCATCGCCTGGCTCGCCACGCAGCGATGAGCCGGACCTCGGTTTTCCGACCCCGGCCTCAGGGCAGCGGGATGAACTCCCCGTGATCGTGGTCGGGCAGCTTGAAACGGCCCGCGCGCCAGTCCGCCTTTGCCTGCTCGATGCGCTCGCGCGAGGAGGAGACGAAATTCCATTCGATGAACCGTGGTCCCAGCGGCTCGCCGCCCAGCCCCATGAGGATGCAGGGCTCGAGCGCGCGCACGGCCGTGTCGCCGCCCGGCTCGAACACCAGCATCTCGCCGCTCCCGTGGCGGCCGCCGGCACTCTCGATGCTGCCCGAGGCAACGTACAGCGCCCGCTCCGCGTAGGCCGCCGGAAGCTGCACCCGCGCACCGGGCTGAAGCTCCCAGTGCACGTAGAACGACGGTGAATGCGTGGCCACGGCCGAGCGCAGGCCGAAGGCCTCGCCCGCCAGCAGGCGCATCCACACCCCGCCTTCCTCGACGGTGAGCAGTTCGTCTTCCCCGTAGTGGGTGAAGGCCGGTTCGCTTTCCTCCTGGTCGGCGGGCAGCGCCACCCAGGCCTGGATGCCGTGCACCTCATCGCCCTGCGCGCGCGCCTTCTCGAAACGCTCGGAGTGGGTGATGCCGCGTCCCGCGGTCATCCAGTTGATCTCGCCGCGGCGGATGGGCTGCTCGTACGCCAGGCTGTCCCGGTGCATGATCTCCCCTGCGTACAGGTAGGTGACGGTGGACAGGCCGATGTGCGGATGAGGGCGCACATCCACGTTGCGCGGCAGGCCGCGCTCGAGGTGCAGCGGGCCCAGGTGGTCGAAGAAGATGAACGGGCCGACCATGTGCTGGGCCGGTGCCGGCAGGACCCGGCCGACCTGCAGGCCGCCCAGGTCACGGCGGCGTTGCTGGATGAGGTTGCTGAGCATGAGAACTGTTCTTATATAGGGGACTGCCGGGATTGGCCATAGGCTATCCGGCCACGCGCGTGTTGCAAGACATCGGCGCGGCCCTTTAACATCGCTGCCGCAAACGATAACCAAATACCGGAGACGTCATGCAGTTCGGAGTCATTCGCGGCGCCTTTGCGGCTGCTGCTGCCCTGTTGCTGGTCACGGCGGCTGCGCATGCGGCGGATGGAGATCCGGCGCGGGGCCAGAAGCGTTTCTACAGCTGTCTCGGCTGCCACGGCATCGACGGTTACCGCAATGCCTATCCCAACTACAGCGTGCCGCGGTTGCAGCATCAGCACGCGGCCTACATCGTCGCGGCTCTCAATGAATACCGCGCCGGCCAGCGTCCGCACGCGACCATGCATGCCCAGGCGGCCTCCATGAGCGACCAGGACATCGCCGACATCGCGGCCTACCTGCAGGGCGAGCCGGTCAAGCCGACCACCGAGGTGGTGGGCAAGACGCCGGATCAGGCTGCCACCTGCGCGGCGTGTCATGGCGTCAACGGCACGGGCGTCGACTCTCCGCTCGATCCGAAGCCCGCGGTCCTCGCCGGCCAGCACGTGGACTATCTCACGCAGGCCATCGCCTCCTACCGCAATGGCCGGCGCAAGAACGCGGTGATGAACGGCATGGCCGCGGCGTTGAAGTCCGACGCGGACGTGGAAGCGCTCGCGAAGTATTTCGCCAGCCAGAAGTCCACGCTGGGTACCGTTCCGCGCCCGCGGTAGCCGGGCTATCGCGCGCCTTCCGGCGGGCGGCGCGCGGCCTGCCGGAAGGCGCGCCGGCTGACTGGCGGTCTAGCGGTTCTGCATCAGGAACTGCGCCACCGTCTGCAGGTACACATCCCGGTTCTGCTTCTTGCGAAAGCCGTGGCCCTCATCGCGGGCCAGCAGGTACCACACGTCCACGCCGCGTGAGCGCAGCCGGTTCACCATCTGCTCGGACTCGCTCATCGGCACGCGCGGATCGTTCTGCCCCTGCACGATGAGCATCGGCTTGGTGATGCGCTCGGCATTGTTCACCGGTGAGATGCGCCGCAGGAAGCTGCGGATCTCCGGGTCGCGCTCATCGCCGTATTCAGCGCGGCGCAGGTCCTGCCGGTACGCGGCGGTGTTCGACAGGAAGGTCACGAAGTTGGCGATGCCCACCACGTCGATGCCGGCCTTGAGCCGGTCGCCGAAGTTCACCATGGTGGCGAGGCTCATGTAGCCGCCATACGAGCCGCCCGAGACGAACATGCGCTTCGCGTCGTACTTCGCCTGCAGGCCGAGCCACACCAGCAGGGCGCCGATGTCCTTCACCGAGTCCTCGCGCAGCACGCCGTTGTCGAGCCCGAGCCAGGTCTTGCCGTAGCCGGAGGAGCCGCGCACGTTCGGCGACACCACGGCGAAACCCAGCTCGTTCACCAGGTACTGCACCCAGGGATCGAAGCCGGGCCTGAACTGTGACTCCGGACCTCCATGGATGTTGATCAACACCGGGTGGGGCCCGGGGCCTGCGGGTTCGTACACGTACACCGGCACCTGGCGCGGGCGGCCGCCGACGCGATCGAAGGTCGGATACTGCGTGAGCCGCGGTGTGACGAACTTCGACACGTCCACGGGCCCGGCCTCGCTTCGCGTCCAGGGCGCAAGCGCCAGGCTCGTCGTGTCGAGCACCCAGGCATCCCGCGGTTGCACGGGGCTCGAGTAGGAGAAGGCGAGCTGCGTGCCCTTCGCGTCGAACTCGAGATTGGAGATGAGGCCGGGTGCGAGTGCCGGCACGGCCATCTCCTGATGCGCGCGCAGGTCCAGGAGGTTCAACCGGCTCGCGCCGCCCTGGTTCGCGCTCCACGCGAGCCAGCGGGCATCGCGTGACAGTGCGAGTTCCTCGACGTCCCAGGGCACGTGCGCGGAGAGCACGGTGCGCTCGCCCGACCCCAGGTTCACGAACTGCAGCTGCGCGAACTCGGCGTCACGGTCCGAGGCGAAGTACACGCCCACGCCATCGCGCGAGAACAGCGCGGGACCGATGCCCACCTTCAGCTTGGGTTTAGCCGGTTCGATCTCCTTCAGCTGGCTGGTTGCGATGTCGAACACGTACAGGTAGCTCTCGGTGATCGAGATGTATTTCTTCAGCAGCAGCTTGCTGTCATCGGGCGACCAGTCGAGCACCGTCCAGCCCGGCGCATCGCCGGTGAACACCAGCTTCGGCGGGGTCCCGGCCTCGGGCTCGGTGATGTAGATGTCCGAGTCGCGGCCGTTTCGCAGGTTGCTGTACCAGGCGAGCTGACGCCCGGAGGTGGACCAGTGCGGATCGCCGTTGAGGGACTTGCCATCGGTGAGCAGTCGCGCCGTGAACTCGCCGATGTGCTGGTACAGGAGCTGCGAGTTCTCGTTGCCGCCGGTGTCCTTCAGGAACACGAAGCCCGGATGGTTGGCATCCGATGACACCGCCGCCTCGTTCACCGGCTCGCTGTAGAAGGTGAGCTGGCGGCGCGCGGCGCCGGCCTTGTCCACGAGGTGAAGCTGCTCGGCATCCGCGAAGCGGGTGGCGATGAGGAGCTGGCCCGCGGGCGTCCAGCCCAGCGGAGTGGCGCCGCGGGCATTGAGGTAGCGCTCGATGCCCTCCACGACGGCCGCGCCGGGGGCGGGCACGTTGTCGAAGACGAGAGCGCCGCGTTCGACCCGGGCGGCGTCCGCTGGTGCGTAGGCGATGCAGGCCATGAGGACGAGGAGGCATGAAATTTTCGGTCGCATGGGGCTCACAGGGTTCCAAACGGCGGCTGGCGCCGAGGATAATGGCATCCATGGCGAATATCGAGCAGCGGACGGCTTCGCAGGATCCGAGGATCAGCCGGGTGGCGGAGGGCATCTTCGCGATCGACACCGAATACGTGCGCCCGCAGCAGGATGCGAGCCACCTGATGGTGGATGGGCGGGAGGCCGCCTTCATCGACACCGGCGTGAACCGCTCGGTGCCCACCCTGCTCGCGGCGGTGGCCGCGCAGGGGCTGGCGCCCGAGGATGTGCGCTACATCCTGCTCACGCACGTGCACCTGGACCATGCCGGCGGCGCGAGCCAGCTCGTACGCCGGTTGCCTCGGGCGAAGGTGCTGGTGCACCCGCGCGGCGCTGCGCACCTGACCGACCCGTCGAAGCTCATCGCCGGCACCCGCGCGGTGTATGGGGATGCGACCTACGAGCGGATGTACGGCGAGATCCTGCCCATCCCGGCCGCGCGCGTGGAGTGCGTGCAGGATGGCGAGACGCGCGAGCTCGGTGCCCGCCGGCTCGAGTTCCTGCACACGCCGGGACACGCGCTGCACCATGTCTGCATCGCCGACCGCGCCGCCGGCCTTGCGTTCACGGGCGATATCTTCGGGGTCAGCTATCGCGAGCTGGACAATGCCAACGGGCCCTTCGTGATGCCCACCACGACGCCCACCCAGTTCGATCCGCAGCAGATGCACGCATCGGTGGATCGCGTGCTGGCGCTGCGCCCGACGCAGGTGTTCCTCACGCACTACAGCCGGGTCGAGCAGGTGAGCCGCCTGGGCGCGGACCTGCACGCCGACATCGACCTCTATGTCGACATCGCGCGGGCTCACGCCGCCGCCGGCGATCGCGAGCGGGCCATTGCCGCGGACATCTGGTCCGAGCTGGGGGCGCGGTTGCGCCGCCACGGGCATGATCCGGATGATGCGGCGGTCCGCGAGCTGCTCGATGCCGATGTCAGGCTGAATGCCGCCGGGCTCGTGGCCTGGCTCTCCCGGCAGGCCGCCTGATGCGTGCCGCGAGGGGAATGCTGGCCTGGTGTGCAGCCTCGCTGTGCGCCTGCACGACGCCGGCGCCTGCGCCAGCACCTCCGGCGACGGCGACGGCGGCGACGGTGGCGGCGGGGCCACCGCCGGCATCCGCCACCCCGCACCTGCCACCGGCGGATGACTGGCGCACGCTCCTGCCCGTGCCGTTCGACAGCACGGTGGCGCAGGTGCCCTTCGCGCTCAAGGAAGTGCTGTTGTTTCAGGGCGCCGCGCAAGCGGGCGCCGCGCAAGCGGGCGCCGTGCAGACGGGTGCCGTGCACACGGGGGAGTCACGCAGCGCGGACAGCGAACCCGGCGACTGCTTCACCGCGGCCGGGAACAAGCCGCGGCTGCGAGGCATCGAGCCCGACGATTATGTCCTGTGCTTCTATCATGACCGCCTGTACCGGGTGGAAGCGGTGCTGCGGCTTTCGCGTGACCTGCCAGCGGAGACCTTCCAGCACTGGTGCGCGCAATGGCTGGAAGGGTTGTCGGCGCCGCAGAGCGAAACCGAGCGCTGTGCCGGCAGGGACGGCGACACCGCGTTCGAGGCCACGCTGGCCTATGACACCGAGCTCGCGGGTCCTTTGGTAACGGTGCGCGTGCAGAACCAGGCGACGCGCGAGCTGATCGAGCAGCGCCGCAGCGAGGCGACGCAAAAGCCTCCCACTCAGCCTTAGGGATGAAGACGCGCCTTCTTTTTTTGATAGAATTCCGCGGCTGAATTTCCCGCGATTCACCCTAGGGTTCGACATGGCTCCAACTCCATCTCCCGGCGGCCTGCTGCGCGAGGCCGTGAAAGCCGAGCGCCCGCTGCAGATCGTCGGCGCCATCAATGCATTCACCGCCCGCATGGCACAGGCCACGGGTTTTCGCGCGCTGTACGTGTCGGGCGGTGGCGTCGCCGCCAATTCCCTGGGCGTGCCGGACCTCGGCATCAGCACCATGGAAGATGTGCTCACCGACATCCGCCGCATCACCGAGGTCACCACGCTCCCGCTGCTGGTGGACGCCGACACCGGCTGGGGCGGCGCCTTCAACATCGCGCGCACCGTGCGCTCCTTCATCAAGGGCGGCGCCGCGGGCCTGCACATCGAGGACCAGGTGCAGTCCAAGCGCTGCGGCCATCGTCCCGGCAAGGAGATCGTGCCGCAGGAGGAGATGGTCGACCGCGTCAAGGCCGCGGTGGACGCACGCACCGATGCGGGCTTCGTCATCATGGCGCGCACCGACGCGCTGGCCGTCGAAGGCATCGATGCGGCCATCGAGCGCGCCATCGCCTGCGTCGAGGCCGGCGCCGACATGATCTTCCCCGAGGCCATGACCGAGTTGTCCATGTACCGCAAGTTCAAGGATGCGGTGAAGGTGCCCATCCTCGCCAACATCACCGAGTTTGGCCACACGCCGCTGTACAGCACCGCCGAGCTCGGTTCGGTGGGCGTGGACATCGTGCTGTACTGCTGTTCGGCCTACCGCGCCATGAATGCCGCGGCGCTCAACACCTACCAGGCGATCCGGCGCGACGGAACGCAGAAGAACGTGCTCGACACCATGCAGACGCGCGCCGACCTGTACAAGTACCTGGACTATCACGCCTACGAAGACAAGCTGAACAACCTGTTTGCGAAGGGAAGGGCGACATGAGCGAAGCGGCGCCGGCCGATCCCATTGGGGCACCACCCAGGCCGAAGAAATCCGTGGCCCTGTCCGGCGTGCCGGCGGGCAACACCGCGCTGTGCACCGTGGGCCGCACGGGCAATGACCTGGCCTACCGCGGCTACGACATCCTCGAGATTGCCGAGACTTGCGAGTTCGAGGAGATTGCGCACCTGCTGGTGCACGGCAAGCTCCCCAACAAGGCGGAGCTGACGGCCTACAAGGCCAAGCTCAAGGCGCTGCGCGGCCTGCCGGTGACGGTGCGTTCGGTGCTCGAACAGCTTCCGGCCGCCGCTCATCCCATGGACGTCATGCGCACGGGCGTTTCCGCCCTGGGCTGCGCGCTGCCGGAGAAGGATGACCACGGCTCCGACGGCGCACGCGACATCGTGGACCAGCTCATCGCCTCCTTGGGCTCCATGCTGGTGTACTGGTATCACTACAGCCACAACGGCCAGCGCATCCACGTCGAGACCGAGGACGACTCCATCGGCGGGCATTTCCTGCACCTGCTGCATCGGCGCTCACCGCCCGCCTCCTGGGTGCGCGCCATGCACACTTCGCTCATCCTGTACGCCGAGCACGAGTTCAACGCCTCCACTTTCACCGCGCGGGTCATCGCCGGCACGGGCTCGGACATGTACTCCTGCATCGCCGGCGCCATCGGCGCGCTGCGCGGACCGAAGCACGGCGGCGCCAACGAGGTGGCCTGCGAGATCCAGAAGCGCTACGACAACCCAGACCAGGCGGAAGCCGACATCCGCGCGCGCGTGGCCAACAAGGAAGTGGTCATCGGCTTCGGCCACCCCGTGTACACCATCGCCGATCCGCGCCACCAGGTGATCAAGGACGTGGCGCAGCGGCTCTCGGTGGAGGCGGGCAGCACGACGATGTTCGACATCGCCGCGCGCCTGGAGAAGGTGATGTGGGAGATCAAGAAGATGTTCCCCAACCTCGACTGGTTCTCGGCCGTCTCCTACCACATGATGGGCGTGCCCACCGCCATGTTCACCCCGCTGTTCGTCATCGCCCGCACCACCGGCTGGGGCGCGCATGTCATCGAGCAGCGCATCGACGGCAAGATCATCCGCCCCAGTGCCAACTACATTGGGCCGGAAGATCAGAAGTTCATCCCCATCGAGAAGAGACCCTGAATGTCATCGCACGATATCAAGTCGGCCGTACGTCCGGACCCCGACCAGGCGCTGGTCGACATCGCCGAGTACGCCGCGAGTTACAGCATCGACTCGCATGATGCCTACGACACCGCGTACTACTGCCTCATGGACACGCTCGCCTGCGGCTTCCAGGCGCTGAAGTATCCGGCCTGCACGAAGCTGCTGGGACCCGTGGTTCCGGGCGCCACCATGGCGCATGGCGCGCGCGTTCCGGGCACCAGCTTCGAGCTCGATCCCGTCATGGGCGCCTTCAACATCGGCGCGATGGTGCGCTGGCTGGACTTCAACGACACCTGGCTCGCGGCCGAGTGGGGACACCCGTCCGACAATCTCGGCGGCATCCTCGCGGTGGCGGACTATCTTTCGCGCAAGGCGCTGAACGAGGGCAGGAAGCCGCTGGTGGTGAATGATCTGCTCACCGCCATGATCAAGGCGCACGAGATCCAGGGCGTGCTGGCCCTGGAGAACAGCTTCAACCGCGTCGGACTCGACCACGTCATCCTGGTGCGCGTCGCCTCCACCGCGGTGGTGACCAAGATGCTCGGCGGCACCCGCGAGCAGATCATCAACGCCGTGTCCAACGCCTGGATCGACGGCGGCGCATTGCGCACCTATCGTCACGCGCCCAACACCGGTTCGCGCAAGAGCTGGGCGGCGGGTGATGCCACCAGCCGCGCCGTGCGCCACGCCTTCATCGCCATGACCGGCGAGATGGGCTACCCTTCCGCGCTGTCGGCCAAGACCTGGGGCTTCTTCGACGTGCTGTTCAAGGGCAAGCCCTTCGCGTTCCAGCGTCCCTATGGCAGCTACGTCATGGAGAACGTGCTGTTCAAGATCAGCTTCCCGGCCGAGTTCCACGCGCAGACTGCGGTGGAGTGCGCCATGACGCTGCACCCGAAGGTCAAGGACAGGATCGATGAGATCGCGAAGATCACCATCGAGACCCAGGAACCCGGCGTGCGCATCATCGACAAGACGGGCCCGCTGAACAACCCGGCCGACCGCGACCATTGCATCCAGTACATGACCGCCGTGCCGCTGATCTTCGGCCGGCTCACCGGCGAGGACTACGAGGACCGCATCGCCAACGATCCGCGCATCGACGCGCTGCGCTCGAAGATGGAGGTGAAGGAGAATCCGAAGTTCACGCAGGAATACTACGCGCCGGACAAGCGCTACATCGGCAATGCCGTGCAGGTGTTCTTCAAGGATGGCAGCTCCACCGAGCGCGTGGCGGTGGATTTCCCCATCGGCCATCGCAAGCGCCGCGCCGAGGGCATGCCGGTACTGGTGAAGAAGTTCGAGTCCAGCGTCGCGGCGCATTTCGGCCCGAAGCAGACGGCCCTGATCCATGCCACCTTTGCCGACAAGCGCAAGCTCCTCAGCATGCCGGTGAACGAGTTCGTGGCCACCATGGTCAAGAACGGCTGAAGGCGGTGGGGGCGCCGGAGCGGCAACGCGAACGCGCCCAGCTTGCCGACGGCGCCGCGCAGCTCGGGCTGTCCCTCGGGGAAGGGCAGCTCGATTCGCTGCAGAAGTTGCTGGACGAGGTCGAGTCCACCAACGCGCGCTTCAACCTCACCGCCATCCGCGACCGCCCCGGCATGGCGGTCAAGCACGTGCTCGACAGCCTCACCCTGCAGCGCTTCCTGCACGGCAAGCGCATCGCCGATGTGGGCACCGGCCCCGGCTTCCCGGGACTGCCCCTGGCCATCGCCAACCCCGCGCGCAAGTTCGTGCTGATCGAATCGGTGGCGAAGAAGGCCCGCTTCGTGCAGATGACGGTGGATGCGCTGGCTTGCGAGAATGTCGAGGTCGTGCACGCCCGGGCGGAGGGCTACCATCCGGTCGGGTTGTTCGATACGGTGGTGGCCCGGGCCCTGGCCTCGCTCGCCGATTTCGTGGCCTATGCCGGCCACCTGTGCGCCCCGGGCGGGGTGCTGCTGGCGATGAAGGGGCGCCGGCCGGACGCGGAAGTTCCGGCGTTGCCGCGACGCTGGCGGGTGCGCGCCATCACGCGCGTGAAGGTTCCGGGGATCGAGGACGAGCGACACATCGTGGAGATCGTGAAGAGCTGACATGCCGATGAAGCGCGTGCTCGCCATAGCGAATCAGAAGGGCGGCGTGGGCAAGACCACCACGGCCGTCAACCTCGCCGCCTCGCTTGCGGCCACGCGGCGTCGCGTGCTGTTGATCGACCTGGACCCGCAGGGCAATGCCACGATGGGCTCGGGGGTGGACAAGCACAGCCAGGCGCGCACCAGCTGCGATGTGCTGCTCAGCGAATGCACGGCGCTCGAGGCGCTGGTGCCCGCCCCGCAGGGCGGTTTCATGGTGATGCCTGCCAACCAGGACCTCACCGCGGCGGAGATCCGGCTGCTGAGCGTCATCGCCGGCCGCGAGTTCCGGCTGCGCAATGCCCTCAAACCCATCCGCGACAGCTTCGATGTCATCCTCATCGACTGCCCGCCCTCGCTCAACATGCTCACGCTGAACGCGCTGGTGGCGGCGGACTCGGTGATGGTGCCCATGCAGTGCGAGTACTACGCGCTGGAGGGACTCTCGGCGCTCTCTCACACCATCGAGCAGATCCGCCAGAACCTGAACCCCGAGCTCGAGATCGGCGGGGTGCTGCGCACCATGTTCGACCCGCGCAACAACCTTTCCAACGAGGTGTCGGCACAACTCGTCCAGCATTTCGGCGATCGCGTGTTCCGCACCGTCATCCCGCGCAACGTGCGGCTCGCCGAGGCGCCGAGCTTCGGCGTGCCCGTGCTGTTCCACGACAAGGAGTCGCGCGGGGCGCTGGCCTACCTTGCGCTGGCGGGCGAGCTGATCCGGCGCGGTGATGATTCCGCCACGGCTGGGGCCGGCTCCGGTGAAGCGGAGCCGGTACCTGCGCAGACACCCGTGGCGATGGCCACCCCGTCGATGCCGGCAACGCCACCGGCACCGGCGTCGGAGTCGTCGCCGGGCACTGCGCCCGAACGGCCCCCGGCGCCATCTGCAGCATCCGCGCCGTCCGCACCTGATGGCGACTCAGTCCCTCCGCGTTCCCCTGCCGACCCGGACGCCTCCACATGAACGCCGCACGGCCCAGCGTCTCCGACAAGCGCAACACCTTCCGCCAGCTGCACGAGTCCGGCTGCTTCGTCATCCCGAACCCCTGGGACATCGGCAGCGCGGTGTTCCTGCAGAGCCTGGGATTCAAGGCCCTCGCCAGCACCAGTTCGGGGCTGGCCTGGAGCCGCGGCCAGGCCGACAACACCCTCGCCCGCGATACGGTGCTCGAACATCTCTCGGCGCTGGTCGCCGCCACCGACGTACCGGTCAACGCCGACTTCGAGAACGGCTTTGCGCGCGAGCCGGCGGGCGTGGCCGAGAGCGTGCGGCTCGCGATGCAGAGTGGCGTGGCGGGGTTGTCGATCGAGGATTCCACCGGTGATGCAGCCCGCCCGCTCTACGATGACGCGCTGGCCGTGTCACGGCTGCGCGCGGCACGCGAGTCCATCGACCGCGCCGGCGGCGATGCGCTGCTGGTGGCGCGCTGCGAATGCTTCCTCGTCGGCCGGCCCGACATCGACCTGGCGACCGCCCGCCTGCGCGCCTACGCGAACGCGGGCGCCGACTGCCTGTATGCGCCCGGCGTGCGCACGCCCGAGCACATCCAGGCGCTGGTGCGCGCGGTGGCGCCGCGGCCCTTCAACCTGCTCGTGCACCAGCCCATCGACATGAGCGTTGCGGACATCGCGGCGCTCGGGGTCCGGCGCATCAGCGTCGGCGGCGCGCTGGCGCGCTGTGCCTGGGGCGGTTTCGTCAAGGCGGCGGAGCAGCTCGCCTCGGGCAGTTTCGAAGGCCTCGCGCTGGGCCGCTTCGACCGCAGTCTCGACGGGCTGTTCCGGCCCCGTTCCCCGCCTCGCTGAACTCCCGGCAGCAGGCCGAGGCTGTCGCCGATAACCTACAGTTCGGCCGGGAACATCCAATCTGCGAAGCTCGTCCGGGTGGCAGGCGCGAGCCTCTGCTACATAATGCGCTGCTGTGGTGACCCGGAAGGTCCACGATGTCCGCACCCTTACGACACGCTCTGTTCGCCGCTTCGATCTGCGGCGCCTTCGCATTGCCCGTTCATGCCCAGGAGGCGGCGCCGGGACCTGATTCGCAGTGGATGCTGCGGGGTGGCTTCGATGTGGGCCGCAACCACAGCCGCGGGTTCGATGCCAGCGTGGATTACACCGGACGCACCGGCGCGATGCCGGAGGGTGATCGCTACTACGATGCGGGCTTTGCATTCTCGCGCAGCCAGTCCACGGTGAAATCCACCGCCACCCGTCCCGGCGCCGAGACCCGGACCGGTGCCGGCGTCGGCTACGTGAGCTATGGGAGCGAGCGCTGGCGCGGCGTGCTCGGGATGGATGCCGCCAGGGACCAGGACCTGCGCAAGTCGCGCCGGGTCAGCCTCGGCGTCGACTTCGCGCGCGGTGGCTTCGCCGCCAACCTCACTGGCTCGCACCGCAAGACCACTTTCGACACCTTCACCTTCGACCCCATCATCGCCGAGCGCCTCGGCATCACCTTGGGTGGCACGCACAGCGTCGACTGCACCATCTCCGACAAGGGACTGGGCGCGCGCCTGGGCTATGGCGGCAATTCCTGGGGCATGTACGCCTCCGGCAACTCCTATCACTACGACAAGGCGAAGTGCAGCTTCGACTTCGACGTGCCCGATGTGTTCAAGCGGCTGGCGGCGGCCGATTTCTTCGACCTCGCCGGACGATTCCTCGACCGCGCGCGTGCGCGCGTGGGCGGCCGCATCGGCCAGGAAGCCCGGCTGCTGAAGTCGGAATTCGGCTTCGGCGCGAACTTCGACCTGTGGATCAAGTGGTCGGTGGACTACCTGCGCAGCCAGGATGCCTTCGGCGGCGCGACCACCAGCGATTATTCGGTGACGGGCACCTTCGGCCTCGCCTCGAATGTCTCGCTCGACCTCACGCTGGGCAATACCAGCGGCGATGGGGGCAGTGCGCAGTTCGTGGGGCTGATGCTCGCGGTGGCGATGTGAGGCATCGCGCCGCGCCGCGGCCGGCCGCGACAGCCCGCATTGCATGGTGGTACAACCGGCCCACTTGATTTATGATCCGCGCATCTTCCGGTCGCAGGATGCCCCGATGCTCAAGAGCGTGGTGGTCCATGACATCCCCATGTCGCAGGTCGCGGCCATGGAGCGCTGGTACTGGCGCGATCACGGCCCCGAGATCAACCGGCGGTTCGGGCCCTGGCTCGTGCGGCACGAGAGCTTCCTGCCCGTGGACGCACCAGCCGATGCCCGTGAGTACGGATACTTCAACTGGCGCGTGACCGAAGGCTTCTGGCGCGAGATGCCGCTGCCCGGGCCGCGCGGCAACCTCGCCTTCACCTGTCCGCCGGTGTGGCCGAGGGTCGCCACCGGCTTCTTTCCCGCGCAGCCCACCGAGGACTTCCTCGGCGGCACCCTGCAGCCGCACGAACGGCAGGTGCTGCGCTGGTACTGCCTGCACCGCTATCCGGACGGGGTGAGCGAGAGCGAGGGCGAGCGCTGGTTCCTCGAGACGCTGGCGCCGCAGCTGCAGCGTGCCGGCGGGCCCTACCGTGCCTTCAGCACCCGCGCCCACCGCGAGCCCCTGCCGCTGCCGGGGGAATGGCCGCCCGCGAGCGCCCCGCCGCGGGATTCCGTCCTGCACGACTGGCACCGCCTCACCGAGCTGTGGTTCGAGAGCTTCGATGACTGGCGCACCTTCACGCGGGAGCTGGCGCCCTCGCTCACCGCCCCATCGTGGGCTTCGGCGTCCCGCTTTCCATTCGTGGCCCGCGGCTCGGATTTCGTCAGTTCCTTCCTGCTGGAGCGGCCGAACGATGAATTCTCGCGGGACTCGCGCGGGTATCTGTAATGTGTGCGCAAACAGCGCCAGGGGGATCGTGATGCAGACACAGGTCGATTCGTCCGAAAGCGCGGCCACGCCGCCGGTGCGGCCCATCCATGCCTTCCTGCTGCTGACCACCTGCGGGCTCACCACGCTGGTCACCGCCGTCCTCGGCCCCGTGCTGCCGAAGATGCAGGCGCACTTCGCCGAGGTGCCGCGTGCCGAGTATCTCGTGCCGCTCACTCTCACCGTGCCCATGCTGATGATGGCCTTCCTGAGCATCATCGCCGGCGCCCTGTCGGACCGATACGGCCGAAAGCGCCTGCTGGTGGGGTCGGTGTCCTGTTACGCCGTTTTCGGGCTCGCCCCGCTGTTCCTGGATAGCCTCAAGGCCATCGTGATCAGTCGCGTGGCGCTCGGGGTGACCGAGGCGGTGCTCATGACCATCAGCACCACGATGATCGGAGATTATTACCAGGGCGCGCGGCGCGAGCGCATGCAATCGCTCCAGACCACCACCGCGGCGTTCCTCGCCTTCCTCCTCAACCTCCTCGGTGGTTTCCTCGGCGAGTATGGCTGGCGCACGCCGTTCTGGGTGTATGCGGTGGCGGCGCCCATGGCGCTGCTCATGTACCTGTACCTGTGGGAGCCCAAGCCGCATGGCAGCGCCGACAACTCACATCTCGCGCTGCAGGATGCACCGGGCCTGTGCTTCCGGCCCTGGTTGCTGGCGGGCATCTGCGTGCTGGGCTTCGTCACGGGTGTCGTCTTCCTCATCACGCCCGTGCACCTGGGCTACCTGTTCAACGCCATCGGTGTGACATCGCCTGGGAAGATCGGCATCGCCTACGCACTGAACAGCGTCGGCGTGGTGAGTGGCACGCTGCTGTTCGGCTGGATCATCGCGCCGCGCCAGCGGGTGTCGGCGCAGATCGCCCTGGCCTTCGCACTCACTGGCCTGGGCTTCGTGATGATGAACGGCGCGACCACCTATGCCTCGCTCACCCTGGCGGCGGTGGTCAACGGCCTCGGTGCGGGATTGCTGCTGCCCACCATGGTCACCTGGAACATGCGTGTACTGCCCTGCGCGCGGCGCGGGCTGGGGACCGGTGCCTATCAGTCGGCGCAGTTCCTGGGCATGTTCGTCAATCCCGTGCTGGTCGTGGGACTGCAGGGCCAGGTGGGTTCCCGCGCGCTCGCGGTGAGCATCGTGGGCGGGGCGCTGCTGGCCGGCGCCGTGTTCGCGATCATCAGCAACATCAGTGTCCGCTCACGGCTCGGCAGCGCGACAACCTGAGGTCGGTGCATGCGGTCGAACCGCCCCGCCGGCAAGGCCGCCCGGATCAGCTCTCGCCCGAATTGCCCAGTGCCTCGAGGATGGCCACGCGCGCGGCCAGGAGCTGGCGCACCAGTTCAGGCTTGAGCTTCCTGAAGCGCGTGGTTGGTACCGGCACGGACAGTGCGATGCCGCGGCCGAGTGGATCATGGAATGCGGTGCCCACGGCCGAGATGCCCTCGGTGTGTTCCTCCTCATCGAACGCGATGCCCGACCGGGCCGCGGCAGCGATCTCGGTGCGAAGCTCGGCGGCCCGCGTGATCGTCGCGGGCGTCATGCGCGTGAGCGGTGTGCGCAGGAACTTCTCGAACTGCGCCTCCGGCATGATGCTGAGCAATGACTTGCCGTTGGCCGTGCAGTGCAGGGGAAAGGTCTCGCCCACGGCCGAGACCGCGCGCAGGCGATGCGCGCCCTGTACCTGGTCGGTGAACACCGCGGAGAAGCCCTTCAACACCGACAGGTCGACGGTCTCGCCGAGGCGCTGCGAGAGTTCCGCCATGATGGGCCGGGTGATCTGGTCGAACTCCACGCTCGCCGAGGCGGCGAGACGGATCAGCGCCGGACCCAGGCGCACGCCGGAGGTGGGCGTGGCCGCGATCAGGAAGTGCTCGGCGCGCAGCGCATCCACGATGCGCTGCACGGTGGAGCGCGCGAGGTCGACGCGCTGCGCGATCTGCGCGAGGCTCAGGCCCGTCTGCTCTCCCTCCAGCGCGCGCAGGACGCTGGCCGCGCGCGCGATGACCTGGATGCTCTGGCCTGCGGTGCGGCCTGCCGGTTTCTTTGACATGTTCTTCATTGTACCTGCCGCACGCCGAAGCTGCGCCGCAGGTGTGCCGCCAGCCGGTCGCGCAAGGACTTCACCGACGCCTCGTTCCAGCCCTCGTGGAAGCCTTCACCGCTCGCGATGCCGGTGTGACCCGCGTCGAGGCGCGCGGTCAGTGCCGGGGAGGGCGTGGTGGAGCGGGACAGCAGCGGCAGGACGACCTCGTGGATCTGCCGCGTGAGCTCGAGCCCGACGAGGTCGGCGTTCTCCAGCGGTCCCAGCACCGCGAGGCGCGCACCGAAGCTGCGCTTGATGATGTGGTCCACGTCCGCGGGCGAGCAGACGCCTTCATCCACCAGCGCCATGGCCTCGCGCCACAACGCGTGCTGCAGCCGGTTGCCCGGCACCACGTCGCGCCGGACGTGCACCGGTTCCTTGCCGGCGGCGGTGAGCAGCGCAAGCGCCCGCTCGATGCTGGCGAGCGTGGTGCGCGGACCCTGGATGACCTCGACCAGCGGAATCAGGTCGGGAGGGTTCCAGAAATGCGTGCCGAGCACGCGCCCGGCGTGGCGCTCGGGCACCTTCGCCGCCACTGTGCCGACCGGAATGACCGAGGAATTGGTGGCGAGCAGCGTGCGCTCGCCGGTGAGCGAGGCGAGCTGCGCGAACAGCTCCTGCTTGATGCCGGCCTTCTCGACGATGGCCTCGATGACCAGCGCCGCATCGCGCACCGCATCGGCGAGGTCCCGTGCGGCCCGCACACCGGGCACCTCGCGGCACAGCCGCTCGAGCGCTGGCGCGCTCTGGTCCCAGGCGCTCACCGGCCAGCCGGCGCCGCGGAACACTCGCGCAAGTCCCCCGCCCATGAGGCCGGCGCCGATCAGGGCAATGGCCGGTGCCGCAGTTGCCGAATCAGTCGCCATGCCGGCGCCCTCGCCTCAGGCCGCGATGCGGACGCTGCCGCGGCCCTTGAGCGCGAGCACCTGTCGCGCTTCGTCCGGCGTGGCCGGTTCGAGGCCGAGCTCGGCGAGGATGGTGCGGATCTTGGTGACCTGCTCCGCATTGCTGGCGGCGAGCTTGCCGCGGCCGATAAATAAGCTGTCCTCGAGGCCGACCCGCACGTTGCCGCCCATCATCGCGGCTTGCGTGATCAGCGGCATCTGGTGCTTGCCCGCAGCCAGCACCGACCAGACATAGTCCTTGCCGAACAGGCGATCCGCGGTGCGGCGCATGAACACCACGTTGTCCGGATCCGCACCGATCCCGCCGAGGATGCCGAACACGCTCTGGATGAACAGCGGCGGTTTGGCCAGGCCCTTGTCGAGGAAATAGGCGAGGTTGTAGAGGTGGCCGATGTCGTAGCACTCGTGTTCGTAGCGGGTGCCGTGCTCGGCCATCAGCTCGTACACGCGGCGGATATCGGCGAAAGTGTTGCGGAAGATGAACTTCTCGCTGTCGAGGATGTACTTGTTCTCCCAGGGGAACTTCCACTGCTTCACCTTGCGGCCCATGTCGTGGAAGGAGAAGTTCATCGAGCCCATGTTCAGC
>JAXMGQ010000048.1:0-40304 GCA_046347195.1 Steroidobacteraceae bacterium
GCAGGAAGCGGAACTTCTGCGGGCGGGTGGTGCGCAGTTCGCGCGCCACCGCATGCACCTTCGACATGAACATCATGGCGCAGGCGGTCAGCACCAGCACGCCGCCCAACGCCACCATCAACAGGCGCGGCTTGGTCGTCGCCACCCCCGTCTGGTACATCCACAACAGCGTGATCACGGAGGCCGGCAGGCTTCCCAGCCACAGCCGCCGCAGCACCTGCCAGTCCACGCTCCCCTTGCGGTTGTGGATGTGGCCGCCGACGATCTTGGTCAGCGCCGCGAACCACAGGTCCGTGCCCACGGCGGACGCGGGCGCCACGCCGAACAGCAACACGAGTATCGGCGTCATCAAGGAGCCACCGCCCACACCGGTGAAACCCACCATGACACCGACGCAAAGCCCGGCGAATGCCGTCATCCAGCTCATTGTTTCCTGCGCCTTCGCTGCCTTGCACTTGAAGCGGGAATTGCCGCCTCGAACTCAGCCGACCGGGCCGCGCGGGGGGACACCCCTCAGGCGGCTTCCTTCCTGACCTGTACCCGCGGATTGATCATCTCCGCGCCCAGGGCCGCCACCAACCCCAGGATGAGCCCGAGTACCGTCGCGCCGACCATGTTGAGCAGGATGTCCGGGCTCGACGGATCGGTCGGGGCCACCGCCGGGCTGAGGATCGAGATATTGGTCTGGACGAACTGGCTGGCAAAGGAGGCCTTGTAGTAGTTCTGCAGCGTCGCGGTGTAGTTCTGCTGTTCGGACTCCATCTCGCTCTGCCGCGCGTTCAGCTCGTCACGCTGCCCCTTGAGGGCGAGGATGTTGCGGCGTTGCTGATCCATGGCGATGGTGAGGGCCCGCTCGCTCTGCATCGCCCGCACCATTTCCGGATGGTTTTCCCCATAGCCTCTGGAGCGCGCATCCGCGGTGGCGACCTGCGCCTCGATCAGCTTCTTGGAGATGTCATCCAGGCGCAGCGTCTCGGCCGAGAGCTTCTCGTCCAGCGCGACGATGCCCTTCTGCACCTGCAGCTCGGTGACGCGGGCCTGGGCAGCCTCCAGGCGCTTGCGCAGCACCTTGACCTGCTCGTCGAACCAGGCGGCATTGCGGCGCGCCGGCTCCACCGTGAGCTCGAGCGTGGTGGCGAGGAACGCCTGCGCGTAGGCATTGGCGATGCGCGCAGACTCGGCCGCCCCGGAAGACACATATTGCAGGCTGACCACGTGGCTGCTGTTGGGCTGCGGTGTCACCGTGAGGTTGGTGATCATCTGCCCCGCGATCCAGTCCTCGATGCCCGGCGCCAGCTTGCGCTGCTCCGGAGTCGCATCCTGGAGGTACTGCTTGTAGGCACCCTTCCAGCCCTGCGCTTCGTCGAGGTGCAGCGCCGCGACCACCTTGAGGGCCACCCGGCGGCTGCGGATGATGTCGAGCTGGGTCGCGAGGTAGCTCGAGGACAACTGCCCGGGGATCAGCGTCGAATCGACCGGATTCTCGTCCTTGTAGCTCAGCAGCAGAAACGTCTCCCCCGTGTACTTGCGCGGGGCGTAATAGGTCAGCGCCCCGGCGACGCCGACCGACACCAGGAGAGTGATGAGCACGATGCCGAATCGGGCCCGCAGGATCGACAGAAACAGCCTGAAACTCATTTACACAACCTGTTCGCGCTGGATTGGGTGAAGATCGATCAGAAAACCGCCGTCTTGACGTAGACGACATCGTTGCTCTGCAACTTGTCGTCGAGGCTCGCCGACAGCGACTTGATGCTGCCGTTGACCTGGCGGTTGAGCAGGATGCCCTTGATGTTGCCGCGGGGAGTCATGCCACTGCCCACGGCCAGCGCCTGCATCACGGTCATGTCGCGCTCGAGCCGGTACATGCCAGGGTGCTGCACCTCGCCGTAGATGTAGAACACGTCCTGGCCGGGCACCAGCACCACATCGCCGTTGTTCAGAGTCAGGTCGGCATTGATGTTGCCGTTGTGGATCAGATCGACCAGGTCGATGGTCAGCTTGGTGGGCTGGCCATTGCGGACGCGCAGCAGGAAGCAGCGATCGGCCGCCTTGTCGGTCACGCCGCCCGCCTTCGCCAGCAGCGCCACCACCGAGCCGACATAGTCCGGGGATTCGGGGTCCGGGGTGTAGATGCCCGGATGCACCACCTGACCGAGCAGGGTCACCGCAGAGGTCCGCACCGAGCTGCGCTCCTGCACGAAGACCGTCACGGCGGCATTCTTCACGTAACCGCCGCTGCGCAACCGGGTCGCGATCCGCTCCTCGGCGGCGGCCGGTGAGGTGCCACCCACCGACACCGTGCCGATCAGCGGGAAGGTGATGGTCCCGTTGGGCTGAATGCGGGTTTCCGTGGTGAGGTCCGGGTTGCCGAAAACCGTGATCTTCAGCACGTCGCCAGCGGCGAGAGTCGCGGAGGTCTGCGCGCTCACCGTCGTTGCGCCTGCGGACCAGACCGCCACCGCAATCACCAACGCCCAGAAATGACCCACAAATCGCCGATTGAATCTCACAGTATGCCGCTCCTGACCTGTCTGCTGTTCTGAAGTCGTGCCGGCTGGATGCACAGTGGCTGATCCACGGCCAAGCATACGAATCCGCTGATGAATGCGGCGTGTCAGGCCGCACACAATTCCATTGCATTCAGTGCGGATTGCCGGAATTTATCGTTGGATGCCGCATGATCACCTCCCGCGCATCGCCGAAGTCGTGCGAATCGGAAGGTTGCCGCCGGTTATGATAATCCCAGAATACATAATCGACGTGCAACCGGTCGCGCGCGAACCCGTAGAGGTCTTCCATCGACCAGTAGTCCCCGCGCCGTCCCCCTGAGTCGCGATGCCGGTGCCGGTAGCTGTTGTGCTGCATGGAGTTGAACAGCGGCATTCGACCCCGGAACTTCTCGTAGAAGGGATACACCTTCTGTGCGAGCACCGGATTGTCGGGCAGGATGTCCGGCCCGCCCATGACCACGCCGCGTCCCAGGACGGCCTCGGCGACGTCGCCGATATACTGCTGGCCGCGCGGCAGGAAGTTCATGTACCAGAACACGCGCGATCGGGGCACGCTCGCGCTGGCGGAGCGCAACAGGTCGATCAAGGCGTCGCGGTACGCTTCCGCGGAATAGCCGTGCGCATCCAGGTCCGAATCCTCCAGGCCCGGCGCGGTTTCCTGGAACGCGACACCCTCGAAGTGCGGGTCGCAGTCGAACTGCGCGCCGATCTGCTCCACCAGCTTCTCGAGGCGGCCGTTCACGTACGGGTCCCAGCGCAGCGCGCTGTAGCCCCGATTGCGGTTCGGCAGCGTGTACTTGGCCAGATATGCGGGGGTCGGCATTTCATCCTTGAAGGTCTTGTCCTCGATCAGCACCACCAGCTGCCGATCGGAGCGTCTGACCAGATCCAGGTCACGGGCGACGAGGGACAGGTCATACTGGCCCTCGCGCGGCTCGAGCTCCGCCCACCGGTAGCGCATCTCGATGCCGGCCACACCCGGCGCGAGCGCATCGGAAAACACGTTCTCGCCCTTGGCGTTGCCGAAGGTCACGTAGTGGCCGGGGTGAAACTTGCGCTCCTTCTCCGGCACGGGCGCGGCGGGACGGCTGCAGCCAGGGGCGACGGCGGATGCGAACGCGGACGAGGCGAATGCTCCGATCATTCCGCTGATCAACAGGGTTGTCCGTAGCCACGAGCGCATGTGCGCAAGTCTACACGGCCAGCAAGGGATTGGAAGGCAATCGCGATGCGCGCGCGCAACACCTCACGATCCACGCTCCCGCAGTCAGCTTGAAGAAAGGAAAAGGCCGTGGCGTCGCGCCGACACCACGGCCAGTGTGTAGAAACTTCCGTTTATCAGCCCGTGAACGAGCTGTAGGTCCCGTCCTGACGAAGCTTGTAGAGGTGATTGGCATCGAGGCCGGTGTAGGTCGTCGAGGTGCCATCGGGCCACTGCACGGTGATGTCCGCCTGCGTGTTGCCCGCGAGCCCGACATGAACGCGCTTGAAGTTCTGCGACCAGCGGTGGAAGCCGCCTACCGCCTCACGGTATTGCGTGATGCCACCGGAGGTGACGTACACCTTCGAGCCGATCGCATCACGATTCGAGGTGGTGCCCTCCAGGTCGAACTCCATCCAGTGATTGCCATTGCCCCGGTTGTGGAACAGCTGCTTGTTGCCACCGATGTACAGGGGGCGCATGTTGCTGCCGTTGGTCACGAACAGGTCGAGGAAGCCGTCCAGGTCATAGTCGGCCACCACCACGCTGTCACCGCTGCCCGCGTGCTCCGACACGGCCTGGCCCACGAGCCCGGCCGCCCCGCCGGCATTGGGCACTTCGGTGAACTTCTTGCCGACCCCGTTGTTCATGAACAGCCGGTTCGGAATGTTGTTGGCGCCACCGCTGCACACCAGGTACAGATCTTCGTCCATGTCATTGTCGAAGTCGCCGCTCACCACACTCTGGCAGCGCACGTTCGTGTTGAAGCCGGCCTTGGTGTTCAGCGCAAGCCCGCTGGGCGAGCTGGCCAGCATCTGCGGCTTGTAGCCGATGTCCGAACCGCTGGCGCCGATGAAGGTGAGGTCGGTGATCGGCTCCGAGGAGCTGACCTGGATGTAGCTGTAGTTGTAGGAGCGGTTGCCCTGCTGGATGGTCCAGGTACCGGTGTTGCGGTCATAGCCCATGTTGAAGCCGGGCGAGCCCGAGTTCAGGCCCCAGGTGATGGAATTGGCCGGATCCAGGGTGAAGGTGAGCGCCGAGGGGCTCCAGTTGAAACTGCCCACGTCGATGTAGCCCGGGTAGCCTTCCGGATCGCTGCCCGCCCGCAGGCTTGCGGTGATGGTCAGGATGCCGCTGGTCTTGAAGGTCACGGCCTTGGTCTTGTTGGCAGCGGTGATCAGCTGCGTCTCGAAGTAGTTCGGCGTCGACTGGTACGCATCGGAGGGCCGTTCCGAGCCGCGCACCAGGAACAGGTCCGGCTGCAGGTCGCCGTTCCAGTCCAGCACGGCGGCGTCGTTGATCGGCCCGTACTGGCCGAAGGAGGACGTCACGTCAGTGACGGTGCCGTTGGAGAAGGCATTGACCTTCGGGTATTTGCCGATGCGCGGTGCACAGACCATCTCGAATCCCGGCGTGGGGTGGATGTCGGTGATGTGGCCCCACTGCGCATCGGAGGTGCAGGCCAGGGGCTTCTCGTACTGGGAGCCGATCCCGAACGTGTTGCCGGGAATCTGCGGGATGATGCGCGGGCTGTTCAGGCCGAGGTTGACCAGGTCGAGCAGGCCATCGCCGTTGTAGTCCATGAACAGGGCCATGCGGCTGGCGCTGTCGGTGATGCGGCCGACGCCCCACTGCGAATTCGCGTTGACCATCACCCCGCCGTCGTTGATGTGCAGGACATCGACGTCACTGGAAACGGACTCGTACAGGTCCTGATCACCATCATTGTCGATGTCGACGAACACGGCGCCGTGGGTGTCGACGTCGGAGCGCCCGCCGGTCCAGCCCGGCGTGCGCGACACATCGACCTGCCGCGATACCTCGGTGAACGTGCCGTTATGGTTGTTGCGGTGGAGCGTCGCGCGGGTGCGATGGTTGTTGTTGAACAGGTCCGGATAACCGTCGCCGTCATAGTCGCCCCAGGCTACGCCCCAGGTTTCGGTCCCGGTGTTGTCGAAGCCGGCGGCCGAGGAAACATCGTCGAAGGCGATCTGCGCCGATGCCGAGGTCGCATACAGGCCAAGGACACTGGCCGCCACGACGGGCAGCTGCGGGCGAAGGAGTTGACGAAGTATCTGGGGAAGGCGCATGGGGGGAGTTGTTCCTGCTATTCTGGCGACCGCCTCAGGCGCGGTCAGTTGAGGGAGATTTCTGGCGCTCATGATAGGAACTTCCGGCGTCCACAGGGAGCTGTTTGGACATAACCGACGAGCGTCTGACCAGGAAAATTTTGCTGGTGAAACAATGCGTAAAGCGTGCATCAGCACACATCGCCCAGCGACTATGTCACATCATGATCGAACAAATGTGAAGGGAGTTGTTGCATGAGATCGAAGGCCCGCAGGGTGAACACCGGCACCGCGAACTGCATCGCCTTCCGCCCCTTGGGCGGATTGATACTCGCGGCTTGTTGCGTCGCCGCAATCCCTCCTTCGGCCTCCGCCGCCGACCTCTACACGGGCAATCCGTGGTTGCGGTTTCTCGACGCCGCGAATCCTTATGCGACGGTGCAGTACGGCTACGACTCGAACGTGCTGCGGCTCGACTCGGACGTGCAGTCCCCCGAATCCGGCTCCGACCAGTACACCCTGCTGGCGGCGGGATTCGACACGGACGTCCAGCTCAGTCAGCAGCGATTCGAACTCAATGCCCGCGTCAGCCGGCAGAATTTCCGGCGGTTCGATGATCTCGACTACACCGGCAGCAAGGTCGCAGCCATCTGGCACTGGAGCCTGGGCACGGCCTCGACCGGCACGCTGGGCTACCGGCACCTGCGCGCGCTGCGTGACTTCGCAAACCAGTTCAACACCACCCGGGTCAAGGACATTCGCAGCGAGGACCACATCATCGCCAGCGGCGATGTCGATGTGGCCAGCCACTGGCGCGTGGGCGCCCGAACCGACCTCGGCAGCACGACCTTGAAGGTGAGCCCCGGGCTGGACGTGCAGCGGGTGATCGCCGGCACCACGGTGAGCTACGTCTCGACGGCCGGGAACACCGTCGGACTGGACCTGCAACTCAATCGCAGCGACTTCTATCACAACAACGCGGCAAACTTCACCGAGACGGCGTTCGGACCGGTCATGACCTGGCAGCTCACCGCCAGCTCACAGCTGGTGGCGAATCTCGACTACTCCTCGCGCAATTATCAGGATGCCGCGCGGCCCAGTTATCACGACGTGACCGGCCGGGTGACTCTGAAGGTGGCCGATGCCGGCAACGCGCAGGTCAATGCCACCGTGTGGCGCGACCTGAGCAACCTGGGCGATGAGGTGGCCGACTATGCGCTGATCCACGGCATCGGCGTCGAGCCGCGCTGGCAGATCACCCCACGCCTGGAGTTGAGACTCAATGCCAGTTACGAAAACCGCGACTTCAAGGTCTCTCCCAAGGACCAGGGACGCAAGGACAAGGTCTGGACCGCGGGCGCGTTCGGTGAGTGGGCCATCGGGCGCAACATCAAGCTCTCGCTCGGCGTCCAGGGCGAACGGCGGTCTTCCACGCGTGCGCTTCAGGACTATCACGTTGGCGCCTTCCAGTTGCAGGTGACCGGCAGCATTTGACGGAACACCGATTGCGCCGGCACGGCGGCGCCGATGCGCGATTTGAGCCTGCAATTTGACTCATTCGCGCCTCTGCGGCGATTTTGTCAAACACACCGATCCGATGATTTCTGCGGAGCGTCTCTCTGTGGAGACATTGGCGCGCGCGTCATCCGCGTGCTACCTTTTTCCTCATTGGCAAACCCGTCGAAAGGCGGGGACGCAAAGCTTCCGGTTTAACGGCTCCACGGGGCCTATGACAGCGGGGTTGCCGGGATGTCCCAACATCCCGTGATCTGAAAATGCCGACGCTCGATGGCCTCCAAGGTCTCGCTCGCCGGCAACCGCTCGCATATCCCCTCGCCCGAGAACCGGCGTCAATGCCGATCCGTGGGAGAGTTGTCGATGCGATATCGGGTGAAGAGCAGAATCCGGGTGCTGGTGAGCCTGTGCGTTGCGCTGGGGCTCGCGGCCTGTGGCGGCGGTTCCGGTCCGGATGCCACCACGCTGCCGGCCGGCTCCGGCAATCCGCCTCCCGTCGTCACGCCGCCCCCGGCCGGCACCGATACGGCCCCCACCATTTCCGGCACCCCCACTGCCAGGGCAACGATCGGCCAGTCATTCAGCTTCCAGCCCAGCGCCAGCGATGCCGATGGCGACCGGCTGACCTTCTCGATCTCCGGCAAGCCCTCCTGGGCGTCCTTCGATGCGGCCACCGGCCATCTCTGGGGTACACCGCAGGCGGCCGACGCGGGCAAGTCCGGCTCGGTCGTGATCAGCGTCAGCGATGGCACGCTCAGCCGCTCGCTGCCCGGCTTCTCCCTCGACGTCGCGCTCGACGTCGCGCGCAAGCTCAAGAGCAACTACGGCCACTACTTCGCCACGCGCTACTCGGACAAGCCTGCCGATGCGGCCATGCTGTGCGAGCAGAACGGTGTGCGCGGCGTCGTCTGGCGACAGACCTGGAACGAGGTCGAGCCATCCCAGGGGAACTACGACTTCAGCGCCTTCGACCGCGTGCTCACCGCCATCGCCAACTCGGGCAAGCCGGACTGCAACCTCTGGTTGATGGTGGAGTTCAAGAGCTTCGCCAACAGCCCGGTGAAGAATCCCTGCCCCACGTACCTGCAGTCGCGCCATTCGGCACCCAATGCGGACGGCAACGGCGCCGCCACCTGCTTCATGTGGGAACCTGCAGTGGTTTCCGCCTACACGGAGATGATGAAGGCTGCGGCGGCGCGCTTCGACGGCAACGAGCACGTCGAAGGGCTCATCCTCCAGGAGTCCTCACTCGGTTTCAACGGCAGCTATTCGCAGGACGCAGGCTCCGGCGGCACCTACACGGCGGTCGCGTGGCGCGATGCGCTCATCCAGATCATCGACCAATGCGCCGCGGCATTCGCCACAAGCCGCTGCGCGCCGTTCCTGAACTTCCTGCGCGGCGGCCAGCAGTATCTGCACGACATCTCCGCGGCGATCTCCGCCATTCCCGACAACCAGGTGTGCTTCTCGGGCCCGGACCTGTTGCCCGACAACCGCACCCTGTTCGACGGCCAGAACCAGGTCTACCAGGTGCTGGCGCGGCACCAGGGTTGCCGTTCGAACAGCGCGCAGAACGATTCGTATGGAGTCCCCGGGTGCGGGCTGTCCTGCATCTTCCAGTTCGCCGTGAGCGGAACCTTCGGGTATTTTCCCAGCGCCAACCCGCTCGATGGCGGGGTGTGCGTGAACTCCTACCTGTTCTGGAACCACACCACACAGACCAGTCAGACCGGCCTCACGTGGAAGGATGCATTGCCGGTGATCGCAAGGACACCTTACGGACCCGGCTGGTACGAACAATGCGCAGGCAGCGGCAACGCTCCGCCATGAGCAGCGAGGGGAGTTTCTCGACCTTGATGACAGAACGATTCGGGCCCTGCAGGAGAACATGCATGAAGAATTCGAGCCAATGGCAACACAGCGGCATCCGCGGACGATGCGTGCGGATCGGCGCGGTGCTCACCCTCGCCTCGGCGCTGACCCTCAGCGCAACGGCGGCCACCACGGCACCCGCCGGCGGTGTGCTGGTCACCCATATGAACAGCCAGAGCTGGTCCATCAGCGTGATCGGCGGCGGCACGGCGCGTCATTTCGCCGGTACCGTGGATTCCAGTGCGCCGATCACCGGGGTCACCAGGGTCAAGATGGAATCCAGTGACTCGGCGGTCCTGACCACCGCCAACCAGTTGACGCTGTCGATGTCAGCCAAGCCGGGCACCGACACCGTGCAGTTCACGGCCCCCACCACCGCGAAGCTGTGCATTCGCAGCACCGGCGGCGGTTCCGTGCCGCTGTACCTTGGTGACAGCCTCGAAGTCGCGGTGGCGATCACCGCCCCCTACTCGCTCGCCGGGACCGACGCCTGCGGAACCGGCGGCGGGGGCGGGGGCGGCACCACCGACAACCGGAAGAAGCACGCCGGCCACTACGTCGCGCTCACCCGGGGCCAGGACACCCAGGCCATCATGGCCGCGACGCTCAAGCCCGGCGTGGCCGGATTCATGAAGCGCTACACCTGGCGTTCGCTCGAGCCGTCGATGGGCGCGTACAACCTTGCGGAGATCAAGTCCGACCTCGACTGGGCGGCCAGCTATGGCATGCACCTGATCGTGATGATCGAGGACAAGACCTTCACCATGGAGCGCCCCACACCGTCGTACCTGGATGCGTACACGCTGGTGAATCGCGCCGGCGGCTACACGGCAGTTCGCTGGTCTACGAACATCACCAGCCGCTGGAAGGCGCTGGTGAAGGCGATCGGATCGCAGTTCGATTCCAACGCGGCATTCGAGGGCATCGCCACGCAGGAGACCTCGCTCGGGTTCGACGATGCCACGTTGAACGCCAACGGCTACACGCCGGAAAAGTACCGTGATGCCTACATCGACATGTTCACCGATGCAGGCAAGTCACTGCCGACCTCGCACATCTTCTGGTTCATGAACTTCTTCGCACGCAACCAGGACTACATCGCCAGTGTCGCCGCCGCCGTGGCCTCATCCGGCGTCGTGATGGGCGGACCCGACGTCATGCCGGACAACAAGGCATTGCAGAGCAGGACCTACCCGTTATACAGCCAGTTCCACAGCAAGCTGCCGTTGTTCGGCCAGGTGGAGGATGTCTGCTACTCACAGCTGCACGCCACCAGCGGCTACAAGACCAAGTACTGGACCATGCCGGAGCTGTTCGGCTATGCGCGCGACAACCTGCACGTGAACTACATGATCTGGGTGCGCGTGCCGAATGCATCGCCCTCGGATTCGTATGACTATGAGGACGCACTACCGGTCATGGCGACGAATCCGACCTTCAACTGACCCACCGGCAGCGCAACGCGGCTGCGGGCAAAAGGCCCTCCCATCCGGGAGGGCCTTTTGCTTTGCGGATCCCCATTTTGCGGATCCCCGTTTCGAATGGCCCAGGCGACAGGCGCACCGTCCCCGAGCGTTCGAGTCGTTGCAGTCGACGACTTGCGCGAATTCAAGTCGCCTGAGCCTCGAAAATTTCCGGGCCTTGATCAATTGATCTGGTGGTCCGTCACTGGCACCGGAAAATGCCAACCCAAGGAATTTCAGTGGCCTGCAGGCAGTGCTTGCGGTCGCGGCTCAGGTAGAACTGTCTCCATTCGCCGTCATGTCGCTGTTTCTCAACACTGACATTTAATTTTCCACGTCAGCATACTGCGGCCCGCAGCCGCGGCCGCGTGCTTCCGCCCCGGATCGAATTGACTGCCTTCGTGGACGGGCATCCGTTCTTTTTTGTCGATGAGCCCTGCAGGAGATGATGCATGAAGAATCTGACCATTCGCCAGAAACACGATATCGGGGGACGGAGCCTGCGCCTGGGTACGTTGCTGATGGTGGCATCCATGTGCGGCGGCGTGGCCGATGCGGATACCACGCACCCGACGGGCGGCGTGCTGATCACCCGCCTCAACAGCGAGAACTGGTCCGTGACCGTGATCGGTGGCGGTGAGCAGCGCCAGTTGAGCGCCACGGTGGATTCGAGCGAGGCATTGGGCGCGGTGACTCGGGTGAAGATGGAGAGCGGCGATCACGCTTCGCTGTCCAGCTCCACCCAGTTGTCGCTGTCGTTGTCGGCGTCCGCCACGGGCGAGGACAGCGTGCAGTTCACCGCACCGGTTTCCTCCAAGCTGTGCATCCGCGACACCGGCAGCACGTCGGCGCCGCTGTATGTCGGCACCACCCTCGACAACGCGGTTCCGGTCAGCCTGCCGTACGCACTCGCTGGAAGCGACGCCTGTGGTCCGACCGGCAACATCGCGAACCTGGCAACGACTGCGGCGGCCGCCGCCAGCAGCCGCAAGAGCAACACCGGCCACTACATCGCGCTGATGCGCAGCCAGAGCTCCACCTCCGTGATGGCCTCCTCGATCAAGCCCGGCGTCGTGGGCTTCATGAAGCGCTACACCTGGAAGGAGCTCGAGCCCTCGGCCGGCTCGTACAACTTCGCCGGGATCAAGTCTGATCTGAGCTGGGCCGCGTCCAACGGCATGCACATCATCATCATGATCGAGGACAAGACCTTCACGCTGGAGCGCCCCACGCCCTCCTACCTCGACTCCTACACCGTGCGCAATCGCGCGGGCGGCTACACCGTCCTGCGCTGGAACACGTACGTGGTGGGTCGCTGGAAGGCGCTCGTCAAGGCGATTGGCGCGCAGTTCGACTCCAATACCGCCTTCGAAGGCATCGCGACCCAGGAGACCTCGCTGGGGCTGGAGGATCCGGTGCTGAACGCCAACGGCTACACGCCGGAGAAGTACCGGGACGCCTACATCGACATGTTCACCGATGCCGGAAAGACCATGCCGAAGTCGCACGTGTTCTGGTTCATGAACTTCTTCGTCCGCAACCAGAGCTACATCGCCAGCGTCGCCTCGGCAGTGGCATCCTCGGGCGTGGTGATGGGCGGGCCCGACGTCATGCCGGACAACAAGTCCCTGGTGACCCGGACCTATCCGTACTACAGCCAGTTCGACAGCAAGATGTCGTTGTTCGGCCAGGTGGAGGATGTCTGCTACTCGCAGTTGCACGCCACCGGCGGCTACAAGACCAAGTACTGGACGATGCCGGAGCTGTTCAAGTACGCGCGTGACAACCTGCACGTCAATTACCTGTTCTGGGTGCGCGTCCCCAATGCCTCACCGTCAGACTCGTATGACTACTACGACGCCGTTCCGGTGATGCAGAGCAATCCGACGTTCAACTGACCGGCCCAAGTCCCCCCCTGGGGACCAAGCCTCTTCAAGGCCCCTGCCGCTCGCGACCGGGGCCTTTTTCTTGGTGCGCCTTCTTGTGCGCCCTGCCGGGCGCACCAAAAGAAAACCCCGGAAAGGCGCAGGCCCTTCCGGGGTCATTTGGCCTCAAGCCTGGGTCAGCAGGGCTACTGACAGGGGCCCAGCGTATCCATGCGGAACGGCTGGCTGATCGGCGTCATCGACGGGCCGACGAACACGCCCGCGCCATTGGGCAGCGAGGTGCTGAAGCAGGCCGAGGTGTTCGATGCCAGCACGAAGTTGAAGCCGTCCTGCGCCGCGTTGTTGGTCTTCAGGATGAAGCTGATGACCGACGGGTTGGTCGTGTCGAGCGTATCGTAAGCCGCCTCGATGCTGTACGCCGTCACGGACGTGAAAGGCACATCCGCCACCACCGTGCCCGTGTAGACAAGCGTGGTCGGCGAGCCACCGGCCGTGAAGCGGGCGAACCACTTGCCGGAGGTGCAGTCGCGCCACACGAACAGGCCGGTCTGGGTTCCGGCGTTGTAGGCCGGTGCTCCGCAGGGCGAGATCTCATTGTCCTGGATCGTGCCTGTGGCCTGGAAGACAGTCGACAGCACCGCATTGGCCGGGTTGCTCAGCGTGACCTTGAACGTCTCGTTGACGCCTTCGGCCAGCAGATCATCGATCACCGGGACCGAAGCCGGCTTGCTGGTCTCGCCGGGATCGAAGGTCACGGTGCCCGTCGTGGCCACGTAGTCCTGCCCCGCCTTTGCGGTGCCATCCGTCGTCGTGTAGGTCACGGTGACGGTCTGGGTGGCCGCTGGCGTCAGGGTCACGGTGAAGTCCGCCTGGCCGGCTCCTTCTGACACGGTCAACGGCGAGATGGCGAGCTCCGAAGGCGGATTGATGCAGGCTCCCTGACCCTCCAGGTCGAACGGCTGGTTCATCGGTGCCCGGAACGGCCCGTAATACACCTGCACGCCCGCCGGCGTATCCACCTTGAGGCAAGTGTTCGCGCCGTCCGCAACGTTGAAATTGACGCCATCGTTGCTGCTGTTGTTGGTCAGAAACACATACGAGATGCGCTTCGGGTTCGAGGTGAAATCCACCGAGTCGCCCGTGCCCAGGCCCTGCGGCGCCACACTGACGAAGTTCGCGCTCGAGGTCACCGAGCCCGTGTAGGTGATGCTGCCACCGCCCGCGGAGGTCTTCATGCGCCACTGGCCCGAGGGGCAGTCGCGCCAGATGAATACACCCACGTCGGTCGCGCCGTTCAGCGCCGGGGCGCCGCACTGGTAGGCCTTGGACACGCCCATCGCGACCGGCGCGATGCCGCTGCCCTCGGTGATCTTGTAGATCACGTTGCTCGGCACCGCGGTGAAGTTCTCCACCGTGCCGCTCGGCCACTCCACCCGCAGGTCCACGGTGGAGGCGCCCGCCAGACCGAAGTGCAGGCGCTTGGCGTCCTGTGACCAGCGGTGATATCCACCGTTCTGTTCGCGGAACTGGCGCACGCTGTTGGCGGTCGCGTACACCCGCGCACCGATGGCCTCCTTCTGGCCCGCGCCGACGAGGTCGAGCTCGATCCAGTGATTGCCGTTGCCGGCGTTGTGGAACAGCTTGTTGGGTCCACCGATGTACAGCGGGCGCAGGTTGAAGCCGTTGGTCACGAAGATGTCGAGGAAGCCATCGCCGTCATAGTCGCCGGTGATCGCGGTGTCGGACGTACCGGCACCGCTGCCGATGGCGATGCCGACGGGACCCGCCGCACCACCGGCATTGGGGACCGCGACGAAATGGCCATTGCCCTGGTTCTCGTACAGGATGTTGGCGAGGTTGCTGGCGCCGGTACGGCAGGCCAGGTACAGATCCACATCGCCATCGTTGTCGTAGTCGCCCGCGGTGGCGCTGACGCACTGCACGGGGGCCTGCAGGCCGGCGTTCACCGTTTCATCCGACCACCCGCCGGAGAAGTTCATCAGCAGTGTCGGACGCGCCGGCTTGTCGCTGGGCCACAGCCCGGTGCTCACCAGGCTGGTGATCGGCAGGGCCGTGCTCACCATGATGTAGGCTTCGCTGAACACGCTGGTGCTGGTCTGCGTGAGCTTGGTCTGTACGATCAGCGTCCACTGGGTCGTCGCCGGATCGTAGCCGATCTGCAGGATCGGCAGCTTCGTGGCGTCGGTGGGCATCGGCGGCATTCCCGCCACGTTGGGATCCGCGGGATCCAGCGTGAACGTGGTGGCCGTCGGATGGATGTTGGCCGCGCCGATCTGGATCTTGGTGATGTCGGTCCCGGTGCCCTCGTCCGCCTTGTTCCAGTCCATCGAGAAGGTGACCAGACCCGATGACTTGAACTTGAACCCCTTGGTGCCGCCGGTGAGCAGCGCCTCGATGTTGTTCTGGCCCGCCTGCACCACTGAGGACGTGCGCAGCTGTACACCGCTCAGCAGGAACACGTCGTTGCGGCCATCATTGTCGAAGTCGGCGATGATCGAGTCGGCGATCTTCTGCACCGGCGGGAAGATACCGTTCGGCGACGCGACGTCGAACAGCTTCTGCCAGGGGAACGGCAGCATGTTGTAGATCTTCTGCGGGAACACGGTCTCGTCCGGGCAGAGGAAGTCGAGATTGCCGTCGCCGTTCACATCGAGCAGTTGCCCGTAGTGGAAACGCTTGCACAGGAGCTTCGAAGCACTGGTGGTCTCGCTGTACTTCACACCCGAGGCGTTCTGGTGGAACAGCTTCGCGATGCCACCGTACTGAGTGACCACGAAATCGAGGCGGCCGTCGCGGTCGTAGTCGACCCACACCGGCAGGCGGCCACCCAGGTTGGTGATGCCGACGCCGTACTCCACGACCCTGTCGACCAGCCGGCCGTTCTCGTTGACCAGGAACTCGCTCAGGTTGCCGGTGCCGGTGCTGATCAGCAGGTCCTGGTCACCGTCGTTGTCGAAGTCGGCCCACGAACCACCGTGCGTGTCGGCATTCGGCCGGTTCTGCCAGGTGAGCACCTGCGGACCGGTCTCCACGAAGGTGCCGTTGCCGCGATTCAGGTACAGGCTGGGCTGGGTGCGATGGTTGCTCGCGAAGATGTCGAGGTAGCCATCGCCGTTCAGGTCACCCCACGATGCGCCATAGCTTTCAATGGTGTGCGCAACGCCTGCCGGCACGGTCTCGTCCGTGAATGCGATCTGTGAGAAAGCCGATGGGGCGATGACGACACCTGCCAGAATCATCGTCCATGAAAAAGCATGTTTCCTGTAGCTGCGCATAAAGCTGTGTGATCCCTAGAATGAAAAAGTTGCAGACCCGCGAGCATCTCCAGTCTATGCGGTTCCATCCAGCTGATCTGCGATGCGCATCCGCGTGATTTCGGGACTATGTCCAATCGGCTGTGTGAACGCTCAACAGCGGGACAATCGACGTGAGGGAGATCTCGCTCGCGGCGAATGATATCAGCATTTCGCAAGCAAGCGGGCGAGCGATTCTCACTTCACATAATGTTGATCAGCGTGCGAAAGCCGCGCTTCGGATGAATGCAGGACGAGGTATTCGATCGGCGCGAGCGGATCACGCCGGGGCGCGAAGTAACCGCGCAGCATGGCCAGCGCCGTCACCTGCCAGACGATCTGGCCGAAGCAGGCGTCGGAAAAATTTCCGGCACGGCGCATCCTCAGCAAGATGAGCACCAGAAACGCAGCGATGGAAGACCCGAACAACCAAGGGTTTACGGGGAGAATTGCAAGCCCCACCAGAAGAGTGATCCACAGCAGCAATGCGACGAACAGGTGGCGCTGGGTACGCGCCGCCTTCAGAAAATAGCGCTTGCCGCTCGCGGCGCGCAGCAGCTCACCGGTGCCGTCGAGGTAGCGGCTCTTCCAGCGACGCTTGAGCAATCCCCAGTTACCCTCTGTTCTGCCATGATGCAGCACGTTGCGCGCCTCGAGCCGGCGCAGCGACCACCCCGCTGCACCCAGCCGCAATCCCAGATCCATTTCCTCGAAGGCATGCAGGTTGCGGTTGGAAAAAAATCCCACCGAGCGCAGTGCGGCGGTGCGATACAGGCCGCCCATGTCGAGCCACTCGCAAGAACCGGCGATGCTCTCGGTGCCGCGCCTCTTGCGGCCGCGGAACTGGTAGCTGGCATCGCTCTCCTCCTCCACCAGCCCGCCCACACCGCCGAGCCGCGGATCCGCCTGCATCGCAGCGATACCCGCGGCGAGGAACTGCCCATCGAGCTCCATGTCGCCGTCCAGGATGTAGACGTACTCTCCGCGTGCCCGCTGATACCCCAACTGCGGGCCGACGCCGCAGCGCCGTTCCTCCCGGTGCCTGAGTTGCACGATGGTGATCGGGAAGCGGCTCGCGATCTGCACCGTCGCATCGCTCGAGCCGCTGTCGGCCAGGATCACCTCGCCGCCGGTGCGCTCCACCGCCTGCAACGCCGAGCGTACCGCGGCCTCGATGTGCCGCTCCTCGTTCAGCGCCTTGATGATCACCGTGACCGGCACGCTGCCGGCGGGCGATTCGATGGTGGCGGCGGTGGACATGGCGTCGCGCGCTCAGAACTCGTTGTGCTGGCGCTGCCGCAGGGCGATGAGCGGTTTCATCAGGATCACCCGCCAGGGCCGCTGGATGTCGCCCTTGAGCTTGAGCCCGATTTCGCGGCCATACTGGCGCAGGATCTCGGCCGCCGACCAGTAGCGCCGCTTCCAGCCCGGCGGATTGACATCGGCATCGGGAGCATTCGTCTGGTAACCGCAGCTCGCCAGCACGCGACCGGCGATCCGCTCCAGACGTCGCTGCAGGCGTTCGTCGAACTGCCGGCGCCACTTTCCGGAGTTCTCACGCAGGCTGCGGCCACCCTCGCCGGCCCCCTGCAGGTAGGGCTGCGCGGACTCCAGGATCGCCGCATCGAACGGCAGCCCGAGGAAATCGCACAGCGAGCGCAGCGTGGCCTCGGGTTGCGCGGTCAGGTCCTCGTAGCGCACTTCGCGATAGCTGCCGGCGCTCAGCGCCTCTCCCTGGCGGCGGCCGGCGAGCACCACCTTCTTCCAGCGGAAGATGGTCAGCTCCGGCTGCCGCTTCCAGCGCCGCGCGAACGAGGCGGCGCAATCGCGCCCGTCGCGCACCATGTGCACGAAGCGCGCCTGCGGGAACCTCACCGCCAGCGCCGCGATGTGCTGCACGTGCTGCGGCGTCTTCTCGCACCAGCGATGCTTGCCCTGGGCCGCGGCGAAATGACCGAACACTGCATCGAGCACGCTGGCGAGGCTGCGCGGGCGTTGCTGCCAGTCGGCGGGCATCGGCACCGGTACGCCGCCGTTGGCCTCGCGGAACACGAACAGGTTGCTCACCTCGTCCCACAGCCGGCGGTAGTTCGCCTCCACCTTCAGGTCACCGAAGCCTGCCTCGCGCGACATGAGATACGGGATCAGGCGCGTCTCGCGCGGAAACGCGTACAGCTGTGGATGCCGTCCCAGGCAGTCCAGCAGCATGGTCGTACCGGATCCGTTCATGCCCACCACGAAGATGGGCCGCGGCGGCGCCTCGGGTTGCGGAGCGACCGGTGTGGCCGGCTGGGTCGATGTCTCCTTCATGCGGCAAGCACCTCCCGATAGACGGCCGCCACCTTGGCCGCCATCGACTCGTCCGAGAAATTCTCGCGCTGGCGCTGCCGGCCGCTGTCGCCGAGACTGGCGATGTCGACCTCGCCGCGGATGCACCGGCGCAGCGCGTCCGCGAGCTGGCGGGCATCGCCGGCTTCCACCAGCAATCCATCCTGTCCCTGCCGCACCACCTGCGGGATGCCCTCCACGCGGGTGCTGATCACCGGCAGGCCGGCCGCCATCGCCTCGAGCACCACCATCGGCATGCCCTCGCCGAACAGGCTGGGCAGCGCGAACACGTGCATGCGGGCGAATCCGGCGTTGATGTCGGAGGTGAAGCCGCACCAGGTGACCTGCGCCTCGAGCCCGAGACGCGCGCTCAGCTCGCGCACCGAGCGCTCGTAATCCGGGGTCTCGAACGGTCCCACCGCGCGCAACCGCACCGGCAGGCCCTCGTCCCGCAACAGCGCCATCGCCTGCAGCAGCACCTCGACGCCCTTGCGCGGCCGGAACAGCGCGACCATGCCGACCTCGAGCGGTTCGCCGTTGCGATACCCGAGCCGCAGCCGCTCGCACAGCGGCACGCCGTTGGGAACCTGGACGATGCGCCCGGGATCCACGCCGCGGCTCACCAGCAGTTGCTCGAGGCTCTCCGACACCGCGATGAGGCGCCGCGCGCCGCGCAGGCTCAGGCGCTCGACCAGGCTGTTGGCAGCGTTGCGCCAGCCACTCTCGGTGTCGCGCTCCGCGGGACTGTGGATGTGATGGACCATGGGCACGCGCGACATCCAGCTCACCAGCTGGCCCACCAGCGCGGAGCGCGGCGTGTGGGTGTGCAGCAGGCGATAGCCTTCGCGCCGCACCAGCTTCGACAACCGCAGCGAGAGCCCCAGGTCGATGCGCGACTGCATCGGGAAGGCATGGAGCGGCGCCTCGCGATGGCGGCGCTTCTCGGCGAAAATGCCGTTCTTGAGGCAGGCGAAACCCACCTCGTAGCCGTGCCGGCCCAGGCCGGCGGCCAGCAGGTCCTGCACACGTTCCGCACCGGCGTAGAACTCGCCGGTGATCAGATGCAGCACCTTCGTCCCCTTTGCGGAGAACGTCAAACGGCGAACCCCCGCAGCACCTGGCTCGCGCGCTTGCCGACCGCGCGTTCCACGGTCCCGATCTCGCGTTCCTCGAACGGGCGGCCGAAGCGCAGCAGGACGACGAAGAAGACCAGCGCCACGCCGCCGGCGACCAGCGGAGGCAGCCAGTGCTTGAGCAGGATGCCGCCGCCGGCGGCGATGGCGCCGGGCAGGAAGATCGCCGCCATGGCTCGCCACTGCACGCGGAACCAGTCGGTAGCGTACTGCAGGTACGCCGCCGCGAGTGAATTGGAGGTCATGCTGCCGGCTGCGATGATCAGCACCGCCGTGTTCAGGCCGCGTCCCGCGAACAACCAGACCAGGAACAGCGCCAGCGGCGAGACCACCGAGGTGATCCACAGCGCGCGGGTATGGCCGGTGATCTGCATCACCATTTCCTGCACGCCGCGCTGCGAGGTGGCGATCATGTTGACGTACAGGAACAGGAGCGTCAGCCCCGCGCCGGGGAACTTGTTGCCGCTCATGATCATCACCAGCTTGTCGCCGCACACCGCGATGACCACCAGGCCCCCGACCACGGCCAGCATGTTGCTCTTGAGCAGCAGGCCGGTAACCGACTGCAGCAGGTTGGTGTTGCCGCCGAGGGTGCGGGAGATCAGGATCGGGCGGATGAGGTTCCTGACCAGGGTCGAGGGCAGGTAGCGGCTCACCAGCCGCTCGAGACTCTGCAGGAACGCGTACAGTCCGCTCTCGACCACCCCGAGCCCGTTCGCCAGGACCAGCCGGATGGCGCCCGGATTGGCGGTGCCGCTCATCGGGCCGACCAGCGCCATGTGCCAGGCGAAGCGGAACATCTCGCGCACCGGGATCCGGCCCTCGCCCTTGTGATCATGGAGCGAGGCCAGGGTGTTGCGGATGGTGATCCAGCTGAGCACCACGCACAGCCCGGTGGAGACCATATCGACCACCAGCACGTCGGTGAGGGTCACCTGGGTGGTGACCAGGAACAGCACCACGATCGCCCCGGCGCGCACGAATACCATGATCGCGCGTGCCGTCTGGCCCTGTGCCAGCATGGTCTCGAGCACCTCGGCCGAGAAACGGAACGCGGGGATGATGAGGAACAGCCAGGCGCCCATGCTGGTCCGCGCGATCTGGTCGGGGCTCAGGCCGAAATCCGGCGCAATCTGCTTCCAGAAGTAGCCGAGCACCAGCGCGATGACGGTCAGCACCAGGATCTGCGCCACCACCAGGAACGCGACGAAGCGATACAGCTTGCGCAGCGGCAGCGTGGTGAGCATCTGCGGGATGTAGCGCTGCGCCAGCGGCAGGATGCCGAAGGAGCCCACCTGCAGCAGCAGCTCCGCCGTGCCCACGATGAGCATGTACGCACCGTAGTCGGCGATCGGCAGGATGCGCACCAGCGCGAGGACGAGCACCGCGCGCGAGGCGAGCTGCCCGACCCGCCCGCCGACGAACTGCAGCATCGCCTTGCGGAAACGATGCGCACTGTAGGCCTGCTTGCTCATGCCACGCGGGCCTTGCGCCGTTCGCGGTCCACCTGCAGGCCGGCGTTGATGATGAAGCCGACCAGCAGGTACACGAAGGTCTGGTACGGCAGGTTCACGACGAAGAAATCCTTGTGGGCGAGGCTCAGCGCGACCACCGCCATCGCCGCCTGCAGTCCTTCGAACATGGCCGTCTTGAAGGGATCCTTGCCGCGGTAGAACTGCGCCACCCGGCCCGCGGTCAGATACGCGGACAGCAGCATCGCCAGCACCATGGCGAGGCCGACGAGACCGACATCCCACAGCAGCGCCGACAGCGCCGTGTAGCCGATGCGCAGACCCGGGTACTTGATCTCGGCCAGCGTGTGCGCCGTGTCGATGCCGCCTTCGGTCTCGCGCGACGCGCCCACGCCATGACCGAACACGGTGTTGATCGGGTTCGCGTGTTCGTGCTGCTTCGCCCAGAAAGTCAACGCGGACAGACGGCTGAGCTCGGCGTACTGCCCGGCACGCTCCTCGGTGTCGGCGGTCTGGGTGGCGATCACGAACTCCACCAGGTCGCCCCAGCTCTTGACCTTGTCCGAGGGCTGCGAGAGCACGAGCGCCGTCATCATCAACGCAATGAGCCCGCCGATGGCGATGCCACCCATCACGAACTTCATCGGCTGCACGGCGATGTCGCGGTAGAACACCACCCCGAACACCAGCGGGATGTACAGGACGATGACCTTCGCCTCGTTGACCAGCATGGGCGAGAGCAGCAACAGGGAGACCACCCCGGCGGTGACGATGGAGATCAGGCCGTTCTTCCACATCGCCATCATCCAGCCGGACAGGATGACCTGATAGGCCGCCAGCACCGCGTTGGCGCCACCGCCCAGCAGCAGCGCGCCGAAGGTGCCCGCGACCACGTCCACAGGAACGATGCCGTTGCCCAGGCCCACCCGCTTGGGAACGAGGAACAGGTACTCGTGGGCGCAGAACGGCAGCTGAATGAAGCCGATGACCAACAGGCCGATGAGCAACTGCTTGCCGAAGTTCTCGGGCCACCGCAGGTAGATGATGCCCAGGAACAGCGCCCACATCTGGAAGTAGTCCTTGATGCCGACCAGGGCCTGCAGCGGATCGCTCAGGTTGATCAGTGCCGACACCAGGCAGCTCACCAGGAATCCGAAAGCCCAGGCGAGCGTCGGCGGAATGGGCTCGTCGGGATGGTTGCGGCCCTGGCTGATGTACTCCGCCACCCAGTGCAGCAACAGCGGCGCGGACGCCAGGGGCACGACGTAGCGGATGTAGCGCGAGCCGGGGATGTACAGCTGGCATGCGCCGGCCACGATCAAGCCGGTGACCATGACCAGCCAGAACAGGGTCACCCGCGAGGAGACCACCAGCAGTGCAAGCAGCAGACCGACGAAGATGGCCGCCAGCTGCGGGTGGCCGCTCGCGCTCAGTCCGCCGCCCACCAGGCCGAACACCAGCACCATCACGCCGGTCAGCAGGTTCTGGGACCAGCTGGCCGGGCGCGGCTGATTCGAGTCGACGCTCAACGAGAGGCTGGTGGATGAAGCCATGCTGACAAGGACCTGTCGATCAGAGTTTCAAGTTCGCGGATTTCGGGCTCGAACTGCTGCCGGAGGGCCTGCAAAGTCTGCGCCTGGGGCCTGGGGATTACTGCGCTGCTCGGCACAATATTGACGCCACGGTACATGGACTTCAGCCCTGCCTGGGAGGCCAGGCCCCACGTCCAGCGCAGGCCGGGAAGGCGTGTCGCCCGGTAAACCGCATCCTTGGCTCCTGTCAGGACCGATGAGCGCGTCACAAAACTGCGATTATAGCGGTTGTCGAGGCCGGCCGGGACGTAGGTCTCATCCACGCCCAGGAAGCTGAAAACCTCGCGCGCCACCCGCTGCGGATCGCCCTGCACGTCCTCCATGAGGACGATCAGGATGCGTTCGCGGGGAAGATGCCGCAGCCAGTTGCGCAGGTGCGTGGCATAGCGGCCCTGCTCCACGTACATCGGATTGTTGCGCAACCCGGTCTCGAAGCTCAGGTCCTCGCCACCGAGGTGCCCCACCCGCACTTCATGGCGATGGTTGGACAGCGCGCGCTCCACCGGGTCGCGCAATGACAGCAGGATCCTGGCCTCGGGCAGGTAACGCGCGAGGCGCTCCGGAACCGCCGGTTCGCAGAAATACGATGGCGAGATCTCGCCGCGCGCCAGCGCGGAGGCGGTGGCGCTGAAGTGGCGCTCGTACCATTGATAGCCGTGGTCGAAGCGATAGGAGAAGAAGTCCACTTCCTTGACTTCGGGGACCCCCACCTGCGGATGCGAGGCGAGGATCTCGTGCAGCCAGGTGGACGCGCACTTCTGCGCGCCGATGCCGACGTAGGTGGGCCGTTGACCGGCGGCCTCCGGTGCAGCCGCGCTCACCCTGCGTATCCGAGATCATTCAGCAGGGGCCCGGCCTCGTGCATCACCTGGCCGAGTTCCCGCTCGTTCCATTCCTCGTTCCACTTCGGCCGCACCGGGCGCAGCTCCAGCGATTCGATCGCCGCCCGATAGGATGCGGTGAACTCCAGTCCAAGAAAGCGCACCAGGCGCTCGAGGTGCACCAAGGGCTGGCGCAGCAGGTCCTCGAAGCTCAGGGTGAGCAGCCGACCGGGCTCCAGGCCCGCGAGCTGCGGCCGCAGCTCCTGCATCTCGCGCACCCAGTTGCGGGCACAGATGGCCAGCCGCTGCTCGCCGGCCTGCTCCATCTCGACCGGCGTACGGCCATCCCACCACACGGTGTGTCCGTCCCACCACTCCACCGCCGACAGCGAATGCGCGACATCGCGCCCGTCGCGGATCAGGTGCACGTAGCGCGCGGCGGGAAACACCTGCGCCAGTTGCGCAATGCGGCGGTTGTTCGCCGTGCGCTTCGACAGGAACACCGCGCCGCCGGCGCGCCGGCGGATACGCTCGAAACGCCGCCGCAGCGCCTGCGCAGCGGCCTCGTCCGGCAACTCGCCCGCTTCCGGGAACAGCCGGATGCCGCAGGCCTCGTAGATCGGCTCCCCTTCCACCGGGGTCGGAAACAGTTTCTTCAACCACGGCCGGTTGATGAAATAGGCGTTGCCACCCTTGTTGAACCAGGTCTGCAGCTTGGCGTCGATGCGGTTGGCCACCAGCCGGGGCGCGAGGCCGTCCGGAAACCAGGACAGGCGGTTCTCGTAGTTGCTGATGTAGGCGATCCGCGGATGCAGGCAAAGGAGCTTGTAGAGCAGCGTGGTGCCGGAGCGGCCGGCGCCCACCAGGAACGCCACCTGGTTCCCGCCCGACGCCTCGGCGCCCGGACGGTGCGGGCCGGTCACGATGCTGCTCCCGTCCGCAGCAGGTAGCGCCAGGAGTCGGGAACCTCCACGCCCAGCCGGGTGCCGAGATCGCGCACGCTGGGACCGTAGTAGTCGATGAGCGCGGCACGCACCTCGCCCTGCATCGGATCGTAGCCTTCGCGCTGCTGGTTCACGGCCTTGTAGGCGCGCACGATCTGGCGCTTCACGGCCGGCACGCGGCGCAGGATGGGCTCGGCCGCCGTGTTGAGCCCCATCGCGAGACGGTGCAGCAGCTTGTTGCGGCCGGAGAAGGTGACATTGCTCTTGCGCAACTCGTAACCCGCCCAGAAATCTGCATCGATGCGCAGGAAGCGGCTCAGTTCGACCATGAATCCGGTTTCGTCGCGGGCCAGGGACTCGAAGAACATCACCTTGATGTTCCCGGCCGGCAGCTGCGAGCGGTAGAGGGCCAGGAACTCGGCATAGCAGCCGAACCGCAGCACCTTCAGGTACCACTCGTCGAGGCCAAGCTCCTCCGGCCGCGCAGTGCCACGGTCGTAGGCCATGCAGCGCGAGACGTAGTCCTCGAAGCTCAGCGCCTCGGGCAGGTTCAGCTTGCCCCGGTGGAAATGGTAGGAGGAATACAACCGGTCGAGGGGGTCGCGGAGGATGAACAGCAGCTTCGCATCGGGGGCCAGCGAGCGGATCCGCGGCGCCACGCTGCGCGCCTCGCCGAGATAACCCGGCGATGCTTCCATGAAGATGGGCGATCGCTGGTCGCAGCGGGCGAAGAAGGCCGCGTAGTTCTGCGCGTCCTCGCCAGCCTCACCGGTATAGCCCGAGCGGAAGAAATCGGTTTCCTTGCGCGATGCTGCGCACACTTCCGGGTGGGCGCCGAGGTTGTCGAACACCGAGGTGGTGCCGGCCTTCTCCGTTCCACCAATGATGAAATTCGCGAACCGCGGCGCGGTCGCCTGCTCCGCCCGGACTGCGCTCATCAGGGCCGGTCGTGGGAACGGAACAGCCGCCAGCAGACGACGCGGGCGAGGAAGGTCGGAATGCCGAACACGTAACGGCGGAACAGCCGGCGCGGCTCGCACAGCAATCGCCATGACCATTCCATGCGCATCGCGCGCACGAAGCGCGGCGCGCGGCGGATCGAGCCCGAATAAAAGTCCAGCATCGCGCCCACGCCCAGCACCACCGGCGGCGCCAGGCGCGGCGCATGTGCATCGATCCAGACTTCCTGCGTGGGGACGCCTTTGGCGACGAACAGGATCCCGGCGCCGGAACGGTTCAGCGCCTGCAGGCGCCGTTGCTCTTCATTCCCGGACAGGAAGCCATCCTCGACCCACGCCACGCGCAGGCCCGGGTACTTGCGCTCCATCAGCCTGGCGCACTTCAGTGCCACGCCGCAGCGCGCACCGAGGAAGGCGATGGGCACGCCGGCCGCGGCCGCCGCCTCGCAGATCTTCGGGAACAGGTCGGTGCCATTGACGTTGTTCCGCAGCGTGAATCCGAACATGCGGGCGGCAATGGACAGCCCGATTCCGTCGGCGAACAGGAACGGCGCCCGCTCGAGCAGGTTGCGATACGACAGGTTGTGCGCGGCGACGTTCACGCAATGCGCGTTGACGAAATACACCTTGACCTTGTCGCCGGCAATGGCCTTGTTCACCAGGAATCGCGCGGCCCGGTCCAGGTCGATATCCCAGAACTTCAGCCCGACGATCTCGCGCATCTCCGGTGCCTGGGGGACTTCCATCTCGACCTCCTGCTCCAACGGCATCAGCGCCGGAGCAGTGGCTCGCAATCGCTCTCCCATCATGTCGATCACTCCCTCCGCGTTCATCCGCGGTGACGTTCCTGGAGACCCACCTCGTCGCAACCCGGAGGGGCGAAGGCCATCCCCGGTCCCGATGGCGGGCGGCGCGGCCGCATCACGGCGCGAGCCTGGACGTAGGCGCGGCGCGGGTTGACCAGCACCACGCCCAGCGCATGCAATGCATAGCTCACGCGGCAGCGCAGTTCATCCCAGAGGCTGGGAGCCGGCACCGGCTCGAGGTCGTAACCGTACCGGTTCATCAGATCTGCGCAGTACCGCTGGGTCACGGCGATCTCCGTCGAGGTGAGGATCTCCCGCCAACGGTCGATGGTGTCGGCGTGCAGGCCCTTGCGAGCCCCGGCCGCGGAGGACTGATGCGACGAATTGATCTGTCCGACATCGAGCATGCGTTCATCGAACGAAAGTCCGAGCCGTGAGCACAGTCGTCGGACCGTCGGCTCCGGCTCGCGGACCAGGTCCTCGAACTTCAATATCGTCACCCGCGGGTGCTTGGCGAGCGCCAGCGCGGCGCGGGTCGCCCGAGACCAGAGGCGGGCGACAGTGAAAGGGTGATAGTTCACCCAGACCCGCAGTGACTGCCAGCGCGGAACGTTGACGCCGGCGCGGGCGAGGCTGCGACGCTGCCATCGCTTCTTCTGCGACGCCATCACCGCACGCGGGTCGCGCACGAGATGCACCACCTGCGCACCCGGGTAGAGATCGAGCAGCGCGCCGGCGTAGAAGACATAGCGCGGCGTCTGCTCGCAGGGAATCGACTTTCCCGCGGCACGGGCCAGATCGTTCACGGCGGCAGCGAACAGTTCAGCCGGGTCCGATCCGTGCTCACCCAGGCCATCGACCAGCGCCGCGGCACGTCGCTGATGCTCGTCGGTGACCCGCGGCGCCAGGATGCCGAACTCCTGGCAGGCAAACAGCGAAGCGGCGGCCTCGATTGCCTGGGCGCGGGTGAATTTCCGCTGGCGATCGCGCGGATCCCACGCGCTGCCGAAGTACTGGAGTTCCTTCAGGCCGAAGACCTCGTCGTGATTGCGCAGAACGAAGCTGAGCAGCGTGGTGCCGGAGCGTGACGCCCCCGTGATGAAAATCAGTTTCCGCTGGCTCACGCGCTTACCCTGGAGCAGTCATCCGACATCATTCCCATCGAGCATACGTATCGTCAGCAGCGTGGGGGCCACCATTGAACATAAACACGCCCGCATAATTGAACCAATTCAAGGGACTGAGACCAGCCGCACAGCCGGCCGCACGATTAAGTAAAATGCCCGGTGAGCACAACGGGAGCATGGCCCCATCCCATGATGCTTCGCAGTCCTTCCAGCAGCAGGCCAGCTCCATGCCACCGCTCGAGCCTGCCTCGATTCGTGGCACGAATACTGCCCACCGCCGACATTTCAGGTCGTTCCGTCATTGCACGCTCGGATTGCAATGGCGTGGCAGGTCCACGCTGCCCCAGCGGCGCTCAACATGCGCTGGATTTCACACCACGGCGGTGCGCGCATATTAACTTATGCCCGCCTGATTTGGCATGCGTGCAGCAGAAATTCCTGGCGCATCGCTGCGCTGGAAAATTTGCAATTCCATTGCTGCACGGCGTGACAATCTGTCGCCATTTCCAGACATTTGCACCGGTTGCGAGGTGACCCCTTTGCTACAATGCACACTCTTTTTTTCCGGAGAAGGGTTCGTTTGAGAGGCTCCCTGAAAACAGGCCCCCTGCTCTATGCGGCCGTGCTGGTCGCCGCGGCGGTGGCAGGGTACCTGTACCAGCTTCGGACCCAGGGCATCTTTGCCTGTACGGCGTCCGGCTACTACGCTCCCCCGTCCTATCTCGCCTATTGCGACGCCAAGGCCTACGGCGACTATGACCATGGCGCCTTCTGGTACGGGCTGGAACCCGAGGCGGTACGGCGCGCCTCGGGTGCACAGGTACTGTTCCTGGGCAGCAGCCGCATGCAGTTCGCGTTTTCCTCGCAGGCCACGGATCAGTGGTTCGCTGCGGCGGCATCGCCCCATTACCTGATGGGCTTCACGCACACCGAGAACGCCACGTTCGCAGCGCCTTTGCTCGAGAGGCTGAAGCCACGAGCCCGGGTCTACGTGATCAACGTCGACCGGTTCTTCGCCGACCGCGAGACCGATCCCGGTGCCGACCTGCTGCACGATCGCAACGAGGCGCCGCGCCGCTATCACCAGAAGCAGCTGTGGCAGGGCGTGCACCGCAGGCTGTGCACCCGACTCACCACCCTGTGCGGCAACTCGTTTGCCTATTATCGCAGCGAGAGCACCGGTCACTGGAAGGTCCGGGGACACGCGCCGGGGAACAAATCGCTCACCGCGGATGCCGCGCACGAGGACTCCGGGCTGTGGCCCTCCGAGGGCCTGCGGGCGCGTCGGTTCATTGCATCCCTGCCGGTGGATCCTGGCTGCGTGGTGCTGACGATCGTTCCCTATCCGGGTACCCGGCATGCCGAGGCGCGCGCCATCGCCGCGGCTGCAGGCCAGGAGCTCATCGATCCGCCGCTGGAAGGATTGCGCACCTTCGATGGCTCGCACCTGGATCAGGCCAGCGCCGAGCGATTTTCCGGCGCCTTCTATGACCTTGCCGGCGCGCGAATCCGCCGCTGCCTGGCACCCGCGTCGACGGCCGTCGCCGGCAGCGCCGCGCCATTGCGGGCGGGCTGACCCGCGCACGACGCCGAACCGCGGTGACCACCTTGCACTGGCTGCCTGCACCCGCCGACTTCAAGCGCGACTTGCGCGCCGCGACCGGCGCCCCTGACCCCGGGGACCGTCTGGAGCGCCTCTGCGCGCTGGCGAACCAGCGGCTCGGCCTGCTCGAGACCATTCAGCTCGACACTGCATTGAAGACCGTGCGCGCCGCCGGAACGCATGGGTTTCCGGTGGTGCGCATCGCCATCCTGTCGCACGCGACCACCGATCACCTGCTGCCGGCCATCCGGGTTGCTGCCCTGCGTCGCCGCCTGATCGCCGACTGTCGATGCGGCAGCTTCGGGCAGATCCGGCAGCAGCTGCTGGATCCGGACTCCGCGATCCGCCGCTTCAAGCCCGAAATCCTGCTGCTGACCCATGGCAGCCGCGAGGCGCTCGCCGGTGTCGCGCTGGCGGCGGATGATGAGGCCACGCGTCGGTCCGTTGCCGACACCGTCGAAGACATCCGCCTGCTGTGGCGGCAGGCGCGGGAGATGCTGGGCGCGCAAGTCATCCAGCAGACGATGCTCGACGTCACCGAGCCGCTGTTCGGCAACTACGACAGCATGGTGGCGGCATCGCCCAGCCGGATGGTCGCCGCCATCAACCAGGGGCTGGTGGCGGCAGCGGCGCAGGAGCAGGTGCTGGTGCTGGACATCGCGCGGCAAAGCGCCCGCGACGGCCTCGATGCCTGGTTCGACGTGGGCCGATGGCTGCAGGGAAAAATGGAGATCGCGCCCGCCGCCGCGCCGCACTACGGCGAGCTGCTGGCGCGCCTGATCGGCGCGCAGCGCGGCCTGTCGAAGAAGTGCCTGGTGCTCGACCTCGACAACACCCTCTGGGGCGGGGTCGTCGGGGATGCGGGGGTGGAGAACATCGTCCTCGGGGAGGGCAGCGCCGCCGGCGAGGCGCACCTGGCCTTGCAGCGTTACGCCAGATCGCTCCGGCAATGCGGGATACTGCTGGCGGTCTGCTCCAAGAACGAGGGCTCGATCGCCGAGGCCGCATTTCGCGAGCACCCGGAGATGCTGCTGAAGCGCGAGGACTTTGCCGCCTTCGAGGCCAACTGGGACGACAAGGCCGCGAACATCGTGCGCATCGCCACACAGCTCAACATCGGCATCGACAGCCTGGTATTCGTCGATGACAATCCGGCCGAACGGGCCCGGATCCGCGAAAGCCTGCCGCTGGTGGCGGTGCCGGAACTGCCCGAGGATCCGGCACTGTACGTGCGATGCCTGGCCGACGCCGGCTATTTCGACACCGTCTCGTTCACCGAGGAAGACCGTGGCCGAGTCGAGCTGTATGTGGCCAACGCCCGCCGCGAGAGCCTGCTCGGCGCCGCGCAGAGCATGGAGGATTTCCTCAGGGGACTGGAGATGACCGTGGAATACGGCCGTCTGCGTCCGGTGGACCTGCCGCGGGCGGCGCAACTGATCAACAAGACGAACCAGTTCAACGCCACCGGCATCCGCCTGACCGCGGAGTCCCTGGCGCAGATCGCCGCCGACCCGCGCAACATCGCGCTGCATTTCCGGCTCATCGACCGCTTCGGCGACAACGGGCTCGTCAGCGTGATGCTGCTCACGCCTGCCGCCACCGCGGAGGGCGCCATGAACATCGACAACTGGGTGATGAGCTGCCGCGTGTTCGGCCGGCAGCTCGAACACGAGGCGATGAACATCGCCGTGGAACAGGCGCGTGACCGCGGCGCCCGCCTGTTGCGCGCGACCATCATCCCCACCAGCAAGAACGCTGTGATCGCCGACCTCTATGGCAAGCTTGGGTTCGAACGGCTGGCCGCGGACGCCGCGGATGGCAGGACCTGCTGGGAGCTCGGGCTGCCGGGCCGCGAACCGTTGCCGACCCTGATCCACCGGCGGGAGTGCGCATGAACGACCAGGATATCCTCGACAAGCTGACCCTCATCCTGCGCGACCTGCTGTCGGATGACTCCATCGTACTCACGATGACGACCACCCGCAGCATGGTGCCCGACTGGGACTCGTTCACCTACATCACGTTCATCGCCGCGGCGGAGATGCAGCTGGGCATCCGCTTCCGGATCGCCGATGTGGAATCCTTCGCGAGCGTCGGCGACATCGTCACCGAGGCGCAGCGGCTCCTCTCCCGCTGACACCCCTCGATCCGATCCGAGCAAGACCGCCCCGTGTTGTTCAATTCCTACGAGTTCCTGTTCGCCTTCCTGCCGATCACGCTGGCGGTGTTCCACCTGCTGGGGCGATGGTCGCGCATCGCCTCGCTCAACTGGCTCATCCTCGCCTCGCTGGTCTTCTATGCCTGGTGGCAGCCCGTGAACGTGCCGATCATCGGGGTTTCGATGCTGGTGAATTTCGCCATCGCCAGCTGGCTCGAGGCGGCAGCCGCGGATCCGGATGCGGGGCGCCAGCGGTCGCGCAGCCTGGTGCTGGCGGCCGGCATCGTGTTCAACGTCGCCTTTCTGGGCTATTTCAAGTACACCAACTTCCTGCTGTCAGTGGCCAATGACGTGGCGGGGACCGACTTCGTCCTCAGGCAGATCGCCCTGCCGCTCGGCATCTCGTTCATCACCTTCCAGAAGATCGGCTTCCTGATCGACGTCAACTCCGGCCGCGTCCGCTCGTTCACCCTGCGCGAGTACCTGCTGTTCGTGCTGTTCTTTCCGCAACTGATCGCCGGCCCGATCGTGCACTACCGGGAAATGATGCCGCAGTTCGAGCGGGCGACCGGCCGGCTCGACCGGGCCACCTTGGCCGTCGGCCTGACGATGATCGGCATCGGGCTGTTCAAGAAGGTGGTGCTGGCGGATGGAGTCGCGGAATTCGTGACGCCGGCGTTCGTCGCCGCGTCCTCGGGCCATGTTGCGCTGGTTTCCGCCTGGACCGCCGCGCTGGGATTCACCCTGCAGATCTACTTCGACTTCTCCGGCTACAGCGACATGGCGGCGGGGCTTGCCTGCTGCGTCGGCGTGCGACTGCCGCTGAATTTCTACTCTCCCCTGCAGGCCACCAGCATCATCGACTTCTGGTCACGCTGGCACGTGACGCTGACCCGGTTCCTGACCGCCTACCTGTACAACCCGATGCTGCTGCGGATGACCCGACGCCGGTTTGCGAGGGGACTGCCGGGGATGAGCGGGCGCAATACCCCGGTGGGCGCCTTCGTGCAGTTGCTGGCGCTTCCCACGCTCTTGACCATGCTGGTCTCGGGAATCTGGCACGGCGCCGGATACGTGTTCGCGCTGTGGGGGCTGCTGCACGGCGTCTATCTCGTCATCAACCACGCCTGGCGACTCGGTGTTGCGCGCTACTGGCCGGATCGCAAGGCCTACGCCCGCCTCATGACGCCGGCCGGATTCCTGCTGACGTTCATCGCCGTGGTGGTGGCGATGGTGCTGTTCCGCTCGCCTGACGTGACCACCGCGGGCTCGATCTACCGCGGCATGCTCGGGTTCGGCGGAGTCGAGCTGCCGCGACTGTTCATCGACCGTCTGGCCGCCCACGGCCTGCACTTCGCGCAGTTCACGCCGGCGGCCGGCGTATCGGCGCTGCAGTTCCTGCAGCCATTGCTGTGGATCAGCGCACTGCTGCTGATCGCCCTGCTGCTTCCCAATTCGATCCAGCTGCTCGCGCCGCATCAGCCGGTGCTCGACGCGTCGCAGCGGCCCTCGAACACCGGGCTGGCACGCCTGCGGTTGCAGTGGAACCCCACCCTGCCATGGGCGGTCGTGATCGCGGCCATGGTGGTGGCCGCGGTGATGCGCATGGGCGGCCCCAGCGAATTCCTCTACTGGCAGTTCTGAACGGGCGCGGGTGCGGCCGCGCGCCGCATCAGTGCGCTGCGCAGCGGGCGATCGTAGTACCGGTCCAGCCATGCGCACAGGATCAGGAGCGAGGCGAGGAAGCCGATGCCGCCCCACGGCGCGAATCGTTGCAGCGGCAAGCCCATCCATCGTTCCGCCAACCGGTCGAGGATCATCGAAAGCGGATAGTGGATCGCATAGATGGCATATGACAGGTTGCCGGCCATCTTGAACAGGGGGTCGGCGGCGCCGGCCGAGCGGAACCACAACGCCAGGTAGATCAGCGCCGGAAAGACGACCGCGACGACCGTCAGGTCGAAGAAGGGGCGAAGCACCGGCCCCGGGGAGGCGGCGAGGATCAGTGCGACGGCCATCACGATGAGCCAGGGCACCCAGGCCGCCGGCCGCACCGAGACGCCCCTGCGCTGCCGCCCGCTGAATGCACGGTAGAGAAGCACGCCGGCGAAGAACGAATAGGCCACGCGCAACAGCCCGCCGACCACCCCGAGATCCAGCCCGCGCCACGGGACCTGCCGCCATCCGAGCTCCAGGCTGTGGAATCGGAATGCGCGCACGCAGAACACCAATCCGGCGAGCGCGCAGCACAGGATGATCAGCAGCGCGCGCCGATCCAGGCGGCGCACGATGCCTGCGTAGAGGACATTGACCAGCAACTCCAGGAACAAGGACCAGCCCGGGATGTTGAGCGGGAAATAGGCGGCGGACCCCGACCCGAGGAAGGGCAGTATCGCCAGTGACAGCGGCAGCAGCAGGCCGAGGTCCGGCGTACCCGGATCGCCTCCCGGGAAGGCCAGCGTCGCGATGCCGATGGCCGTGCCGGCGGCATACAGGGGATACAGGCGCACGATCCGGATCCAGCAGAACCGCGCCAGCGACAACCCGGCGAGCAGCCGCGCCTCATAGGTGTGGCTGATCACCACGCCGCTCAGGCCGAAGAACAGGTCCACCGCCAGGTAGCTCTCCTGAGGGCGCGCGATGCCGAACAGCGGTGCGGTGTGCAGCATCACCACCATGAAGGCCGCCACCGCCCGAATGCCGTCGAGGGAGTGGAAGAAGACTCGCGGTTCCCGCCCGGTTTCAGGTGAGATCATCGGGTGCGAAGCCGGCGCATCGGGAGTGCGCATCAGGAGATGATCTTCAGCAGGTCCCGTATCTTGCGCTCGTAGATGGGGCGCGCGTAGTGCTCGGCGTACAGGCGTCGCGCATTGTCGGCCAGGCGCGCCGCCCGCTGCGGATCGGACAGCGCCTGCACCAGGCCCGACGCCAGTGAATCCGGATCCGGCTCGACCAGGATGCAGACCTCGTCGTTGAGCACCTGCGTATGCGACCAGATGCGGGTGGCCACCAGCGGCTTGCCGCTGGCCAGCTGCTCGTAGATCTTCAGAGGCGTGTTGGTACCGTCGCGGCGCGGCGATACCAGCGCGTGGGCCATCGCCGTGTAGCGCATGGCCGATTTCTTGTCGACGGTGCCGGTGAGCATGACGGAATCCTCCGCCCCGAGGCTGTGGACCAGCGTCCGCATGCCGGCAACCTGTTCATCGGTGCCACCCACCAGCAGCAGCATCGCCTGCGGCACGTCCTTGCGCGCCTTCACGAATGCCTGTATCAGCAGGTCGATGCCCTGATAGGGTTCGAAGGTTCCCGCATAGACGATGAGTGGATGCCGCAGTTCCGGCGCCGCATGGCCCGACTGCAAGGGACCTGCGGTCGGCCCCGGGCCGCAGCCGGCGCCGCGCAGCCTGACATCATCGAAGATGGAATTCTCGATCATCAGGTGCTTCGCGGGCGCAACCCCGGAGTTGAGCGCGTAATCGCGCAGGTCCGGGCAGATCGTGATCACCGCATCGGCATTCACCAGACAGCTGTCCTCGAGCCGCCGGAACATGGCGATGATCATGCGCGATTTGGTGAACGCAAAATTCGTCAGCTGCTGGGGCAGGCTGGAATGCATGTCGTAGATGAGCTTGAACCGGAACAGCGGCTTGAGGTAGCGGCACCAGAACACCGCCTCCTCGTGCGCATGCACGACCTGGTAGCGACGGCGCAGCAGCAGCGCGACCGTCCAGATGATCATGAACAGGTCGAGGAACAGCTTCTTCCAGGAGGGGCCGACCGGGATGTGCCCCATCCAGCGCATCTCCGGGATGCGAACGATGCGCGTCGCCGGCAGATCAGCGTCGGCCCCCTGGCCATAGGTGAGCAGATCGACTTCCGCCCCCTGCTCCGCCAGCACCAGCGTGCGGTAGTACACGCTCAGCGGTGTACCACGTGGCGTGAAGAAGGGCTGCGGGGCGACGACGAGCATTCTCATGGGATGGCGGCGCCCTATTTCCTTCCATCCTTGCGCAGGCGGTCGATGCCGGGCATGGGCGAGATGACCGTCTGCTTCATCCGCTCCGCCCAGCCGACCATGCCGGGCACCAGGTTGCCGGCCACGTCCACGAACGCGCGGGCGGCGTTCCAGTTGACGAACCACCAGCGCAACAGATGCAGGCTTCCCAGCAGCTTGCTGGTTGCGCCGGTCCCCGACCGCCACAGCATCGCCCAGTACTCGCGGTACAGGCGCCAGATGGGGAAGGTGAGCTTTCCCTTGAGCCGGGCATCGTGCCAGACCGCGCGGTCCTTCGGCCTGGTCTTGGAGCGGGTGTATCGGTCCTGGTGATCACGGACCTGCAGCAAGGGCGCGTCCAGGTGCACGAACGGCCCTTTGAGCGCAAGTTCAGCGATGAGCGCGCGATCCGCGCCATGGAAACTGATCAACAGGCTGGTGTCGGCCAGGTCCTTGCGCCGGAACACGCCCATGATGTCGTAGCAGTCGTGGGCCTTGAGCGCCGCGGCGACGAATCGCACGTTCGGCCGGTCATCCTCCGCTTCCTCGAGATCGGTGCTGCAGACGCCGAGCTTGTTGCCATCGGCGTCGATGAAGTCCAGTTGGGTCTGGCAGACCATCGCCTCCGGCCGCGCCTCCATCGCCTCGACGCAGGCGCGCAGGTAATCGGGATCGAGCACGTCGTCGTGCGCCGCCCATTTGAAATACTTGCCGCTGCTCAGCTCGAACGTGCGGTTGAAGTTCGGATAGGCGCCAATGTTCTCCGGATTGCGCAGGTAGCGCACGCGGCTGTCGCTGCTGGCGAAGCCACGGCAGATCTTCTCCGTGCCATCGCTCGATGCGTTGTCGCAGATCACCAGCTCGAAGTTGCCGTAGGTCTGCGACAGGATCGACTGGATCGCCTGCGCGAGGAATCGCTCGCCATTGAAGACGGGCATGCCCAGCCCGACCAGCGGTCCCGGCGTCGATTGCGGATTCATGTGAGCCATTCCATTGATCTCATGCCATTGTCTCTCGCTCGTTTCTCCGCGCACCGTCACCGCGACCGGCGAGCACCTGATCGTAGACCTGCTCGATGGACTGCGCGCTGCGCGCCCAGGTCAGGTGGCTGGCGGCGAACTCACGGGCGCAGGCCCCCAGCCGGGTCTTGAGCTGCGGCTCTTCCAGGACGCGCAGGATCGCTTCCGAGAATGCGGTCGTGTCCGCGTCCGGTATCACCAATCCGCTCTGCTCGTGCACCAGGTACTTGGAGGAACCCCGGAACGACACGATCGCGGCGCCGGCGGCCATGTAGTTCAGCAGCTTCAGCGGAACACCCGGACAGGAGGTGCGCGGGTTCAAGGCGGCCGCCGCGCTCGCGATCAACCCCGGCAACTCATCGAGCTTGGGCAGCAGGAAGTCCACCTGCTCCAGTACTCCGAGGCTCGCGGCAATGGACCTGAACTCGGTCGCATCGCTGTCGGTGATGATGACGAGCCGCACGCCGGGGCGTTTCTTCAGCACCTTCGCGAACGCCTCCAGCATCAGGTCCGTCCCCTGATAGAGAGCGAGGTTGCCGGTGAAGACGATGCGCTGCAGGCCATCCGCCGGGAACAGGTCGCTGCGGCCGCGGAAGAACGGCTCCTCGACGCCATTGGGGACGACGCTGATGCGCTGCGCCGGCAACTGGTACTTCCCGCAGAGCTGCTCGCGTATCTCCTCGGAGATGGAGATCACGTGCTCGGCCTGGCGCGGAATGCGGCGGTCGAAGAACCGCGCCACGCGGCCGACCATGCGACGCGATACCCCCATCGAATAGAATTCCAGTTCCCCGTCGAGCAGGACATGCGCATCGAAGACGACCGGAATCTTCCACAGCTTGCGCGCCGGCAGCGCCGTGAGCATTCCCTCGTAGTGGTGCGCGTGGATGATGTCCGGGCCGATCTGCCGCGCCACCCGCATCACCTTGATGGCCAGCAGCGGATCCACGATCGCCAGCTTCTGATAGGACGGGCCCGGATCCATCTTGTGATAGGTCGGGACATTGGCAATCCGGTGGATCCTGAACAACGGGCTGGAACAGGGCTCGCCCAGGTGATAGGTGACCACGTGCACATCGTGTCCGCGTCGTCCCAGTTCCTCGGCCATGCGCAGGATGCGCACCGGGGTTCCGCGCGGCGCCGGGAACGGACACGCCGCGATCATCAGGACGCGTCGTTTCACGCTGGGAACTGCAGGATCGGCATGATCATCGGAGTCCTATTTTGCCACGAGCGGCCGGCATGCGCCCATCGCGCGCTACGTTGCATAATCCGGCCACGATGCGTCCTGTGTCGAGACGATCTGCACCGGCATCGGCCAGCGGATGTCGAAGGCCGGATCGTCATACCGTACGCCCCCCGCCTCGCCCGGCGCATAGAACGCGGAGGTGGTGTAGGACACTTCGGTATCATCGCGCAGCGACAGATAGCCGTGGGCGCAGCCTTCCGGAGCGTAGACCATCGAACAGCCCGCGGCGGTCAACTCCACGCCTACCCATTGCCGGTGGGTCGGAGAATCAGGCCGCAGGTCCACGATCACATCGTAGGCGGCGCCCCGGTGGCAGCGCACCACCTTGACTTCCGCAGCCGGCGCCCGCTGGAAATGCATGCCGCGGATCGTGCCGGCCCTGGCGCACCAGGTGGTGTTGATCTGGGCGATGCTGCTCGACAGGCCCCGTTCAGCCAGCTCGCGCGCGCACCAGGCCCGGGCGAAGAAACCGCGTTCGTCCCGGCGCGGCTCCATTTCCAGGACGAATGCGCCTGGAATCTTCGTCGCGATGACATTCACGGATCCATACCATTGGCGACTCCACTGACCGGAACATCGCCGTTGGCCAGCCACACCTTCCACGGGCATCGTCCCTGCGCTTCCAGCCGGTCGAAACTGATCTTGTCCTTGAAGGTGTCCATGGCCTTCCAGAATCCTGAATACGCGAATGCCCCCAGCTTGCGCTGTTCGATGAGCCGCTGGAACGGCTCCTCCACCAGTTCCTCTCCTTCCCTGATGTAGTCGAAGATCGTGCGCCGCAGGACGAAGAACCCGCCGTTGACCATCGGTCCGGCGTCTCCCATCGGGCCCATCCCCGAGACCATGCCCGCGCCATCCACCTGCACCGCATGGAAGCTGGTCGAGGGCCGTACCGCGGCGAAGCGCGCCACCAGATCGCCTCGAAAGCCGTCGATCATCGCGTCGAGGGGCAGGTCGCTCAGGCCATCGGAGTAATTCGCCAGGAACACCTCCTGATCCATCAGGTGCTTGCGCACCCTCAACAAGCGCTGTCCGATGTTGGCATGCAGGCCCGTGTCGACGAAGGTCACGCGCCAGTCCGCGATGTCGCGGCTGTGCAGCTCCACCGTCCGCCCGCCATCCGAGATGGTGAAGTCATTGGACAGGCATTCGTTGTAGTTGAGGAAGTAGTCACGCACCATGTCGCCGCGATAGCCGAGGCAGAGGATGAAGTCCTTGTGCCCGAAATGCGCGTAGTAGCGCATCAGGTGCCAGACGATGGGCCGCACCCCGATGTTCACCAGCGATTTCGGCACCGTGTCCGAATGCTCGCGCAGCCGCGTGCCGAGTCCTCCGCAGAACAGTACGACCTTCATGGCTTGCGTATCCCTTGCGCCATCCTCATGCGCGGCATCACAGCATCACCTTGCGGGCGTGGAAAGCCTCCGCGTACCGGCTCGCCGAGTTGCATTCCACTCCCCGCAGCCGCATCACGCCGCGGAACAGGTCCGCATCGAACCACGCACGCTCGAGCTGCGAGGGAAAGCAGGTCATCAGGGTATCCACCTTGCGTTCGACGTTTGATCGGGAGACCGGAAAATACACGTTGGGCGAATCCAGGTCGCCCTCGTACTTGGGAATCTCGTATTCGAGGATGGCGTGGTTCCGGAACGTGTTCCACGTCAATTCGGCGATGACCCGGTGGTCCTGATGCCGATCCTGCAGGAAATGCGTGAAGATCAGGTCAGGCTCCACCCGGCTCTTGATCGATTCGAAGCAATCCTTCAGCGCCGGGCCGACATATGGAAAGTAGCTGCCCTGGAACCCGTGCACCTCGAGCTGGCAGCGGGATCCGGTTCCCAGGAGCCTGGCGCAGGCCGAGCGTGTCTCGGCCTCGCGCTGATCGTCCCTGGAAAACACCACCCAGACGAAGTGCAATGACGGATCGCGTTCCTGCAATTCCAGCAAGGCTCCCGCGCAGCCGATTTCGATGTCGTCGCAGTGCGCGCCGAGACAGAGCACCGTGGCCGCAGGTCTGAAATCCGCACTAAACCGCAACATCGGGAAGGCACCGCCGCATCTTCGATCGCATTGAGATCATCCGTGACCGCAATATACAATGAAAGCATATTTCTGTCGTAACCCTGTGATCCCCTTCACGATATGTCCACTCCCGCCATGAACCCCGACGCCCAGACACCGGCCAAGCTGGGGATCGCAAGCAAGCTGCGAGCCGTGATCGATGTGGCGCGAAACGCCATCGGCTGGCGACGCAGCGAAGCCGCGCTCACGCAGGAAGCCCGCGCCTGGTGGGAGGACCCGGGAAAGAAGAACCAGGGAATGTATTCCCACTGGCGCGAGTCCTTCGAGGATGCCACCTGGCTCGCCATCGGCCGGCAGACCTTCGACATCTACGAATCGTTCAGCCGTTCGATGCAGTTTCCGCGTCCGGCCAAGCGCGTCATCGAGTGGGGATGTGGAGGCGGTGCCAATGCAGTCCACTTCGCGCGCGAGGCCGACAGCTTCTTCGGCGTGGACGTGGCGCAGGTCAGCCTCGACGAGTGCGGCAGGCAGCTCCGCCGGGAAGGAATGAACAACTTCCATCCGGTGCTCATCGATCTTTCCGAGCCCGAGGGCGCCCTGTCGCAGATCGACCAGCCCTGCGACCTGTTCGTGTGCATCTACGTCTTCGAGGCCTTCCCCACACCCGAGTACGGCAAGCGGGTGCTGCGCATCGCGGCCAAGCTGCTCAGGCCCGGCGCCATGGCGTTGATCCAGGTCAAGTACTCGACCGGCATCGCCACCCGGTCGCGTGGCTGGGGATACCGGTTCGGCGTCGCCAACATGACCACGTACCGGCTCGACGAGTTCTGGCAGGTCGCGTCCGAGTGCGGCTTCGAGCCGCATGCGATCCACCTGATTCCCAGGCAGACGCTGGTGCCCGACGAACGGTACGGTTATTTCCTGCTGCGTCGGGTGTAGCCCGCGTCCGCTCAGTTGCGGCGCCGGTACACCGGCTTGATCGACCGGCCTTCGAGGTACTTTTCCACGCCCTCATCCAGCGCCTTGCGGTACACCGTGAGCGCGCCGCCGACGGCATCGATGGTCTGGGCCACGTCGGCCTCGGAATGCGCGTAACTGATGATGAAGTTCGGCGCCAGCAGACCGCGCCGCAGCGTCTGCTGCAGGAACAGCGTGCGAAACGGCTGCGAGGGCTTGCGCTCCTGATCGCGCGTGCCGTAGATCAGCGAGCAGCCGCGCCCCTCGATGGTGAAGTGATCCTCGAG
>JAXMGQ010000049.1:0-40032 GCA_046347195.1 Steroidobacteraceae bacterium
GAAGCAGGGCTTCGCCGCCGGTCATCGTGATATTGGACATGCGGGATGCGTTACCATGAAGTCGTGCCTATTGTAGCGCCATCGACGACCTCGACGAGGCGATGCGCGAATTGCAGTCGAAGAGCCCTTGCTTCAAGGGGAGTGCAGAGTGAAACGGGATCGCTTCGATGACTACCTGCGACGCTTCAATGCCGCTGATTCCAGCGCCTTTCTCGAATACATGCATCCCCGGGTCCTCATGACCAACGGCTCCATGCACCTGCAGGGCGTGGAAGCCGTTCGGGCGCATTACGAGATCAACATCTGGCCTTGTTTCGACGAAACCGTGGTTGTGGAGCGTTTCGTGACGGATGAATCCACCCTCGCCGTGCGACTGCGGACCACCTTCGTGGCGCGTTCGGACGCTGCGACCGTGTTCGGATCGGTCAGGCGTGCCGACCGGTTCCAGTACCTCGGGGTGGTCCTCTACGAAATCGAGGCTGAAAGGTTCACCCGGATCGACGTGGCTTACTCCGAGTTCCTGCGCATCGACCCCGAGGGGCGACCAACCTCGCTGGGGATGCCCCATTAGCCCTTGCCTTCCTTCAGGGGTTTCACGAGATCCGCGACATTGTTGCGGGGCGTGTTGACCCGGGTGCTCACCGGCCACGCCACGAGGTGTTCATCCGGGTATGGCCTGAGCACCGAAAACGCTTCCTCGGCCGAGCCTTCGAGCCAGGCCTTGCGATCCTCCTTCGCCAGGATCGCGGGCATGCGCTGGCGCGCGTTGTGGATGCGGGCCATGAAGGGACTCGCGGGCAGGGTCACGATGGTGCAGCTTTGCACCACGATGCCATCTTCGCGGGTCGACGAATCCCACAGCCCCGCGAAGCCGAACAGCTCCTGGTCGTTGAGGTGGATGTAGTAGGGCTGCTTGGTCTTGCCGTCCTCCAGCACCTGCCATTCGTAGAAGCCATTGGCCAGCAGCGCGCAGCGCTGCCCCCGCTTCCACGGCCCGCGCCAGGTCGCGCCATCCTGGATCTTCTCCACCGTTGCGTTGATGGTGGAGTACTTGGGCGGCACGCCCTTGGCCCAGAAGGGAATCAGGCCCCAATGCACGAGGTCGACGACATTGCCCTCCGGCATGTGCCTCACCACGGGCACCGATTGCGTGGGCGCGACGTTGTACGACTCGAATTCGGGGACGTTGCGGATCAGGTCCCATTCGGCGAGCTGGGCGGCCTGGAGCTTCGCGACGTAGCGACCACACATGCGGCGTTTTCCGTGGCAGCGGAGTTTAAGCTACTGTACCGGAATTGCCTGCGAGGAGAGTCCCATGAAAGGCCGTATTGCACTGGTGACCGGCGGAGGCCGCGGCATCGGTCGCGAGGCCGCGCTGTTGCTCGCTGCCGCGGGAGCGCGTGTGATGATCGCGGCGCGCAGTGCGGAGGAACTGGCGTCCGTGGGGCTCGACCACGTCGCGACGGACCTGGGCACGCCGGAGGGCGCGCGAGCCGTCGCCGAGACCGAACGCCGGCTGGGTCCCGTCGATCTGCTGGTCGTGAACCATGGCATCGGCTCGGCGCACGAGCGGCTGGTGTGGGAACAGGACCCGGCCGTGTGGCGCGAGACCATGCGCATCAATCTCGATGCTCCCTTCGAACTTGCGCGCCTGACCGTGGGTGGCATGTGCAAGCGCAGCTACGGGCGCGTGGTGTTCACCAGTTCCACCGCCGGCGAGAAGGCCGAGCGCTCGGGCAGCGCCTATACCGCCTCCAAGCACGGTGTGATCGGACTGGCCCGCGCCATCGCGCAGGATGCGGGACCGTTCGGCGTGACCTCGAATGCGGTGCTGCCGGGCTGGGTCCGTACCGCGATGGCCGAGCGCTCGGCGAAGACCGAGAGCGAGCGGCGCGGGGTGAGTGTCGAGCAAGTCTGGCGCGAGCGCGCTGCCATCTACCCGCAGAATCGCGTGCTCGAACCCAAGGAGGTGGCCGAGGTCATCGCCTTCCTGTGCAGCGATGCCGCCGGCGCCGTGAATGGCGAGGCGATCACCGTGGCGCTGGGCGGTATCTGGTAGCAGGGTTCGGGCGGCTCATCGCGACGCGAAGCAGGCCAGGCAGCGCGCCGGCCTATCCCTGACGCTTCACGGCCGGTGGCTTGAACGGATAGCCCCGCTCGGCGTACGGCACATCGCCCAGTTCGTGCGTGCGCGCAGGGACCGCTGCCGGGCAGGCGTAGTACGCGCGGATTTCCTTGATCAGTCCCCTGGACGAGAAGATGTACCACTCGTCGCCCCGCAGGTAGATGCCCTGCTTGGGCTTGAAGTGCGTCCACTCGATGACCGCTTCGAGCCGTGGCGCATCGACGATCACGCGATCCACCGTCCAGATCGAGCCCAGCGTCGCCACCGCCCTGGCCCAGCCATCGGCAATGCCCTGTGCGCCCACGAACGTGCCTTGCGGTGCGCCCGCGGGAAAGTAGTGCACCGCGTCGGGTTCCATGCACTCCATGATCTTCTTCGCGCTGGCTTCGTTGCAGCCATCGAAATAGGTGCGGATGGTGTTCTCCAGGCCCTTGGCCGATGTGTCGCGCATGGTGTGCCCTCTCATGATCAGCGTATACTAACATGCCAGCAAGCCGCTCATCAAACGAGGCGTTGTGGACGACCTGCGTCGAACGGCGGGTTTTCGGGGCACCCCAGCTGCGCATCTGCCGCGCGTCAGCGATGCGCCAGCAGCTCTGGCATGTCAGAATAGCGCTCCGACCCGAGCTTTGGAGCAAGCGCCATGACCCCGACGGACCTCGCGCCAGCCACCTTGCGCCGCCTGTTCAGGACGCGCGGGGGACGAAACTTGAGTTTCACCGCCTTGGGGTTCGGATCCGCGCCGCTCGGCAATTACACGCGGCCGCTGGCGGAAGAGGAGGCCGACGGCATCCTCGCGGCGGCGTGGCGCAGCGGCATCCGCTATTACGACACCGCACCCTTCTACGGCCTGGGCCTGTCCGAGCAACGTGTGGGCAGGCTCCTGCAGGCTCACCCGCGGCAGGAATTCACGCTGTCCACCAAGGTGGGCCGGTTGCTCGACCCTTGCGCGCCGGAGGAGGTCAACGGCGGGTTCTTCGTGCAGACACCGCAGGTGAAGTGGTACTACGACTATTCGTACGATGCCGTGATGCGCTCGCTCGAGGACAGCCGCCGGCGCACGGGCATCGCGCGGTTCGACATCGTGCTGGTGCACGATGTCGATGCCTTCTGTCATGGCGGCCGGGAAGGGTCCGAGGCGGCGATCCAGCAATTGCTGCAGAAGGGCGGCTGGCGCGCGCTGCAGGAATTGCGCGAAGCCGGTGTGATCGGCGCCATCGGCGCCGGCGTGAACGAATGGGAGCCCTGTGCGCGGTTGCTCGAACTCGTGGACCCCGACCTGTTCCTGGTGGCGGGGCGCTACACGCTGCTCGAGCATGCACCGCTGGATCATCTCTTCCCGCAATGCCAGCGGCGCGGCGCCGGCATCATCGTCGGCGGACCGTACAACTCCGGCATCCTGGCCGGCAAGGCGACATACAACTATTCCACCGTTCCCGCGGAGGTGCTCGCCCGTGTCAGGCGACTCGAGGCCGTCTGCAAGGCGCATGCGGTGCCGATGCATGCCGCCGCACTGCAGTTCGTGCTCGCCCATCCCGTCATCGTCAGCGTCATTCCAGGCTCGCAGAGCATTGCCGAACATCGGCAGAACTTCGCCGCGCTGTCGGTCGACATCCCGGCTGCGTTCTGGGACGAACTGCGGCGCGAGCGCCTGATCCCCGAGCATGCTCCCGTTCCGGCGTGAGCAGGTGCCGCCGTTTGTGAGCGCGCCGCCGGCCATGCTACGATTTCGCCCGACGCGAAACCCTTCTGGAAAGCCGCGAGAACGTCGGCCGGACATGAGCACGAAGCGAAAGCCGATCGACATCGCCGACGATCAATCCAAGACCGACAGGGTTTATCGCGACCTTCGACGCCGGATCCGCGAACTCGCACTGCCGCCTGGCCTGCAACTCGACAAGTACAGGATCGCCGAGGAGTACGGCGTTTCCCGCGCACCGATCAGCGATGCCATCACGCGGCTCGCCTCCGAAGGGCTGGCGGACATCTTCCCCAGAGCGGGCAGCGCCTTCGTGGCCTCCATCCGCCTGGAGCAACTCCAGCAGAGCCTGATCCGCACCGGCCTCGAGGTGGAGGTCGCGCCGCGTGCGCCGTTGGTCGACCAGGTGCTCGCTGGATGCGCTGAAGACCAATCTGATGCCCAGGCGGTGGCGGTCAAGCGCAATGACAATGCAACGCTTCGATGACCTGGATGAGCGCTTCCACGCCATGATCATGGGCGTGCTGAAGGTGCCGAGGCCGACAAGCTGCTGGATCGCATGCGGGCGATACTCGACCGTCCGCGGTTCCAGACCCTGCCCGAGGAGGCCGGCCGGCCGACGACATGCCGAACACCTGCCGGCGCATCTACGATGCCCAGCACGCGCGATCCGGAACTTCGCCGGCGCGGCCATGCATCCATCTGGGTGATGGTGGCCAAGGCCATCGACCGGCACATCGCCCACGAGTCCGCCGACGCGCGCGGCCAAAGTCACGCCGGAGCCAGTTCAAGCGTAGTTCACGCGCCTTTCGCCCGGCTCACCTTCGCATGGTGGGTGCATTCACCAGATCGATGCTGACCTCGCCGAGCCCGGCGATGGTGCCTGTGGCGTTGGTGCAGGGCGATGCGGCGATCGCATGCAGGTGCCCGGCAGGATCAGGCCGCCGGGCCCAGGCCGATCCATATCCCGCGAGTGTGTTACGGGCGAGCCACGCCGCGCTTGCGGCCGGGTGGCCGAGCAGCACTCGCCGAGGTGTTGCCGCGCTCGACGATCGCGCCATCGAGCTCGAGGATGAACAGGTCGTCGAGCGCGAGGCTGATGGCCCACGCTGCGCGCCCAGCTCGCCGCGTGCGGAGGAGCCATGTCGGCGACCGTGTCCCGATGCGGATCTGCCAGGTCGATGATGCGCGAGTCGATGATCTTCATGGCCGCACACATGGTCGAGGCATTGCCATGACCTCGGCGATGCCGAGGCCGGGCCTTGCAGCTTGCGCCCCAGCACGAAGGCAGGCTCCACCTCGATCTGTGGGTCGATGGTACCGGCCAGGTCGTAGCGGTTCGCTCGCCTTGCGCATCATCGTGCCGAGCAGGTGGCCGTGTCCGTTCGTCGACGCCGAACAGTTCCTGCATGGTGCGCGCGGTCAGGCCCACCTTGTGCCCGACGATGCGTTCGCCCGCATCGGTGCGGCGGGCGATGTTGAGCTGCTGGACGCGGTACGCCTGCGCCAGCGTGAGACCGGGGTGGGTCGTGGTGAGCGGCGGTATCGGCGTGCGGCTGCGCTCGGCGGCGGCGAGCCTGCCGGCACAGTCCCTGACGGTCGCATCCTGCAGACCGGCGGCGGTTGCCGTCACGGTGCCTTCCTTCGTTTCCTTCGCGCACCGGCCGGCGCGTTGCTGCGCCGGGCGAGATCGGTCACGCGGCGGGCGCCCTCCGAGAGCATCCGCCCATCGAAACTCACGCACTGAGGGTGAATCCGCGCCGGCCCAGTCGCCGCCGGGTGCCGGGGTCGTCCACGTAGATGCCCATGGTCACCTCGGGCACCGCCGCGGCGATCTGCTGCGCATGGCGGAACAGCGCCGGGCTGCCCGGCTGACGCCCAGCGACAGTGACAGGTCATAGGGTCTTCACGAAGATCGCATCGACGCCCTGCACGGCGGATCTGCTCCACGCATTGCAGCGCATCGCGTCCTCGATCTGCACGACCACCGGTGCCATCGTTGAGCGCCTGCGCGCCGGTCGTAGAAGGCGTCGAACTGGCGATGGGGGAGAAGCCGCGTGCACCCCGGGCGCGAAGCGCGCCTCCTCGACGACTTCGCGCGCTCGCGCGCTGTCGACGTGCGGGACCATGATGCCGTGCGCGCCCATGTCGAGCACCTGTTGATCAGTCCCAAGCCCAACCCCAGATGCGCACCAGGCAGGCATCCCCGCGCCCGCGCGGCGAGCAGGAGCGGCTCGTTGGCGAGCAGTCGATGACGCGAATGCTCCATGTCGATGACGGCGAAATCGAAATCCGGCCAGGGCCAGCAGGGTGAGCGTGGAAGGTGTCGCCGCCTGCTCGATGACGAAGGTGCCCAGCGCCGCCTCCTCGCGCCTTCGGCGCAGCGCGGCGCCGAGCTCAGGAGCGTGCCAGCTGCGCGGCGGCGGCGGCGCTGCGCGTGCGGATTCTGCCAGCGGTTCGCGGGACCTACACCAATACGCGTTAGATAGCGAAAACTCAACCAATTGCGCACGGCCTGTACCCGGATTTGACGCGCGATTGAAATGTCAGGACGCCGATCCCTGGCTTTTCCACAGTCGCCTCGAGGCGATGCGGGCGCCCTCCGCCAGCGATGCCAGCTTGGCCCAGGCGATCTCCGGTTCCACCAGCGCCACGCCGACGAAGGTACCGAAGCCGCAATCGCTCCCGCCCATGACATTCTCGCGGCCGACGAGGTTCGCGAAGCGGACCAGGCGCTGTGCCACCAGCTCAGGGTGCTCGATGCGGTTGGACATGGATTCGATCACCCCCGGCACCCACAGCTTGTCATCCGCGTGGGGCAGGTTCTCGAACACCGTCCACTCGTGCTCGTGGCGTGAATTGGCCGCCTCGAACACGATGCCCTGGGCCCGTACCCGCACGATCAGGTCGATGATGTCGGCGAGCGCGACGTCGTGGTGGTGTGGCCCCGGATAGTTTCCCCAGCAAAGGTGCACCCTGAGCTTGTCCGGCGGGATGTTGGCCGTCGCCGCATTGAGCACCTCGATATGCCGCTGCGCGTAGGAGCGGAATTCGGCCAGCGGCCGGTCCTTGAACTCCCGGTGGCGGGTCATCGCGAGATCCGGACAATCGAGCTGCAGCAGGAAACCCGCGGCCACGATGGCCTCGTATTCCTCCTTCAGCGCATCGGCCACCGCCCACAGGAATTCCTCCTCGGAACCGTAGTAGTCGTTGCCCAGGAACATGGAGACCAGTCCGGGCGAGGCGGCGGTGAGGAATCCTTCGGTGACCTGCGTCCCCTGCAGCGCTGCGCGGAAGTTCGCGATGTCGATGCCGGCGTCGGGATTGTGGCGCGAAGCCACCGGCGCATTGCACGCCGGCCGGTTGCGGTTCAGGTGCTGCACGCCAGGATCGTTGAAATACGCGCTGGCGACGTTCGGGAACTCGAGCAGGTCGCTGAGCTTCGGCCGCTTGGAATCCCCGCCGAATCCGCTCAAGCGCTCCGTCACGTAGGTGGCATAGCTCGGTTTCGACATCTCGCCGTCACTGACCACGTCGATCCCGACGCGCTGCTGCCGCAGCACCACCTCGCGCACCGATTCGCGGACGCGCGCGGCCAGTTCATCGGCATCCACCGGCCGGCCTTCCTCGCGCGCGAACATGAGCTGCACCAGCGGATCGGGGCGGGGCAGGCTGCCGGTGTGGGTGGTGAGCAGTCGATTGACGCTGCGTTGCATGGGGCTCTCCTTCAGTACGTGGCGCGGCCGCCGCTGGCATCGAAGCATTGTGCGGTGATGAAGCTGGCGCCATCGGAGACGAGGAAGCTCACGACGCTGGCGACTTCCTCCGCCGTTCCCAGCCGACCCATGGGGACCTTGCTCAGCATGGTCTGGGTGGCGGAAGCGGGAAGCTGCTTCAGGATGGCGGTTTCCACGACGCCTGGCGCCACGCAGTTGACGCGGATTCCCTCGCGCACCACTTCCTTCCCCAGCGCCTTCGTGAAGGCGATGATGCCGGCCTTCGCGACGGAATAGGGGACCAGCGTCGGCGTGCCTTCCTTGCCGGCGATGGAGGCGATGCTGACGATGCAGCCGGTGCCGCGCGTGCGCATGTGCGTGATGACCGCGCGACTCACGTAGAACACGCTGTCCAGGTCGACGGACATCACGCGCTGCCAGTCCTCGTCAGTGAGTTCCCACAGGGGCGCCGTCCGTCCCATGATGCCGGCGTTGTTCACCAGGATGTCGATCCGGCCGAATCGCCGCAGCACGGCGTCGACCAGGCGTTGAACGGCGGACGGATCGCTGACGTCGCACCCGAAGCCCACGGCGTCGATGCGCGATGCGCCGAGCGAATCCGCGGTGGATCGCGCGCGCGCCTCGTCGAGGTCCGCGAGCGCAAGCCGTGCGCCGGCCGCCCCCAGCTGCGCGGCGATGGCGGCGCCGATGCCACCCGCGGCTCCGGTGATCAGCGCTACCCTGCCATGCAGGTCCAGGGGCGTCATGGCAGGGACTCAAGACCGCGCCGGCGTCTAATCTGAAATGTTAGATCGTTGTTCAATGGGCGAATTGGTTGACGATTGCCCTTCCTGTGCCTACACTAACATGCCACTTCTCTTCATTCAATCGACGATACGGTGGACCTGGCCGAGCGCTCCCAGCCTCTCGACATGACAGTGCTGATCTACAACACGGCTCGCGGGATCCTGGCGCAGGCGGCGGACCGCTGGTTTTTCTGCCCCGTGCAGGCGTGGGACGAGCTCATCAACCTCACCGGGCTGCACGAAAGGCTCCAGCAATGGTCGCGGAGCGAGCCGGCCGCAGCGCCGCCCGAAGTACTGCTCGCGCCGCTGGGCAGCCAGGAGATCTGGGCGGCGGGCGTCACGTACCTGCGCAGCCGTTCGGCGCGCGCCAGTGAATCACAGTCGGCCGGCGCCTCGTCCTTCTACGATCGCGTCTACGATGCCGAGCGGCCCGAGCTGTTCTTCAAGTCCACCGCCGCGCGCGTGGTCGCACCGGGCGGAACCCTGCGGCTGCGCCGCGATGCACGCTGGATCGTCCCCGAGCCCGAACTCACCCTGGTGATCAACGCACGCCGGGAGATCATCGGCTGCACGATCGGGAACGACCTGACCTGCCGTGACCTCGAGGCCGAGAATCCCTTGTACCTCGCGCAGGCGAAGATCTATGAAGGCAGCGCGTCGGTGGGCCCGGCGGTGCTGATCTCCCCGGACCCATTGCCGGCCGAGACCCGCATCGATCTGGACGTCCGCCGTCACGGAGCCAGCGTGTCCGCAGGGTCCACCTCGCTCGGACGCATGCGCCGCCGGCCCGGGGAGCTGCGCGATTTCCTGTGCCGCGAGCTCGAGTTTCCCCAGGGGTGCTACCTGATGACGGGCACCGGCATCGTGCCCGAGGATTCGTTTTCGCTGCAGTCGGGTGATGAGGTGCGCATCACCATCGAGCCCATCGGCACGCTCACGAACATCATGGGTTGATGGCCGCTGACTGCCGTATACTCGACGGGCGTTTCAGCCGCGAAAGGAAAACCACATGGAATTCACCGACGCGATCAAGACCTGCTTCAACAAGTACGCCAACTTCGACGGCACCGCGGGGCGCCCGGAGTTCTGGTGGTGGGTGCTGTTCTGCTTCCTCGGCAACGGCATCCTCGGCGCCATCAACTGGCGGCTCGGCAACGTGTTCGCGCTGGCCACGCTCGTGCCCTCGCTCGCGGTCGGCGCGCGGCGCCTGCATGACACGGATCGAAGCGGCTGGCTGCAGCTGCTCGGTCTCATCCCCATCATCGGCTGGATCCTGCTCATCATCTGGTGTGCCGAGGCGGGACGCAGCAATCGCTACTCCGGTGGCGCCGCACCCACCTGAAGCATCAATGCCCGGCCACGGGCAGGACGATGTTCGAGGGGCGCTGCCGGTCGGCGTAGAGGTGGATCGTGGCCTTGCGCGACGCGCGGGACAGCACCTCGTTCTCGCCGCTTTGCAGGTTGCGCGAGAAATTGGGGTGAAAGCTCGCCATCACCTGGACGCGGATCTGGTGTCCCTTGAGGAAGGTGTTGCTGGTCAGCAGGTTGGGCAGCTCGATGGCGTACACCTTGCCGGGCTCCAGCCACTGCCGGCCGTGGTGGATGTCGCGGTAGCTGACCCGCTGCACATCCAGTCCGGGGCTCATGAGGTTGTACACCGTGCCGTCCGGATCCTTATCGAGCAACCGCACCCACAGGTCGAAGTCCCTGCAGTCACAGGAAACGTACAGTTGTGCCCGGATGGGACCCGTGACTTCGGTGTCGCGCGCCAGCGGAGGCGTGTCGAAGGTGAGCACGTCGGCGCGCGTGGCGAGCTGCCGGTAATCGTGGGCGCCGGAAGCTTCGTAGGCATTGCGGACGGGATCGTCCGGGTCGGACACGAAGCTGGCTTCGCGCAGGGCGGTGCGCGGCTTCACCGGTGAGAGCACGCCCAGCCGCTGGTCACCCGGGCTCAGGTAGAAGACGGTGGGACGTGCCGGCGGCGGCCAGGCGGTCGATTCGCGCCATTCGTTCGTGCCCATGACGTAGTAGCGCACCGGCTTCGCACGGTCCACGCCGTTGTCGATGCCGCGCAGGTAATGGTCCATCCAGGCGAGAACGATCTCGTCGTAGTCGATGGCGGCATTCCCCGGGAACGATCGTTCCCCGGACTTCGGCGTGGCCGTGCTCGACACGCCGTGAACCCAGGGTCCGAGCAGCAATGCCGTGTCGGCCGGCGCGCGCGGGCGCGACCTGCGCAGTCCGAGGTAGTTGGTGATGGCGCCTTCCGGGCCATAGTTGTCGTCGTACCAGCCGGAGAGGTTGAGCACGGCAGCATGGTTGCGGGCGTACTTGTCGCGCAGGTCGGCCCAGTTCCACCAGGGGTCGGGCGCCGGGTGCCCCAGCCAGTCATAGTAGAAGGGCGCAACGTCGCGAAGCTGAGGCATCTGCGCAAGCGGCAGGTGGTCCTTCATGCGCGCACCCTCGGCGCTCCAGTTCGCCGCCGCTTCCTCCGCGGTGCGCGGACCGTCCAGGTGCTTGCGGGCGCGAACGTCCGGCGCGATGTTGAGCCAGATCCAGTCGATCCAGGACATGTCCCAGGTGCCACCGGCGAACCAGAAGTTCTGCGCCGAGGAAAAGGTCATGGCCGGCACCATGGCCTTGAGGTGCGGCGGGTTTTCCACCGCCGCCAGCCACTGCACCGCGCCGGGGTATGAAAGCCCGAAGGTGCCCACGGCGCCGTCCGACCACGGCTGCCGGGCTGCCCACTCGATGGTGTCGTAGCCATCACGCCCTTCGTTCTCGTAGGCGCGGAACTCGCCCTCGGAGGCGTACCGTCCCCGCACGTCCTGCACCACCACCGCATAGCCGCGCGCCACGGCCTTCTGGAAGATGCCGTAGTCGGCCAGCGCCGCATCCTTGCCATAGGGCGTGCGGTACACGAGCGCGGGCACTCGCGCGCCCGTGCCGGGCCGCAGGATGTGCGCGCTCAGGAAACGGCCATCGCGCATCGGCACGGCGACATTGGATTCGCGCAGGCCGGCGGCCTGCCAGGCGCGGACTTCCGTGCCCGGCAGCAGGCCGGCGACGAGCAGGAGCGAGGCAAGGAGGAGCGCGAGACGGCAGTGCATCGCCGCAGACTATCATGGCGCCTGCCAGGCGCGTCCGTTGCGCGGCGTCTCAATCCTCCGAGATGTCGCGTGACCTGAACGCGTATCATCCTGTGCATGAACAAATTGCTGTTGGTCGATTTCGAGAACGTTCCCAAGGTGGATCTCGGCTCGCTGCCGCCGGATGTCACCGTTCCCTTCTTCTTCGGCGCCTCGCAGCGCACGGTGCCCACCGTGTTTCTCAAGGAAGCGCTGAAGCTGGGCCAGCGCTTCGTGCCCATCGACATCGAGGGCCAGGGCAAGAACGCGCTGGATTTCCACATCGCCTTCTACCTGGGGGAATACCTGCAGGCTGCGCCGGCCGCCGAGTGCGTGATCCTCTCCCGCGACAAGGGCTTCGATCCCCTCGTGCGGCACCTGGTCGGCCGTGGCTTCAAGGTGCGGCGCGTGGGTGCGATCGCCGATGCCTTCGTCTCTCCCGTGCCGGTGGCGGCCTCGACGCGGGCCAGGTCCGGCCGCAGCGCGCCGGCAGCCGCCCGCCCGCGTGGCCGCCGCAAGGCAGAGCCGGATGCGGCCAAGACGGGGCCGGAGGCGGCGAGGGAGCCCGCGATCAGCGGTGAACCGGCGAGTGATCTCGATCGTGCCAGGGCGCAGCTTCGCCGCATGCCCTCACGCAACCTGCCGCGCCGCCGGCCCCGGCTCGCGGCGATGCTCAGCTCGTACTTTGCGCAGAAGCTCGATGCCACTGCCATCCACCGGCTCATCGATGCGCTCATCGCCGATGGCTCGGTGCACGAGTCGAACGGCGCGTTGAGCTATCCCAAGGCGTGAATCCTCCCGGAGTGTCCATGCGCTTTTCGTACCGGATGTCCCGCGCTGCGATCGTGTCCCTGCTGATCGTGTTGCCCTGTCTCGGTGCCATGGCTGGCGGACGTGCTTTCGAGCCCGAGGATTTCTACCGCATCGTCGAGGTTGGTGATGTGCAGCTCTCACCCGACGGCCAGTGGGTGGCCTACATCGCCACGTCCAACGATCGTGCCAGCGATGAACCGCGCAGCGCCCTTTGGCTGGTGAGCTGGGACGCTCGCCAGCACGTGCAGGTGACACGCAACATCAAGGACATCAACACGCCGAGATTCTCACCCGATGGCCTGACCATCGCCGCCATCGGCACGCCTGCCGGTGCGGACAAGCCGCAGATCCTGCTGTTCGATCGCCGGGGCGGCGAGCCACGGGTGCTGGGGCAGGCCGGCGGCGAGGTCGGCGGCCTCGCGTGGTCGCCCGATGGAACGCGGCTCCTGTGGGTGGAACGCACCGGGCCGGCTGCGCAACCCGCGGGTGAGAAGGCGCCGCACCCCATCGTCATCGATGCGGCGCACTTCAAGCAGGACATCTCGGGCTACGTGCAGGCAGGATCCAGCCAGCACCTGCAGCTCACGGACGTGGCCTCAGGCCGCACGCAGCGCCTGACCGACGACGCAAGTAACTGGGAGGACCACCCCGCGTGGTCGCCCGATGGCCGGCACATCGCCTATGTTCGTACCGACTCGCCGGACCGAAGCGATGATGGCAGTTCGGACCTCCTGCTCGCCGATGCGACCGGCGGCCACACGCCGCGGGTGCTCGCGCACGTGTACCCGCCGAACACGCAGCGGCTGGCCTTCAGCCCGGACGGCCGCCAGCTCGCCTACCTTCAGGGCCTGGAACCGCGGCTGTATGCCTACATCGCGGACGAGCTCTTCGTGCTGCCCGTGTCCGGTGGCGCTCCCCGCTCGGTGACCTCGGCGCTCGACCGTGCCCTGCTCAACTACGCCTGGCAGGCGGATGGCCGCGGCTTCATCGGCGTGGTCGAGGACGATCAGTCCAGCTACCCGGCGCTCATCGACGCATCCTCCGGGAAGATGCAGCGGCTGGTGTCGACGCCGATGACCACCCTCGCGCTGTCGCGTGCCGGCGGACGGGTCGCGCTGGTGGCCTCCACCGATCACCAGCCTGGCGAGGTGATGGCGCTCGAGGGGCACTCCCTGCGCAAGCTTTCCGGGCACAACGATGCGCTGCTGTCCGAGCTTGCGCTGGCACCGGTGGAAGACCTTTCATTCAACTCGGCGGATGGCACCGAGGTGCATGGCATGATGATCAGGCCGGCGAACTTCGACGCGAGCCGCCGGTACCCGACCATCGCCTGGATCCATGGCGGGCCGAATGGCCACGATGACCATTCGCTGCTGTTCGACGGCTATCCGCTGCAGCTCGAGCGGCAGTTCCTCGCCGCCCAGGGCTACGTCGTGCTCGCCATCAACTATCGTGGCGGCAGCGGTCGCGGCGCGAAATTCCAGCGCGCCATTGCCGGGGACTGGTGCCACCTGGAGGTGGAGGACCTGCACGCGGGCCTCGAGCACGTCATCTCGCGTGGCATCGCGGACCCCGCGCGCCTGGGCGTCGGGGGCTGGAGCTATGGCGGCATCCTCACCGACTGCATGATCGCCGCCGAGCCGCGGCTGAAGGCCGCGGTCAGCGGGGCGGGCAGCGCGAACTCGCTGTCGCTGTTCGGATCCGACCAGTACGTGTGGCAATACATGGCCGAACTCGGGGCGCCGTGGAAGACGACGGACCTGTGGATCAAGGTGAGCGCGCCGTTCTTCCATGCCGACCGCATCCGCACGCCCACGCTGTTCATGGGCGGGGAGAAGGACTTCAACGTGCCCATCGCCGGCGGTGAGCAGATGTACCAGGCCTTGCGCGTGCAGGGCATTCCCGCGCAGCTCGTCATCTACCCCGAGCAGTTCCACATCTTCACCCGCCCAAGCTTCATCGTCGATCGCGCCCGGCGCGTGCGTGACTGGTATGCGCGCTACCTGAAGTGACTCGCCAGGGCCCGCCGCGCACGCGGCCCTTGCGCGCGCGCGGCGGCACGCTGGTGTTGCTGAACAAGCCGCACGGCGTGCTCAGCCAGTTCACTCAGCGCGACGGACACCTTGGCCTCGCCTCGGTGCTGAGCCTGCCCGGGTGCCGACCCATCGGCCGGCTCGACCATGACAGCGAAGGCCTGCTGCTGCTCAGCGACGAGCCCGAGCTGCTGCATCGCGTGGCCTCGCCCGCGACGCATCTTCCCAAGACCTATCTCGCCCAGGTGGAGGGCGAGGCGGCGGCTGCGGCGCTTGCGGCATTGCGCGCGGGTGTGCGCCTGCCGGATGGTCCAACCCGCCCCGCGCAGGTGCGCGCGGTGCCGGAGCCCGCGTGGCTGTGGCCACGCGATCCACCCATCCGCCAGCGCCGGCACATTCCCACGAGTTGGCTCGAGATCATCATCACCGAGGGCCGCAATCGGCAGGTGCGCCGCATGACGGCCGCGGTGGGTCTGCCCACGCTGCGGCTGATCCGGGTGGACGTGGCAGGGCTGCAACTGGGCGAGCTCGATGGTCGCGGCCGCGACCGCGACTCCGGCCACCGCCTGGGAGGGCGGCGCTGGTGGCGACTCGCCGGCCGTACGGCGAGCCACCCTGTCATCCGCGATGCTGGCATCAACACGCCGGCAACGGTGGTGGCCCTTCATCAGTTCGCTCGCGGATCCTGGCCAGCGCGCGAGCAGATCGCTGTCGCCGAAAGGACCGGCGCGTTGCCTGCTGCGCCTCAGCACCTGCACTACGCGGTGCAGGTGCTCGCGCCAGCGAGGGCTGGCGCGTGCAGGTTGGCGTCGGTGGCGAAGCCGCCGAAACGGATGTCGGCGAAGTACCTGCATGGTCGCCTGCGGGTCCTGGTCAGAAATATCCGTACTCGAAGACCGTTCCGATCAGCGTCGATGGCGATGGCGACCAGCGCGGCGGCGGATAGCGCGATGCGGGTCGACGCACATGGGGTCTTCCGTTGCAGTGGTGATGAATCCAGTGCACAGGATGCAGGTGCGGACGAGTGATCGAATGCAAGAGATGAACCGCGGTTAAGCGGAACTGAAGCGAGGGGCAGGCAGGCCGCCGGTTGCAGCGAACTCGTGTTGCGCAGCGAGCTTAGGAACGCAACGGCATCAGACGCGCTGTTCGCGTTGCAGGTGAGGGTCTGTATGGCACTTCCGCCGCTCAGGGCTTGAGTTGCGCGCGGACCTCCGCCGCCTGCGTGCCTCGCCGTGCACGTTGACGTACAGTTCGCCCGCCTTGAACTTGCGGTACTGCTTCGCTCAGAGCTTGAGCCCGGAATCGCCCAGTGGTCAATGCTCTTCGACAGCGTGATGATCGGCGGCCCGTTTCGTTAGCGGCGCCACGCAACGTGGGCTATGGTGTTCGACATGCCTCGGTGCGGTGATCTATCTCCTTGATGCTGCAATCCTCGCCGACGCTCAGCGCGTGCCGGTGCCGGTGGCGGCGCTCTGGGTGGCGGGGACTCGCTCGTGCCGGTGGAGCTCACCGGGACATCCTTGCGCTGCAGGCGTAGGCGAGGAAAGTCAGGTCAACAGGCCGATGCTGGCCTGGTGGAATGGCGGACATGGATGTCTTCCTCAGCGACTTGAGTGTAGGCGGCGATGCCAACGTGCCGGACTGCTCAACAACGCGCGGCGCCACCCGTCGGCTGCAGGTGTCGTTCACGCGCATAGTACCGGCCCATCCGCTTCCAAAGAGGAGCCGATCTTGCGCAGCACAACATTCGCCCCCGACGCCGACGGAAGTCCGGCGGGCCCTGAGCCGGCCTTGAAAAAACTGGGTCTTCGTGATTTCGTATGGGTGAAACCGGCCATCTGATCACGCTGCTGATCCGATTTTCATAGGGTTTGAAGCACATTGAGAACGGGCGGAAAGTTGGCATGATGTGCGGATGCCAAGACCCATCAGACGCCGCCGGTTGGCGGATGCATATACCTTCCCAGGCTTTCGCCCGCTGCAACGTGTCCATGCGATGTTCGGTGATCCGAGTGCTCGGTCATATCACCTGGTTCGGCGGGAAAACATTCAGGTGACCGCGGTACGGCCCATCGTGGATGGTACGACCGCAAGGCGTCGGCGCGGTGGCCGGACCTGCCCTGCGCCGCTGATCTTCGCATCTACCTCGATCTGGAGGTGCGTCGAGGCCATGCCGAGGCTGTGGAACGGTGAAGCGCGAGCGCGCTGGATTTTCTGGTCGAGAACGCGCTGCACACCAAGCGCTTCGCCCTGTACGTAGCCGGCGCTGCCGCGCACATCAGGACGTCGCCGCCGAAGCCTGCACCTGGACTGGGACGGTCAAGCGCCTGGAAAGATGGACTACATGCGCAACAGATCCGCCGTGTCGAACCCTGGCCGGGAAAGCTTCATCGGGACTGATGAGATCTCCATCCGCAAGGGCCATACCTACCGGATCGTGGTCAGCGATCTGGAGCGGCGCCGGCCGATCTGGTTCGGCGGGGATGACCGGAGCGAGGCGAGCATGGACCAGTTCTATCGCTTCTTGGGTGAAAAGAAGGCCGTGCGCATCCGCCTGGCCGTCATGGACATGTGGAAGGCCTTTCGCACCTCCACGCACCAACGCGCCGCAAGCGGCCATCCTGTTCGACAAATTCCACGTGATGAAGCACTTGGGCGAGGCGCTCGACAAGATCCGCAAGGCCGAATACGCCCGGCTCAGCGGCAAGCAACGTCAGTTCATCAAGGGGCAGAAATATTACCTTGCTGGCGCACCTGCAGAACCTCAACGTGCGCCTGCAAGAACCTCAAGCTCCTGCTCGCCGCCAACCAGCGCTTGAACACCGCTTACCTGCCTACAGTCTCGGCCACCTGGGACTACAACCGCGAGGCCTGGGCGCTGAAAGTGTTCTTCGAGAACTGGCGAGCGAGCCTGAAGTGGCAGCGCCTGAAGCCGTACGAAAAGTTTGCCCAGATGATCGAACGGCACTGGGATGGCATCGCCGCCTACTGCCAACCCCAGAACAAGGTGGCGCTGGGCTTCGTCGAGGGTCTGAACAACAAGATCCGAGTCATGCAGCGCCGTGCCTACGGTTTGCGCGACGAGGAGTACCTGCGACTCAAGGTGTTGACCTCCATGCTGCCTCAGATTTGATCGAAAAATGATCAACTTCTACCCAATTGCTCTACGAGCGGACCTGCAACTGTCCCGGCGCCGGTTCCTCGAATCCGCTGTCGCGCTGGGCGCGACGCTGGCGTGGTGCGCGGCAGGTGCGCGGCCCGCGCGTCATCCCTTCCAGGAACGGCGCGATCTCTACGCGGAAGGCGTGGCCTCGGGCGACCCCGATGTCCACAGCGTGCTGCTGTGGACTCGGCGCCCGTTCGAGGGGGTGGAGGAGGGCCGGCTGTACGTGGAGATCTCGCGGCACGCGGATTTCGCGACGCTCGTTGGCCGCAAGGCCGTGAGGGTGCTCGCCCGCTCGGACTGGACCTGCCGCGTGCTCGCCGCGGGACTCGCGCCGCGCACCGAGTACTGGTATCGCTTCGTGGATGAGCAGGGCCGGGGCAGCCGCATCGGCCGCACGCTCACGGCGCCTTCCACCGATGATGCGCGTCCCCTGTCTTTCGCCTTCGTCTCCTGTCAGTGCGTGAACGAGGGTGCGCAGAATGCCTACCGGCGCATGATCCACGAGGATGAGCGCGCGGACGCCGCCGATCGCCTGGCCTTCGTGTTGCACCTCGGGGACTTCATCTACGAGGTGGTCACCGAGTATCCCGACGAACTGGCGACGCGCTATGACCGCACCATCGTGGACATCGGTCGTGCTGATGCTCGCTGTGGTAGGGAACTTCCACGCGCCCACGACGCTCGAGGGTTACCGGCACATCTACCGTGCCTACCTGCACGACCCCGACCTGCAGGATGCTCAAGCGCTTCCCGCTGTGGCCACGGCAACCACCGATCCGCCAGCGCCGCCACATTCCCACGTCCTGGCTCGAAGTGCAGATCACGCAGGGTCGCAATCGCCAGGTGCGCCGCATGTCGGCCGCCGCTGGTCTGCCCACGCTGCGTCTCATCCGGTTGGCGGTTGGTCCACTGCTGCTCGATGGCCTGCGGCCGGGCGAATCGCGACCGGCCACCGCCCGGGAGAGGGCGGCGCTGCGGCGACTCGCCGGCCACGGGTAGCCGAGGCGAGCCACCCTGTTGTCATCCGCGATGCCGGCATCAACACGCCGGCATCGCGGTGGTGGCCCTTCATCAGTTCGGCTTGCGGATCCTGGCCAGCGCGCGGAGCAGATCGCTGTTGTCGCCGAAAGGGATCATGCTGCCCGCCGTGCCCAGCACCTGCACTACGCGGTGCAGGTGCTCGCGCCAGCGAGGGCTGGCGCCGTGCAGGTTGGCGTCGGGTGGCGTGGCCGCCGGAACGGGATGTCGGTTGTGGTTCTGCATGGTCGTCTCCTGCGGGTCCTGTCAGAAATATCCGTACTCGAAGACCGTTCCGATCAGCGTCACGATGGTGATGGCGACCAGCGCGGCGGTGGCGGATAGCGCGATGCGGTCGATGCACATGGGGTTCTCCTGTTGCAGTGGTGATGAATCCAGTGCACACAGGATGCGGAGCGGACGAGCAAGGATCGAATGCAAGAGGTGAACCGCAATTAAGCGGAACTGAAGCGAGGGGCAGACAGGCCGCCGGCCGTGCGAAATCAGCCGTTGCGCATGAGCTTAGAACGCAACGGCATCAGGTTCTGCGCGAAGACTTCCGCCCGTCAGGGCTTGAGCTGCGCGCGGATCTCGCCGCCCGGGTGCGCCTCGCTGTGCACGTTGACGTACAGTTCGCCCGCCTTGAACTTGCGGTACTGCTCGTCGGTGAGCTTCGAGCCCTCCGGAATCGCCCAGGTATCATCGCCGCTCTTCGACAGCGTGATGATCGGCGGCCCGTTCTTGCCGGGCGGCGCCACGTGAACGTGGGCCATGGTGCCCGACATGCCTTGCGTGGTGACCGAGCCCTTGATGCTGTGGTCCTCGCCGACGCTCAGCGTGCCGGTGCCGGTGGCGGCGCTCTGGGTGGCGGGGACCTCGCTCGCGCCGGTGAGCTTCACCGGGACATCCTTGGCAAGGCAGGCGTAGGCGAGGAAAGTCAGGGTCATCAGGCCGATGCTGCCGGCCTTGCTCATGGCGGACATGGGAAGTTCCCCCGGGGCGACTTGAGTTAGGTGAAGTGACGCTACTGCGTCGCGCGGCGGACTGTCAACGCGCTGCGCCGCCGTCGGCTGTAGGTGTTCGTCCCAGGCGTATAGTTCCGGCCCATCTGGTTTCGTCGATGAGCCGATCTTGCGCAGCACAACATCCGATCCAGGCGCGGCGCTCAGTGCTCGGCGCAAAGCTGCGCATCATCGACGGCGATGCCCGCGGGGCAGGCGAGGTCGCGATGCAGCTGCTCGATGAGCTTCGTGTTGGTGCGCAGCGCCGTCTCGAGGATCAGCGCCTGCTTGCCTGCGAGCGCCGTGTCGCCGCCCTCGATGGCCTCGGTCAGGCCCGGCAGTTCCAGGTGTGCGTAGGTCTGCCGGCAGGCGTAGAGCACGTGCTTGTACCAGGGCCGTCCCGGGATGCCATCCGGATCCAGCCAGTTGCGCTCCAGGCTCATCAGGCCGCGGTTCACCTGGTCGGTGAGCACCGGGTCCAGCCTTCCCGCCGCGAGCACACGCTGCACCGAGGTGCCGAGCTGCCGGCCGCCGCGCTCGAAGCCGTCGATCGCCGCCCGCAGCGGGGCGAGATCGAGCTTGCCGGCCGCGCCCGTCGCCGCGAGGCTGTCCAGGTAGGAGCGGATGTGCGCGCCGTAGCTGCCGAAGTCGTACGGCAGCACATCGGCATTGGCCAGCCGCAAGGCCAGCACGCCGAGGATGCGCGCCATGGACTCATGATGGCGGAAGCCCGGGTCGCCGATGTGTTCCATCCAGTAGAAGTCATCGTAGGCCGAGTGGTAGACGCCGTAGGGACCCGAGTAGGAAACGTCGATCACGGGTACGCCGGCATGATCGAGCAGCGCGGCGTAGTCCGATCCGCTGCCGATGCGCGTGTCGACGAGGTTGAAGTCGGTGACCGCGCCGCCGGACTTCACGATCTCCGCATCCTTCGCACGCGCGGCGCGCCAGGCCTCGTACAGGCTCGAGCCCGACGGGTCGGACAGCGAGCGGCTCGCCTCCACCACCAGTGGCGCCAGTGATCCGACGCTGCTGGCCTCGAAATCGGGGCCGTTCACGCCGATGTCCACGTTGAGATAGGCCACCGCCTTCTGCGCGAGTTCGTGCGCGAACTGCTCGGCCCACTCCGCTGAACCTGCGAAGCTGGTCTCCTCGCCATCCCAGCTGATGAAGCGCAGCGTGCGCTTCGGATGCACGCCCTGTTTCGCGAGCGCACCCAAGGCCCGCGTGGTCTCCATCATGGCGGCCGTGCCGCTCGACGGATCGGCTGCGCCGAACACCCAGGCATCGCGGTGATTGCCCACCAGCACCCACTCGTCCGGATGCTCGCTGCCGCGCAAGGTGCCCTCGACGACGTAGTTGGGCTTGAGCGACTCCTCCATGCGGATCTTCAGGTGGATGCGCACCCGATCACCGCCGAGGTGATAGCGGATCGGCAGCGCGCCCTGCCAGTCGGCGGGCGCCTCGGGCCCGTCGAGCTGCTCGAGCAGCGGTTTCGCATCGGCCCAGGAGAGCGGCAGGGCCATGATCCTGGGCACCGCCGAGGACTGCGATGCCGGCATGTGATGCGCGCCGGGCAGCGAGGGCCACCCCGGCGTGGTCGGATCGCCGGCCTGCTGGAAGTCGTACTCGATGGCGCCGCGCTGGAAATGCGTCTCCGGCCCCCACGGCCCCTGCGGGAACACCTTGCCCTTGGTGTATCCATCCTCGGCGGGGTCGCTGTAGATGAGGATGGCCGCGGCGCCGGCCTTCTGCGCAGTGAGCGCCTTGAACCCCCGGTAGCTGTAGGGATTGGAGTAGCGCACGATCACGATCTTGCCCTTCACCTCGATGCCCTGCTGGCGCAGCAGCTCGAAGTCGGACGGGTTGCCGCTGTGCGCGTACACCAGCGGCGCCGTGATGTCACCCGAGGCCGACATGCCCAGCCAGGCCTGGCTGATCGCGGGATTCTTCATGTCCGGATCTTGCGCGTAGGCCGCTTCGCGCAGTTTCGCCTGGAAATGCACCGGCGCCACCATCTCCAGCATCGTTTCCTTCGGCTCGGAGCTGTAGACCTCGTAGCGGCGCATCACGATGTCGGTGAGTCCCTGCTTCTTCCACTCGGCGGCGATGTAGTGCGCCAGCCAGTTGTTGCGTTCCGAGCCCGCCAGGTGCGGTTCGGCGGTGAAGATGCGCAGCTGCCGGCGTGCCTCGGCCGCCTTGGGTATGGCCTTGAAGCGCGATTCGACCTGTGCCTCGCGCGCCGCGGAGTCGGCCGTGAATCCCGGCATGCCCTCGGCGCGGGCGAGGCCGGCGACGAGTAGCATCAGGACGAGGGAAGCAGCCAGCGAGGGTGGGAATGGACGCATGCGTGAACGAGCCTCGCCTGTTGCATGGAATTCCGGGCGGGGCTCACTATACTCCAGCCACATGCGCGAGCTTCGATGGACGACATGAACGCAGACGATGCCGGTTGGGAATTGCCCTCACCCTTCCTGTGGACGCTGGTGGTGTCCGCAGCGGACATCGATGCCTACGACCATGTCAACAATGCGGTGTACGTGACCTGGTTCGACCGCGCCGCGTGGGAACACTCCGCGGCCCTCGGCCTGCCGATCGAGGCCTGTCTCGAGCTCGATCGCGGCATGGCGGTGCTGCGCAGCCTCATCAGTTACGTGAAGCCCGCGCTGCTCGGTGATGCAGTGAGCGTGGCCACATGGCTCCTGCCGGGCGATGGCCGATTGCGCGTCGCCCGGCGTTTCCAGGTGCGCCGTGCATCGGATGGCGCGACGCTGGCGCGCGCGCAGATCGACTACGTGTGCATCGAGCTCTCCAGCGGACGGCCGTCGCGCTGGCCCGCCATCTTCAAGGAGCGGTACGCGCCACTGGCCGCTGTCGTCGAGCGCCTGCCGTCGGTTGCGCCGGTGTGAGCCGTTTACACTATGCGCAACCGCCCAGGCCATCGACAGACGCACCGACCCCACGCCCTTCGCGGCCGCCACGAGCCCGCGGAATTCGTGCACCTGCGCCGTGTCGTAGGCTTCCGAGGTTCTTCGCCCAGCGGAAGCCGATGGGCTGGTACCAGATCTCGGCCTCGAGGCGATACGGTCCCGGCGCGTCCCCCAGCTCCACCGAATAGCGGATGCGATGACCCTGCCCGTCGAACCCCGGGTCCTGCGCGGCGTCACCGACGACGGCGATGGTGCGATCCGCGCTGGCCTTGCGTCGAAGCCTTGCGGCAGGAGCCGGGTTGTCCTTCAGGTAATGCGAAGCGGCGAGCAACGCGGTGGTCACCTTCCCCTGCCGCGTGCCCAGGATATCCTCGTAGATCTGCACCTGGTCGGCTGAGCGAATTTGCGCGTAATGCGGCTCGAAGCGCGTGGGGTCGGCGTCGTTGTCGTTGCCCGTGATCGAGCCGTCCGGGTTCAGTGCGCCGGACTCGAACACCTTCACGCCCGCGGCATCGGTGAGGCAGACGTGCAGCTACACGCGACGCGACGGATAGGCGGTCGGCAGCTGTGGCCTCCAGGTTGGTCACCCTCAGCTCCGCGACCAGGCGTCCCTGTTGCAGTGATGTGCGCTCGATGCTCACACTCGCCGCTGCCTGCTCCTTCAGGAAGCGCTCGGTCCCGTCGGCAGCGGCTTCGAGCTCGGCGCCGGGCACGCTGATGCCGAGCGCCTCACGATGCGCCGCGAACAGCCGCTGCATGAAGACATTCGCGCCGCTGAAGCTGTGGCCTGCGGGAGCGGGGCGTGGCGTGCCCAGCACCGCCGATACCGGTGCATCGTCGGGCGCAGCCGGCATGTGGCAGGACTGGCAGCTGCGCTCCTCGCGATAGCGGCTGTGGAGCCATTCGAACCAGGGCATCTGTTCCGGGAATTCGGCTCCCACCGGCGTGCTCTCGCCCAATGGCGCCGTGAACAGCGTGTGGCAGCTCGCGCACAGCTTCGAGTCGGCCACGTGCGCGCCGTGCCGGGGCTCGAATCCACCGGAGGAGGACCGCATGATGAGCTGACGCCCCGCGTCGATCACATAGGGGCCGTACTCGGGGCGAACGCCGTGCGGGTCGGGTGGCGCGATGCGGAATTCGCCGTTGAAGGTGGCGGGCTCGCCCAGGCCGCTGTCCTGGATCTGGTGGCACACCGAGCAGTTCACGCCCTCCATGGCGAGCTGGACATCGGCATGGCCCGCTGGCGGTGCGAGCAGGTCGAAGGGCAGCGATCGCCGGTTGGCGAGTGTGGCCTGCGCATGCGCGATGGGCAGGTGGCAGGCGGAGCATTCCTGCTGGATGTGATCGCGGGCCTCGGGATGATCCACGATTTCCCGACTCACGCCGGCGCGCCAGTAGGGATCGCGCGCGGAGTTGGCCATCACCGAGGAGCGCCATTGCGCACCGATGGAGGCATCATGCCCCGCCACCGACTTCAGTCCGTTGTGGCACACGAGGCAGCGGCTGGCGGACTGGAACAGGGGCACAGCCTCGTGTCCCGACGCCAGCGCCGCCGTGGGTGCACCCGGCAGGCCGAGCGCTGCCGGGAGACCGAGCGCGATCGCAGCCATGCGCAGGTGGCGCATCACCAGCCCTCCAGCAGTCCGCCGTCGGCCATGTCCCACAACACGTACAGCAGGAATTGTTCCGCGCGCCCGTCGCGGTCATTGACCGGGATGTCTACGCCCACGTTCAGCCGCATGTGCTGGCGCCGGCTCAGCGTGACCTGGAGCTGCGGCAGCACGTCCCATTGGCTGGGAGCCGCATCGGCGAGATCGCGATTGCCGATGAATTCGATCATCGGTGACCACAGGCGTCCGGCGCCCAGTCCCTGGTTGAAACTGCGCCCGAGGGCGAAGCGCGCGTACAGGGCGTTGGGTTCCCCGCTGCCGCGCCGGAACGGGAACTCACCGCCCGCCTGGACCTGCAGGAAGGCGCGTCCCGGCAGCAGCAGGTCGTACATCGCGAACACGCCATAGCTGGTTTCACCACTGCCGAGTCCGCGGCTGCGGCTGCCCGTGGGCAGGATGACCTCTCCCTGCAGGCTCAGGATGGAGCCCTGCTCATGGCCGCTCCGTTCATCCGCACTGCTGTGCGCGAACAGAACGTGCTTCCACCCCACCGCTGCATCACCGATGCCGGCGATGGTGGCGTGCGAGTCGGTGGACTGCACGGCGAAGGGCAGGGCGAACTCGAGCTGGTCGTGCCGCCCCAGGCGCTTCTCGTACACGAGCTCGCTGTCGATGGCGGTCGGGCCGCGCAGACCGGCCGCGGTGGTCAGCACCAGTTCCTCTTCCGGGAAGGCCTTTTCCGTGGACAGCGCCCGAGGCACGTTGAGCTCGCCGCGCGGCCAGCCCCGATCGGTGCACAGCGTGCGCAGATAATCCACCACCGCATCGATCTGCGCGGGCGACAGCGCGGCGCCGAAGGCCGGCATGATGGGCGAGAATGCCCGCGCCGGGCCGCCGCTGCGCACGATGGCGCGATAGTCGCGGTTGGCTTCCTGTGCGGTCTGGTCGCAACGCGAGAAGTCGGGGTAGGTGTCCGGCGGCTGGAAGCCCAGTTCAGCGGCGCTGCGCTCCCTGGCCGTCCGCGCCGCGAAGGCCGCGCAGGCCGCGGCGACGATGTCACGGCCGCTGTCGAGCCGGCCGATGTCCTCGACCTGTGCCGCCGCCTGCAGCGCGATCCAGGTCGTGGCCGCGAGCGCGAGGAGGAAGGCAGCAGGTGTCGTGCGCGCGGGTTCAGGGGCCACGGCATGCTGCTTACAGTATCATGCCATCATCGCGATCCGCAGGATCCTGCGTTGCTGACAGGAGTGTCCGTGATTCCCTCCATCCGTTTCCTCCTGGCCGCCGCGCTACTGCCGGCGGCACTGGCGCAGTCGGCAACGCCCGCCTTCACGACGCTCCTGCCGCGCGAGGTGAATCCGCTGCACTACGATATCGAGATCTCGCCGGATCCAAAGGGCATGACCTTCGAGGCCCGCGCGCTCATCGACATCCAGGTGACGCGTCCCGTTCGAAGGATCACGCTGAATGCGGCCGAGCTCGAGATCCGCGCGGCGCGCGTGGACGAGGAGCGGGCCCGGACCGAGCTGGGGGCGGCCACAGACCGCCACCTTCGTGCTGTCGCGGCCGCTCACGGCCGGCCGGCATCGCCTGTCGATCGACTACGCCGGGCGCATCAGCACGCAGCCCTCGGGCCTGTTCGCACTGGACTACACCCTGGAGGGCGCACCCAGGCGCGCCTTGTTCACCCAGTTCGAGCCGGCGGATGCGCGGCGCGTCTTCCCGGGCTGGGACGAGCCCGCGCGCAAGGCCAGCTTCACCCTGCACCTCGTGACGCGCGATGCGCACCAGCAGGCCATCGCCAACATGCCGGAGTCGGGGCGAGAGTCACTGGGCGATGGGCGCGAGCGCATCAGCTTCGCGCCCAGTCCGCGCATGTCGAGCTACCTGCTGTTCTTCGCGCTCGGCGAATTCGACCGCAAGGCGATCCGGGCGGCAGGCACCGAGGTCGCCGTGGTCACCAAGCGTGGCGACCTCGACAAGACGGACTTCGCGCTGTCGGCGGGACAACAGGTCACGGCCTGGTACAACGACTACTTCGCGATGCCCTATCCTCTGCCCAAGCTGGACCTGGTGGCGGCGCCGGGTTCGAGCCAGTTCTTCGGCGCGATGGAGAACTGGGGCGCCATCTTCTACTTCGAGAAGTATCTGCTGCTCGACCCGCGCATCTCGAGCGTCGATGACCGGCGCGCGGTGTTCGAGGTCGTGGCGCACGAGGTCGCGCATCAATGGTTCGGTGACCTCGTCACCATGGGCTGGTGGGATGACCTGTGGCTGAACGAGGGCTTCGCGAGCTGGATGGCGGACCATGCCACGCAGCGCTTCCATCCGGAGTGGAACCTGGACCTCGCCGCGGTCGAGGCGCGCGAGTCCGCCATCCATCTCGATGCGCTGGCGAGCACGCACGCCATCGTGCAACACATCGAGAGCGAAGCGCTCAACCAGGCATTCGATTCGATCACCTATTCGAAGGGGTCCTCGATCCTGCGCATGCTCGAGCAGTACGTTTCCCCCGACGCCTGGAGACGGGGCGTTCAGGCCTACGTGCGCGCCCACGCCTACGGCAGCACGCGCAGCGATGACCTGTGGTCGGCAGTGGGCGCCGCGGCGAACAAGCCCGTCACCACCATCGCGCGCCAGTTCACGCTGCAGCCCGGCGTGCCGCTGATCCACCTCACCCAGGCTTCCTGCCAGCAGGGCCGCACGGTGATCGAGCTGAAGCAGGGTGAGTTCCAGATGGACCGCGTGGTCGGCAAGCCCAGGCACTGGGCCGTGCCGGTCACGGTGGGCACGGGGTCCCGTTCGACCAGCACGCTGGTCGATGCGGGCAGCGCACGCCTGTCCGTGGAGGGTTGCGGTCCCGTGGTGGTGAATCGCGGCCAGGTCGGCTATTTCCGCACGCTGTACGAACCGGCGGCCTTCGAACGACTGCGGCGGGACTACGCGGCGCTGGCCTCGGTGGACCAACTAGGCATCCTCTCGGATGCCTGGGCATTCGGCATGACGGGGCAGCAGCCCACCGCGGATGCGCTGGGACTGGTGCAGTCACTGCCGCTCGACGCCGCGCCCGAGGTGTGGCAGCGGGCCGCGCGCATCATCGAGACGGTGGGCGATTACGATCGCGAGGATCCGGGTGCGCGTGCAGCGCTGCTGCGCTTCGCCTCGGCGCGCCTGGGCGCGAAGCTCGAGGGGCTGGGCTGGGAATTGCGCGAGGGCGAGCCCGACAATCTCGCCTCGCTCCGCGACACGCTCATCGCCGTCCTCGGTGGCCTCGGGGATCCGCGCGTGGTGGCGGAGGCGCGGCGGCGTTTCGATGCCGACGCCACGGAACCGATTCCCGGCGGGCAGCGCCAGACCATCCTTCGCGTGGTCGCCGCGAACGCGGATGCGGCGACCTGGGAGCGGCTGCATGCGATGGCGAGGTCGGAGCGCACGCCGCTGATCCGCACGCAGCTGTATTCGTTGCTGGGCACCGCGCACGATGCCACGCTCGCGCAGCGCGCGCTGGAACTGGCATTGAGCGGCGAGCCGCCCGAGACCGATGCGGCGCGGATCATCGACGCCGTGTCGGGATATCACCCGGCGCTGGCCTTCGACTTCGCCGTGGCGCATGCCTCCCAGGTGGCGGCGAAGATCGACTCCGGCGCAAAAGACCGCTTCATCGTGCGACTCGCCAGCGAGTCCCATGATCCGGGCCTGCTGCCGCGGCTCAGGCGCTGGGCGGATGCCAATGTGCCCCGCGCCGGTTACCGTGCGGTCGACACCGTCGTGTCCGAGATCCGCTACCGGCATGGCGTGCACTCGCTGCGGATCCCCGCGATCAACGAGTGGCTCGGCCGGAGCGCGGCGGCGGGCGCTGGAGGATGAGCGCCATGTCGATGGGAATCAGGATCGTCGAGCCGGCGCAGAGCGCCTATGCCTACCCGCTGCTGATCAGGCATCTCCTGCACACACCGCTCGCCGTGACGCCGGACCAGCGCATCTTCTACAAGGACAGCCACAGTTACACCTATCGCGACCTGCGTGAGCGCATCGGGCGGTTGGCGAGCGTGCTGCGCGACCAGGGCGTCGAAGCCGGCATGACCGTTGCGGTGCTGGACTGGGACTCCCACCGCTACCTCGAATGCTTCTTCGCGATCCCGATGATGGGCGCCGTGCTGCAGACGGTGAACATCCGGCTGGCCCCGGAACAGATGCTGTACACCCTGCGGCACGCGCGCGCGCAGGTGGTGCTCACGCACCGCGATTTCCTGCCCGTGGTCGAGCGCCTGCGGGAGCAGCTGCCGGCCGTGCAGCGCTGGATCGCCATCGACGACGGCGCGCGGCAGGACTGGCCCGCCTGGTTCATCGGCGAGTACGAGGCGCTGGTGGCCGCCGCCTCGCCGGGGTTCGAGTTCGAGGATTTCGACGAGAACGCCATGGCCACGACGTTCTATACGACGGGCACCACGGGGGAGCCGAAGGCGGTGTTCGCGACCCATCGGCAGCACGTGCTGCACACGCTCGCACTCGGCAGCAACAACAATGCCGCCGGTGCCGGCCAGTGCTTCCGTGGGACCGATGTCTACATGCCGATGACGCCCATGTTCCACGTGCACGCCTGGGGCAATCCGTACCTTGCGACCCTGATGGGTGTGAAGCAGGTCTACCCCGGGCGCTACGTGCCCGAGGAACTGCTGGCGTTGCGCGAGAGGCATCAGGTGACCTACTCGCATTGCGTGCCCGCCATCCTCCAGATGCTCATGAAGGCCGCGGCCGCGACGAATGCGGACCTGCGCGGCTGGAAGATCGTCATCGGCGGCTCGGCGCTGCCCGAGGGGCTCGCGCGCGAGGCGATGTCGCGAGGCGTGGACGTGTGGGCGGGATATGGCATGTCGGAGACCGGCCCCGTGCTCACGAAATCCCGGCTGCGAGTGGCCGGCAGCGCCGATGAGGACCTGCGGCGCCGCTGCCGCGCGGGACTGCCGATCCCGCTCGTCGACCTGCGCATCGTGGATTCGGAGATGCGCGATGTGCCGCGCGACGGCAGGACCAGCGGCGAGATCGTGGTGCGGGCGCCCTGGACCACTTCGTGCTATGTGGGCAATCCGGCGGCGTCGGCCGAGCTCTGGCGTGGCGGGTACCTGCACACGCAGGACGTCGGGCTGATCGACGGCGAGGGCTTCCTGCAGATCACCGATCGGACCAAGGACGTGATCAAGACGGGCGGGGAGTGGATCTCCTCGCTGGATCTCGAAAGCATCATCTCGCGCCATCCGGCCGTGGCGGACGTCGCCGTGATCGGCGTGAAGGATGCGCGCTGGGGCGAGCGCCCCATGGCACTGGTGGTGCCGCGCGCGAACCTGCGCGAGCCGCCGACCGTGCAGGTCATCCAGAAGGAGGTCGAGGCCGTGGTGGATGCGGGCATCCTGCCGCGCTATGCCATCCCCGAACGCGTGCTGTTCATCGAGGCCATCGATCGGACCAGCGTCGGCAAGATCGACAAGAAGCTGCTGCGGCAGAAGTACGCCGGCTGAACGCCGGCGCCCTCGAGTCGATGCCCACGCTTAAGGTCGGGCGAACTCCTCGCCGATCCAGCGGGTGAATGCCTCCATGTTCTGCGGCCGGCCCAGAAATTCCTTCACCAGGTCATCCGCCGGCTTCGCGCCACCCGGTTCGAGCACGGCGCGCCGGTAGCGCTGCGGCTCGGCGCCCGCGAGCGGGTCGCGAGGGTCGAAACGCGAGAAGAAATCCAGTGCGATGACCTTGTCCCACATGTAGGTGTAGTAGGCCGAGGAATACCCGGCGAGGTGACCGAAGCTGGCCCATTCGTGCGTGCCGGGAAGCGGCTGGTACAGCGAGTGCTGCTGCTTCGCGGCCTGTTCCACCGCATCGGGGTCGATGCCGGCGGGATCCTGGCGATACAGCTCGTAGGAGAGCGCGGTGTAGACATTCTGCCGGGCGATGAAGGAGGCGCGCCCGAAGGTCGCTGCGCGGTTCATCCGCTCCACCAGTTCCGCCGGGATCGGTGCCTGGGTCTGGTGGTGGCGCGCGAAGCGCGCCAGCACCGCCGGGCTTCTCAGCAGTTCCTCCAGCATTTGCGAGGGCGCCTCGACGAAATCGCTCTCCATGGTGATGCCGCTGATGCCGGCCCAGGCCTGCCTGCCGGCGAGCAGGCCGTGCATGAGGTGGCCGAATTCATGGAAGAAGGATTCTACGTCGCTGTAGACCATGAGCCCGGGGTCGGTGGCGGTGGGAGGAGGGAAGTTGCAGATGAGGGCGGCCTCGGGGAGCTGCCGGCCGAGCACGCCGTCGCGCAGTTGCATCATCTCGGCATGGCTGAACTTGCCGGGGCGGGGATACATGTCGAGGTAGATGCGTCCCAGGGGCTTGCCGTGGTCGTATACGTTCCAGACTTCCACGGACGGGTCCCAGGCCGGCGCGCTGGCATCGCGCCGGAACTGCACGCCGAACAGGGCGGCGGCGACATCGAGGATGCCCTGCTTCACCTGCGTGTAAGGAAAATAGGGTCGCACCGACTGCGAGTCGAAATCGTAGCGGGCACGGCGCACGAGTTCGCGCAGGTACGCGGCTTCGTGCTCGCCGATCTCCCGCGCGCCCGGGTCCTGGCGCTGCTTCTGTTCGAGCAGCATCTCGAATTCGCGGCGAGCGCCCGCCGCGGAGGCCGTGTCCAGTTCGCCGATGAAGCGTGCGATGCGCGCACCGCTGTGGACCATGCTGTCGGCCGCGTTGTAGTCGGCCCAGGAGGGGTAGCCGAGGAGCGTGGCGATCTCATGCCGGGTCTTCATCATTCCGCGCATCACGGGCTCGTTCTCGGGATACGCGCGCAGGTCGAAGGCCGTCATCAGCCTGCGACGCAGCGGTTCGCTGCTGGCGAACTGCATCACCGGGTAGTAGTCCGGGTAATCGGTGCTGATGCGCACCAGACCGTCATCGCCGGCCTTGTGGCGGCTGATGAAGTCGGGTGGCAGGCCATCGAGTTCCTGCAGATCCTTGATGATGACGGTCTTGGTCCCGTCGTTGATGTTGCGCTCGAATTTCGACTGCAACTCGGTGAGCTGGTCCTGGAGTTCCTTCAGGCGGGTTCGCGTTCTCTCATCCTTGTCGACGCCGGCGAGGCGGAACTGCAGGAGCTGGCGTTGCACGTAATGGCGCGTCGCCGCATCGGCGCTTTTCACGTCGAGCGAGGCCAGTGCCTGGTAGAGGTCGTGGTCCAGGCTGATCGCCGTGCGCGCGGCGCTGGCCTTGCGGGTCATCGCCGTGGCGTGGTCGCGGAAGCCGGCATCGGGATGCACCGCTTCCATCAGCGCCGCGAAATACGTGGCGGAGTTGAGCTCCAGGATGGCGGCATCGAACGGGGCCAGCGTGTTGGCGAGCGTGCGGGCCCCGCGGGCGGACTTGAGCTTTGCGATGGCGCGCTGCGCGGCCTTCAGGTGTTCCTCCTCCAGCTTGTCGAAGCCGGCCGGATCGGGCCGGCTGGACCAGATCGAGGCCTGGCGAGTCAACCCATCCTGCGGCTGGCCATCCTGCGGCTGGCCGGCCGGGACGGATGCTGCGAATGCCGATGGCGCGAGGGCGGCCACCATCGAGGCGCGAAGCAGCCAATGCAGGCAGGCGGGCATGGGGAACTCCTGATGTGAACCGAAGGTGGGGTGCGGACGCACGCAGTGGCCCCGCACCGGCGTTGTGCGGGATTATGCGGCAGCACCTCTCCGCCGACAAAGGCGGAGTGAGTCGACGAGGCGGTGGTGGTGGACGATAATCTCATCACCAGCCGCAAGTTCGACGACCTCCCCGCCTTCAATCGTGAGATTTTCAAGGCCTTCACCCATTGCCGCGCCCGCCTCGACCGGACGCATGACCCGGCACGCGCGGGAGTCCCGGGACGTACCGGCATTCACGAGGCCCCTGCGGGTAGCTTCGGTATTTGCCGTCTTCACTGCTGCGTGCTCGGGCATCTTCATGCCACTTGCGGCCGGCGCGTCCACGTCCCAGGCGGTGGATGCGCCCGAGGCGCGCATCGAGGCGTTGCTCTCGCGCATGACGCTCGAGGAGAAGATCGGGCAACTCACGTTGTACGGTGATGCCATCCGCATGGGTGAGGACAAGGCCAATCCCGCGCGTCACGCGCAGGCGGTGGAAGCCTTGCGCGAGGACATCCGGGCGGGCCGCGTCGGCGCGCTGTTCCAGGGAACCGGCGCCCGTTCGGGACGGGAGGTGCAGCGCCTGGCCGTCGAGGGCTCCCGCCTGCACATCCCCTTGCTGTTCGGCGCCGATGTCATCCATGGCATGCGCACGGTGTTCCCGATCCCGCTCGGCGAGGCCGCGAGCTTCGATCCGGAACTGGCGCGGCGCACGGCCCGCGCCGCGGCCCGGGAGGCCACGGCGCTGGGCATCAAGTGGACATTCGCGCCGATGGTGGACATCGCGCGCGATGAGCGCTGGGGACGGGTGTCGGAGGGCGCGGGCGAGGACGTGTATCTCGGCTCGCTGCTGGCGGCGGCACGCGTGCGCGGATTCCAGGGCAGCAGCCTCGCGGCGCCAGATGCCCTGCTGGCCTGCCCCAAGCACTTCGCCGCCTACGGGGCGGTATCCGCAGGGCTGGACTACAACACGGTGGATCTGTCGCTCGTGACGCTCTGGCAGACGCACCTGCCGCCCTTCAAGGCGGCGTTCGATGCCGGGGCTTTGACGACCATGAGCGCCTTCAACGAGATCAACGGCGTGCCGGCGACGGCCAACCCCTGGTTGCTCGGAACGGTGCTGCATGAACGCTGGGGCTTCAAGGGGTTCGTGGTCTCGGATTACACGGCGGACGAGGAGCTGGTGAAGCATGGCTTCGCCGCCGATGCGCGCGATGCCGCGAGGCTTGCCTTCAATGCTGGCGTCGACATGAGCATGCAGAGCGGCCTGTACTCGAAGTACCTGCCGGGGCTCGTGAGGAGCGGGGCCGTCACGATGGCGCGCATCGACGAAGCGGTGCGCCGTGTCCTCACCGTCAAGCAGGCGCTGGGCCTGTTCGATGCGCCCTACGCCAGCCTCGATCCCGATGCCGAGCAGCGGATCGGCGATGAGCAAACGACGCGGCTGGCGCGCGAGGCCGCGCAGCGGGCGGTGGTGCTGCTCAGGAACGATCATGGCCTGCTGCCGCTGCGCCGTGCGGGCCAGCGCATCGCGCTGATCGGGCCCTTCGCAAGCGGCCGCGACGAGCTGTTCGGTCCCTGGACGCTGTACGGCGATGAATCGCGCGCCGTCGATCTCGCCACGGGCCTGCGCGCGGCCCTGGCGGATCCTGCCAGCCTGATCGTCGTGCACGGTAGCAGGGTGGAATCACCGCTTCCGGGTGGCATCGCCGCCGCCGTGGCCGCGGCGCGCCAGTCGGATGTCGTGCTGCTGGCGGTGGGCGAGTCCACGGGGATGTCGGGTGAAGCGCAGTCGCGCACGGAGATCACCATCCCCGCGCCTCAACTGGCCCTTGCGCAGGCGGTGGCACGCACGGGCAAGCCGCTGGTGGTGCTGCTGCGCAATGGCCGCGCGCTGGCACTGAACGGCGCGGTCCGCGATGCGCCGGCCATCCTCGTCACGTGGTTCCTCGGTTCGCAGGCGGGCCATGCGATCGCGGACATCCTGTTCGGAAAGGTCGCGCCCAGCGGCCATCTGCCGGTGAGCTTCCCGGTGGAGTCCGGCCAGGAACCCTTCTACTACGATCACAAGAGCACCGGGCGTCCATCACCGGAGCGAGGCGATGTCGCCTTCACGGCGCGTTACCGGACCACGGGCAACCTCGCCCTGTATCCCTTCGGCCATGGGCTCACCTACAGTCCACTGCGCATCGACTCGCTGCGACTGGATTCGGCGCAGCTGCCCTGGGATGGACGGCTCGTCGTGCACGCGCGGGTGGTGAACGCCGGCCAGCGCGATGCGGTGGCGCTGCCACAGCTCTACATCCACGACCGGGTGGCGAGCCTCACGCGACCGGTACGTGAACTGAAGGGCTTCCGGCAGGTGAAGGTGGCCGCCGGCGCATCCTCCGATGTCGAGTTCGAGCTGACCCGGGCTGACGTGGCCTTCGTGGGCGCGGACCTCGAGCGGCGCGCGGAGCCCGGCTGGTTCGATGTGTGGGTGGGACTCTCCTCGACGCAGGGTCCGGGATCTGCGTTCGAACTGCTCGCGCCCGGTGCCGTTGTGCCTCCCGCGGCGGCGGCTCATAATTGAACGAAATTGAACGAAGCCTGCGCCCACTGCGCGAAGCAGTGCCGGAGCGCGGCCGCCTGATTTCCCGCGACGCTGCCGTGCGCGGCGTGAGGTTCGAACGATGTGAGGTGGGCAGAGCCATGACCATCAGCCGACGTACCCTGTTGTCCGCCTCAGCCCTGGTGCTTGCACGGCCATCCCTCGCCGCCACCGAACCCGCCGTCAGTGCCGAGATCCACCCGGCCACCGACGCGCGGCCGGAGCCGATCATCCTGTGCTGGAACGAAAATCCCTATGGCCCCTCGCCGGCGGCGCGCGCGGTGCTGCAGGCAACCGTGCCCATCGCCTGCCGCTATCCCTGGGAGGAGATCGACGAGCTGGTGGCCGCGATCGCGAAGAAGGAAGGCACGAGCGCCGCGCACATTGCGCTGGGCACGGGGTCGGCGGAGATCCTCTGCGCCCTGGGCGCCCTGATCGCCCGCAAGGGCGGGGAACTCGTCGCGCCGGAACCCACCTTCCTGGAACTGCCGGACTACCTCACCCGCGCCGGCGGCAAGGTGCGTTTCGTGCCGCTGGATGCGACCAAGCATCACGACCTGGCGGCGATGCGCGCCGCGGTGGGCGCGGAAACGCGCGCGGTGTACATCTGCAACCCGAACAACCCGACGGCGGTGGCCGAGCCGCGCGCGGCCCTGCGGGAGTTCATCGTCTCGCTGCCGCCCGAGGTCACCTGCATCGTCGATGAGGCCTACATGGACTTCGTCGATGATCCGGCGGTGGGCAGCGTCGCCGATCTGGTCGGCAGCAACCGCCGACTGGTGGTGCTGCGAACGTTCTCGAAGATCCACGGCATGGCGGGCGTGCGCTGTGGCTATGGCATCGCGCGCCCGGACATCATCGCCGACATCGTCGCGGTGCGCATGGGGACGCCGAGCATCTTCGCGATGCGCGCGGCCAGGGCGAGCCTGGCCGACACGGCCTTCATCGCCGATACCCGCCGGCGCATCATCGCCAGCCGGCAGCGCATCTGCCGCGAACTGGACGCGCTGCGCCTCGAGTATGCGACGTCGCAGGGCAATTTCGTGTTCTTCGACACCGGCATGCCCGTCGCCGATTTCCAGGCGAAGATGCTGGCGCGGAACATCCGCGTGGGGCGGCGCTTCGCGCCGTTCGACAGTTGGTGCCGGATCACCATCGGCCGCGAGCCCGAGGTCGATGCCTTCATCACCGCCCTGCGCGCCGTGCATGCGCAGGCTTCGGGGTGAGCGCGCCGGACGGCGCCGCGAATCCACCGTCCTCCCCAGTGGCTGCGGCGGTCATGCGCCGGGCGCCGCCGGCACTGCCCTGGCGTGTCTCGCTGCCCTTGCTGAGCACGGCCTTCATCATGTTCGGGGCGGGCATCCTCGGCTCGCTCCTGCCGCTGCGCTTCTCCGCCCAGGGCATGAGCGATGGCGTGATCGGCCTGATCGCGACCGCCGAGGCACTGGGCTTCCTCACCGCCTGCCTGTACGCGCACAAGCTGATCGCGCCGGTGGGGCTGGAACGCGCCTATGCGAGTTTCGCCGGCGTGAAGGCCGTGGCCATCCTGGGCCTGCATTTCGCCGACAGCGTGGCCGCGCTGGTGCTGCTGCGCTTCCTCATCGGCATGAACGCCGCGGGGCTCGCCATCGTGGTGGAGAGCTGGCTGAATGCGCTCGCGCCGAACGAACAGCGCGGCCGGGTGCTCACCATCTATGTGCTCACCTATGCCGTGTTCTTCGGCGCCGGCCAGCTCTTCGGGCACAATCTCGACGTGCTCGGCCCCGAGATGCTGATCCTCGCCGGCATCGCAACGACGCTTGCGCTGGTGCCGATGGTCGCCATCGACGTGCGTGCACCGACGCTGCCGCATCGCGTCGATCTGCAGATCGGCAAGGCGTTCCGGACCTCGCCGACGAGCGTGCTGGCCTGCCTGATGAACGGACTGGTGCTCACCGCCTTCACCACGGTGGGGCCGCTGTTCGGCGCGCGCATCGGGCTCGACCAGGGACGCATCGTGCTGTTGATGGCCTGCGTGTCGCTCGGAGGCATCGCCCTGCAGTGGCCCATCGGCTACGTCTCCGACAAGAGCGACCGGCTCTATGCGCTGATCGGACTGGGCAGCGGCATCGCCATCGTCGCCTTCGGCCTCGCCAGCGCGAGTGCCGCCATGCCCTTCGTGCTCATGGCGATCCTGTTCGCCGTCTTCGGCGGGCTCGCGGAGAGCCTGTACGCAGTGGGCGTCGCGCACGCGAACGATCGCGCTGATTCCAACGATTTCGTGGCGCTGTCCTCCACGCTCCTGTTCGTCTGGGCCGCCGGCGCGGCCATCGGACCCACCGCCGGCACCTACGTCATCCAGCTCCTGAGGCCCGGCGCCTTCTTCGTCTATGTCAGGCTCTGTTGAATTTCGAGTGGGTTACGCGACGTAGGGATTGAGCTTGGAGAAGTCGAGCTTGCCAGCGACAAGGAAGATCACCATGCGGATGGTGCGGAAGGTCCCATACCCGCGCGCCTTGCGTTTGGCGGCCTGGAACAGGCCGTTGATGGCTTCCAAGAAGCCGTTCGTTTGCCGTGTTTCGACCCAGGCGAGGACCCCTCGAAGTGCTTGCGGATCATGACGGCCACTGCCTTCATCGGCTCGACCTTCGAGCGCATCACGTTCGTACACCACTGCTTGAGCAGCGCGCGCACGATGTTGGGCTGCTTGCGCGCCATGATCCCGCGCAGCTGCTCGCGGTACTGCCAGGCAGGCGGTGCGGCTGCTGGTCATGTTCGCCAGCAGGGCATCGAGTCGGCGCGCTGCGGCCGCCCCAACCGACTGCGGTCCTTCAGCAGCGTCCAACGCAACCCCTTGAGGCTCGGGTCGAGCTTCTGCTCGGCGCGGCGCATGGCGTCGATCGCGGCCGAGGCGTGAGCGATCACGTGGAACTTGTCGAAGGTGATCTGTGCGTTGGGAAAGTTTGCCTCGACGCCTTTGATGAACGCCGGGGACATGTCGATGCTGATGGCGGCAATCTGGGTGGGCTTGCCAGCATGGGCGCGCAGGTTCGCGGCGAAGGCCTGCACGGTCCGGCTTCGCGGCCCTCGGCCACGAACAGCACTCGGCGCCGCTCGGGGTCCGGGTCGGCATCGGCAAAGAGCGTCACGTAGTCGTGTCCCTTGGCGCGCGAGGTCTCATCGATCGCCAGGCGCCGCACCTCACGGAGATCGGCCGCACCAACCGCCGCATCGACGTAGCGATGGCACACGGCCATGATCCGATGAACTGACTCCCCGGTGATGCGCGCGACACCCGTGAAGGACATCTCCCGGCTCAACAGCAGCACGAAGGCCTCAAAGAGCAGCGAGAAGCTCGACAGCTTGCCCGCCCACGGCGGGCTCACCTGAACAACCTTCCCGTCGGGCAGCTTCACTCGCGGTACCCGCACCGAAAGCCTCGCATTCGTGCTGGAAGAAGTTCAGGTGCCGGTAGGTCTTGGTCACGGTGTCGTGCACCGGGTGCTGCCTGTCCGCGCCAGCGACCCCAAAGCGGCTGCCAACCTCGAAATCCACGCAAATGTTCAGCTTCTTCTGGCTCGGCTCGAAGCTCATCCCGGCGATGAACCAGGGGAGCTGATGCCCAGGGCAGACTCGAATATCTTCTCGGTGACCATCTCGACCCTTCCACTTCGATCTTCAGGAGCCTGCGCCCCAACCAGCCACGGACTTCTGCTGCCTGCGGCGCCAGACCGCGCTTCGCCTTTGCCGATGAAAGTAGATCGAAGAGCAAAGATCAAGATCTACCCCGAAGAAAGCTCCGGTTACCCACTCAGATTTCAATAGAGGCCTATGTCATGTGCCTGACGGTGCCCTTCACCCTGTTCGGGTTGTGGCGGCTGGTGCGGCGGCCGAAGGATCCCATCGTGCCCACGCCGGAGGAGTTCCGGGCCTATCCGCATTCCTCGCCGGAGATCTACGGCTGGGCACCCCACCAGAAGGACACGCCCGGGGACACCGCTGTGGCGGCCGGGTTAGCATCGCAGGAACCGCGCGAACCTGAGCGAACGCGGGAACCGGAGGGTGGCGTTTGATGCGGCAACACGCGAATGATCAGTCGGCCTTCATCGTGCAGGAGCAGGAGGTGGCCGTGGAACGCGGCGAGGCCGGAGAGGATCCCGGCGTGACCTGGCGCACCCTGCTCAGCGCGGATCGCACGCCCACCGCCGGGGTCACGGCCGGCACCTGCGAGATAGCGCCGGGCGGAGAGCTCGGGTTCCATCATCACCCCCTGCTCGAGATGTATTACTTCCTGGAGGGAGAGGGCGTCGTCCGGCTGGGCGAGAGGACGGTGCCGGTGAGGGCGGGGGCCACGTTGTGGATTCCGGCCGGCCTGCCGCATGGCATCCGCAACACCGGGAACGTGCGCCTGAAGCTGTTCTACGCGTTCCCGACGGATTCTTTCGGCGATGTGGAATACACATCGCTGGCCCACTGAATGACCGGCGCCCGACCCGTACAGCAACTGCCCGGGCCGGGCCGACGGCGCTGCGGTTAGAAGCGATACCCGACGCCGATGCCGAACAGCACCGGATCGACCTTCACCTTGGCGAGCTTGGTTCCATTGAGCTTCACATCGGTGCGCAGCATCGCCCACTTGATGTCGGCGTTGACGAACCAGTGATCGGCCACCTTCACGTCGAACCCGGCCTGCACCGCGGGACCGATGCTGACCTTCTTGAGGTCGAGCACCAGCGGCGGGCTGGTCGGAACGGCGAGGTCGATCTTCGACAAGAGCGTGATGTTCACGCCGAGACCCACGTAGGGCCGGAACTGTCCGTCCGGAATGAAGTTGTACTTCAAGGTGAGCGTGGGCGGCAGGTGCTTGAACGTGCCGATGTCGGTCGGACCGCCGAGCGCGCTCTGACGCACGGTCACGGTCTGCGACTGCGGATAGGTCAGGACGAGTTCACTGGACCAGTTCGGCGTGAAGAAGTACTCGAAGTCGACCTCGGGGATCGTCTTCGAATTGATGTGGATGGCATCCTTCGGCACGGCGAGCGCGCCGATCGCATCGGACTTGTTCGCGGGGCTCAGGTACACGGCGCGCACGCGCGCTTCCCACTGGCCCTCGTCGGCGTGGGCGAGCGTGGCGGAGAAAGCTGCAGCGGTTGCGGCCACCGCGGTGAGGATCTTGGTCTTGGTGTTCATCATGGACCTTCACTGAGGTTGTTTTTGTCACTCACATATTAGTATTCGCGTTTTGGTGCCGGTATCCGTACAGGGCGCAGCGTGCTGCGGAATTCACTTGGACAATCTCACGCATTCGATTATCGGTCTCATCGCGGGACACGCCGCCGCGCAGATCCATGAGCGGCGCGCATCGGTGTCGATCGCTTCCGCGACGCAGGTCACGGACGCGGCCTCCTCGCGGCGCGTGCTCTACGGCCTCATCGGCGTGATCGGCGGCAACCTGCCGGACACGGATCTGCTGCTCACGCTGCGCGGTGGCGGCGGCGACAAGCTCGCGTACCTGCTCGATCACCGGGGATACACCCACACCGTCGCGGGTGGCGCCGTGCTGGCGCTGTTGCTGTTCGCGGGCGTTCATCCGTTCTGGCCCTGGGACGATGCCTGGCGATACGGTGATTCCGTGTTCATCGTCGAGCCGCTGTACTGGGCTGCGGCGGCGCCGCTGATCTTCCTCGTGCGCACGCCGTTCGCCCGGAGCCTGCTGTGGTTGCTGCAGGCGGCAGCCGTCGCGCTGTGCGTGCTGTCGGCCCTGGTGCCGGTGCAG
>JAXMGQ010000005.1:0-151319 GCA_046347195.1 Steroidobacteraceae bacterium
CGTGTCGGTAAACCGAAGATCGACGAACTTAGCTTCCTTTTCCTGGATCAGTTTCAGAACATCAGCGGCAGTCATATTCTTTCTCCACAGAGCCTGGGTGCATATCAGGGCCGGTCAATGCCGGAATCCATGCATTTGCATGGGGCGTGCCATGCGCCGCCTCGTACAGGATCAAGTACTTACGTCTTCCACCGTCAGCAGTTTGCTCCAGAATGGTGCATGTCGGCAAGCATCACGCACTCGAACGGTGCGTTGACCTCGATTGGTGCATCCCGCGGGGAGGACAGAACATTCCTGGCGGCCAAATCAGTCAGGAACCCCTGATTCGGGACACTGGCTATACTCGCTGCTTTTATCCGCCATCGACATGCCGAAAAAGAAGCCCGCCACTTTCCAGGCGCTGATCTTCGAGCTGCAGACCTACTGGTCCGAACAGGGCTGCGTGATCATGCAACCCTATGACCAGGAGATGGGGGCCGGCACCTTCCACCCGGCGACCTTCCTGCGTGCCGTGGGGCCCGAACCCTGGAGCGCGGCCTATGTGCAGGGCTCGCGCCGCCCCACCGACGGCCGCTATGGCGACAATCCGTTCCGGCTGCAGCACTACTTCCAGTACCAGGTGGCCATCAAGCCCTCGCCCGAGAATTTCATGGAGCTGTACATCGGCTCGCTGCGACGCCTGGGCCTCGATCCGCTGGTGCACGACATCCGCTTCGTCGAGGACAACTGGGAGTCCCCCACGCTGGGCGCCTGGGGACTGGGTTGGGAGGTGTGGCTCAACGGCATGGAGATCTCGCAGTTCACCTATTTCCAGCAGGTCGGCGGGCTCGACTGCCAGCCGGTGATGGGCGAGCTCACCTATGGCCTGGAGCGGCTGGCCATGTACCTGCAGGGCACCGAGAGCATCTACGACATCACCTGGAGCGAAGGCCCCTTCGGCCGCACCAGCTACGGTGATGTCTACCACCAGAACGAGGTGGAGCAGTCGACGTTCAATTTCGAGAAGGCCGATGTGCCCTCGCTGTTCACGCAGTTCGACTTCTGGGAGAGCGACTGCCAGCGCCTGCTGGGCGAGAAGCTGGTTCTGCCCGCCTACGAGAAGATGCTCAAGGCCTCGCACACCTTCAACCTGCTCGATGCGCGGCGCGCCATCTCGGTGACCGAGCGACAACGCTTCATCCTGCGCGTGCGAACCCTCGCGCGCGGTGTGGCGGAGGCCTTCCGTGACAGCCGCGAGAAGCTCGGCTTCCCGCTGCTCAAGAACGCCGGCGCACGGGTGGCATGATGGCCGGCAGCGATTTCCTGTTCGAGCTCGGCGTCGAGGAGATGCCGCCCAAGGCGCTGGAAACCCTGAGCGAGGCGCTGTGCCAGCATCTGGTGAAGAGCATTGACGAGGCCGGCATCCCGCATGGCGAGGTGCGGCGCTTCGCCACGCCGCGGCGGCTGGCTGTGCGGGTGGCGGATCTTGCCGACCGGCAGCCCGATCGAACCGTCGAGCGGCGCGGACCGCCGCTGAGCGCGGCGTTCGATGCTGCCGGCGCACCGACCCAGGCCGCGATCGCCTTCGCGCGCGGCTGCGGCGTCGCGGTGGACGCACTCGAGGCGCTGGAAGACCGACAAGGGCGCGTGGCTCCGGTACAGCGGCACGGAGCGCGGCGCCGAGACCATGAGCCTGCTGCCGGGCTTCGTGACGGCGGCCCTCGCGGCCCTGCCATCCCGAAGCGCATGCGCTGGGGCGCGAACACGGCCGAGTTCGTGCGGCCCGTGCACTGGGTGGTGATGCTGTACGGCGAGTCGGTGGTGCCGGCACAGGTGCTGGGACTGTCGGCCGACCGCATCACCTACGGTCACCGCTTCCACGCACCAAGGCCGATCACCCTCGCCCGTCCTGGACTACGAGACCGCGCTGGAAAAGGCGAAGGTGATCGCCGATGCGGACCGGCGCCGCGAGCTCATCCGCACGCGCGTGACGCGGCTCGCCGCTGGCCTGTCGATGCTGGATGCACCGACCAGCCAGCTCTCCGCGCCCGCGCCCTACGTGGCGCTCATCGACGAGGAACTCCTGGCCGAGGTGACCGCGCTGGTGGAGTGGCCGGTGCCCATCGCCGGGCGCTTCGAGGAGCGGTTCCTCGCCCTGCCGCGCGAGGTGGTGATCTCCACCGTGCAGCATCACCAGCGCTACTTCCCGGTGCAGACCCGCGATGGCCAGCTGACCCAGCACTTCATCACGGTGAGCAACATCAAGAGCCGCGACCCCGAGCAGGTACGCGTGGGCAACGAGCGCGTGGTGCGCCCACGCCTGTCCGATGCGGCCTTCTTCTGGGAGCAGGATCGGCGGCACTCCCTCGCCGAGCGGGCGACGCAGCTCGAGCGCGTCACCTTCCAGACACGCCTCGGAAGCTACGCACAGAAGACGCAGCGCGTGGTCGAGCTGACCCGCGAGCTGGCCTCGGCGCTGGATGCCGGCGAGGCCGCGGTGGAAGCCGCGCGGCTGTGCAAGGCGGACCTGTTGAGCGCGATGGTGAACGAGTTCCCCGAATTGCAGGGGACGATGGGCCGCTACTACGCACAGGCGGAAGGGCTGCCCTCCGAGGTGGCGCACGCGCTGGAGGAACAATACTGGCCGCGTTTCGCCGCCGATCGCCTGCCCGGGAGCCGTGCGGGCCGGGCACTGGCGCTGGCGGACCGCATCGACACGCTCACCGGCATCTTCGCCATCGACCAGAAGCCCACCGGCGCCAAGGACCCGTTCGGCCTGCGCCGGGCGGCGCTGGGCATCCTGCGCATCCTGCTCGATGCCGGCCTCGACATCGACCTCACCCGGCTGCTCGCCACGGCGGCGGCCCGCCAGCCGGTGCAGCGCGAGGCGGCCGCGCGCGAAGCCCATGCCTTCCTCATGGACCGGCTGCGCGGCCTGTACGCGGAGCGGGACCCTTCCATCACCGGCGAGATGCTCGATGCGGTGCTCGCCGCCGACTCACGCTCGCCCGTGGACATCGATGCGCGCCTGTCGGCGCTGCGCGATTTCCTCAAGCTCCCGGATGCGCCCAACCTCGCGGCCGCCAACAAGCGCATCGGCAACCTCCTGCGCAAGGCCGAGGTACCGGACGGCGTGCGGGCCGAAACGTCGCTGTTCACCGAAGAGGCGGAGCGCGCGCTGCATGCGGCCATCGAACGCGTGCGCGGCCCGGTGCTCGAGGCCATCGCCGGCAAGCGCTATCGCGAGGCGCTCACCACCCTGACGACGCTGCGCGGCAGCGTCGATGCGTTCTTCGATTCGGTCATGGTGATGGACGAGAACGCCGCGCTGCGCAACAACCGGCTGGAGCTGCTCAAGGAGTTGAGCACGCTCATCGGTGGCGTGGCTGACCTCGGGCGCCTGCCCGGCTGAGCGCGCCATGCAGTGGGTGCGCTCCTTCCTGTTCACCTTCTTCCTGTTCGTCTGGACGCCGTTCTGCGGCATCCCGGTGGCGATCTCCGGCCTGTTTCCCTACCGCCACCGGCACAAGGTTACGCGCTTCTATGCGAAGGGCGCGCTGCGCGTGCTGGCGCTGACCTGCGGACTGCGCTACGAGGCTCAAGGGCTGGAAAACATCCCGCCGGGCAACCACGTGAGCATGTGGAAGCATTCCTCGAGCTGGGAGACCATCTCGATGATGGTGCTGTTGCCGCCGGCCGCCTGGGTGCTCAAGCGCGAGCTGATGTGGCTGCCCTTCGTGGGCTGGGGACTCGCCGCGCTGCGGCCCATCGCCATCAACCGCAGTGCCGGCCGTTCCGCCATCAACCAGGTGATCGACCAGGGCAAGGCCCGTCTCGCCGAGGGGCTGTGGGTGCACATCTTTCCCGAAGGCACGCGCACCGCGCCCGGAGAATCGCGCAAGTTCGGGATGAGCGGCGCGATGCTGGCGGTGGCCACGAACTCGAAGATCGTGCCGGTGGCGCACGATGCCGGGGATTACTGGCCGCGGCGGGGGCTCTTGAAGAAGCCCGGCGTGATCCGCGTGGTGTTCGGGCCTGCCATCGACCCGGTGCCCGGCGATGCGCGCGCAACGAATGAGCTGGTGCAGAACTGGATCGATACGACGGTACAGCGGCTGCGCAGCCGTCACGTCGAAGCGCAGCTTGATCCGGTTCCCGGTGCGTAGAGGGCGTACAGTGACGGAAATCAGCGATCATCGACCCTGAGGCGGGCCACATGAAGAAGCTCAAGCACGAGGCCGAGTTGTTCAAGGCGGCGCTGCTCGCCGGCGTGCAATATGTCGAGAAGCGCAAGGCGGCGATATTCGAGCCCACGGATTCGGCCAGCGAAAAGGCGCTGTACGTGTATCGGCTGCTGGTGCACGACAAGGTGATCGCGCCCATGCCCGAGGAGCAGGTCAGCGAGAAGACCATCCGGCACCGGCTCGCGACCTGGTACGCGCATCAACTGCCCGAGGGGCATGAGCTGCTCAAGTAGTGCGCCGGCTCGCCCGCGCGAGCCAGGTGTCCAGATGACCTGCGAAGGCCTTGCGGTCCGCCTGCGACAATGGTGGAGGTCCGCCGCCCATGTGACCGCTGGCACGCATCGTGTCCATGAAGTCACGCATGTTGAGGATGCCGCGGATGGAATCCGCGGAATACAGTTCGCCGCGCGGGTTGAGGGCGACGGCACCCTTGGCGATGGCCTCCGCGGCCGCTCGGGCCGCCGGCGGTGATCGGGTCCCCGCCTTCGCGCGCCGAGATCGTTGTCCGCCACGTCGGAAGCCGGCCGAAACCCGCAGCGTCCTGGGGCTGAGGATACGCGGAACATTCCAGCGGCTGATTGGCGACGAGCGTCACCGTCAAGCCGCTGCGCTCGGCGGCGCGGTACAGGATTTCCTTGATGACGGTCGGGCAGGCGTCCGCGTCCACCCAGATGCAAGCCGGCACCGCACCGTTCATGCTCAGGAGCCTGCGTTGATCGGCCAATGCCGCCGCTCAGACGTCGAGGTTGGAGACCTGCAGCGCGTTCTTCTCGATGAACTCGCGGCGCGGCTCCACGGCATCGCCCATGAGCGTGGTGAAGATGTCATCCGCGGCCACCGCATCCTCGATGCGCACCTGCATGAGGCGCCGCGTCTCGGGATTGATGGTGGTGTCCCAGAGCTGCTCGGCGTTCATCTCGCCCAGTCCCTTGTAGCGCTGGATGCTCTGGCCCTTCTTCGCCAGGTCGAACAGCCAGTCGATGGCCTGCTTGAAGCTGGTGACATCGCGGCGGCCATCGCCCTTCTGCACGTACGCACCCGGCCCCATCAGGTCGTTCAGCGTCTCTCCGAAATCGGCGATGCGGCGATACTCGGCGGACTCGAAGAACTCGCGCGGCAGGTGCTTCTCCACCGACACGCCGTGCTCGAGACGGATGAGATTGATGCGATGCGCGCCATTGGCGATGCCCTGCACCTCGGCGCGATATTTGCGCGACACGTCATCCAGCGCATTGAGGCGCGCCTCGAGACCGCGGCACCAGTCGCGCAGCCAGTCGATGCGATCGAAGGCCTCCAGCGTCACGCGCGGCAGGTACAGGAGCTGGTCGAGGAAACGCTCGTCATAGCGGCGCGCCCAGCGGCGCACGATGCCGCCGATCTCGACGTACTTTCGGGCGAGATCCTCGAGCGCCTGGCCCGACAGCGGCGGTGCGCTGCCGTTCACATGGAAGGCGGCATCCTCGATGGCTGTGTTCAGCAATGCGGCGTTGAGCTCGGCATCGTCCTTGACGTACTGCTCCTGCTTGCCCTTCTTCACCTTGTACAAAGGCGGTTGCGCGATGTACACGTGGCCGCGCTCGATGAGCACGGGCATCTGGCGGTAGAAGAAGGTCAGCAGCAAGGTTCGGATGTGCGAGCCGTCCACGTCGGCATCCGTATTGTGCGCACAGATGCCGCCCATGCCGGCGATGAAGTTCTCATCGCCCTCGACGGAGAAGTCGTACACATAGCCACGGCTCGTGTCGACCTCGTCGATGCTCTTCACCGGCAAGGCCATCAGGTCACCGCTGATGGGCTCGAAGGCGCGGTTGATCTCTTTCCCTTCACCGGACAACGTGCGGTACAGGGCAGCCGAGCCGGGATGATCCCGCCAGACCGATTCGAGCTTCCGCAGGTCTGCCCTTGCGGACACGTTGATGGTCCAGTGCAGGTGCTTGGTGATGCACGGTCGGCCGCGAATATCACGCGCCACCCCGTCGGGTTCACGTTCGGACAATCCGGCCACGACACCCAATGAGCTCAGGCAGTAGACCAGGCCACTGGCGAGATCGTACGAGGAGGTGGAAAACGCGATCTTGGTTGGCGCGACCGTACCATCGCCCAGCAAATACCCTCTCAGGAACGCAAGCCGCAGTTCATCGCGTACGTTGAACACGAGATCCGGAATGCGCTTGGTCAGGGAGTCCGCATCGGCGAATCCGAACACATGCTGCCACGCGAGCGCAGCCACGCGGTTCACGAGCTTCAGATCACCACAGTTCTCCTGCGCGGTGTAGCCGATTGCAGGCAGACCGAACAACCGCGAGAAACGCTCGATGATCTCGCCGACCAGCCGTTGATTGCTTCGGCCGATGGCCAGGCGTATTCCGCCACGTTGGGAGCACGAGCCTTCGGCAAGGTAGAACCCCAGCAGCGTCATGAGGTCTTCATCGACCGGCAGGAAGCGCGAGATGGGCTTTGCCGCGTAGTGCCGCGGAGTCAGGGTGAAGTCATCGCGGGAATCGAACCAGTCCAGGTCCTTTACGTTAAGCGAGGACAGCGGGAGGTGATCGCGCACGATGTTGGACCCGGAGCCGCGATACTGCGTTTCCCAGACTCGCTCCAGCCGGCTGGACACCACCTGCGCTCGCTGCAGGGTTTGCCCGAGATCTGCACCAATGGCACTGACATATGCCTCGAGGTGATTCAAGGTCGGTCGGCTCGTTCCACTTTCCCAGGCGTAGAAGGTGCACGGTTGGCGGATGCCCACGACCGCACATAGATCGCGGTTCGCGATGCCCGTCGAGCGTCGCTTGTTCGCCAGTTCGGAGCGCAGTTCCTTCGGAAGGTCCACTCGTGGTGCAGTGAGCTGCTCGTCATCACGATACTGATCGACGACCTGCGCCCGAATGAAGGCTTCCACTGCAGGTCCGCGCACGCAGATCTGCTGCGCGGCGGAGGGAACTGCATGGAGCAGACGGAGCAGGTCCAGGCGCGCCGGCGCTCCAGCGGGCAGCCGGATTTTCCTGGGAGCGACCAGACGATCGCCGACCCGCAGATCGGCACCACGCTTCAGGCGAATGGAAGTGCCATCGTGAACGAATACGCTGTGGCTGGAGGTTACCCTCACGCTGCGGCCGTAGCTGGTGCGTACCTTGAACAGCTTTTCTTCGAGCGGATGCCGGATCACGCTCTTGATCGGCCGAAGCCTGACCTCGTTGTTCTCGAGACCGAAGCACAGAACATCGCCCAGGCCCGGGCGGGTCAGCTTTTCCAGCTTGCCGTGGGGTTCAGCGGCATCGAGCACGCCGTCGATGAAGTCTCCGATGCGTACCATGCGGATGCCACGGGCATTGGTCCGCACGAATACGTGATCATCGCCATCAACGCTCATGATCACGATGCGGTGATACCTCAACTTCTCCACATCGAAATCATCGCGGCCGATGCCACAGCCCAGCGCGGTGATCAGCGTGCCGACCTCGGCGGAGCCGAGCATCTTGTCGAAGCGTGCCTTCTCGACGTTCAGGATCTTGCCCTTGAGCGGCAGGATGGCCTGCGTGCGCCGGTCGCGGCCCTGCTTGGCGGAGCCGCCGGCCGAATCGCCCTCGACGAGGAAGATCTCGGAGAGCGCGGGATCCTTTTCCTGGCAGTCGGCGAGCTTGCCGGGGAGCCCCGCGATATCGAGTGCGCCCTTGCGGCGGGTCATCTCGCGCGCCTTGCGCGCAGCCTCGCGCGCACGCGCGGCCTCGAGGATCTTGTTGACGATGGACTTGGCTTCGGCCGGGTGCTCGAGCAGGAACTCCTCCAGCCGCTGCGCCACCGCTGACTCGACCACGCCCTTCACTTCCGAGGAGACGAGCTTGTCCTTGGTCTGCGAGGAAAACTTCGGATCGGGGAGCTTCACGCTGAGGATGGCGGTGAGTCCCTCGCGCGAATCATCGCCGGTGGTCGGCACCTTCTCCTTCTTCGCCGCCATCTCCTTTTCGATGTAGTTGTTCAGTGTGCGCGTGAGCGCGGCGCGATAGCCGGCCAGGTGCGTGCCGCCATCCTTCTGCGGAATGTTGTTGGTGTAGCAGAACATGCTCTCCTGGTAGGAGTCGTTCCACTGCATCGCGACTTCGACCTGGATGAGATCTTCCTTGGTCTGGAACCACAGCACCGAGTCGTGGATGGGCGTCTTGCTGCGATTCAGGTGCTGCACGAAGGCGCGCAGGCCTCCTTCGTGCTGGAACACCTCGGACTTGTCCTCGCGCTCATCGATGAGCTCGATGCGCACGCCGGAATTCAGGAACGAGAGTTCGCGCAGGCGCTTGGCCAGCGTGTCGTAGACGAAGGAGATATTGGTGAAGATCTGCGCGCTGGGCTTGAAGCGGATGGTGGTGCCGCGCTGCTGCGTGTTGCCGATGGCGGCCAGGGGTGCCTGCGGTTCGCCGAGCCGATACTCCTGACGATGCAGCCGGCCGTCACGATGGATCAGCAGCTCGAGGTAGTCGGAGAGCGCGTTGACGACCGAGACGCCGACGCCGTGCAGGCCACCGGAGACCTTGTAAGAACTGTCATCGAACTTACCGCCCGCATGCAGCACGGTCATGATGACCTCGGCGGCGGACCTGCCCTCTTCCTGGTGGATATCGACCGGGATCCCGCGACCGTTGTCCGAGACGGTGACGGATTCGTCGGCGTGGATGCGAACGATGACGCAGTCGCAGTGACCGGCGAGCGCCTCGTCGATGGCGTTGTCCACGACCTCGAAAACCATGTGGTGGAGGCCGGACCCATCGTCCGTGTCGCCAATGTACATGCCCGGGCGCTTGCGCACCGCGTCCAGACCTTTCAACACCTTGATTTTACTGGAATCGTAGACTTCTTGATCGGTCATGAAGGCGCTTCGATGGGAAGGAGTCGCATTGTAGCATGCAAAGCGTGATTTGCCGAGTGAAAATCGCGCAAAATCGTCAATAAATACAAATAGTTATCGACGTCGACCGAACTGTCCTGAATGCGCAGGATCGGGGTTTGGAGGTATGTGAAAGATAGTGGTGCATTTGCAGGAGATCGTGAGCACTGGCGTCCTGTTGGCGCGCATCGGATGCGACGTTTCCGCGGAAACGTCAGCGTGAGCTCTGGTCAGCGCACATCCCCTGCCGTCCTTGGCTTCGACCTCGTATGTTCCACGTGGAACATAGACGGCATGCCTAAGGCCCGACCAGCGCCCCCTGCTCAATCCGCAGTTTCAGCCCTGGCCTACCCAGCACCTCGACGGACTCGCTCAGCGACGTGACGATCAGCTGTACTTCGGGGCCCCTGACCTCTTCAATCAAGCGTGCGAGGCGATGTTCATCCAGCTCAGCCGCCGGATCGTCCAGCAGCAGCAGGGGCTTTGCCGAGGATTCTGCTCCGAACAGCCGGAGCTGTGCGAGCAGCAGCGCAGAGGCCAGAAGCTTCTGCTGGCCTCTCGACACGTCATCCCGCGCGAGCACTCCATCGATCAATACTTTCAATTCAGCCCGTTGCGGGCCCACACCGGTGGAGCCACGTTCTCGATCCGCGTCCCAGCTTCGATGCAGTGCCTCCTGCAGGGAATCACCGCTCCACCCGGGACGCAGGTTGAGCGTGATCTCCCGTTCCAGGAGGTTACGCCCCAGGCGGCTTGCGTGAGGAATCAGTTGCTCGACATAGCGGCCCCGCGCCACCGCCATTGCCTCGCCGTGATGCACCAGCTCAGGATCCCACACGCTCACCACGGATCTTGGCTGGCGCTGCCTCAGGGCTGCATTACGCTGCCGCAACGCCTGCTGATAGCGCTGCCAGTGACCAACAAAGGAAGGTTCCACGTGGAACACTCCCCAATCCAGAAAGCGCCGACGACGACCTGGGCCCTCTTCGATGAGCTTGTGTACCTCGGGGTCGATGATCTGCGTGGGTAACGCCAAGGTCAGCTCGGCCAGACTGGCCGCGTTGCGTCCCTCGATCCGGGCTCGCAAACCGTCCTCGCCGCCTTCGATGCCCAGCGGGATATCCCGCCCCTCCCGCTCCGCTTCCCCGAACAGCACGAACCGGGAGGTCCCGCGCCTAGGCAAGTGGTTCAGAAGCCGCGTACGAAAGGAACGACCGCGCCCCAGAAAGTAGATCGCCTCGAGCAAGCTGGTCTTGCCCGAGGCGTTGGCACCCCAGATGAAGGTGAAATCCGGATCCGGCTGCAGCTCGACCCGCTGCAAGCAACGAAAATCCGTCACCTGCAGGCTGCGCAGCGTCATCGGTGGAGGATGAGCCTAGAGCCTCATCGGCATGACGACGTAACGCGTGACGGAGCTGCCGGGGGAGCGGATCAGGCAACTGCTGTTGCTGTCGGTCATGCCCACCTCGACCTCGGCCCCGTCGATGGCCGCCAGGGCATCGAGCAGGTAGTTCACGTTGAACCCGACCTCGAGATCCGCGCCCGCGTAGGTGACCTCGATCTCCTCCTCAGCCTCTTCCTGCTCCGGGTTGTGCGCCTGGACGGTCACGACATTGGAGCGCAGGGTAATGCGGATACCCCGGTACTTTTCGTTCGAAAGAATGGCCGTGCGCTGCAGGGCCTGGCGCAGCACATCCCGGTCGGCCTTGACCGCATGGGCGGGCGCCGGCGGGATGACGCGCCCATATTCCGGGAATTTGCCGTCAATGAGCTTCGAAGTGAAGCGAATTTCGCCAATCTGAGCACGAACATGATTGGTGCCGATCGCCACCTCCACATCCCCGTCTCCTTCCAGGATGCGCTGCAGTTCCAGCACGCCCTTGCGCGGCACGATGACCTGCTGTGCGGGCCCAGCCTTGGCCGGCAACTCGGTCTCGCTCACAGCCAGGCGGTGACCATCCGTCGCCACGGCTCGCAGCGCCTTGCCGTCGATCTCCAGCAGCATGCCGTTGAGATAGTAACGAACGTCCTGCTGCGCCATGGAGAAATGGGTCTTGTCGAGCAGCCGTTTCAGTTCCTGCCGGGGCACGCGCACCTTCTGCTGCGCATTGATGTCATCGATGACGGGGAAGTCACCGGCCGGCAACGTCGAGAGCGTGAAGCGGCTGCGACCCGCCTTGATCACCACCTTGTCACCTTCGGCCGAAAGCGACACGGTCGAATCCGAGGGCAGCGCGCGCAGGATGTCGAGGAACTTGCGTCCCGGCACCGTGATATCTCCGGGCTGCTGCACCGACACCTCGGAAGCGGCCACGAGTTCGACTTCGAGGTCGGTGGCCGTGATCGCGAGCTTTCCGTCGCGCACGGCCAGCAGGACATTCGCGAGGATGGGCATGGTCTGGCGCCGCTCGACCACACCGATCACCTTCTGCAGGGGGGACAGGAGCTTGTCCCGCTCGACCGTCAATTTCATGAGTGTTCCATCCAGATCTTCTTGAAATTCTCGAATGTTCGAATGATTGATAGTGAAGATGATAGAGGGCCTGCGCCGCTGTGGATCAAGCCGGAAAACACCGCATATTCATCAGCCTGCGCGACCCCGCGCGCATCTTACCAACTGTACATCGCTTCCTCGCAAGTTGTGGCTGAGTTGTGGATATTTTCATCCACAAATCCTTCCACAGCTTTTCCGACCTAACCTGCCAGGGTTCTCAACAGGTTCAGCCTGCCAGGGTTCTCAACAGGTTCAGGTAATCCTCGCCCATGCGCCGCTCGACCTCGCGCAGGTCCTTGATGCGCTTGCAGGCATGCATCACGGTGGTGTGGTCGCGGCCACCGAAGGCATCGCCGATCTCGGGCAGGCTGTGATTGGTGAGTTCTTTCGCAAGCGCCATCGCCACCTGGCGAGGCCTCGCGATCGACCGGCTGCGGCGCTTGGAGAGCAGGTCAGCGACCCGGATCTTGTAGTACTCGGCCACGGTCTTCTGGATGTTCTCCACCGTGACCAGCTTTTCCTGCAGGGCGAGCAGGTCCTTGAGCGCATCCTTGGCAAACTCGAGCGTGATGGGCCGGCCGGTGAAATGCGAATTCGCGACCACGCGACGCAGCGCGCCCTCGAGCTCGCGGACATTGGAGCGGATGCGCTTGGCGATGAAGAACGCCACTTCTTCGGGCAGCGCGGTGTGCGACAGGGCGGCCTTGCTCATGAGGATGGCGACGCAGGTCTCGAGCTCGGGCGGCTCGATGGCCACGGTCAGGCCCCAGCCGAAGCGCGACTTCAGGCGCTCCTCGAGGCCATCGACCTCCTTCGGGTAGCGGTCGCAGGTCATGATGATCTGCTGCTGGCCCTCGAGCAGGGCGTTGAAGGTGTGGAAGAACTCCTCCTGGGAGCCTTCCTTGCCGGCGAAGAACTGGATGTCGTCGATCAGCAGGGCATCCAGGGAGCGGTAGGCCGTCTTGAATTCGTTGATGGTGCGATGCTGCAGGGCCCTCACCATGTCGCTCACGAAACGCTCGCTGTGAACGTAAGCCACGCGAGCCTGCGGCGAATTTGCCTTGATCCGGTTGGCAACGGCGTGCATCAGGTGGGTTTTGCCCAATCCAACACCGCCATAGATGAACAGCGGGTTGTAGGCTTTGCCGGGATTGCCGGCGACCTGGAGCGCCGCGGCCTTGGCCAACTGGTTGCTCTTGCCCTCGACGAAGTTGTCGAAAGTGAACTCGGGGTTGATGCGGCTGCCGAGCACCGCGACATCGGCCCGACGGGGACCTTTCATGGCCGCTGCTGCCGTGCCCGACGTTCCCGCGGAAACGCCTGTCGGGAATCCCGCCGCAGCCGGCACGCCGGCGCCAGGAGCCGCGCTCTCATGACGGGCCCCCACATCCAGCACCACCTGGGTGACATTGCCGCCCCCCAGGGAACTCACCAGTTCATGGATGCGGGGCAGGGAGTTCTGGTTCAGCCACTCGACGACATAACGGTTGGGTGCCAGCAGGTGGAGCTCGGAATCGCGTTCGAGAGCCTGCAGCGGGCGCACCCAGGTGTTGAACTGGCGCTCCGGCAGCTCGCCTTCCAAAACGCGAAGACAGCGATTCCACAGCGACTCCGTCAAGAGCGCGCGCTCCTTGTGAACCTTGGGGCCTAAGCAAACGAAAAGGGGGAGCGAGTCTAGCCGCTGTGACCGGCTTCGTCTATTGACACGTGAGCGGGGGCTAAGTACCCTTGCCGCCTTTCGCGAAAACCCCAGGTTATTGTTTTCGCACCTCTTTTTGGACCACCGCCATGAAACGCACCTTCAACCCCAGCAATCTGCATCGCAACCGGACGCACGGGTTTCGCGCGCGCATGGCGACCAAGGGTGGCCGCCGGGTTCTGGCGCGTCGCCGCGCCAAGGGCCGCAAGCGTCTTTGCCCGTAACACCGGTTCGCGACCGGGCGGTTCACCATCATTGCCGCTTCCGACCTTTGAGGCGCGCAAGCGCTTGACCCAACCGGCCGAGTTCAGCGCAGTCAAGAAATCCGGCCGGCGATTCCCCAATGCCTTGTTCGCCATCTCCGCCCTGCCCAATGACCGCGCCCATCCGCGTCTCGGCCTCGCCATCGCCACGCGCGTGTTCCGCACTGCCGTTGCGCGCAATCGCATCAAGCGACTGGTGCGCGAGTCCTTCCGCCTACACCAGCACGCGCTGCCCGCCGTGGACATCACGGTCGCGGCGCGCGATGCGGCGAAGCTGGCCTCGAGCCCGGACCTGCGCATGAACCTGGAAAGCTGCTGGCGGCAGATCGCGGAGCGCATGTGATCCTGCGCCGTCTCGCGCTGCTCCTGATCCGCGCCTACCAGCTGACGCTGGGTCCGCTGCTCGGCCCCGGCTGCCGCTTCCATCCCACCTGCTCGTGCTACACGCACACCGCCATCGAACGGTTCGGCGTGCTGCGCGGCGGCTGGCTCGGCCTTCGCCGATTGTCGAAGTGCCATCCCCTGCACGCCGGCGGCTATGACCCGGTACCTGCGGTGACGCCGCACGAGGCTGCCCACCATGGGTAATCAGCGACTGTTCCTCTGGCTCGCGCTCGGAGCCGTGCTCTACCTGAACTACGAAACGTGGATGCGCGATTACCATCCGCCCGAGGCGCCCGTGGCCGTGAGCGCGCCCTCGGCGGCGCTACCTGCGGGCGGGTCGCTCGCCGATGCGGTGCCGAGCATCGCATCCACCACGCCCTCGGGGGCGGCGCCTGCCGCGGCGGGCATGACCGGGCCGGGCAACGCATCCCCCGAGACGGGCACGACACCGGCGGCCACCACCACCGCCGCCGTTGGCGGCGCACCCGCCGCCTCAGCGGCCTCGCCCAGGACGACTCCGCTCCTGCACGTGCAGACGGATGTGCTCGATGTCGGCATCAACCCCGCCGGTGGCGAATTGTCGCGCTCTGACCTGCGCCAGTACCCGCTGCACAAGGACGATCCCACTGTGCCGGTGCGGCTGTTCGACAACTCCGACGAGAGTCATCTATATGTGCTGCAGACGGGCCTGGCCGGGACGGGCGCCGGGCCGCAGCCGGATCACCGCGCGCCGTGGCAGGCAAGTACCACGGAATGGAAGCTGCCGGAGGGCGCGACCGAACTGCGCGTGCCGCTCACCTGGAACGACGGCCACGGACTCACGGTCACCAAGACCTTCGTGTTTCGCCGCGGGTCGTACCGCATCGACCTCGTGTACGACGTGCACAACGGCGGCGCCGAGCCGCGCCAGTTCGCCTCCTATGCACGGCTCCTGCGCCACTGGGAACCGGTTTCGCGTTCCTACTTCGACGTCGAAACGTATTCGTTCAAGGGACCGGCCATCTACGACGGCCACAAATACCGCACGCTCAAGGTTGAAAAGGACGAGGACGCGCATTTTGCGCAGAGCATCACCAACGGCTGGTTCGCCACCCTCCAGCACCACTTCGTCTCGGCGGTGGTGCCGCATGCCGACCAGGCCTACAGCTACCAGCTCCAGGTGTCCGGCAAGGATTTCGTCATCGGCGCCACCGGCCCGGCGGTCGCGCTGGCCGCCGGCGGCAGCGCGCAGTTCCGCGAGACCCTGTTCACCGGACCCAAGCTCCAGTCACAGCTCTCGGCCGCGGGCCCCGAGCTCGACCGCACCGTCGATTACGGCCATCTCACGCTCATCGCCCGGCCGCTGTTCTTCACGCTGAAGTGGATCCATGGCGTGGTGGGCAACTGGGGCATCGCCATCATCCTGGTCACGGCGCTGATCAAGCTGCTGTTCTACCCGCTGAGCCAGGCCAGCGGCCGCTCGATGGCCCGCATGCGCGCCGTCGCGCCGCGCCTGAAGCAGATCCAGGAAAACTTCAAGGACGATCGCGAGAAGCTCGGCCGCGCGATGATGGAGCTGTACAAGCGCGAGAAGATCAACCCGGTGGCAGGCTGCGTGCCCATGCTGGTGCAGATCCCGTTCTTCATCTCCTTCTACTGGGTGCTGCTCGAAAGCGTGGAGATGCGCCAGGCACCCTTCATGCTGTGGGTGAACGACCTGTCCGCGCGCGACCCGTTCTTCGTGCTGCCGCTGCTGATGGGCGCGGCGATGTTCTTCCAGGCACGCCTGAACCCACCGCCGCCGGATCCCACCCAGGCCAAGATCATGCAGTTCATGCCGGTGATGATGACGGCGATGATGGCCTGGTTCCCGGCCGGCCTGGTGCTGTACTGGATCACCAACACCGTGCTGTCGATCGCCCAGCAATGGCGCATCAACGACGTGGTGGCCAAAGAGGCGGCCAAGAGCCGCTCGTGACCCGGCCGCAGGGCGCGGCGATGCACGACACCGACACCATCGCCGCACCCGCCACCGCCGGCGGGCGAGCGGCCGTGGGCATCGTGCGCGTTTCCGGACCGGCGGTGCCCGACATCGCCCGCGCGCTGCTCGGACACCTGCCCGAGCCCCGTCGGGCGGAACTGACGGACTTCCAGGATGCCGACGGCGGGCTGATCGACACCGGTCTCGTCCTGTACTTCCCCGCGCCGCACTCGTTCACCGGCGAGCACGTACTCGAGTTGCAGGGACACGGCGGGCCGGTGGTGCTCGATTCCTTGATGGAACGGCTGATTGGACTCGGCTGCCGCCCGGCGCGGCCCGGCGAATTCAGCGAACGCGCCTACCTCAATGACAAGCTGGATCTCGCCCAGGCCGAAGGCATCGCCGACCTGATCGACGCCTCGACACGCAGCGCCGCGCGCGCCGCGCTCAGCACCTTGCGAGGCGAGTTCTCCCGACGCGTGCACGCACTGGATGCCGCGTTGAAGCGGCTGCGCGTGCACGTCGAGGCCAGCATCGATTTCCCGGACGAGGAGGTGGATCCGCTGTCGGAGGAACGCCTGCAGGCGGCATTCGTCCCCGTGTTCGCCGAGCTGGATGCGCTGTCGCGCGCGACCAAGCAAGGCGTGGTGCTCAACGAAGGCCTGCGCGTGGTGCTGGTGGGCGCACCCAACGCCGGCAAGTCGAGCCTGATGAATGCGCTCGCCGGCGAGGACATCGCCATCGTCACCGAGGTACCGGGCACGACGCGCGATGTGCTGCGGCAGGCCGTGCGCATCCAGGGCCTCGCGATGAACCTCGTGGACACGGCGGGCCTGCGGCCCTCGAGCGATCGCATCGAGCTCGAAGGCATGCGCCGCGCGCGCGAGGAGATGGGACGCGCCGATCACGTGCTGTGGATCGTGGATGCGGCGGCAGAGCCGATCCCGGCGCCCCCGCAGGACCTGCCCGAAGGCGTGCCCGTCACGCTGGTGTACAACAAGATCGATCTCGTCGGCGAGCCCGCGCGGCTGCTTCCGCAGAGCCAGCCGCCCTGCGTTTACCTCAGCGCCACCGCCGGCCAGGGGCTGGATCTGCTGCGCGAACATCTCCGGGCCACGGCAGGACTCGGCATGCAGGAAGAGGGCGCGTTCACGGCGCGCCGGCGGCATCTCACCGCGCTCGGGCAGGCGCGCGCACACCTGACCAACGCAGCCCGGGAGCTGTCCGGGAGCGGAGCGGTGGAACTATTCGCCGAGGAACTGCGCCTGGCGCAGCAGGCCCTCGCGAGCATCACGGGAGAATATGGCAGCGAGGAACTGCTGGGGGATATCTTCAGGACGTTCTGCATCGGAAAATAGCGGGGCGTCCGGAGACGTCCAGAGTCGCCCACCGACATCGCTAAAAGTGCTGAGTTTCTAGGCATTTTGCCCCACCTTCGTCCATTGCCCTCCACGAGCAACCTTGTTACGGTGCCCCCATAGGTGCCCCATGTGGCGACTTTCGGTGCCCCATTTTGGGGGTCAGAAAATCGCATGGGGCACCGAATTGCGTGCTGCGTGGGGCACGGGGTCATTCCGAAGGGGGCACGCATGGCGCTCAACGACACGAAAATCCAGCGATTGCAGGCGAAAGCGCGCGCGTACCAGGTCGCCGATGGCGGAGGCCTGTACGTCGAAGTGCATCCGAGCGGCAAGAAGGTCTGGCGCATGCAGTACCGGCAGGGCGGCCGTGGCTCGCGCAAGGAGAAGGTGACCCTCGGTGAATATCCCGCGCACACCCTCGCCCAAGCCCGCCTGTGGCGCGAGCAGTGCCGGGCGCTCATTGCACACGGCCAGTCGCCGGCGGCCACCAAGCAGGCCGAGAAGGCCGTCAAGGCCGGGCGTGCATCGGACACCGTCGCCGCATTCGCGAACCTCTGGTACGCCGACGTCGTGACCCGCACCAACAGCGAGCCGCGCAACATCCGCCGCGTGCTCGACAAGGACGTGCTGCCGGCGATCGGTGAGAAGCCGGTGGCCGAGGTCACGATCCCCGACATCCTCGCGATCACCGATGCCGTGAAGGCCCGAGGGGCCGATCAGATGGCGCTGCAGACCCGCAACGTCATCAAGCGACTCTTCGCCTACGCCATCGCGCGCGGCAAGACGCGCTTCAACCCGGCCGCCGCCATCGAGGCGCGGTTCATCGCCACGGCCCGGAGCCGCGACGTCGCGCTCTCGCAGGCCGAGATCGGCCAGCTCCTGCGCGGCATCTACCAGTCCTCGATCCGCCGGCCGTACAAGCTCGCGCTGCACCTGCTGGTCCTCTGCATGGTTCGCAAGGGCGAGCTGATCGGTGCGCGCTGGGAGGAGATCGACTTCGACAAGGCCGAATGGCTGATCCCGGCCGAGCGGATGAAGAAGGACAAGCCGCACCTGGTACCACTCTCGAAGCAGGCGGTCGCCATGTTCGAGGAGCTCAAAGGCCTCGCCGGCCATTCGCCCTGGGTGCTGCCGAGCCGGAACACGTGGAAGGAGCCGATCGCGCACAGCACGCTCAATCAGGCCATCCGCTCGCTCGACCTCGGCGTGCGAGATTTCGTGATTCATGACTTCCGTCGGACGGCCTCGACCCAACTACACGAAGCGGGCTTCAACTCCGACTGGATCGAGAAGGCGCTCGCTCACGAGCAGAAGGGCGTGCGCGGTGTCTACAACAAGGCCGAGTACCTCGCGCAGCGGCGCGAGATGCTGAAGTGGTGGGCCGACCTCGTGGACGCGCAGATCGAGGCGGGGAGGAAGGTCGTGATCGGGCGGTTCGGGAAGGCGTTTCAGGCGGCGTGAGCGGCCGAGGACGAGTCCACGCAGTCAAGGTCTTTGCATTCCCCGTAACTGTTCGACGAGCAAGTGCATATCTGTGTCCGGCGCAGACGCGCCGGTGGCGCTGAGCTCGGCCTTCAGCTGTTCGACTCGCTGGCACGCGAGATCGAGTCCCGTCGCCGCCTTGCGGAAGACATTCCGATCGTTCTTCTGATAGTCGGGCAAGTGGGCACGCAGAACCTGTTGGACATCCGCCGCAGTGCGGAACGGACGCGTCGAGTATTCGAAGTGCATCAGCAGCCAGAATTCAATGCTCGGTACATTTGCGATCAGCTGCACCCGAGTGACCGCGCCGGCTGAGTTCTTCAGTGGGCGCGCGGCAAGCGCACGCGCCGCGGCCAGATGATTCGAATCGCCATCGCAGACCACATAGACCCGATCGTAATCCCGATCGCCTTTGAAGAGCCGCTGCGCCTTGCGGACGAGCCCGACGGGATCGGTCACCGAATCGCCGTGCTCGATGTGCACGGCCGCGGCATTGACTCGCAGGTGATCACGGAGCCCATCGATATAATTCGGCTCGGTCTCCCGACCCTCGCATACGATCAGGACGGCCGGCAGTCCTTCACGGGACGCCTTCTGGCGCGCGAGCCGCCGCTGCTCCTTGCGCATCTGCCGGTGCTTGGGCTGGTTGTCCCGCATCGTGTCAATGTAGATCCGTGCGGGAAATGAAGGGCACGCCACCATAACGCGCGCGCAGATAACCCTTCTCCAGCGCCTCACCCTTGCGCGGACTGAAATCTGTGAGCGGGTAGAGGCGACTCGCCTGGCGTTCGTCCTTTGCCACGAACCAGATCTGGTCGCGGCGCAGCAGATCACTGTCCAGGAGCGACGTGTCGTGCGTCGTCATCCAGAGCTGCGCACCGTGCTTCGATACTTCCGGGTTGTGAAACAAGCCCAGGACGAATCGAACGACCATCGGATGCAGGCTTGAGTCGAATTCATCGACGACCAGCAGCTTGCCGTTGTCCAGGGCATCGAGGATGGGGCCGATATAGGACAGGAGGCGCTGAGTGCCAGCAGACTCGTATCGACCGTCGAAGGCGACCGGATCCTCTCCCTCAAGCTTGTGTACGAACTTCAAGACGGGCATGTTCTGGGTGCTGGTCGACAACTCCGGCACCTTCCCCATCTCCAGCTTGAAGTCCACCTGGTGACCTGGGATGTTCTCGACCTGGATGTCGGCGATGTGCAGATCCGCTGAGCGCAAGAGGCCGAGCGCCCGAGCCTTGAACGCCGGGTCGTCCATGAGCTGCAACGTCTGCGGAATACCCAGCGCACCCAACCAGTTCACGACGATGAGTCCGTCCATGAACCAGTTCCACAAGGGCTTCAGCTGCTCGTTGTTGAGTTGAATCGCTGTCGTCAGAAACAGGGCACCGGGCCTCGTGGCCTGCCGCCAGGTCTCCTTGGGCCCCGTGAAATAGCTCGAAAACGCCGCCCACTCGTGCTCACCCTTCGCGTCATTCCAGCGCCGATCGAACCAGGACTGGCCCTTGCCGGTCCTGTAGACGATCAGCCACTCGTCCCGAATGCGCTGCGCATCGTACGAGAAGCCGTACTGGTAGCGCGTGCCGTCGAGCAGAACCGTGATCTCGAATTCCGTCGGCTCGGTGGCGCTGCTGCGCTCGAGACGATAGGGGGTGTACTGCTCTGCTCGCGCAGCATCCAGCATGGAGGTGGAGTGCAGAACCAGATTGCGCATGGTCACGAGCGCGAAGATCAGGTTGCTCTTGCCGCTCGCATTGGCGCCGTAAATGACGCTCGATCGATTCAGCCGTGGGACGCTCCGGACGCCCGTATCAAGGGTGTGGGTTTCCAGGTGGGAGCGATCGGCGTTCGAAAGCAGGCTGAGTGTCTGCTCGTCGCGCAGAGAGCGGAAATTTCGAGTGCTGAATTCGACTAGCATTTCGGCTCCGCAATGAAAATAAATCTACTTTTCGCGCATTCTACTCGGAAACAACATTTATTTTTGAACTGATCACATATCTGTGCATGGCTTTGCAATTCATGGGGGCCGTACATCGCGCCAACTCATCCTTGCAATAGCGCTATATAGCGCTATTGTAGTTGCAAGGCCACCTCGGAGCGTCCCATGCAGCTATCACTGGATTCCTTTGTCGCCGTGCCGCTGCCGCACGATCTCTATGCGCAACTGGTCACGCGGTACCCGACCGGCGTGTCCTCCGTACTCGAGCATGTCATCCAGGACTTCCTCGATCGCACGGAAGACGACTTCGCTGCCAGGCAGGAAGATGCGCGTGAGAACGGCGTGCAGTGGGATGCCCTGTTCCTTCCGCACGGGACGCAGATCCGCACCAAGTACTTCGGCAAGCATCCGATCGCAGAAGTCGCCGCCGGCGCTATCCTCTGGGAGGGCGAGAAGTACGCCTCCATGTCCCAGTTGGCGCGAGCCATGCGCGGCAATACCTCCAACAACGCGTGGGTGGTCCTGGAACTCAAACGGCCGAAAGACCGCGACTGGATCCGCGCGGATCGCCTTCGGAAGTGAGGCTGCTGCCTTGGGTCCGAGGCGTTGCAGGTCGCCGGCCACGATCGGGCGGTGCAGAGGCGCCGAATCTCAAATAACGATCGGCCCTATTTCACGTTCAGCGGCCAACCTAAAATAGGGTCCAACCTCCGCTCCAATGCGGACGACGAGTCTCGCTGGTTCGCCGGGCGAAGCTGCCTGCTCCAATCTCCCCGAACTACCGAAAATTCGGTCCGAGGCGCAGATTTACTGCGCAGTGAATCTGAAACTTGCGCCGCGCCAATCGGGATTTGGCCGCGTCGTAGCATCGCGGGCGACGTCACACCGGGCGAGATGCCGCTACCTCATGTCGGCCCAGGCCGTCGAATCTTGCGTTTCGCGAAGCGAGAAAGTCGTTCCGATTCACGCGGATGGTTACCGCGTCCGCTCCCGATTCTGGGCACGCGGACGATGTGCCCGGTCAATGTGCTCCGCCCGGAGCCATTCCCGCTCCGTCCTGGCCGGAGGCAGGTTTCGGACGAAGCGCTGGACCTCGTCGGCACGAGCAGTCTCCCCCTGGCTTCTCAGGGCCTCGCCCGTGGCGAGCCAACTCCGCTCGAGCGCCCGGCGTGTCTCGCGCACCTGCCGGATGGCCAACGCCTCCGGGCGGTCCGTGACCCGCGGATCGGCCACGGCCGCTTCGATGCGCTCGCGCATGTGGGTGGAGGCGCTACGCCGAGCGGCGCGATAGACGGCGTCCGACTTCCGCGGGCGTGTCTCGCCGCGTACGACACGGGGCGTGGCATTGGCGGGGACGCCGACGCGCCGCAGCTGGGTCGCGAATTCCTCGCGCCACTCCCGGAGCGTCGCTTTGCGAATATCAAGGCGCTCACCCTGCTCGCTGACCGCCTTGACGATCACATGGACGTGCGGATGCGGCTCGTCGGTGTGCAGCGCCATCGCGTAGCGGTGCTTGAGCGCCCATTGCTCGCGGCAGAACGCCTGGGTCGCGAGCAGCACCTTATCCGAGGGGGTGCCGGCCGGCATGGAGAACACGAGCTTGTGCACGAGCTTCGGCGCCGGCCGACCCGGTGCGCGGCCGAGGGTCGATTGGCACTCCGCCAGATCAAGATCCCAGTCCTCCGTCAGACTCGCGGCGGCCTCCCGGGCCTGGAGCCGCTCACCGTCATCCGTCTGCAGCTCGACCTCCCCGTGGCGGCCGACGTAGGCCAGGTGTTTGCGCACCGCCGCAACCGAATTCGCGGCAGACGGCAACACCTTGACCATGACCTCCGGCGTGCGGCCCGCGGTGCGCGCAATCTGCTCCACTTGCGCCGGCGAAAGGCGATCACGCCGGTAGGGTCCACGCCGGCCGAAGCTAAGGAACTCGAATAGCGGTTCGTCAGGGGCGCGGTGTCTCATGCCCGACTCTCCAGCTCACGGCATTGGCCTTCAGGAGTTCCTTGACGTGGTCCCGGAGCGCCGCGCAGATCTTCATCATCGCCGCGAACTCAACGCGCCGTGACTCCGCTGCCGAACCCGCCTGGTGCAGAGCCCGGGCGATCTGATTGAGATTGCGACCGACAGCACCGAGCTCAGCAACGGCACGGTTGAGCGCACGCAGTTCGTCCGCCGGCAGGGGAGCGAGGTCGCGCAGGTGCGCCCGGATCAGCACGGAGACATATGTGGCGGGAGCCACCCGTCGTGCAGCGGCACGCTCCGCGAGCAGCAGCCGGTCATCCGCCGGCAGCCGAACATACAGACGCGCGTGCCGGCTAGGCCTGGCAAGCACATCCGCGTCTTCGAGCTGCGCTGGCACGCCTGCGCCGAGCGTGAGCTCGAGGAGGTCCTTCAGCAGCGCGGAATCGCTGAGACCGCGTTTGACGGCGAGTGCCCTGAGTCGGGCCTTGGTATCGGACGAGACGCGCGCGGCAATGAACTGATCGGAAGCCATGGCCTGCATTGTTTAACAACAGCGGCCACGGGCCTATCCTGCCTCTACCCCCAAAACACCGCAAAACCCGACGCCACTGAAGCGGTGTCGACTGGGCCGCCGCGGTAGTCGACGCGCACCGACACGAGCGATACCGAGGTTATTGCCAGTTTTGCCCCTGGTCGCGGGCTCCCGGCATTGCGTGGCTTTGGCGTAACGTCGATGGCGGTGACAACTTGCCCCATGACTACCGGAACCACACATGCCCCGAGGTCGCTGATGGACAGCCTGCCCACGGAACGTTACCGCACAATTCATATCCTTCGCCTGCCAGAGGTCTGCCGTGCCACGGGCCTCGGCCGATCCATGGTCTACCAGCTTGAGGCCATGAGCCAATTCCCACGCCGGGTGAAAATCGGCGCACGCGCGGTCGGCTGGATCGAAGAGGAAGTACAGTCGTGGCTCGCTGATCGCGTCACACGGTCGCGCCTATCGAATGAGCGACGTTAACGCCGCCTGCGGTCAGCGAACCCCGAGTATCCATCCCTCGACGCCCGCAACAGCCCGCTGCGAAGGAGTCAGTTCCGGATTCAGGAAACCCGTAAGGCGGCCGTCGGCATCGGCTTCTTGCAACCAGGCAGCGGCGGAGTAGGCGTCATGCTGGTCGCCGGTGCGTCCGGCAATCGGATATGCGTGCGTCCAGAGCGCTGGATAGACCTCGGCTACTGCCGATCGTCCGGCAGGGATCTGCCAGCCGTCGAACGGCCAGAAATGCACGCGCTCCCCCAGTCGCAGGCGAAGGAATCTCAGCCACGGAATTCCCGCATGCGTGGACTTAGCGACGGAGCCCGGGACATCGAAGTGGAACACCGACTTCGCGCCGCCCGCGCGTTCCTCGGTGAGACGTCGCCAGCGGGCGCTGCCCGTGCGTTCGGCGCCACGGCCTGCGACGCCGTCACGGACGAAATCGACGTATACGTGGTCCTCGTCGCTCGGCCAGTGTCGCTGGAAATCGTCCAGAAACATCGCCCAGTCGGGCGGCAGCCGATGAACTTCGAAGTACCGAAGCGGAAAAGAGAACCCGTGATCGATTCCGACCAGCGTTGCGCTCGGTTCCGCGAGACGATCTGCCAGCCATTCCGCGATCCCGCGGCGGGTCCAGTAGCTGCGCGGGCTCGGAGGCGGAGCCACCTCTTGGGGTGGGGCCGGCCCTTCCGCACAATACACGCGCAAGCCTTTGAGGCTGGATGTCGGCGTTTCCGCGCCGGAGTAATCAATTCCGATGTAGCGGACGAATGCGCGCATATTTGGTCTATGCAGAAAAAGATCCGCTCCCCACGGGCTGCCGCGCGTCTCGCCAACAGCGCTTCCGACAAACAATCTCAGAAGCTCTTAAATAATTTTGAACTCACGACTCCTGAAGCAGCCGGGTTACCGCTATCACTTCGGCGCAGCGATGAAACTTGAACCGGCGACTAGTCCTCGTCCCGAGTATGCCCACTAGGCGTGCTCGCCGTTCGTCGGTCCCACTCACTGACTGACGCGGCGGAGAGCCCCAATTCCTGCAAACGTACTCGAATCCTAGTGATTGCCGCTTCAACCCACTTCAGCTCGCTTCCAGAAAACCATGAGCCGAGCGACGTGACGAGACCATCCCAGCCTAGAAATACAGCGAGGTCCGCGCCTATGTCACGCGCCGATGCGCGGCAGTAGGAAACATCCAGAGCCTTTTGTGCGTCGCTGACCGCCACAACAGTCATGTTGTGGACGCCTGCGCGCACGGCCTTTGCGACGGAGGCGTAGATCGTGTGCGATTCCACAGCCTTGTCACGAACTTCAAGGACACGTTCGAAGGAATTAATGTCGCCGTCCGCGGTACGCAATCCGATGTCACCAGGCGCTTGACGATCGGGCTCGTTGATTTTCCCTAGCCTGACACGATCTTCCCCGTAAGACGCGTCCAGCAGTCCTGCTGCGCATGCCATCGCGCGGCCACCGCCTTCTGAATTCGCTCGGACGAACGCGTCGACGGCCGCCATGAGGCCGTCGAGAGTGGAAATCCCGAAGGTCGTCGGCGGCCTATCGTACGCCGGAACGAATCGACGACGAACGACAACGAAACCGGCAAGTGCCTCTATCGCTTCAGCGCGGCGCATCATCCCGATGCGATGTAGTAGCCGTAGAAGTTCGGCAAGAAGCGCTCGCGCGTTTTCTCGGACCGTCATTTTCGACTCGATGCGCAAGTGTCGAAAAAACGGCTGATTGTTCAGCGGCTGTGGCCCAGTGACACCCAAGTGAAACCTGTGCCGCTGAGAAGCGGGTACGAGCACCTTCTCTGCCGTCCGTCTGGCATCGTACGCGCCTGGATGATCAGCGCTCGCCTTCAAAGAGAATACATCGATACGTTCGTTCGTCGCCTTCGCAAGCATCGCGTTGCCCAAGACAGCGATGCTGCTACGGTAACTCACCTTTTCGCACATTTCGGAAAAGCGCTCGACCAAGACAATCCACTCCCGCGTCGTCGGCGACGATAGCGGATCTTCACTGTCGGCTAGGGCGACCGCCTCAGCCATGCATGACCGCGCGTTCGCAAGATCGATCGTCTCGTGGGTCACCGCAGCGTCTCACCAGAGGATGCCTTGCTCCCAGTCGCGGAGGGCACAATTTCGAGCAGATCCCCGGGCGTGCATTCGAGGGCGTCGCATAGACGCTCGATGGTCGACAGACGCGGGTTGTAGCTGGGACGAGAGCCGATTGCCTCAAGTGTCGCGCGGGAAAGGCCCGTCAAACGAGCCAACCGTGGATAGGTGATCCGCTCTCCTAAGCGGGACTCAGCTGCTTCTAGCGCCTCCCTTAGCCGCACTCGGAGCATATTTAGTCTCGCCGCACTTTCTTGTATGCTGGATACAAGAAGTCTGGCGACGCGTGAGTGCGTCGGGTAGATTCGGCCATCTCTAGGAGTCGGGGCATCACACCTTGTCTGTCATTAGTCTCTTTACCGGCGCCGGCGGACTCGATATCGGTCTGCAGGCCGCCGGGCTGAAGCCTGCGATCGCGGTCGAGATCGACGCAAAAGCGTGCGATACCTTGCGCGAGAATCACGGGCGGCGTCTCCCAGTATACGAGGGCGACGTCCACAATCTTACATCGGAGTCGATTTGCGAGATTACAGGCGTTGCCCCGGAGGAAGCGGACCTCCTTGTGGGGGGACCGCCTTGCCAGCCATTTTCCAAGTCCGCCTACTGGCGCTCCGGGGATACGAAGCGGCTCGACGACCCTCGTGCGGATACGCTCTCTGCGTATCTACGCATCTTGCGTGATCTAAAGCCTCGCGCGTTCTTGATTGAAAACGTACATGGGCTGATGTTTCGGGGAAAGGACGAGGGGCTCAGGCTCCTTCGCGATACGATCGGCGCCATAAACGCCGCAACTGGAACTAGTTATAGCTTCGAGGTCGCGAAACTAAACGCTGCGGACTACGGCGTTCCGCAGACGCGTGAACGCGTCTTCATTATCGGGGCGCGCGACGGAACGCGGTTTCATTTTCCGGCGCCATCACACCGGGATCCGGCGGACGCGGACCTTGAGTCTGACCCTGCAATGGAATCCCGGGAGCCTTGGCGGACGGCTTGGGACGCGATCGGCGATCTCGACCGTCTAGAGGATTCGGCACTTCGCGTGGGCGGCCGATGGGGAGATCTATTGCCGTCGATTCCGGACGGTCAAAACTACTTGTGGCATACAGATCGGGGGGGAGGCCTCCCCCTTTTCGGTTGGCGTCGCCGCTATTGGGGTTTTCTTCTCAAGCTTGCGAAGGATCGGCCTGCGTGGACGGTGCAGGCGCAACCTGGCACGGCGATAGGTCCCTTCCACTGGCGAAGCCGTCGTCTGTCAACTCGCGAAATGTGCCGTATTCAGACGTTCCCCGACTCCTATCGAGTTGTAGGAGGCCGCTCCGATGTCCAGCGCCAGATCGGCAACGCAGTACCGTCACTGCTCGCCGAAATTCTCGGCCGGGAGGTGCGACGCCAGTTACTTGGTCATAAACTCCGAGGAGAAAATCTCAAACTGGCGGTAACGTATCGAGGTAAACCGCCAAGACCCGAGCCACTAGCGAAGGTGCCGCGGCGCTATCATTCGTATATCGGTGAGCACGCAGCTCATCCAGGTACCGGAAGAGGCTATGCATTCGAAGCACGGTAGCCGACGAGGTCACTGTGGCTTCAATCTCCTTGAGATGTATGCGGCGCGGGTAATAGCTTGATGGAATAGCAATCGATTCAGCTACTCACTCGCCGGCCTCCCTGATCGCCGCGCGGGGACTTCACCGTGATTCCCCGCTCATGCGATCGGGCAAATTTCACGTCAATACGCCGATACCGGCAGTTGAGACGGAAGCCGGCCTTTCCGCGAAGCCCTATTCACCATGAAGCAACGGGTTGACGCATCTCCGAATTCGAGTAGCCGCTTCGCCGCGATCTACCAAACGCGCGATTCGCCGTGTCAGACTCTCAAAATCGACGGTCTCGCATTCCCAGACAACGCACACTCGCCAACCCAGCTCTTGGAGATCGTTCGCCGTCCTAGCATCACGTCGGACATTGGCTTCAAACTTATCTCGCCAAAATCCAGCGCGGACTTTCGGAGTCGACGATCCAGGGCAATTGCGATGCCTGTGCCAAAAGCAGCCGTGAACGAACACGACTGTTCGAAAACGCGGGAACACAACGTCAGGCGTACCCGGCAGGTCGCGTCGGTGAAGACGGAATCGAAATCCCAACAAGTGCGCGGCCCTGCGGACTCTCAACTCCGGCGTCGTACCCTCGCGGCGAACCGCGCGCATAATCTTGCTACGCAGGGGGTCGACGACCGCGCTTCGCCTTTGCCTTTTGTGCTGGTGCGAAATCATCGATGGCCCTAAACACATCCCACAGCTTGTCGACCTTGACGTGCTCGGCGAGGTAGTCGCCGTAAGCCTTCTCTGCATTCGTGAGCAATTCGTCATAAAAAACGATGCGAGCGTCCACAGTCTTGAGGGCATCAATGACGCCTTTCTGACCGGTGCCGCTGGAGTCGTTCCACTCAGGTGGCGGTTTTCCTACGACGCAGATGATCTCGATCGGCCAGCCCTTGTATACGGTCTTCTCCAGGATTCGCTTTGCGCCATCTCTATATTTTCGAACTTGCTTGGTTAGATCGTCGAGCGGCACGGCAACCGAGGCACGCTTAAGTTCAACGATGACGTGTCGTCCGCTGGCCGTGCGGTAACCGATATCAATGCGCGCCTTCCTCACGGCACCTTTGAGTTTGGCAGTGTCCTGTTTTAGGAATTTCCTGACCAACGTCTCAACGTGCTCGGTACCTTTCGTACGCTCCCACGACGGGTCAAGTAACCACAAATGCTCGAATAGATAATCACGCAGAAGCGTCTCCTTCTCGTTCTTGTCGAGCTTCTCTCTCAGCGTCCTAATGACCTCGATCCGCCCACGCACAATCTGGCCGTAGTAGCTGAACTCAAGATCGTCGATGCTGCGGAATATGCTCAATATCTCGTCGAGATTCTCGTCCTTGATGGACTCGAGCCTTTCCAATTGTTCCTTGTGCCGATAGCTTTCGAAAGCGAGAATCGCGGCCTTTAGTAGCTCCTTCTTGTCAGATTCGTTCGACGATCGAATCGTGTTGAGTCGGCCTATCCACTGCTCCGCCTTCTTCCTCGTGTCACCCCTCAAGTGCTGAAGCCACTTGGATACAGCGGGCACCCTCATGGCCTCTTTGGTGCCGTCCGTACGGCGCCAATCGCTCCACTTTCCAGCGATGTACCGCAGCTCTTTCTTGACGATATCCCTCAAGGCGGCAAAGCGAGGATCGTCCTGTTTGAGAGATTGCCGGCTGCTGGTCGCGATGTCGCCCTTGTCGTCGAGATCCAACTCGTCACAGTGCAACTCGCCGATGAGGTAGTCCGCGTAAATCTCCTTCTGGCCGAACTCGGCGAGGATGTCCTCCTGGGCGAGCTTGCCACGCATGAAAACGGCGAGGCGGTTCAAGTTGTCGCCTTCTTCGTCGCGCAACTGCTCGGGCTTCGTAACGGTGCCTATCCATCCGGTCAGGGATACGCCGCTGCTCTTCAAGTCAGCGGCTATAGATCCGGATCTGGACTCCGCCGGGCGTGCCAGGTGCTTGCAGGACTTGACGAACTCTGGCTGCTGGCCATACGTCCACAGGTATTCGATCGCGCCGTGGTAACCCCGGTCCTCCGGGGTGACGGGATTTCCATCGACCATGACGGTGAAGTTGAATCTGGGACCGATCACGGAGAACCGGCGAGCGATTCGTCGCTTCAGCCCCTGCTCGGTCATCCCTCGCAACGATCTCGAAAGACCAGTGAGCACGATTCGCGTGCCCTTTCTTAGATCCGCTGGAAAAGTCCGTAATTTCTCTTTGGTCGGTATTGCTGCTCTGTCTTGCCGGTAATCGCCTGTCGGATCACCTCGCGATCCATAACGAACGCGGTGCGTTCGCGCCGCTCCACCGTGTATATCGTCGCGGTCTGCGCTATCGAAAAGATCGACAGCTTGCCGATCCCCTTTTCGACCCATCGGAATTCGCCCGCCTGGGTCTTGTCCCCAAGTTCATCTCCTGCGTTTGAAGCCGATCAGGAGGAACCGGTCGATCACGCCGTCACGCGTCATCCCCGTTCCGTCGTCATCGATCGTGATGGACTCGGTTCGCTTGTCGAGCGTTATACGCACATTCCTGGCGTCCGCGTCCCAGGCATTGGCGACGACCTCGGACAGCACGGCGGGTATGTTGCTGTAAAGATTGATTCCCAGATGCTCCAGCGCGTTCAGGCTGATCGTCATTACGAGGTCGCGTTGCTTCTGCATCACAGGCTCTCTAGGTGTCCTTTTACGGAAGACGCGATGGCGCGCCCGAGCCTCACCGGCACGGCGTTACCGATCATCTGCCCTACTTGCGTGAAATGCACAGGCTCGCCCGGCGCTACGAACTGATAGCCTGCAGGAAAGCCTTGCAGGAGCGCTCCTTCTCGTAGTGATAAGGCACGGTTCTGCCTTGGGTGTCCGAAGCGTCCGTTTCCGAATCCGAAAAACTGCGTTGTGATTGTCGGTGCCGGTGCCCCCCAGGACATACGGCCGTACACGGACGAGTAGCCCTTTCCGGTCGGGGCCTTGTGGCAGTCAGCGACCAGCTTGCGATTCCAATCTTTCCAACTGCCGCCGGGCTTTGCCGCCGCGATTCTCCGACGGTTAATTTCTGTGAGCGCACTTGCGCGATGGAGTGGATCCCGCGCATCGACTTCTCCGTCCTTTAGGGGCGGTAGGTGACCGATTTCGTCCTTCACCGTGCGATGCTTACGTCGGTGAGTCGGCACGGGAAGAGAAATGGGTCCCAGGCGGGACGCGAGAAGAACGAGTCGCGATCGAGTTTGCGCGAGCCCAAAGTCGGGTGCGTAAAGCACATCCCACACGACGTGGTATTTCGCCGCCTCCAACTTCTTAACAAAGGTGCTGAAAATGCGACCGGCGCGGAACGTGAGCAAGCTCGGCACATTCTCCATGGATACGATGTCAGGGAGTGTCGCGGTGATCAGATCTCCAAAGCGCCCAACGAGTTGCCACTTCGGATCCGAGTTTTTCTGGTTGTACGTTGAAAACGGCTGACAGGGTGCGCAGCCGACGAGAATCTTGGGCTGGCCTGGAGTGAATAGAGGCGTGATCTCTGCCGCCGTCAAACGGGCGATGTCGCGCCTTATGAAGAGCGCCTCGTTGTTGTGCTCAAAGGCGTATCGGCACGCCTCGTCCGTATCGATGCCGGCAACGATATCGAATCCTTCTAAATGGAAGCCATGTGATAAGCCGCCGGCGCCGCAAAACAAGTCGACTACGGTACCGGGCGGTCTACCGACGCAAGCACGTCTGCGGATCGGTTTATCGCGACGAAGCCGAGGGGCGCCCTTCACTTTTCCTGGCTCCCGTTGAATTTCGAGGTTACGCGGATAGGGGATTGAGCCGAAGTCGAGCTTAAGCCAGCGACAAGGAAGATCACCATGCGGATGGTGCGGAAGGTCCCAATACCCGCGCGCCTTGCGTTTGGCGGCCTGGAACAGGCCGTTGATGGCTTCCAAGAAGCCGTTCGTTTGCCGTGTTTCGACCCAGGCGAGGACCCCTTCGAAGTGCTTGCGGATCATGACGGCCACGTCTTCATCGGCCTCGACCTTCGAGCGCATCACGTTCGTACACCACTGCTTGAGCAGCGCGCGCACGATGTTGGGCTGCTTGCGGCTCATGATCTCGCGCAGCGTTTCCTCGCGGTACTGCCAGGCACGGGGCGTGCGGCTGCTGGTCATGTTCGCCAGCAGGGCATCGGTTCTCGGCGCGCTGCGGCCGCCCCAACCGACTGCGGTCCTTCAGCAGCGTCCGCGAACAACCCCTTGAGGCTTCCGGGTCGAGCTTCTGCTCGGCGCGGCGGCGGGCGTCGATCGCGGCCGAGGCGTGAGCGATCACGTGGAACTTGTCGAAGGTGATCTGTGCGTTGGGAAAGTTTGCCTCGACGCCTTCCTTGATGAACGCCGGCATGTCGATGCTGATGGCGCACTGGGTGGGCTTGCCAGCATGGGCGCGCAGGTTCGCGGCGAAGGCCTGCACGGTCTCGGCTTCGCGGCCCTCGGCCACGAACAGCACCTGGCGCCGCTCGGGGTCCGGGTCGGCATCGGCAAAGAGCGTCACGTAGTCGTGTCCTTGGCGCGCGAGGTCTCATCGATCGCCAGGCGCCGACTTCACGGAGATCGGCCGCACCAACCGCCGCATCGACGTAGCGATGGCACACGGCCATGATCCGATGAACCGACTCCTCGGTGATGCGCGCGACACCCGTGAAGGACATCTCCCGGCTCAACAGCAGCATCAGAAGGCCTCGAAGAGCAGCGAGAAGCCCGACAGCTTGCCCGCCCACGTAGTGGGCTCACCTGAACCTTCCTTACCGGGGCAGCTTCACCGCGGTACCCGCACCGAAAGCTCGCATTCGTGCTGGAAGAAGTTCAGGCGCCGGTAGGTCTTGGTCACGGCGTCGTGCACCGGGTGTTGCCCGTCCGCGCCAGCGACCCCAAAGCGGCTGCCAACCTCGAAATCCACGCAAATGTTCAGCTTCTTCGGTTTCGGCTCGAAGCTCATCCCGGCGATGAACCAGGGGGCTTCGATGCCCAGGGCAGGACTCGAATATCTTCGTGACCATCTCGACTTCTTCCACTTCGATCTTCAGGAGCCTGCGCCCCAACCAGCCACGGACTTCTGCCGCCTGCGGCGCCAGACCGCGCTTCGCCTTTGCCGATGAAAGTAGATCGAAGAGCAAAGATCAAGATCTACCCCGAAGAAAGCTCCGGTTACCCACCAGATTTCAATAGAGGCCTTTTTCCTTTCCTGCGATCGTGTAATTCGGTGTCCGGAACCTCGATGCCCTTGGCGGCGAGCGCCCGGAGGACGATCACGCGCATCGTTTCTCCGCTTTCCGCCGCGCGGATCCTCAAGCTCTTCTTGGTGACGCGCGGAAGAGTGATTTGCAGAGTCTCTTCCATCAGGTCAGCGGACGAACTTGTACCGACAGCGATGCGTCTGGCGATTTCATAGTGACGCTATATTTGGTGAAACCATGAAAACGCGCGAAAGATCCTCTACCCGATATGCCGGATTTGGATGTCCAAGATTCACCAGACAGTATTTGGCTTTCTTGGGCAGGGCGGCGCGAACCACGGCCGGCCACGTCTCGCGAACATGAGTAGTATTTTGCGAGCGCAGCGCGAATTCGCCGCGCGGTGTCGCCCTGACCGCTGACGCCGAGATCCGTGTCATCCCCAGGTGTGATCGCGTGTCCGTGGTGGGCTGTCCCAGACGCGCTGGCCGAAGAAAAGTGCCAACTACCGCAAAGCGAATTTTTCGGACCTCAGACCGGGCAGGAATCGATCGGCCTGACGATCGGCTGAATGCAAGTTCAGGCGTCGGCCAAAAGAGCCACTTCAATGATCGGCCGATAGTGAGTTCATGTAGGGCCGATCAAGCCGGACCGGGTGCCCTGCAGTTATCCCTGACTCAGCGGCGCGGCGGAGCGCAGTCGACCGCCATACGAAAGGCAGCCCTTCACCAGGCTGAGTGTGTGCCGGCGTGTTATAGGTCTGTCGGGACCGACGAGCCCGAAAAGCTCCCATAGGTGCCCCATCCGCACACGCCCGATCCCGCGCCTTCAGCGAATCATCGCGTTACCTAAACTCCCGACCTCTGCACGGTAGCGCAGCTGCGGTTGCGCCGGCAGTGCGGGCGCTCACCATGAGTTGGTCGAATGGACTGATCGTGCCGGTCGCACCCCGGCCCACCACGTGCGTGTAGATCATGGTGGTGCTGACATCGGCGTGACCGAGCAAGGTCTGGCTGGTGCGGATGTCGGCGCCGGACTCGAGCAGATGCGTGGCGAAGGAATGGCGCAAGGTGTGCGGCGTCGCCGCCTTCTGGATCCCCGCGCGGCGCAACGCCTCGCGAAACGCACGCTGCAGGCGCGCCGGATGACGGTGAAGACGGACCGGCCGCTGCGAATGCGAGTCGAAGCAAATGCCATCCGCCGGGAAGAGGAAGAACCACGGCCACTCCACCGGCGCACTCGGATACTTGCGATGCAAGGCGAAGGGAAGCAGGACGCCCGGGCGCTGCGCTGCGCGGTCCGCGTCAAAGACGCCGCGGGCACGGTCGAACTGCGCCTGCAGATGAGGGATCAGGCGTTCGGCCACCATGACGGAACGATCCTTCTGACCCTTCGCGGCCCGCACGTGGATGACCCGCCGCTCGATGTCGATGTCCTGGATGCGCAGCGACAGCGCCTCGCTCACCCGCAGGCCCGCGGAGTACATCAACGCCGTCGCCAGCCAGTCCTCACCCTTCAGATGCCCGAGCAGCAACCGCACCTCGGAACCCGACAGCACCACCGGCAGATACTGAGGGCGCTTGGCCCGGATGACGTTGTCCAGCCACGGCAGGTCCGCCATCTCGAGCACCTCCCGGTACAAGAACAGCAGCGCCGCCAGCGCCTGGTTCTGCGTCGCCGCGGCCACGCGATGCTCGGAAGCCAGGGAGGAGAGGAACTTCTCCATGTCAGCCGCGCCCAAGTCCCTGGGATGGCGCCTGCCGTGGAATATGATGTAGCGCCGGATCCAGTGGACGTAGGACTTCTCGGTCCGGAAGGAGTAATGCTTCGCGCGGATGCGCGCCCGAACGGCCTGGACCAACCCGACACTTGTCATATAACACCTGCCTCCCTGCAGATAACGCTGGGTCGCGTGAATGGAATCAGAGGTTTATCATGGAGTCGAGCTGGCTATCCGACCTAAATGAAAGGATTCAATGTGTCACTTCGCTCTCCCATTAGTAGTTATGTGTCATGAAGGCTGAGGCCCGTGCCGCCCAAGATCGCGTGATCCTCGACGCTGAAGAGGGCGCACTTCAGGCGCGTCTTGCGGTGCTTCTGCCCACGATCGCAATTAACGGCAATCAGCTCTTTCTTAATTCAACGAATGCCGATCCGAGCGTAGCGCGTTATTCTCACAGTGAGGCTGACACGCTGCACGCAATAGCTGGTCGCTGTGTTCACATTCGCGAGTCTCTTGGCTTAGAGACCGTTGGCACTCTTGCGTCACACTTCCTCGCGGCTTGCCAGGAAGCCTCGAGTTCCAACGAACACCGTCGTGGTCCGCGAAGGCTCGCACAGTGGCTGCTGACGGTGATGCATTCATGACACATAACTACCGCATCGAGCGCGCGCATGAGGGATAAAGTGCAACAATCAAGCGTTGGCGCGTGCGGCGCTCATGCGTGGCGTTAGACGGCTTATGAACAACGCCCCAGCGCCACGACCGCTCCTCGATGCGTCAGGACAAAGCAAGAAGATGGTAGTAGTCTCAGTCTTGACCGTCATTGGAGCGCTGCTTACTCTGTTCGGTGGAAAGCTCGAGACCACCAGCAGTGCAGAGGTCACGATTGCGGTGGTCTCTGCAGGTGCGCTCCTTTTCGGCTGCTCCATAATTGTTGGTCTTCGCACGATCAAGTGCCCCAAATGCAAGGCTGGGTGGCTCAATTACGCTCTTAGCGAGATGCCATTCGGTAGCAACTTTGTCGGGTGGCTTTTCTCATTCGATCGGTGTCCAAAGTGCGACTTGACCGCGAAGGACCTGACAAATGGGCCTCTATTGAAATCTGAGTGGGTAACCGGAGCTTTCTTCGGGGTAGATCTTGATCTTTGCTCTTCGATCTACTTTCATCGGCAAAGGCAGAAGCGCGGTCTGGCGCCGCGGGCGCTGGCGAAGTCCGTGGCTGGTTGGGGCGCAGGCTTCCTGAAGATCGAAGTGGAAGGGTCGAGATGGTCACCGAGAAGATATTCGAGTCTGCCCTGGGCATCAGCTCCCCTGGTTCATCGCCGGGATGAGCTTCGAGCCGAGCAGAAGAAGCTGAACATTTGCGTGGATTTCGAGGTTGGCAGCCGCTTTGGGGGTCGCTGGCGCGGACGGGCAGCACCCGGTGCACGACACCGTGACCAAGACCTACCGACACCTGAACTTCTTCCAGCACGAATGCGAGCTTGCCGGTGCAGGTACCGCGAAGGTGAAGCTGCCCGACGAGAGGAGTTGTTCAGGTGAGCCCGCTACCGTGGGCGGGCAAGCTATCGGGCTTCTCGCTGCTCTTTGAGGCCTTCGTGCTGCTGTTGAGCCAGGAGATGTCCTTCTGGGTGGTGCGCGCATCACCGAAGTCGGTTCATCCGGATCATGGCCGTGTGCCATCGCTACGTCGATGCGGCGGTTGGTGCGGCCGATCTCCGTGGTGCGGCGCCCTGGCGATCGATGAGACCTCGCGCGCCAAGGGACACGACTACGTGACGCTCTTTACTGATGCCGACCCGGACCCCGAGCGGCGCCGAGGTGCTGTTCGTGGCCGAGGGCCGCGAAAACCCGAGACCGTGCAGGCCTTCGCCGCGAACCTGCGCGCCCATGCTGGCAAGCCCACCCAGATTGCCGCCATCAGCATCGACATGTCCCCGGCGTTCATCAAAGGCGTCGAGGCAAACTTTCCCAACGCACCGATCACCTTCGACAAGTTCCACGTGATCGCTCACGCCTCGGCCGCGATCGACGCCATGCGCCGCGCCGAGCGGAAGCTCGACCCGAGCCTCAAGGGGTTGCGTTGGACGCTGCTGAAGGACGCAGTCGGTTGGGGCGGCCGCGGCGCGCAGAACCGATGCCCTGCTGAACCTGACTGGCAGCCGCGCAGCCCGTGCCTGGCAGTACCGCGAGCAGCTGCGCGAGATCATGAGCCGCAAGCAGCCCAACATCGTGCGCGCGCTGCTCAAGCAGTGGTGTACGAACGTGATGCGCTCGAAGGTCGAGCCGATGAAGGCGGTAGCGTCATGATCCGCAAGCACTTCGAGGGGGTCCTCGCCTGGGGTCAAGCTCCGGCAAACGAACGGCTTCTTGGAAGCCATCAACGCCGGCCTGTTCCAGGCCGCCAAACGCAAGGCGCGCGGGTATGGGACCTTCCGCACCATCACCTTGGGGTGATCTTCCTTGTCGCTGGCAAGCTCGACTTCTCCAAGCTCAATCCCTACGTCGCGTAACCCACTCGAAATTCAACAGAGCCACAAATGGCAACGCCGTCTAACTACCGCATCGAGCGCGCGCATGAAGGATAAAGTGTTCAAATCAGGCGTGAGCGCGTGCGGCGCTCATGCGGGGCGTTAGACGCCAGTGATGCGAGCGCTTGTGGTACTGCTTGTCGCCACGGTCGGATTTATGGCGTGGGCACAATGGCCGAGCCAAAAATTGCATCCTTCGGTTCACGCCGATCACATTGTTGTCACGAAGTCCCAAAGGACCCTTCAATTGTTCTCACGCGGTGTGCTTCTTAAGACCTATGCGATATCGCTGGGTCGCCATCCAGAAGGAACAAAAGACCCAACAAGGAGACGGGCGCACACCGAAGAGTGCGTACCAGCTCGACTACCACAAGTCAGACTCGTCGTTTCACCGGGCGCTTCATATTTCCTACCCATCAGCGCAAGATCGCGCCAGCGCATGCATGGCGTTGATCGGGGGTCTCGTCATGGTGCATGGCATAAAGAAGATTGGGGTGGTTGGGTCGTGCTCATCGTCTTGTCGATTGGACGGACGGCTGTGTTGCCGTAACCGACGCTGAATTGAAGAAATTTATGGAGCAGTGTCAGATGGAACACCGATCGAAATCCGGCCATGACCAACTGGCGTCTAACTACCGCATCGAGCGCGCGCTTGAACGATAAACTGCCAGAATCAACCATCGGCGCATGCGGCGCTCATGCGGGGCGTTAGGTTGCACTTGGCAGCATCACACAGATTGCTCCAGCTCCCACCCCATTGGAGTCAGCGCCTAACGTCGCAGCCCGAGACGGGCATGGGGTACCAAATCGCCACGGTCATGCTTCGAAGTGGCGCACGCCTTGAGCGAGTCGTGGTCACAGGTGGAACAATTGACCTAACCGGTTGCGATCATTCGCTTGTCGCAGCAATTGAGAGTGATGATATCGTTGACGTGGTGGTAACGCATGATCGATCCGGTCCGCCCAGGCTGTTGCGATCAGGTGAACAAGGTGCAACCTAACTACGAGCGGACGGTGAGATCGCCACGCAACCATTGGCGTGTGCGCGCCGCCGCTCAACGCGAGCGTTATGCGGCACCATCATGACCGACTGGTTCCGGAACGCGACGTGGAACGCCTCCATCGAACAAACGTTCGAGGATAAGTTCCGCCGCGCTCGAAGAAAGGAGCAATACCTACGTATTCAAGCGTGCACACTGGCCCATTCGCATCCGGATGTTGCACTAAGGTTGCTCGATCGCTACTTCACACTTCCCAATCACTCCGACCATGCGCAGGCTCATGTGGACCGCGCCACCGCGTATTTGGCGCTTGGCCGCGTCGCAGACGCGCTGGCCGCCTATGAAGACGCGCTCACTCGCGAGTCAGCGTTTCCCAAAAACGGGTCTTCGTGATTTCGTATGGGTGAAACCGGCCATCTGATCACGCTGCTGATCCGATTTTCATAGGGTTTTGAAGCACATTGAGAACGGGCGGAAAGTTGGCATGATGTGCGGATGCCAAGACCCATCAGACGCCGCCGGTTGGCGGATGCATATACCTTCCCAGGCTTTCGCCCGCTGCAACGTGTCCAAGGGGATGTTCGGTGATCCGAGTGCTCGGCTCATCACCCTGGTTCGGCGGGGAAAAAACGATCTGTGGCACCTGCGGTACGGCCCATCGTGGATGGTACGACCGCCGCAGGCGTCGGCGCACGTACGGGATCTGCCCTGCGCCGGCCACCGCATCTACCTCGATCTGGAGGTGCGTCGAGTCAAGTGCCGGGCTGGAACGGTGAAGCGCGAGCGCTGGATTTTCTGGTCGAGAACGCGCTGCACACCAAGCGCTTCGCCCTGTACGCGGGCCGGCGCTGCCGCAGTGGCACGATCAGGGACGTCGCCGCCGAGCTGCACCTGGACTGGCAGACGGTCAAGCGCCTGGAGATGGACTACATGCGCGAACAGATCCGCCGTGTCGGAACCCCGGGGCCAAAGTCATCGGGATCGATGAGATCTCCGGCCGCAAGGGCCATACCTACCGGATCGTGGTCAGCGATCTGGAGCGGCGCCGGCCGATCTGGTTCGGCGGGGATGACCGGAGCGAGGCGAGCATGGACCAGTTCTATCGCTTCTTGGGTAAAAAGAAGGCCAAAGGCATCCGCCTGGCCGTCATGGACATGTGGAAGGCCTTTCGCACCTCCACGCACCGCAATGCCCCGCAAGCGGCCATCCTGTTCGACAAATTCCACGTGATGAAGCACTTGGGCGAGGCGCTCGACAAGATCCGCAAGGCCGAATACGCCCGGCTCAGCGTAACCGTTAACTCCGCGGCGTTCTTTCCCTTGTTCTGCTGATCTGGACAATGGCTTTCCTTTACGCTGGAGTCAACGATGCAGCAAAGGCGAGCAAGGCGGGCGAGTCTACGTGGCGGGAGATCATTGCCCGTCATGCCGAAAGCGGCCAGGCCGTAGAGGTTTTCTGTCGGGAGCAAGGATTGTCGCGCAGCGTGTTCACGCGCTGGCGCTCACGGCTGGCAGGAGCCAGCTCGCCCGGGCGAAGGCAGCAGCGGTATTGAAGCCAGCGCGGTTTCTCAATGTCGGGGAATTGGCGAGCGAGGCGAGCCGGACAGTCGCCTCGAGCTGGGCAGCGGGATTGTGCTGACGATCAGCCGCTGATATTCTTCCGGAAGGCCGGATCCGCGTACATCCTGTATGGTCGGCCGTGCGACCCATGCGCGCAGTCCTACGATGGATTGTCGGCGCTGACGCGGCATGAGCGCCAGGCGTGACCCGCTGGATGGGGTTTGTACGTCTACCTGAACAGGCGCGGCACGCAGGTGATGTTTGTATTTTGACGACCGCAGCGGCTTTTGCGTGTGGGCCAAGCGCCTGGGTCGGGTCGGTTCATCCGGGATTGGCGGCAGGTCAGCACGATGGAGTTGGACTGGACGCAGTTGAAGTTATTGCTGGAAGGGCTTGAAGTCAGACGCGTGAGCAAGCGCTATGCGTTGCCGGCGGTGTACGCGCAAAGCCTGTAATTTAAGGCACTTTGGCGCACACCAGGTATTTTACTCCCGCACCTCGTGATGAACTCCCCGCAGACTCCGCGACCAGCAACGAAGCGAGCGTATCGAGCCTCGGGAACTCTCGGCGCTGGTGCGCTCGCAGGCCCAGACGATCAGCGAGTTGAAGGCACGGCTGGCCTGGTTCAGCGGCAGGTGTTTGGCTCAAGAGCGAGCGGCAAGCTGCTGGATGAGGGCCGCCAGCTCTTGCTCGGTGAAGATGCTGAACCAGGCGGCCGGTCCGGCCCTACCTGAAGGCAAGCCAGTCGCTACGCACGTACGCCGACCACCCCGAGGCGATGCCGCCGAAGCCGAGCAGCTCGAATCGCTCCTTCTTCGATCGCACTCGCGTGCCGGTGGAGCGCATCGAACTGGTTCCCGAAGAGATCGAAACTCTCGCGCCCGATCAATACGAGGTGATCGGGTGTAAAACCACCTACCGTCTGGCACAGCGCCCGGGCAGCTACGTGGTGCTCGAGTACGCGCGCCCGGTGATCAAGCGCAAGGATCTCACCCCGTGCGCAGGGCCACAGATCCTGTGCACCCCGGCGCCCGCCGGGGTGATCGAGGGCCGTGCCGATGTAGACGGCGGGGCTCTTGGTGGACAAGTTCTTCAGCGCCTCTGTACCGCCAGCACCAGCGGCTTTGGATGCTGGCATCACGGTCAACCGGCCTAGCTGACCCGAAGCTCTACCCAAGGGCGATCGGGCTGCTGGTACCGATCTATGAGGCGCAGCTCGCCTCCATCCGCCAAAGCCATGTGATCGCGATGGATGAAACCCCGATCAAGGCGGGGCGCAGCGGGCACGGCAAGATGAAAACCACCTACTTCTGGCCCCTGTATGGCGATCAGAACGAGGTGTGCTTCCCGTACCGGCCCAGTCGGAGCCACGAGCAGGTGGCCGCGCTCTGGGGGGCTCGACCCCCACCGGGGACGGTGCTGCACCGATGGCTATGCCGCCTACGAAGCCTGCAGCCAACCACATCACCCATGCGCAGTGCTGGGCACATGCGCGGCGCGAGCTGTTCGAGGCGCGACTCGGAGCCGGGCGTGCGGATCGCTCTTGAGCACATCGCCGGAATTTACGCCGTGGAGGACGCTATCCGCCAACGCGGGCTCGAGGGCGAAGCCAAGCGTGAGCAGCGGGTCCTGGAAATAAAACCCCGGGTGGATGCGTTCTTTGCGTTCGTGGAAGAGGCCTTCGCGGCGATCAGGTTGTTGCCGGCGACGCCGTTCTGGGCCCTTGCGTACGTGCGTGATCGCAAGGAGGCGCTCTCGGTGTTCCTGCAAGACCCCGAGGTTGCCCTGGACACAAATCACCTCGAGCGCGCCCTGCGACCGATCCCGATGGGGCGCAAGAACTGGATGTTCTGTTGGACCGAGCTGGGTGCTCCAGATGTCGGCATCGTGCAAAGCTTGATCGTGACTTGCCGGCTTCTGCCGCATCGACATCTACGCCTCGTCGATGTCCTGCAGCGCGTTGCCGAGCATCCCGCTAGTCGCGTCGAGGAACTCACGCCGCGACGCTGGAAGACTCTGTTCGCCGACACACCGCTGCGGTCCAGCCTGCACACCCGGCAAACGTAGGTCCAGACGCCGCGTAGTTACCGGTTACGGCTCAGCGGCAAGCAACGTCAGTTCATCAAGGGGCAGAAATACACCTTGCTGGCGCACCCGCAGAACCTCACCGGCGCGCCCGCAAGAACCTCAAGCTCCTGCTCGCCGCCAACCAGCGCTTGAACACCGCTTACCTGCTCAAGGAGTCCTTCGGCCAACTCTGGGACTACAACCGCGAGGCCTGGGCGCGAAAGTTCTTCGAGAACTGGCGAGCGAGCCTGAAGTAGCAGCGCCTGAAGCCCGTACGAAAAGTTTGCCCAGATGATCGAACGGCACTGGGATGGCATCGCCGCCTACTGCCAACCCCAGAACAAGATGGCGCTGGGCTTCGTCGAGGTCTGAACAACAAGATCCGAGTCATGCAGCGCCGTGCTACGGTTTGCGCGACGAGGAGTACACCCTGCGACTCAAGGTGTTGACCTCCATGCTGCCTCCAGATTTGATCGAAAAATGATCAACTTCTACCCACTCGTTTCCACGATGACCCCTTAAAACTAGGCATGTCTCCTTCCCATATCTGGTGGCTAAGTTGCGGTATTCGCGACCAGTACGGCCAGGCGCTCGAGCTGCTTCTCCAACACAAGTCGCGCGCGTTACGTTTCCCGTCGACCACTTTCGCTGGCATGCCGCTCGCGCGGGTTGCAGCGGCCGCCCATAGCGTGCAGACGGCGAACGTTCATTCCAGGCATGCGCTGGAGGCCGCCAGCCTCGAGCATTCCGGTTTTCGACGTCACTCTGCCGTGGGGCTGGTAACGGAGCAGTACGACACAATCGTCAAGCAGTTGGAGCGGCTACGTGCCGCATAACAAGCAAATGCAGCGAGCGCGCACCGACCGTAAATTGGTTCTGGGTTGCGCGCATCGGCGCGTCGCTGATTTGCGGAGTTAGATTGCTCAAGCCATTGGAGTTGCTTCGTCGCTGAATGGATGGTCACCGCTCGCGCAAGTACTGCGGAGGGAATCACTTTGCTTCCGCGGCGTGAGCGTTGGGGTTGACCAGCAGAAAGACCGGCGGCAATTTGTCCTCGGCCAATGACGAGCATCACCGCGGCTGGCCGGCGGGCAGCGCTCCAAAGTTGCTGCGTCGGCCGTCGCCGCAGGCTCCGGCATAAAGTAGTGCGCAGCCGCGCGCGGCTGGCCGGCCAGCAAGAAGCGCTTCCTTCGTTCGAGGCAGTCGAGATTCCGACGGTCAAGGTCGGTGGTGGTTGCCGCTGCGGCGTCGAACATTATGGTCAGCGCCAGTTGCGGCGCCGCTCCGCTCGGCGCAGGATGTTCTCAACATGCGTAACGCCGGGAGACCCGAGGCGGCTCGCCATGTCAGCGCCAGATCAATCTAACGGGCTGTTCGGTACGGACCGAGTTGACCTTGGTCGTGCTGAACGAGCCGCGGCGCGCGGCCGCGCAACGGCGGCGTTAGGCGACTGGAGCTCGTTGTCGTGCTTCAACTCAGGTGCTCATAGGCGTTGTGCCGGCGGCCCGCCAAGTGGTTGGCGTCGTTCTATTTGCGCAATTTCTCAGTTCGGACCTCAGAAGCTTCTCGGTATGTTCGCTCTGATGGGAACTGCCGGAATGATTTGGGCTACCGTAGGGATCTCCCGAAGGGCGGCGCTACCAATTCTGCTTTTGCTCACCACTGGTCTAGTCGCGATGGTCGGTGGGGGGCTGGTCGGAGTAATTGCTGGTCTAAGAATTGACCTGCAGAACAATATTCTTGGCGCGCTACCTCAATTAATTGGGCTCTGACTTGAATTTCGAGTGGGTTACGCGACGTAGGGATTGAGCTTGGAGAAGTCGAGCTTGCCAGCGACAAGGAAGATCACCATGCGGATGGTGCGGAAGGTCCCATACCCGCGCGCCTTGCGTTTGGCGGCCTGGAACAGGCCGTTGATGGCTTCCAAGAAGCCGTTCGTTTGCCGTGTTTCGACCCAGGCGAGGACCCCCTCGAAGTGCTTGCGGATCATGACGGCCACTGCCTTCATCGGCTCGACCTTCGAGCGCATCACGTTCGTACACCACTGCTTGAGCAGCGCGCGCGCGATGTTGGGCTGCTTGCGGCTCATGATCTCGCGCAGCTGCTCGCGGTACTGCCAGGCACGGGCGGTGCGGCTGCTGGTCATGTTCGCCAGCAGAAGGCATCAGCTCGGCGCGCTGCAGCCGCCCCAGCCGACTGCGGTCCTTCAGCAGCGTCCAACGCAACCCCTTGAGGCTCGGGTCGAGCTTCTGCTCGGCGCGGCGCGCTGGCGTCGATCATGGCCAGGCGTGAGCGATCGTGGAACTTGTCGAAGGTGATCTGTGCGTTGGGAAGTTTGCCTCGACGCGCTGATGAACGCCGGGGACATGTCGATGCTGATGGCGGCAATCTGGGTGAACGCCCAGCATGGGCGCGGAGTTCGCGGCGAAGGCCTGCACGGTCTCGGCTTCGCGGCCCTCGGCCCCGAACAGCACTCGGCGCGCTCGGGGTCCGGGTCGGCATCGGCAAGCGTCACGTAGTCGGCCGTCGCGCCCAGCGCGAGGGTCTCATCGGTCGCCAGGCGCCGCACCTCTACGGAGATCCGGCCACCAACCGCCGCATCGACGTAGCGATGGCCACGGCCATGATCCGATGAACCGACTCCCCGGTGATGCGCGCGACACCCGTGAAGGACATCTCGGCTCAACAGCAGCACGAGAAGGCCTCAAAGAGCGGCGAGAAGCCCGACAGCTTGCCCCACGCCCGGCGGCCTCACCTAACAACCTTCCCGTCGGGCAGCTTCACTCGCGGTACCCGCACCGAAGCTCGCATTCGTGCTGGAAAAGAAGTTCAGGTGCCGGTAGGTCTTGGTCACGGTATACGATGCACCGGAGTGCTGCCCGTCCGCCAGCGACCCCCAAGCGGCTGCCAACCTCGAAATCCACGCAAATGTTCAGCTTCTTCTGGCTCGGCTCGAAGCTCATCCCGGCGATGAACCAGGGGGGAGCTGATGCCCAGGGCAGACTCGAATATCTTCTCGGTGACCATCTCGGCCCTTCCGCTTCGATCTTCAGGAGCACCGCCCCAACCAACCACGGACTTCACCGCCTGCGGCGCCAAGACCCGCGCTTCACAACGCCCGATGAAAGTAGATCGAAGAGCAAGATCAAGATCTACCCCAAGCTCAGTTACCCACTCAGATTTCAATGAGGCATTAATTGGCGCCTCTTGTCTTCAGCTTGGTTCGTTCTTGGTCCAATCTTCGTCGGAATCTACCAAGTTAGGAGAGTAGTGAACTGCATTCGTGGGTCGCTACTTGGCCGCATCGAGCATGACGGATAAAGTGCACCAATCAGGCGTGGGTGCGTACGGCGCTCATGCGGGGCGTTAGAGGCCAACTTGGACACGGTCACGCGATCGCGGTAGTGTATAGGCATGAGTTCCTCCGTCATCACCACGCAAAGCGACATAATGGGCGGCACGCCAGTATTTGCCGGCACGCGCGTGCCTGTTCAGACGTTGTTGGATTACCTTGAGGCGGGGGACAGCATAGACGATTTTCTGGCTGGATTTCCCTCGGTGAGCAGAGATCAGGTCATCAGCTTTCTTGAGCGAGCCACTTCGCTCGCGGTTCATGACGCAGCGTGAAAGTTCTTCTCGACGAATGCGTCGATGCTCGATTTGCCTCTCATATCCAAGGCTTTGAGACAAGTACTGTCCACGATTTGGGATGGTCGGGAATTACCAACGGCAAGCTACTCAGTCTTGCCGCAGAACAATTCGACGTATTCGTCACTGTTGACCGAAATTTGTCGTTTCAACAGCATTTGCCAAAATTCGATATTGCCGTTGTTTTAATCCATTGCCGAAGCAATCGGCTCAACGAGCTGCTGGAATTCCTTCCGGACCTAGCGGCCACGCTGCCCAATGCAAAGCCGGGCACGCTCACGCATGTTGGCCTCTAACTACGTATATGGACTCCTCCCGCAAGTAGGAAGAGGGATCGAGGTTGAAAGCCGAGCGGATTTCGCCTGCAGTCGTATATCCGGCATCTGGAGTGAGATCGTGATGTCTCGTGCCGACATGGAATCTGCGGCACCGGTGCGCCAATCGTTGCAAGCGGCAGAAGGACTGCCAGCGTAGTTATCGGCGTCAAGCGGTGTGGGGTGAACCCGGCTGGCCATGATGGGCGATCACTCTTCCAAGCAAGCGGTGATGGGTGGGGTTGAAGGATCAGGCCGGCATTGCCGTACTGGCGCTGGATTTTCGGCTCAGTCGCGCTTTCTCATACGGCTCCTGGTCTCGTAGGTGGCAAAGCAGATGCGGGCGAGCTTGTTGGCCAGGGCGCAGGCCCAGCCTTGTTGTGATTGGAGCGGCTCTGCACCGCCGGAGCCCCATTGTCTCAAGGGGTCCAGTGGTCTGCCGCAGCGAGTAGCAACAGTGGCCGCGCGCGGTACGGAGCGGGCGCCATGGGTCAGCAGCATGCGCAGGTAGCGGTCACCGCGCTTGCTGATGCGGCCCAGGTGGCGGTGCTGCCGGAGGAATGCTCCTTGGGGTCAGGCCGAACCAGGAGGCGAAGTGGCGAGCATCCTTGAAGTGACCTGACCGACCCGCCCGGTAAGCCGCCACCATGGCCGTGGCCCGGTGAGCAGACCAACGCCCGGCACCGACAGCAGGGTGGTGCAAGCGGCCGGGCTTTGGCGGTTTCAGTGAGGGCCGCTTCGAGCTGGGCGATGCGCGCTTCCATCAATCGAACCTCCTCGAGCAATAGCTCAAGGTCCCGCGTATGAAAGCAGCACGGGCGAGTGCCGGATCGGCGAGGATTCGACCAGAACTGCTCGACGCCTCCTGGGCCGGGTGCCACGAGGATGCCGGCTCTCGGCGGATGCCGCGCGGTGATGCGAGCGGTGCGGGTCGCCATCCACGAGGCGCACTTGTGCAGGCTCACCAGGGCCTGCTGTTCGATGCTTTTGATCTGTACCGGGACGATGTCGGCGCATGGCCGCTTCAAGCAGGCAGCCGCATCGAGGCCGCATCGATCTTGTTGCGCTTGACGTAGGGCCGCACATACCGAGGCGGCAGCAGCAGCACCTCGACCCCTGCTGCAGGGCCTTGAGGCCCAGTGATGCGCCTGAGCCGCAGGCCTCCATGACCACGCGACCGACCACTTTTGATTGTAAAACCAGCGTTCAGACTGGCCTCGCGACAAGCGGGCCGCTCGATGATTCTGCACTGGCCATCGGCAGCAGTAGCTCAAAGACGTTCTTTGCCAAATCCACACCTGCAGATCCCAGCTAGCATCCATCTCAGAACCGCTTTTCGGGTTGCGCCCAGCACCCACACCACATGGGAGCCAGCTGGCACGATGATTACCGAAAACAAGTCCGGGAGGAGTCCATCCCATCATTGGAGCGGACGCGTGAGGAATAAAGTAATGCCCAGCTCAAACGATGGCGTGCGCGCCGCTCAACTCAACCGTTAGCCGGACATCATGGATCGCCCGCCCGACATTGAGGCCATCGTGACGTTCCTGCCCACGGAGCACGGTGGCCGCAAGGGGTATGCGCGCTCGGATTATCGGCCCCAGTTTTACTATGACGGGCACGATTGGGATGCCATTCACGACTACCCCGATGTCGAACTAGTGGAGCCCGGCCAGACGGCTAGGAGCGCTGTTGACGTTTCTGAGTCCGGATGCACGCTGTTGAAGCTGAAGCCCGGTAGTGCATTTTTGATTCGTGAGGTCAGAAAATCGTAGGCTACGGAACGGTTACGAAAATACTCGCGCTCAAAGAGTCGGCTCGTCGAGCATTTGGCAACGCCATGCCGATGCCGGCTAACAAGCAGTTGCAACCCGGACGGTGCAAACAGCATCGCGGCGCAGCGCACGTGCGTCATTATGCACGTGCGCCGCGCTTCAAAGGTCAGCGCGCCGCCGCTGAACTGCGGCGTTAAGCCCCGGCTAAGGCTTCGTTTGGAGTCAGTGGTCCCCATGGCGTAGACTACTTTTCGAGGTTCAAAATGACGCGGCAATTTAACGTAGGGTCATCGTGGAAACGAGTGGGTAGAGTTGATCATTTTTCGATCAAATCTGAGGCAGCATGGAGGTCAACACCTTGCCGGTCGCAGGTACTCCTCGTCGCGCAAACCGTAGGCACGGCGCTGCATGACTCGGATCTTGTTGTTCCAGACCCTCGACGAAGCCCAGCGCCACCTTGTTCTGGGGTTGGCAGTAGGCGGCGATGCCGTCAGTGCCGTTCGATCATCTGGGCAAACTTTTCGTACGGCTTCAGGCGCTGCCACTTCAGGCTCGCTCGCCAGTTCTCGAAGAACTTTCGCGCCAGGCCTCGCGGTTGTAGTCCCAGAGTTGGCCGAAGGACTCCTTGAGCAGGTAAGCGGTGTTCAAGCGCTGGTTGGCGGCGAGCAGGAGCTTGGCGGGGTTCTTGCGGGCGCTGCCGGTGAGGTTCTGCGGGTGCGCCAGCAAGGTGTATTTCTGCCCCTTGATGAACTGACGTTGCTTGCCGCTGAGCCGGGCGTATTCGGCCTTGCGGATCTTGTCGAGCGCCTCGCCCAAGTGCTTCATCACGTGGAATTTGTCGAACAGGATGGCCGCTTGCGAGGCATTGCGGTGCGTGGAGGTGCGAAAGGCCTTCCCACATGTCCCGCCTGACGGCCAGGCGGATGCCTTTGGCCTTCTTTTGCACAAGAAGCGATAGAACTGGTCCGTATCGCCTCGCTCGGTCATCCCCGCCGAACCAGATCGGCCGGCGCCGCTCCAGATCGCTGACCACGATCCGGTAGGTATGGCCCTTGCGGATGGAATCATCGATCCCGATGACTTTTGGCCCCAGGGTTCGACACGGCAAGATCTGTTCGCGCATATGATCCATCTCCAGGCGCTTGACCGTCTGCCAGTCCAGGTGCAGCTCGTAGCGTACAATCGTGCCGCTCCGGCAGCGCCAGCCACGTACAGGGCGAAGCGCTTGGTGTGCAGCGCGTTCTCGACCAGAAAATCCAGCCGCTCGCGCTTCACGATACGGCCTCGGCACTTGACTCGACGCACCTCCAGATCGAGGTAGATGCGGTGGCCGGCGCAGGGCAGATCCCGTACGCGCCGACGCCTGCGGTCGTACCATCATTGGGCCGTACCCGCAGAGTGCCCTGAATCTCGTTTTCCCCGCCGAACCAGGGTGATGAGCCGAGCACTCGGATCGCGAACATCCCTTGGACACGTTGCAGCGGGCGAAAGCCTGGGGAAGGTATATGCCGTCCGCCAACCGGCGGCGTCTGATGGTCTTGGCATCCGCACATCATGCCAACTTTCCGCCCGTTCTCAATGTGCTTCAAACCCTATGAAAATCGGATCAGCAGCGTGATCAGATGGCCGGTTTCACCCATACGAAATCACGAAGACCCTTAACGTAGTGGTGGAGCGCGACACGGATGGCTACTTTGTAGCGTCTGTTCCGTCGCTTCCGGGTTGCCATACGCAGGCCAAATCACTCGACGAACTCATGCAGCGCATTAGCGAGGCAATTGAGTTGTGCCTCGAGGTACAAGGCGCAGAGGTGGAGCCTCTGGACTTCGTAGGCGTTCAGCGCGTGACGGTCAACGCGTGACCACGTTTCCTGCCGTACGCGGCACGGAACTTCTTACTGCTTTGCAACGGCTCGGCTTCTCGCTGGTCCGGGTAAAAGGCAGTCACCATTTCGTTTGACATCCCGACGGTCGTGCCACGGTGGTTCCAGTTCACGCTGGCGAGACAATTGGTACCGGGTTGCTCAGTAGAATTCTCCGCGATTGCAAGCTTACGCGCGAGGAAGTCCAGAAGCAGTTGTGACGCCGGGGCCTAACTACGAGCCGCCCATGGTAGGTCAGCAGTGGCGCGCCGCAAGCGTGCAGAGATATTTTACGCATGCGGCGCGCTGGGAACGTGAGCGCGCCGCGGCTCAACGCGGGCGTTAGAGGCTGCTTGAGTGCCATATCGACGTATGGCGAAGTAACCATACACAGTGTATGATGCGCCATGGTGAGCAGTTTCGACTGGGATCCAGTCAAGGACGCAGAGAACCAAGCGAAGCATGGGGTGTCGTTCGCTCAGGCTCAGTTGGCCTTTTTGGATCCCTATCGCGTTATCGCTCGAGACGCTGCTCACAGCCGTTCCGAACAGCGCTATTACTGTTTCGGCCGGATTGAGGATGGCATTTTGACGGTCCGCTTCACTTATCGTGAGCAGACGATTCGAATCATAGGCGCAGGATTCTGGCGGCGCGGGAGGAAGATCTATGAAGCACACACCTAAGTACACCGATGAGCGGCTTGGTCGCCTGGAAGTTGTCGAGGATTTCCTTCCTCCTCCTGACCAACTTGTCCTAAAGGAGGACGGTGTTAAGGTCACAATTTCACTCAGCAAGAAGAGCGTTGCCTTTTTCAAGGCGCACGCGGCGCGGTCAAAAGTGCCATACCAAAAGATGATTCGTAGTCTGCTCGATACATACGCAGATCGATACGAAAAGCAGCCTCTAACAAAAAGTTCGAGCGGACGGCGCTCAGCGTGAAGAGCCAGTGGTCGCGTTCATGCCGCCGCCGCTCAATTCGGCGTTAGCTGGCATCAAATTCGATTGCGGACGATTCAGCCATGGACTTTCAGATTATTGGCGAAATTGGCGACGTTCAACTCATCGCCCGCGGCACCGGTGTTAAGATTCGAAGACATCTGCGCAAAGCCTATGGGCGGGGTAGTTGGCGCAAGCTCAAAGGATTTGCAACCGTCCGACTATCGAATGGAGCGCAACGGATGGTTGAGTTGCATTGGTATGAAGCGCATGGAAGCGGGCGTCGAGATTTGAAGATCAAGCTCTATCTGGACGAATTATGAAACAACCTACCAAATCATTTGCTTTGTGCATCGATAACACGGACTACAAAGCATCTCTTATTCCTGGAAAGGTATATCGTTTGGTTTCGGATCTTCGGGCGGCGAAAGACGATCTCGTTCGAATTGTCGACGAAAGTGGTGAAGATTACCTGTATCACAAGCGCCACTTTGTTTTTGTTGACTTTCCTCCCGCAATCAAAAGGCAAATCTTGGCCATCGAGGATGCCAGCTAACTACCGCATCGAGCGCGCGCATGAAGGATAAAATGCTCAAGTCAGGTGTGGGCGCGTGCGGCGCTCATGCGGGTCGTTGAGCCTGTAGAAGAAGGCCCCTCTTGTGGGAGCTTCCAACGGGAGGCGATATGGGCGACGATAGATTGGCGTACATCGTTGCACTTCGATTGAGACGAGAAAATCGGACGCAGCCGACGAGCCGGGCGCGGGCGGGATAGAAAACATGGACCGAGAATCTCAACGAAAATGCCCTGAGCCTGGAACGCGACCTCATTCTCGACTTTTTCTACAGTCTCGTTAGCAAACTTGACTATGTAACGCGTGGCGTCCCACTACCCGGGTAACTGTTCCGCCGCCTTCGCGTGCACTTGTAGAAGTTCGCGCACCGCCTCCGGCGACCGGGCGCGGCCCATGCCGCATTCGGTCGCGATGCCAAAGCCCGGGGCGTGGCGCGCGGCCACCCGCATGCGACGTGCCGTGCCCTCGACGCCATCGCCGGCGTGCACCAGGCCGAGGAACAACTGGGTCTCGCGGTGCAGGCGCAGGCCGGCCAGCGGCGCGAAGTAGGCATCGTCATCACGGTCGATCGGCACGGGCATGTGCATCCAATGCACGATGCGGCCCGCGTGCTCGCACAGCAGGTTGGCAAGGCTCACTGCCTTGGCGAGGTCCAGCGGCTCGATGCCGTGCTTGCCGTCCATGTCGCCGTAGCAGAGGTGAAAGCCCAACTCGACCTCGGCCGGAATGGGCGAGCACAGGTCGCGGAAGCGACGTGCGAATACCGCAGGCGTGTCGGCGTGGTAGGGCATGTGCGGCAGGCGCGCATCCCACTGCAGCATCTCGAAGCACACATCCCACTGCATCGCGAGGTCATGATGGGGGATGGCCTCGAACACGCGCCGGGCCTCGGCGATCATGGCCTGGGTGTACGCAGGCAGCAGACGTTCCACGTCTTCGGCTACCACGAAGGCGCCGATGACCGCGGTGGGCGTGGGCAGGCTCACCTGGAAGCGGCAGGTGGCAGGCAGTTCGCCACGCTCGCGCGCCGCCAGGAAGTCGATGTAGGAGGCGCGCGCCTCGCGCGCATAGCCCAATTCGCCGAAGCGCAGGGCTGAGTCAGCCGTGCCGGCCTGGATGCGCAACTGCGCGATGCCTATGTCCGGCGGCGGGGGCTGGTCGCCCACCTCCAGGAAATGCGCTGCCCGAAGCAGTGGCCACTGCCAACTGATCCACAGGCGCCGCCCGCCCACCTCGCCATCGGGGCAGCGGTGCAGGTGCTGGCCCAAGGCTCCGCCCGCGGTGGCAAACACGTCGTCGACGGTGGGCAGGCCTATGCTGCCGACCAGGTGCACGGGTCTCATGATGATGCGCCTCCGGGGAGGCTGGACATCGCCGCTGCCCCCACGATAAAAAGATGCGCCTGCCGCTTGTCGGCCGGCCGTTAACGAAACCGGTTAGTATCGATGTTGTACCATGAGAAACCTCCGGGCGAAAGCCCCTGTCAGCCGCCACCCTGATACCGTCAGGCGCCGCATCCTCGATGCGGCCCAGGCCGAGTTCATGGCCCACGGTTACGAGGCCGCCAGCACCAACCGCATTGCCGAACGGTTCGCGGGCTCCAAGGCCACGCTGTTCCGCCACTTCGCCACCAAGGAGGCTGTTCTCGAGGCGGTCGTGCATCGTATCGCGAGCCAGTGGGAGGGCGCGGTCGACTGGAAATCGCTACCCGATGGCGCTCCCGTGGAATGGCTCGAGGCAGTTGGCCTGCGCATCCTGGGCTGGATACTCGGCGATGAGCCGCTGTTCATCGGCCGCCTCGCCGTCGCCGAGGGTCACAAGTTCCCCGCGCTGGAGCGCACCTTCGAGCAGGCGGCATCACGGCCACTGCGCGCGGTCATCGCCCGGCAACTTCGTCGCTGGTCGCGTGCCGGCCTGGTCGCGTGCCCGCGCCCGGCGGCCGACGCGGACCACTGGATTGATCTCGTGGTGTCTGGCGCCGTGAGTCGCAGACTCTATGGCGCACCTCCCATGACCGAGGCGCAGGTGCGCGCGCACGTCTCGCGCGCCGTGGAGCTCTTCATCGACGGCTGCGGATCTCGACTCGTGAAGCGGTGAGGGCGTGGTGCCGAGTTGGTCGGTTCAAGCGACGATCGCCGTCGCTGCGGCATCAGCTGGCATTATGGTCAGCGCCAGTTGCGGTGCTGCTCCACTGAGCGCAGGCATGGTCGCCGTCATCGTGCGTTCGCGATAACGGCGAAGGCTCACGGACTAGCGGTCAAGAAGGAGGGAGTGCCAGATGTCTACATAAAGGTTGCCGATAGCGGCAACCGGAGAATCCAGGTCTTTTGCCCCGCACGCTCAGATTTGGACGCGCTCTTCATTGCCGTGGCTTCGCAACATACCCGACCTTCCTGCTTGCGAGCAGCAATAGAGGTCCAGTTGGCAAAGGTTCCGCTGCGGTTGCGATTGCCCTCATCGTCCTTGCATGGCAAGCCGCGAAGAGGTCGGTCCCGCGGGCGGTGCGCGATGTTGGCTGATAGCCGCATGCGGCGCGCGCCTATCCCGCGCGGGCTCCTCCGGGCCTCTACTGGGCGTCGGGAGGCATGTAATGTCGACGTCGCCCAAGTGGATGCTCTTGATCCTGGTGGCCCTCACGCAGGCGGCCTGCGACGAGGCGGCCGAACAGGCTCACCTCGGGCTTCACCTGCGCGTGGTGACGCTCGATCTTCCCGATGGCCGTGCGGGCGAGCCGTATCGTGCGGCATTGGTCGCGGATGGAGGCACGCTTCCCTACTCCTGGCATGTAAAGCGGGGAGACCTGCCGGCCGGCCTCTTGCTCGATGACTACACCGGCGCCATCAGTGGCACGCCCAACTCGCCGAAAGCGGGCGTGATCACCTTGCAGGTACTCGATTCCAGTGTGCCCGTGCAAAGTGCGGCGCTGGACGTGAGCCTGTGGATATTCGATGCGGACGCGAAGCGATCTCATGTCGATCATCGCGACCTGTCGGCGGCGGCATCGCGGATGCGGGAGCAGCATTACTTTCCCGCTCCGGGCGATGCGGTACCCAACTGATCCCGTTTCTCGCATCAGCAGCGCGTCGCGTCATTCCAGGGGTGGAACGTCGCCCACGATAAGTTAACTCGCCAGAAATATCTGACATAAGTCCGGTAAATTCTTCCGCGCATAACGCAGAGTCATTCGAGCCCGCGCAGTCGGGCTAGCACCGCTCCTGAGGTTCATGTCGCGACGTCGTCGCGCGCGGGAGCAGTGCGCGGAATGAAGTTGAACGGCGCTCTCTGCGGCCAGCCGGACGAATCGTGAGCGAGAAATTCCTGGGGATGTCGTGGCGCGCAGCCTGCGCTGCCGCCTGTTGTCTGATCATCTGCTCGATCGCGCATCCCGCGCAGCCGGTCCTTCAACGCGGGTACGACGCGGCAGTCACGGGTGCGAACCTCCACGAAACGCTGCTGACCACGAGCAACGTCAACCGCAACAGTTTCGGCAAGCTGTTCTCGCTGGCAGTGGATGATGCGGTGTTCGCACAGCCCTTGTACGTGCCGGGCGTCGATGTCGCGGGGAAGGGCACGCGCAACGTCGTCTACGTGGCGACGATGAGCGACACGCTGTACGCGTTCGACGCGGATACGGGTGGCACGCCCCTGTGGAGCGTGAACCTCGCGACCCGCGTGGGTGCGACGCCGGTGCAGATGGCGCGCTTCGCCTTCTCCGGCAATCGCAACATCGTCGGCAACCTCGGGGTCCTGAGCACACCGGTCATCGACCCTTCGACGAATCTGCTCTACGTGGTGGCCTGCACGCTGGAGAACGGCACCATGGCCTACCGGCTGCATGCGGTGGACATCCGCGATGGCAGCGAGCCCCTCGGATCCGGCGTGCGAATCGCGGCGAGCTACAAGGGGTCCACCTTCGATGCGCGTTACCAGACGCAGCGCGTGTCGCTGGCGTTGGCGGGTAACCAGGTGGTGTTCGGCTTCGCCGCCGTCGAGCTGGAGTACGCCGGCGGCTACGTGGGCTGGATGATGGCCTACGACAAGCGCACGCTGAAGCGGAGCGGCGTCTTCGCCACCGTCACCACCGGCAATCGCGGCGGCGGCGTCTGGCAGTCGGGCCGTCCGCCGGTCATCGACGCGTCGGGCTTTGCCTATGTCTTCGTCGGCAATGCCTATGGTCAGGGCTACGATGGCGTGAACAACTTCAGCGAAAGCGTGCTCAAGCTCGACCTGGCGCACGGACTGAAGCTCATCGACTGGTTCACCCCGTCGAACTGGAGCGCACTGGATGCAGGTGATCTCGACCTGACCAGTTCAGGACCGCTGCTCATCCCCGGCGCCAACCGCCTGGTTGGAGGTGGCAAGAGCGGGGTCTTCTATGTCCTCGACACCACCGACCTGGGTCACCTGAAGACCGGCGATACGCAGATCCCGCAGAAGCTCAGCGTGTGTCCTGCCGAGATCATCGGCGGTCCCGTGTATTGGCAGCGCTCCGCCGCCAGGGGCGGTTCGCTCCTGTACGACTGGTGCGAGAGTGACTGGGCGAAGGCGTGGTCATTCGCAGGCTCGGTGCTCAGTTCATCTCCCGTCACCCAGGGCAGCGGCAGCCAGTACTGGCCGGGCGGGATCTTGACGTTGTCCGCGAACGGCGACCAGGCGGGCAGCGGCATCCTGTGGGCGAGCGTGGTGAACGCGGGGGATGAATCCGACAACCCGCCGCGAAGCGGCACCCTGCATGCCTACGATGCGTCGGACCTGGGGCACGAGCTGTGGAATTCGGCGCAGAACGCCTCGCGCGACAAGCTCGGCAACTTCGGCAAGTTCGTGCCGCCGATGGTGGCCAACGGTCGCGTCTACGCGGCGACCTGGTCGAACCAGGTGGTGGTGTACGGCCTGCTGTCCAGCTATGAGCTCTCCTCGACGGCCGTGGACTTCGGCACGCAGGCGGTGAAAGTGGCGAGCGCGCCGCAGACCATCACGCTGACCAACACCGGACGGATCACATTGCCACTGACCAGCATCGCCATCACGGGGCCGGATGCTGGCTCATTCGGGCAATCGAATGATTGTGGTGGCTCGCTGGACGCGGGCGCTTCGTGCACGCTCTCCATCGTCTTCACGCCGTCAGGCAGTGGCGGTGCCGGCGCGACGCTCGGCATCCGCACCTCCTCCACCGCGGGCAACCAGGCCGTGCAGCTCACGGGCACCGGTGCCGTGCCGGCCTGGTCACTGTCGGCATCGACCCTGGACTTCGGCAGTGTCCAGGTGGACACGGCCAGCCCGGCCCAGTCCGTCGTGTTACGCAACACCGGCGTGGTGAGCCTGCCCATCGAGGCGATGTCGCTGTCGACCGCCGGGTCGCGGCCCTTCGCCATGAGCAGTGATTGTGGAAGTCCGGTACCGGCCGGTGCGAGCTGTTCGATCAGCGTGGTCTTCGACCCCGACAGCGCGGGCACGGTCTCCGCCGCGCTGGTGATCGCCACCGGTGCGGGAGGGGGAACGCAGCAGGTGGCGCTCGGGGGCTCCGGCTACCGGCTGACCTTCTCGCTGTCGAGCGCATCGCTCGACTTCGGCGACCAGGCCTTGAACGAAGCCAGCCTGCCTGCCGCCCTCGTCCTCACCAACACGAGCCCCGTGGCGCTGAGCGTCTCGAGCGTCACGATCACGCCGGCATCGGGCTCGCCGTTCACGCAGAGCAGCGATTGCGGCGCGGCGCTGTCCGCAGGCGCCTCCTGCACCATCCAGGTCCTCTTCAAGCCCGCGAACGCAGGTCCCGCCCAGGCCTCGCTCGACATCGGCACCGCGGCGGGCAATGCCAGCACCACGCTCGCGGGAAACGGCATCTATCGCGTGGTCCTGACGGCCGAGGCCACCACGGTGACCGTCGGCGAGCCGGTGATTCTGGCGTGGACGAGCGCCCCGGACGCGGTGTGCACGGCATCGGGTGGTCGGGACGGTGATCACTGGGCGGGCACGATGGCGGCCTCCGGCTCCATCCAGATGGTCGAGACATCGGCGGGGTCGGTGACCTACGCACTCGATTGCCTCGCCCATGGCGTCGCGGAGCACGCCTCGGTGGAGGTCACGCACACCCTGCCGGCAGTGACCCTGTCGGTCTCCCCGGCCAGCGTGACCGTCGGGCAGTCGGTGACGTTGACGTGGACGTCGACCGATGCCGGCAGTTGTTCCGCGAATGGCGGCACGAACGGTGACGGTTGGGCAGGGGATCGGCCGCTCTCAGGCTCCGCGTCCGTCAAGGTGAGCCAGTCCGGCACGATCAACTACGGCCTGACGTGCATCGCGGGCAGTCAGTCGGCCTCCGCCTCGCAACGGGTCCAGGCCAATGATCCGCCGAGCTCCGGCGGCGGAGCGCTGGACCTGCGAACACTGCTGGCGCTGCTCGCGCTGGCGGTGTTGGGGAGCGCGCGACGCCGCCGGCAGCTGGTATGAGGCGACTTCAGCCGGCGAACAGCCCGGCGGTCACGTTGATCGCAAAACCCAGGATCGATGCGTTGAACAGGAAGGCGATGACGGTGTGGAACAGCACGATCCGCCGCACGCTCGTGCCTCGCGTGCCCACATCGGAGGTCTGGCAGGCCGCGGAGATCGTGAAGGAGAAGTACGCGAAGTCCCAGAACACCGGCATCGGCGTGTGCGGGAAATCCATCGGGCGATCCGTGGGAGAGGCGCTGTAGAACAAGTCGGCATAGTGGAGCGTGAACATGACGCCCACCAGCAGCCAGGAGTCGACCACCGTGATGGCCGCCAGCGCGAAGTGCAGGCCGCGCGCGGCCGCCGGCAAGTCCCGCATCGTGGACAGCAGCGCAACGATCGCCAGCAGGCTCAGCAGCGCGGCGGCGATCACCACCGTGAGGATCACGGGCGCGCTCTCGTCCTCCTCGATGAATCGTGAGCAGATCTGGCTCGCGCTCAGGCTCCGCATCCACAGGTAGATGAGCAGCAGGAACAGCGCCGCTCCGCTGTTCCATCCGATCAGCAACCGCAGCACCGTGGAGTCGCCCGCCGGCACGAGCAATCCCGCCGCCAGTCCCACGATGCAGGCGCTGATCAGGCGGATGTGGTTGAGGGCGAATCGGTTCATCTGCGTCAGCTCCCCGCAAGTAACGTGTGCAAAATGTCTCAATAGAATCAACGGATTCCGCGATCCCTTAGGCACAAGTCTGGATCGTCCGCCGCGACTCCCGGGCGTACGTTTCCCCCGTAGTTCAAATCAACAAGGGGAACGGACATGAATGGGGTGAGTCGTGGCATGTGGGCAGGGTTGTCGATACTCCTGCTGCAATTCCTCGCCGTACGACCGGCTTGTGCTGTGCCGAGCTTCGCCAGGCAGACGGGCATGGCCTGCGAAGCCTGTCATACGGTATTTCCAGAACTGAACCACTACGGCCGGATGTTCAAGGCCAGCGGATACACGCTGGATGATCTTAAGCCGGTGGAGGATATCACTGCCAACCGGCAGCAGATGCTCTCGCTGACCGAACTGCCTCCCATCTCCCTGATGGTACAGGCATCGGAGACCTGGCTCAGCAAGCAGATCCCCGACAGCGTCGACATCAACGGGCACGCGCAGAACGGCACCGTGGCGCTGCCGCAGCAGATCAGCCTGTTCTACGCGGGCAAGATCGCGCCGCGGATCGGCGCCTTCATCCAGCTCACTTACGGCAACGACAGCGGCACCTTCGGCATGGACAACGTGGACCTGCGCTATGCCAACGACGTGGTGCTGCCCAACGAGCAAAGCCTGCTGTACGGCGTGACGATCAACAACAATCCCACCGTGCAGGACCTGTGGAACAGCACCCCGGCTTTCGGCTTTCCCTTCGCCGCCAGCAATGCCAATGTCTCGCCGCTCGCGGCGGCACAGATCGATGGCACGCTCGGCCAGGATGTGGCGGGGGTGTCGGCCTACCTGATGTGGCGGGAGTCGCTGTACGGCGAGATCGGCCTTTACCGCTCGGCGAAGCAGGGCGCGGCCAATCCCATCACCGGCGCGGCCGGTCCCCTGGATGGCAGCATCTCCAACATCGTGCGCGGCACGGCCCCGTACTTCCGCGTTGCCTATGAATATCAGTGGGGCCGTCATTCGCTGGAAGTGGGCATGTACGGTGCGAGGTTCCGCTTGCAGCCCGGCGGCGGCGACCCGACGGCGCCCGCGCCGTGGAGCGGGCTGCTCAACGAGTTCAAGGATGTTGCCCAGGACTTCCAGTACCAGTACATCGCGGAGGATCACCTGTTCACGCTGGCCGGGACGCGCATCCACGAGAACATGCGCCTGGATGCCAGCGTCGAGAACGGCGGTGCGGCGAATGCGCGCGATGACCTGACGACCTGGCGCCTCACCGGAACCTATTACTTCCGGCGGAAGATCGGCGGATCCCTGCAGGTGTTCTCCACCACCGGCAGCATGGATGCGGCGCTGTACCCGGCAGGCGATCCTGGCGTGGTCGTCAGCGCAAACGGCCGGCCCGACACGCGCGGCTTCATGGCGGAGCTGAACTACATGCCCTGGCTCAATACCAAGCTGTCGCTGCAGTACACCGCCTACAGCCGATTCAACGGCAGCCGCGATGACTATGACGGCTTCGGGCGCAAGGCATCCGACAACAACACCGTGTACGCGCTCATCTGGTTCGCGTACTGAAGGGAATGACCATGAAGACCTACCTGAATTCGATGATCCTCATCACCGGCCTGCTGGCGGGTGCGGCGTTCGGGGACGAGATCGCACCCGCGGCGCGCACCGCCGCACGGCACGCGGCCATCACCATCTGCGCGAACTGCCATGGTCCGCAGGGACACGCCATCAACCCGAAATTCCCGCGGCTAGCCGGGCAGCGCCCCGGCTACCTGATGGCCCAGCTCCACGGCTTCAAGTCCCGCGGGCGAGGCGATGCCGATGCGGTGGCGTACATGTGGGGCATGGCGGCACCGCTCCAGGAGGACATGATCGCCGCCCTCGCGGATTACTACGCCGCACAGAAGCCGGGGCCTGGCGCGGGCGGCGATGCTGCCGCGATCGAGCGGGGAAGGGGCCTGTTCCACCAGGGACTGGCCACCGGGGTGCCTGCCTGCGGCACCTGCCATGGCGAGGATGCGGCGGGCAAGGCGGATTTCCCGCGCCTCGCGGGCCAGTCTACGCAGTACCTGCTCAAGCAGCTGCGCGCCTTCAACACCAACCTGCGCGATGCGGCGGTCATGCACGGTGTCGCGGTGTCGCTCAGCGATGCGCAGATGCACGATGTCGCGGCGTACCTCGCCAGCCTCGGCCCGTGACCGGTTGCGGCTCATCATCGGTGCGCATCCTGGCCCGGGTGCGCACCGCCGCATAGTATAGTCGCGCCTTCACAGGGTCGATCCTCGAGGGTGTTCGATGACCAAGCGCATGTGGCTCGCGGGCGTGGGCATGGCGAGCCTGTTCTGGAGCGTTGCGGCCCCGGCCGCCTCGAAGGCGCCGCCCGACCTCGGCAACGCCGTGGTCAAGATCTTCTCCACCGTCCGATACCCGGATGCCGCACGTCCCTGGACCAAGCAGGCGCCCAGCGAGATCAGCGGGTCCGGCGTCATCATCGAAGGGCATCGCATCCTCACCAATGCGCACGTGGTGCTGTACGCGAGCCAGGTGCAGGTGCAGGCCAACCAGTCGGGAGACAAGATCTCGGCCACCGTCGAGTCCATCGCCCCGGGCATCGACCTCGCGGTGCTCAAGCTGGACGAGGAGGGGTTCTTCGACACGCACGCGCCGATGGCGCGAGCCAACGCGCTGCCGAGGATCAAGGACGCGGTGCTCGCCTACGGGTTCCCGCAGGGCGGGAATTCGCTGTCCATCACCAAGGGTATCGTCTCGCGCATCGAGTTCATGTTCTACAACTACCCGGTCTCCGGCCTGCGCATCCAGATCGATGCGGCGATCAATCCGGGCAACAGTGGCGGGCCCGCGGTGGCCGGGGACCGCATGATCGGCCTCGCCTTCAGCCGCGCCGGTGGGGACTCGCAGAACATCGGTTACATCATCCCGAACGAGGAGATCGACCTGTTCCTCGCCGATGTCCGGGATGGCCGCTACGACGGCAAGCCGGCGATGTTCGATGACTTCCAGACGCTGGAGAATCCTTCGCTGCGCAGCTTCCTGCAGCTCGACCGTTCGGTGGAGGGCATCATCGTCCACCGGCCCTACCACGACACCGCCGACTACCCGCTGAAGGAGTGGGATGTCATCACCCACATCGGCGGCACGCCGGTGGACGACCAGGGCATGATCCGCTTCGGTGCCGACCTGCGGGTGAACTTCACCTACCTGGTGCAGAAGGTGGCACGCAACGGAAAGCTTCCCTTGAGCATCGTGCGCAAGGGCAGCAAGCTCGACATCGAACTGCCGGTGTCCTCGCAGCGTCCGCTGCTGATCCCGGAGATGCTCGGCGAGTATCCGCCGTATTTCATCTACGGCCCGCTGGTGTTCTCCAAGGCCACCGCGCAGCTCCTGTCGCTGATCGGCGGGAACCCTTCCGCGATGCACATGTTGAGCTTCATCGGCAGCCCGCTGATCACGATGCGCGGCGCCGAGCCCGGCCCGGACCGCGAGGAACTCGTGGTGGTGTCCTCGCCGATGTTCCCGCATCGCATCTCCAAGGGCTACTCCAACCTGAGCGGCGCGGTGGTCTCCTCGGTCAATGGCATCAGGATCCACAGCCTCGCGCACCTGGTGTCGGTGCTGCGGGACCTGAAGGATCCCTTCGTCGCTTTCGAGTTCGAGAACCGCAGCGGGGAAGCGGTGGTGTTCGCGCGCGGCGAGGTCGAGGCCGCCACCGAGGAGATTCTCGGTGACAATGGCGTGCGGGCGCAGGGGTCGCCTGACACGCTGAAGGTCTGGCAGTCGAAACCGTAGATCGCGCCCATGCACTCCCTGGAAACGGAAATCCGCGAGTTGCGAGCCGGGGGAATCCTCGATGCCGCGGAGGAAGATCGCCTGCTGCGGCTCGATTCAGGGCGCCGCTTCAGTGTTCACGCGCAGCTCGCCTTCCTGTCGTACGCGGGTGTCGCGTCGGTGGTGACGGGCGTCGGCCTGATCCTGAAGGAGGATTTCGACCGCATCGGACCCCTGACCATCTGCCTGGGCCTTGCGGCGCTGGCGCTGGTCTGCATCGGTGCGGCGGTGCGCACGCAATGGCGAGGCGGGCAGCGCTCGCTGGCCGGTGACTACGTGCTGCTGCTCGGCGTGCTGATCGGCACGGCCGACATCGGCTTCGCGGAGTCGCAGTTTCATTGGTTCGGCGAGGCCTGGACCTGGCACCTGCTGTGGCTCGCCCTCCTGCAGGCAGCCCTGGCCTACTGGCTGGACTCGAGACTGGTGCTGGGCGTGGCGCTGACGACCCTGGCGGCCTGGTTCGGACTCGAAACGCACCTGTACCGCCTGTTCGACCGGCACACCGCGATCTGGCAGTACGGCCTGCGCGCCATCGCCTGCGCCCTGCTCGTGCTGGGCTGGCGGCAGTTCGCACGGATGCGCGGCTGGCGTCCCGGCTTCGGCGAGGTGTACGAGCATTTCGCAGCCCACCTCGGTTTCGCAGGCGCCCTGGCACTCTCCTTCGATCATGACTGGCGGCTGGCCGGGCTCGCGCTGCTTGCAGTGGCCGCCTGGGCCTGCATGAGCCGCGCGCGCCGGTTGCGGGAGGTGTCCTTCGCGGTGTACGCCATCCTGTATGCGGCGCTGGGCCTGTGCGTGGTGAGCGTGCAGGTGCTGCGCGAACCGCTCCTGTCGGCGATGATCGTGCTCTGCCTGCTCGTCGGCTCGGCCGTGCTCTTGTGGAACGTGCAGCGCGAACTGCGGGAGGGCGCGGCGTGATCCTTCTGCGGCCCACGGAACGGCAGGAACGCTGGCTGAGCCTTGCCGGTGACCACGGCGTGCGCGGCATCGATGCCTCTCGCACCGGCGGTTGGCGTGTGTCCCCGCTCTTGGTGCGGGCGGCACTGGCGGTGCTGTCGTGGCTCGCGGTCGCCGTGGGAACGACCTTGCTGTTCCTGTTGCGGTTTCCCGAGCCACTGCTGCTCGCGGCACTGATGTGCCTCGGCGCCGCCGAGTATCTGGCGGTGAGCCGGCGCGTGTTCGCCACCGGCATCGAGACGGGCCTGGCGGTGGCCGCCGTGCTGTTGATCGGATTCCAGTGCGTCGAAGTGTGGCGCGTGCTGGGGGAGCGCGGCTTCGCCTGGGTGCTCGCGGTGGGTTTCACGCTCATGGGTCTGCGGCAGCTCAATGCCCTGCTCACGACGCTCGGCGCACTCGCCGCCTCGTATGCCCTGGCGCGCGCATCGTCCCCGCAAGTCGCGGCAGGCGCTTGCGCCGCGATGGCCTTCATCGCGCTGGCGGCGGGCGGCATCCGCCTGCAGCGCCCTTCGCATGACCGGATGCTCGACTGGCTGCAGGTGGGCATGCCGCTGGCCGCCTACGGCTGGCGAGCCTCCATCGGCATGTGGGCATTGATGCGCACCGAGGTGCAGGCTCCTTCGCAGGTGAACTGGCTGGTGGTGGTCGTGCTGATCGCCTATGCCATGGCCGCCACGCTCGCCGGGCTAAGGCGACGCCGCGCGGCGCCGCTGTGGGCCGCGATTGCCGCGGCCGCCTGTCTCGCGGTGGAACTGCACAGCTTGAGTCCTTTGCCGTTGAACCAGCGCCTGGTCCTGGAGGGCGGGCTGGTGCTGGCGCTCGCCCTGTTCGCCTCCCGCTGGCTGCGCGAGGAGCGCAACGGCATCACCTCCTCCCGGAAGAAGGCGGTGCCCGCAGCGGGGCGCTGCTCGATCTCGCGCGCGCCACGGCGCTTCCCCACGAAGCGCCGTCCTCGCCGCGCGATGGGTTCAGTGGTGGCGGCGGACGGTTTGGCGGCGGAGGGGCCGGCGGCGATTATTGACAAATTGCGCGCCCGCGCAACGGCCCACTGCCATTCCCTCGAGGCATGCAGCGGATCGCATGCTACGCTGGCAGGCAAAAGGCAATGGGGAATCTCCATGGACTGGACTCTGTCGGCATCGGCGCCTGCGCACCCGGTGAACCTGTCGGTACATCGCAGCGGCGGCCCGGTTGGTCGCTTCACATGTGCGATGATGGCGCTCCTGCTGCCGGCGCTCCTGCTGCCGGTGCTCGCGGCGCAGGCCGCGCCCGCCTCCACCATCACCGTGGGCTCCCGCACGCTGAGCCTGTGCAACAGCGTCGATGTCGGCTACTGCGGCAGCATCAGCCGGCCGCTGGATCCGACGGGCGCGGTCGCCGGCTCGATCCGCATCGGGTTCGAATTCTACCCGCGCCGCAACACTTCGCTTCCCAGCCTCGGCACGGTCCTGCCGCAGGAGGGCGGGCCCGGCTATTCCACGACGGGAAGCCGCGACTTCTATCTCGGCGTCTTCGATGCGCTGCGCGATCGTCGCGACGTGCTGATCATCGACAAGCGCGGCACGGGTGTGTCCACGGCCATCAACTGCCCGCTGCTGCAATCGGGGTCCGCCGACCTTTCCGCGGTGGCGGCCTGCGCCACCCAGCTCAAGTCTTCCTCCTGGCTGTATGGCACGCGATTCGCGGTGGCGGACATCGTGTCGGTGCTCGATGTGCTGGGCCTGCCGGCCGTGGATTTCTACGGCGACAGCTACGGCACCTTCGTGGGACAGGTGATGGCAGCGCTGTATCCGAGCCGGCTGCGCAGCATCGTGCTCGACAGCGCCTATCCGGTGCGTGCACCGGATGCCTGGTTTCCCACCGACTGGGGCACCGCGTGGAATTCCATCGACCGGAGTTGCTGGCGCAGCCCCGTTTGCAATGCGCTGGGCGGCTCGGCCTCGGCGCGCGTGAAGCAGCTCGTGACCGCGCTGCGCAGCAAGCCCATCTCCGGCACGGCGCCGGATGCCTATGGGCTGATGCAGAGCGTGACCCTGGATGCGCCCGGGTTGATGCGCATCATCGACAACGCCGGTTCCGGTGGCTCGATCTATCGTGAACTCGACGCCGCCACGCGCGCCTGGCAGTCCGGTGATTCGCTTCCGCTGCTGCGCCTGTCGGCGGAGCAGGACACGGCAACCCAGGATGACCCGGAGGATTTCAGCTGGGGCCTGTACCAGGCGGTGATCTGTTCGGATTATCCGCTGCTCTACGACCTCAAGGCCTCGCGCAGCACGCGTGATTCACAGTATGCGAAGGCGCTGGCAGACGCCCGCACCAGCCGCCCCACGCTGTTCGCACCGTTCACCTTGAACGAGGCGCTGGATTCGCAGATGTACATCACGCCGCTGGACTCCTGCCTGCCCTGGCCGGCGCCGCCGTCGAACCAGGTGCCGGGCAAGCCGCTGCCGGCGGCGGCGGTGTTCCCGCCGGTGCCGACGCTGGTGCTGTCCGGTGACCTGGATGGCGTCACCTCGCCGCAGGATGCCGCGCAGGTGGTGGCGCAGTTCCCGGATGCCGTTCACGTGATCCTGCCCAACCTCACGCACGTGGTGGCCGACCAGGACGAGATCGACTGTGCCTCGAGTTTGGTGCGCCGATTCATCACCAACCTGGCGCCCGGGGATACCAGTTGCGTCTCGAAGGTGCGCGCGATACGCACCGTGCCGGCATTCGCCCGTGGCTATGTGCAGCTTGCACCGCTGATCAGCAATGCGGGCGATGTCACCACCACCGACGACCGTCGCCTCGCGGCGGCGGGCCTCGAGGCGGTGGGCGATGCGCTGGCGCGCTACTGGCCTTCGCTCGACAACATCGGCGCCGGGTTGCGGGGCGGGCAGTACAAGTACGCGGACACCGCGACCGGCCTTGCCTTCACGCTCACCGGCTACAAGTTCACCGACGACATCGCCGTCTCCGGCAGCATCTCCTGGAACTTCGACACCTCGGTGATCAGCGGCAAGGTGGACTTGAGGCGTGCCGGCGTGCTGGTCGGCACGCTCAACCTCCGCTGGGTCGACTCCACGGCGAATGCGACGGCCACCGTCACCGGCAGCATCCGCGGTCATACGCTCAACGCGCGGCGCGTGGCTCCCTGAGCCGCGGCGCCGCGGGTTCGAGCCGCTGACCCGGCGCCTCGAGCGCTGAGATGCCTCGAGCGTTGATCAGTGCCGCGAGCTGGCCGGGCGTACCAGGTACGCGTCGGGACGCTCTTCCAGCGTGAGGCCAAAGGCGGCCTTCAGCGTGCTGCGCAACGCGCCGAGGTCCCCCGCACGCAGCACCGCCGTCACCCGGAGGGAAGCCGTCTGCGCATCCGCTGCGCGCACCGGCAGGGTGGTGTAGCGGCTGAATTCCTCCAGCACCTGTCGCAAGGGGACCGCATCCACCTCGATGCGCCCGGCGCGCCAGTTGAGCGCCGCCGCCGGGTCGGCGTTGCCGAGCAGTGGCCGGGCCGCGCCGGACTCCAGCGCAGCCCGGTGTCCCGGATCGACGTAGACGCCGGCGCCGGTCGACACGCTGCGCACGAGCACCCGCCCTTCGGTGGTCGTGACCACGAGACGCGACGGGCGCAGATCGACGTTGAAGTGGGTGCCGACGGCACGGGCCGAGCCCAGGCGGGTCTGCACGGTGAACGGGCGCAGGGCGTCGTGAGCCACCTCGAAGAAGGCCTCTCCTTCATCGAGCTCGACCTCGCGCGTCCGGTGCGAAAGCCGCACGTGGATCCGCGTGCGCGTGTTCAGCACCACCGTGGAGCCGTCGGCCAAGGTGAGCGTGCGCTGCTCACCGGCGAGCGTCGACCACGCCTGTGCGGGCGCGGGCCAGAACCAGAATGCAACGGCCGCAACGCCGGCGGCGAGGGCGAGAAATCCGGCGCAGGCCCGCAGGGTTCGCACACGCGTTGAACGGCGTTCGGCCGCGACTTGCGCAGGTCCCGCCGACAGCGCCCACGCCGCCTCGCAGAGGGCATAGGCCCCCCCGTGCGAGGCATCCGAGGCCAGCCAGCGGTCGAACTCCTGCTCCAGGGTTGGGTCACGCGGGCCGCGTCGTTTCGCGAACCACTCCGCGGCCGAGCGTGGTGCGCTCATGATGCGTGCCTCAGGCAGGCGATCAGCAGGGTCATCGCCTCGGCCATGCGGCGTGCGTTCACCGTGCGCCGGCCCACGCCCAGGCGTGGCGATCTGCTCGTAGGGCAGGTCTGAACGCGTGCCAGCAGGAACACCTGGCGGGTCCCGGTGGGCATCGCGGCGATGGCGCGGCCCAGCGCCTCGCCGATCTGGCCGGCGGCGAGCCGCTGTTCCGGCGTGGGCTCGCTGGCCTGGAGCGAATCGTCCGGCGCCTCCTCCAGCGAACTGTGCGAACGGAACAGCTGCCGGCGGTGATGATCCCGCGCCAGGTTCGTGGCGGTCTGGAACAGGTAGGCCCGGGTCTCGGCGTCGAAGCGCGCGATGCTGATCCGGTGCATCACCCGCAGGTAGGTATCCTGGACGATGTCGGCGGCATCCTCCGGGGAGCGGGTGAAGCGCTCCACGTGCCGCAGCAGCGCGCCCCGGTACTTGTTGAACAGCAGCGTGAGGTAGGCCCGCTGGGCCTCGTCCGTCGGGTCCGCGGATTCGTGGACGGGTTGCTGGTTCGAAACGGTATCGCGCACGATCGGCATCCTTCGGTGCCCTGCGCTGTTATACGCGCGGGGATTGGCGTTCCGCCAGTCTGGCGGGCGATGATAGGCCCTGCGTATTCACGGCAACGCTAGGGGGAGGGCCGGATGGACAGTCTTCGACGAATACTTCCGATCATGATCGGCGTGTGGATGGCGGCCGGGGCCGGGGCCGGGGCCGCGGCCGTGGTGCCGGCTGGTGCGCCACACCCGGCGCCGGGGGCCGACTGGCGTGCCAGCATCCGGGCCTTCGCCCAGGAGCATTTTCGCAACCCGGCCTGGGGCTACTCACATAGCGTGCGCGACTACGAACTGGCTCGGCAGCTTGCCGCGAAGGACGGCGTGCGGCTCGATGACGATGTGCTGTTCGCGGCTGCCTTCCTGCACGACATGGCGGCATTCAAGCCCTGGGAGGACGAGAAGGCCGATCATGCGGATGTCGCCGCGGACCTGATGGCCGATACGCTCGCCGGCACGGGTTTTCCGCCCGCCAAGATCGAAGCGCTGCGCGCGGCCATCCGCACCCACATGTTCGACCGCGAACCCCGGGGTCCGGAAAGCCTGTACCTGCACGATGCCGATGCGCTGGACTGGCTCGGCGCCATCGGCGTGGCGCGGATCATCGCGCTCGCCGACCCGAATGGCGCGGCACCGGACGGGCCGGCCGTGGTGAAGATGCTCGAGGACAATCTCGCGCACGTACCGGCGAGGGTCCTCTCGCCCGCCGGACGGCGGGCCATGCCTGCCCGGCGCGAGGAACTGCGACGATACCTCGCCGAGCTGCGGGCGGAGAGCGACGGCCTGCGCACGCTCTGAGCGCAGCTCGGTGGGAGGCGCCATCCGGCAACGCGCGCGAGGTTCCGTGCGGCGCGGGCTGCCATCGCGGCGCCTGGCGCCGTTCCTGGCACTGCTCCCGGCGCTGCTGCTGGCGGGATCGCTGCGGGCGCAGCCGGCGCCGCTCGACCGGCCGCTGGAGCTTGCGTTGCCCGCGCAGGCGTTGGGGATCACCTTGCGCGAACTCGCGCGCGACGCTGACCTGCAGATCCTCTTCGATCCCGCGCTGGTCGCCGGCGTTCGGGGCCTCGCCATCCGCGGCCGGCTGACGCCGCGCGCGGCGCTCGCGCTGCTGCTGAAGGACAGTCCCCTCGAAGCCCACGAGTCGGGCGATGGCATCATCGTGATCCGCCGCCGGAGCGTGGCGCAGGTGCCACGCTCCCCGATGCACGCCACGGCGTCGGTGCATCCCGAGGAGGCGGGCACGCTCGGCGAGGTCATCGTCACCTCGCAGCGTCGGGCGGAGCGGCTCCAGGATGTGCCACTGTCCGTCGCCGCCTTCGAACGCCGCGCGCTGGAGGTGCGGGGTGCGCGCTCCATCGACGACATCGCCCGGCTGGCGCCCGGGGTCACCTTCAGCCGCGGCCGCAACTACAACTCGGAGTCCTCCGAGATCTCCATCCGCGGCATCGGATCCTCGGCCGGCGCCGCCACCACCGGCGTCTACATCGACGAAACGCCCATCCAGAGCCGGCACCTGTCCTTCGGCACCTACAACGCCTATCCCACGCTGTTCGACATCGAACGGGTCGAGGTGCTGCGCGGTCCGCAGGGCACCTTGTTCGGCGCCGGCTCGGAAGGGGGCACGGTGCGCTTCATCACGCCGGAGCCCTCGCGTCAGTCGATGGAGCTGTACGCGCGGGCGGAAGCCGCCACCACCGCGCATGGTGCGGCATCCCATGAATACGGTGGCGCCGTGGGCCTGCCCACACCGGACGGGCGCGCGGCGCTGCGGTTGTCCGCCTCGGACCGGCGCGAGGGTGGCTACGTCGATCGCATCGACTGGCACGCGGGCCGCGTGGCCGCGGCGAATGCCAACGCTGCCGTGACGCGCACCGCGCGGCTCGCCTTGGCATGGGTGCCGGCGGATGGCGTGGAGGTGTCGCCCTCGGTGTTCCATCAGCAACGGCGGGTCTCCGACACGGCTGCCTGGTGGGACCTCGTGCCCGGCGCGGTGGACCCGACCGGCGGGCAGTTCGACCGGGCCTTGCGCAACGGCAACGCCATCGCGAATCCCAGCGACGATGATTTCACGCTGTGGGCGCTGCGCGTGAACGCAACGCTGGGCACGATGCGGCTGACCAGCAGCACCTCGCTGTTCGACCGGCGGCAATCGGCCGTGAGCGACTACGCGCAATACGATCGCGCGGTGTTCCTCGATGATCCGTTCCCGCCGCCGGGCATCCTGGCGCCGACTGCCTGGGCGGATGTGCAGCAGAACTGGACGCAGGAGATCCGCCTGGAATCCGCGACCCCGGGCCAGCGCGTTGCGTGGACGGCCGGGCTGTTCGCGCAGCGCGCCCGGGAGAACACGGTCGAGAACGTGTTCGACCCTTCGCTGGTGGCGCAGCTCGGGTTCCCGGTGTATCGCGGTGGCTATCTCTATTACCAGGATCCGTTCCGCTCCATCGACACGCAACTCGCCCTGTTCGGCCAGGCCGACGTGCGCCTGGATGCGCGATTCAACCTCACCCTGGGGTTGCGGCTGACGCACGCGCGCTTCGAAGGCGAGGCCTTCTTCGCAGGGCCCGTGGTGGGCACGCCGGTGGGCAGCCGGGGGCGGATCAGCGAAGATCCCGTCACGCCCAAGCTGGGCCTGAGCTATTCGCCGCGGCCGGACCAGCTTTTCTATGTGAGCCTGGCCAAGGGGTATCGCATCGGCGGGGCGAATCCCGCCGTGGGACGGTTGTGCTACGGGGGCGCGGACAGCGCGCTCGGGTCCATCGGACTTGCCGAGGTACCTTCGGGATACGCCTCCGACACGGTGTGGAGCTATGAGGCCGGCGCGAAGCTGGCCGCGCCGGAGCGGCGCTGGCTGCTCGATGCCAGTGCCTACCTGATCCGCTGGCAGGACATCCAGCAGAGCGTGCCGCTGACGGCTTGCGGCTTCCAGTTCACGGCGAACCTGGGCCGGGCGCAGAGTCGTGGAGTCGACCTGCAGATGCAGTGGCGCCCGGGCGAACTGTCGAGCGCGGGCGTGGCGCTCGGCTTCACCGATGCCGTGTTTTCGCGCACCGTGCGACTCGCGCCCACGGCGCTGTCACTGGTGCAGCGGGGTGATCATCTGCCGGTCTCGCCCTGGACCGCGAGCGCGTTCGCGGAAATGCAACGGCACCTGCGGGGCTGGCTGGGTTACGCGCGTCTCGACCTGCAGTACGCGGCCCGGCAGCGCGACCCGGTGCCCACCACGAACCCCGCCAATGGCGGGGACCCCGGCTGGTTCACCGGCATACCTGCGCAGGCCTACCTGAACCTGCGGCTCGGTGGCCGCATCGCGGGATGGGACCTGGCGCTGTCCGCGCAGAACCTGCTGGACCGGCGCCCGCGGCTGACGGTCAACCAGGACGTGGGGCTGGGGCGCGGCGGCACCCCACTGCTGTCTGTCATCAGCTCACGGCCCCGCACGCTGGCCGTGAGCGCGACCTACCGTTACTGATCCGCCGTCCGCGGCTTACGGATTCGCCGAGTAGGCGAGCTTGCCCTCGAACCAGGTCATGAGTACCCGCGTCTTGCCGATGTCGGAGGCGGGCACCCGGAAGAGGTTGCGGTCGAGCACGATGAGCTGCGCCGACTTGCCGGGCTCGATCGAGCCGATGCGCTTTTCCAGCCGCAGCGCACGCGCGCCGTTGAGCGTGTAGATGCGGATCGCCTCGGCGAGGCTCACCGCCTGCTCGGGCCAGAACGCACCCGGCGTGATGCCGCGCGGGTCCTTGCGGGTCACCAGCGACTCGACACCCATCCACGGATTCTGATCGGGCACCGCGGCCGGCCAGTCCGAGCCGGTCGCGACCATCGCGCCTGCCTTCAGCAGGTCGCGGGTAGGCCAGTAGTGCTCGCCGCGCGGACCCACGGCCCTCACCACCGAGTCGATGATGGGCGAGGGGTACCACAGGATGGGGCAGAAGTCGGGAATGACGTCGAGCTGGCGGAACCGCGGGATGTCGCTCGGGTCGACGTAGCCGGCGTGCGCGAGCTCATGGTGCAGGCCGCTGTCGCCATTGGCCTTGCGGGCCGCAGCCACGGCATCAAGTCCTGCGCGCACCGAGCCATCGCCCGCGGCATGCATCTTGACGGTGAAGCCGCGCTTGTCGAGCTCGGTCACGTCCTTCGCGAGCATCGCCGGATTGACGTGCAGTTCACCGGTGTAGTGATCGCCGTGGGCGGCGTCGGCCACGTAGGGCGCCAGCATCTTCGCCGTGCGTGCCTCGGTGGGAACGCCGTCGAGGAAGATCTTGACGAACTCGGTGTGCACGTGGGGTGAACGGTACAGGTCGCGCTGCCGCTCGATGGAGGCGTAGTCCAGCGGCACGTTGCGGCCACCGTAGGGGGTGCGGGCCGAGACGGCCACGTCCATCGCGAGATCGCCCGCCTTGTCCAGTTTGCTGAAGGCTTTGCCGGCCTGGTCGGAGGGCGCCCCGGCATCCTTCATCGCGACGATGCCGTACCCGTTGCCTTCCTTCACCGCTTCGCGGGCGGCCGCCAGGAACTGCTCATCGGTCGGGGGCGGAATGACCTTGTCGAGCAATCGCGCTGCCGTCTCGAGCAGCACGCCGTTGGGCTCGCCCGCCGCATCGTGCTGGATGGTGCCGCCCTCGGGCGTGGCGGTGCCCTTGTCGATGTGCGCGGCCTTCAGCGCGGCGCTGTTGGCCCAGCCGTTGTGCCCGGAATCATCGTACAGATACACGGGGTGATTGCCCGAGACGGCATCCAGCAGCGCACGGGGTGAGGCGATCTTGTTCTGAACGAAGAAGCCCGAGCCCCATTGCCCGCCACGGACCCAGGCGCCGGGCGGCGCCTTGTCGGCGCAGGCCTTGACGGCCGCGGACACTTCCTTGGGCGTGGCGCTGAAGGGGAACTTGCACTCGAACAGCACCTTGAGGCCGCCCATGACCGGATGCTGGTGGATGTCGACGATGCCGGGCATGACGAAGCGACCCTGCAGGTCCACGACCTTGGTGTTCGGCCCCTTCCACTTGTCCGCCGCCGCATCGCTTCCCACGAACACGATGCGCCCGCCGCTCACCGCCACGGCCTGCGCCCAGGAGTGCGCCGGGTCGACGGTGTAGATGGCGCCGTGCGTCAGCAGCAGTTCCGCCGGCGCCGCGGCGCGTGCGCCGACAGCGGCAAGAAAGCCCAGTCCGGCGGCGAGCGAGAGACCCAGGGCGATGCGTGCCGAGGTGCGATTCGTTTTCATCCAGATTCCCCCAGTTCGTGTTGCTTCATTTACGCACGATCCGACGCGCACCGCCACGGGAGGTGGCGGACCTCGGCATCCCATGCGTAATATCCGAGTGAGCCAGCCTGCGCGCGTTGCCGGGCCAGGCCAATAGAACAAATGGGGGATGCCATGAGAACGATGGGATTTGTGTCATTGTGCGCCGTGCTGGTGCTGCCGGTCGCCACTCGCGCCGCGGAAGAGGGCGCCTCGGCGGGACTGGAGGAGATCGTCGTCACCGCGCAGCGGCGCACCGAGCGCCTGCAGGACGTGCCGATCAGCGTCTCGGTGATGAGCCAGGCGGCCATGGATGCGCAGGGCACGCGCAGCATCGATGATGTCGCGCGGCTCACGCCCAGCGTGAACTTCACACGCGGCACGGTGAACAACAACTTCGAGAGCTCGAACATCGCGATCCGCGGCATCGACTCCTCCGCCGGCGCGGCGACCACGGGTTTGTACATCGACGATACGCCGATCCAGAGCCGGCACCTGTCGTTCGGTACCTTCAATGCCTACCCCGCGCTGTTCGACATGGAACGCGTCGAGGTGCTGCGCGGTCCGCAGGGCACGCTGTTCGGTGCGGGCTCCGAGGGCGGCACCGTGCGCTTCATCTCGCCGGAACCGAATCTCACCAAGAGCAGCATCTACGGACGAGCGGAAGCCGCGGGTACCCAGCATGGCGACCCCGTGTACGAACTGGGCGTGGCCGGCGGCACCCCGTTGATCCAGGACAGCTTGCCATCCGGGCCAGCGTCTCGGGACGGCACGAAGGCGGCTACATCGACCGCTACGACTGGCCACCAACACGCTTGCCGACAAGCGCGCCAATTCCAACAAGACCATCACGGCGCGAGGCTGAAGTGGGCGGCGACGGATTCGCTCACGGTGACGCCATCGGTCTCCTACCAGAAGCACCGTCGATGACACCTCGGCGTACTGGTCCATCACGCTGCCGAGCCAGGACCCCGCGGGTGGTCTGTTCAATTCGAGGTTCCGAACGGGCAATGCGCTGGCCACGTCGAACGAGGACAAGTTCACGTTGACCGCACTGAAGATCGAGTGGGACCTGGGGCCCGTGCAACTCGTGTCCAGCACCTCGTACTACGATCGCAAGCAATCGGCCATTTCTGACTACACGCAATTCGACCGCTCCATCTTCCTCGCCACACCGTTTGCCGATACGGGGGGCGACAACTCCGCGCCGACGCAGTGGGCGGATGATCAGAAGAACTTCACGCAGGAGATCCGTCTGCAATCGAGCGATGCGGCGGCGCGGCTGAACTGGACCGCAGGCGCGTTCTTCCAGCGTGCCCGCGAGAACACGGTGGAGAACGTCTACGATCCGGGCCTGCTGAACTTCTTCGGAGTTCCCGCCACCGATGGCTTCATCTACCGCCAGAACCCCTTCAACTCCGTCGACAAGCAGACAGCCTTGTTCGGCCAGGTTGATTTCAAGGTCACCGACAAGTTCAAGGTGATCGGCGGCGTGCGTGTCTCGAAGACCGAGTATGAAGGCAATGCCGAGTACAGCGGCTTCGTGCTGTTCGGGCCGCCGGTGTCCAGCACCGGCAAGATCTCCGAACATCCGGTGACGCCGCGGTTCGGCCTCGAATACCAGGTCAACCCGGACAACCTGCTGTACCTGACCATCGCCAAGGGCTTCCGCATCGGCGGCGCCAACCCGAAGGTGGGCACCACCTGCATCGCCGACCTGCAGGGCTATGGTCTGTCGGATGTTCCGGACAAGTACAGCTCGGACAGCCTGTGGAGCTACGAGGTCGGGTCCAAGAACCAGTTTGCCGATCGCAAGGTGCTGATCAATGCGAGCGCGTACCTCATCAAATGGAAGAACATCCAGCAAAACGTGTACCTGCTGAACTGCGGCTTCCAGTTCACCTCCAATCTCGGCGAGATGCGCAGCACCGGCTTCGACCTGCAGGCTGAGGTGCGCCCGTTCGATGCCCTGTCGCTGGGCGCGACTTTTGCTTATACCAATGCGAAGTACTCCAAGACGGCTTTTGCGACGCCCGCGGCGGCGGCGGCAGCAGCGGCAGGTGGGCCGAATGCCCCGTTCCCCGTGGTTTCCGATGGTGACCGCTTCGGCGGTTCGCCCTGGACCCTGGCGCTGTTCGGACAGGTGAACTTCCCGGTGGCGTCCCATGAGGGTTACGCGCGCATGGATTACCAGTATGGCGCGAAGCTCAATGGCCTCATGCCGGGGCAGAATCCGGCGGATGGCGGAAATCCTGATGTGGTGTTCGGAACCCCCGCCAACTCCTACGCCTCACTGCGCACGGGCGTGAAGCTGGGTGCCGTCGACCTGTCCCTGTTCGCACAAAACCTGTTCAATGCGCAGCCCAATCTGTCAAAGGTGCTCGAGGGGACGCCGACCGGCTCGCCGCTGTTCCAGATCTACACGTTCCGCCCGCGCACCGTCAGCGTGGACCGCCCTGTACCGCTACTAGAGGAGCGCAACGGTGCGGCCCTGGACCGGCTGGATGATGCTGAGTCTCTGCTCGCCGCTGACGAAGAGCGGCGATGGCGATGGCGCCATCGCCTGATCCGGGCAGCGAGCCCGCGGATCTCGTGGTGAGCGGTGCACACATCCGCACGTTCCTCGGGTTGGGTGCAGGCCATGGCCGTGCGCCACGGCGTCATCGTGGCTCTCGGTGATGCCGCTGCCATGCGAGGCCTGGCAGGGGCCGGCCACGCATCTGCTCGACCTTCACGGTGCAACGGTGCTGCCCGGCCTGCATGATGTGCACGTGCACCCGCTGTTCGGCGGCATGCTGCAGAAGCAATGCCTGATCGAGCAGGGCGCGACGCTCGCAAAGCCAGGCCCGCCTGCGTGAATGCGCCGCCCGGCTCGCGCCCGGGGAGTGGCTCACGGGCGGGCAATGGGATGCGCCGGCGCTGGGCAGGCCCATGGACAAGCGGCAGCTCGACCCAGGTGAGCGGTGATCACCCGGCGCTGCTCGAGGACACCAGCGGCCACAGCTCCTGGGTGAACTCAGCGCTGAGCCTCGCCGGCATCGACCGGAACACCGATCCGCCGGGCGGCATCATCGAGCGTGATGCGCACGGCGAGCCCACCGGCGTGTTGCGAGTCATCCGCGCAACTGCTGGTGAAGTCGCGCATGCCGCGGCCCACGTCGGAGCAACTGCGCGCCGCGCTGGCCAGCGCCCTGCAGCAGATGCTGGCCGTGGGCATCACCTCCTACACGGAAGGCTCGGTGGGCTTCGTCGCCGGCCAGCAGGCGGAGCTGGAAACCTATGCGGCGATGGCGGCGGCCGGTGAGATCAAGCAGCGCGCCACGCTGTGCCTGAACTGGGCGCCCGGCACCCCCGAGGACGAGGCGGCCATCTCGCAGCGCCACCTGTACGAATCTGGACGAGTGCGCACGGATTGCGTGAAGATCTTCCTCGATGGCGTGCCCACCGACAGCCACACCGCGGCGATGCTCGAGCCGTACGTGGAGAAGATGGCCGGCCGGCAGGACGAGGCCAGCCGCTACGGCCTGTTGCTGGTGAAGCCCGAGGTGCTCAAGGCCGCGGTCACGCGCTTCGATGCGATGGGCCTCACCGTGAAGTTCCATGCCGCCGGCGATGCCGCCGTGCGGGCCGGGCTCGATGCCATCGAGGCGGCCCGCGCGGCGAACGGATTCTCCGGCCTCCTGCACAACGTGGGTCACTGCACCTTCGTCGCGCGCGAGGACCTGTCGCGTGCGCGCCGCATCGGCGCGACCTTCGAGGTCTCGCCCTACCTGTGGGGCCCGAGCCCCATCAACGACAGCATCATCGCCGCCGTGGGCCCCGACACCATCCGCCGCGTCTGGCCGGTGCGCGAGATGCTCGATGCGGGCGCTGCCGTGGTGCCGGGCTCGGACTGGGCGGTGGTGCCCTCGGTCAATCCCTGGATCGGCATCGAGACGCTGGTGACCCGCGAGGAGCCCGGCGGCAGCGCGCGCAGTTTCGGCAAGGCCGAAGCCATCACGGTGAGCGAGGCGCTGGACCTGTTCACGCGTAACGCCGCGCGCCAGGAGCGCATGGCGGATACCGTCGGAAGGCTGGAGGTGGGCCTGCGCGCCGACTTCATCGTGCTCGATCGCGACCCGTATGCGATCAAGCCCACCGACCTGCACAAGATGGGTGTGCTGCGCACCTTCATCGACGGCGAGCAGGTCTACGATGCATCGGCGCCGCCGCTGAAGGTGGAGGTGTATTCGGGCCGGTACGCGACGGTGAATTCCTTCATCGTCTCCAACGGCACCTCGCAGGTGCTCATCGATGCGCAGCGCAAGACCGAGGAAGCGAAGAAGCTCGCCGAGCGCATCCGTGCCAGCGGCCTGCCGCTCACCGACATCTACATCACCCACGGCCACACCGACCATTTCACCGGCATGGCCTACCTGCACGAGGCGTTTCCGTCGGCGCGCATCGTCGTGGCGAGCCAGGCCATCAAGCAGGACATCAAGGACTATGCCATCTACATGGACACCGGCGGCCAGTCGGGGACCGAGCCCGCCCTGGAGCCGGCCCTGCGGCCACGCTCGCCTTCCAACCCGCGGGGCTTCGACTACGATGGGTTGATCCACGTGCTGCCCGCACCAAGGCTCGAACTCCAAGGGGGCGGGGTGCTGGAGATCACCGACGACTATCCGCCCACCGAGGCGAAGCATCTCTCCACGGTGTACTCGCCCGACCTCAACGCGCTGTTCCTCTCCGATGCCGGCTACAACCGCGTCCACCTGTGGATGGGCGATGACATCGACCTGCCACGGGTGGAAGCCTGGCGCGGTGAGTTGCAGCGGCTGAAGGCGCGGTACGCCCCGTTGAACCCGCGCATCTACCCGGGCCATGGCGAGCCCACCGATGCCGCGCTGTTCGATCGCATGATCCGCTACATCGACGACTACCTCGGCATCGTGCGCAGCGCGGGATCGCGCGAGCAGGCGATGCAGCGCATGCAGGCGCTGTACCCGGACTACGAGCAGGCCGATTTCTTCCTGAAATACAGCGTCCTGAACCACGTCCACTGAGCGCTCGCGCAGCGGGCATGTACAATGCCCGGATGGCGAGCGAGCACGATGATCTCGACTTCAACGGCCTGACCTCCGCCCACCCCAGCCTTCCCGCGGCCTGGTACTTCGACCCCGCGCGCCACGAACTCGAGATGCGGCGCATCTGGCAGCGTCACTGGCTGTATGTCTGCCGCGCGACCGAGCTTCCCGCCCCGCGCTCCTTCCGGACCTTCGAGGTGGGCGACCAGAAGCTCTTCCTGGTGCGCGATGAGGCGGGGGTTTTGCGCGGTTTCCACAACACCTGCCGACATCGCGGTTCGACCCTGTGCACGCAGGATTCGGGCACCCTGCGCACGGCTGCCATCGTATGCCCCTACCACGCGTGGAGCTATGCGCTGGACGGTAAGCTGCAGCGCATCACCTCGAAATTCACGCCGGCGGGTTTCGATGCGAAGGAGCACGCGCTGTACCCGGTGAGCATGCGCGAGTGGCGCGGCTTCGTGTTCGTCTCGCTGGCGAAGGATCCGCCGCCGTTCGCCGCGAGCTGGGATACGCCGCTCACGCGCCTGGATGGCTGGCCGCTGGAAGAGTTGCAGGTCGGGCACTCGGCCACCAAGGTCCTGCGCTGCAACTGGAAGATCTTCTGGGAAAACTACAACGAGTGCCTGCACTGCCCGCTGGTGCATCCCACGCCTTCACAGATGGTGCTGATCTATGGCCGCGCGCTGATGGAGCCGCGCGATGACCCGCAATGGAAGCAGCACGCGCAGGACGAGGATCCGAAATACCGCGGTGGCGTGCGGCGCAGCGCCCACACCTGGAGCCGCGCGATGGGCAGCTCGTCGGCAAGGCCTTCCTCGGCATTGCCGCAGAGGACCTGCGCACGGGATACGTGTACATGACGGGACTCCCCTCGGTGTTCATCGTCGGGCACCCGGATTACGTGCGGGTCGTGCGCCTGCGGCCGCTCGCGCCGGAATCCACGGAGCTGCACATCGAGTACCTGTTCTCTGCCGAAACGCTCGCCGACCCGGCCTTCGATGTGCAACGGATCACCGACTTCGCCGGCGCCGTGCTGCGCGAGGACGCGCAGGTGTGCGAGCTCAACCAGTCAGGGTTGCGTGCCGCCCCGCATGCGCAGGGCGTGCTGATGCCGGAGGAATACGTCGTCAAGCAGTTCCAGGACTGGATCCGGGCTGAAGCGGGCGACTAGCGCGTGTCCTCCGGGGTGGTGATCCTGCTGGCGCTGTGCGCGGGCCTCCTGGCCGGGGCGCTGCTGGGCCATCATCCCGGTGATGCCGGCCGCCACGCTCGCGGCCATCGAACCCTCGGCGCCCTGTGGCTCAACGGCCTTCGCGTGACGGTGCTGCCGCTGGTGTTCGCGCTGCTGGTCACGGGTGTGGGCACCGTGCGTGACAGCGCCGCGGGAGGCCGCGTCGCGGCGCGCAGCATCGGCTGGTTCGTGGTCCTGCTCGCAGGCTCCGCGAGCCTCGCCGCGTTGCTCGTGCCGCTGGCCCTGCGTCTGGTGCCCGTGGACCCGGGCGCCGCCGCGGCACTGCGGGCCGGCGCCGGCGCCGCGGGGGTGCACGTGCCGGCGCCGCCGCCATTGGGCCAGTGGCTGCAGGGTCTCGTTCCCTCGAACGTGTTCGAATCCGCCGCGAAGGGGGACCTGCTGCAGCTGGTGATCTTCGCGCTGTTGTTCGGGTTCGCCGCCACGCGCGTGGCGGCCTCGCGGCGTGAACCGCTCCTGCAGTTCTTCCAGGGTGTGGTGGACACCATGCTGGTGATCGTGCACTGGGTGCTGTGGCTGGCGCCCGTGGGTGTGTTCGCGCTCGCCGTGGAACTGGGCCGGCAGGGCGGCCTGCGTTCCGCCGGCGCGGTGGGGCACTACCTGGTGCTTGCCTGCGGCGCCTCCTGCTGCATCCTGCTGGCAAGCTACGCATTGGCCGCGTACGCGCGGGTTCCACCCTCGAGCTTCGCACGGGCCGCGCTCCCCTCGCAGGTGCTCGCGCTGGGCACCCGCTCATCGCTGGCCTGCCTCACGGCGATGCTCGAGGCCGCACGGGGTCCGCTGCGCATCCCGGAATCGGTGAGCGCGGTGACGCTGCCCCTGGCGGTGTCGCTGTTCCGTGCCACCAGCCCCATCGTGAACCTCACGGTGGTGCTGTTCGTCGCGCACGTGCAGGGGGTCGAGATCGGCCTCGCGCCGCTCGTCGCGGGCGTGCTGGTCGCCACCGTCACGAACTTCGCGATCGTCAGCCTGCCGAGCCAGATCACCTTCTTCACGACCACGGTGCCCATCTCGATCGCGATGGGCGTGCCCACCGACATCCTGCCGCTGCTGCTCGCGGTGGAGTTCGTCTCCGACCTGTTCAGGACCGTGGGCAATGTGAGCGCCGATCTGGCGGTCACGGCTTTGGTCGCGCGCAAGGCCTAGCCGGCTGCGCCGAGCCGGCCGCGCCTGGTCGCCAATCGTCGACACCCCGGCCGGTGCCCTGACGCAATGGCCGGCGTTGCCGCGCCCGGCGGATGCCGGGCAAAGGCCTTGCCAGGCCCAATTTCAGGGGCTCCCTGATCAAGTTGGCAGAGCCGGGGCCGACATGCGGGTGATGAACCCGAAATCGCGGCGGGACTACCCCCCTGCCGGACGATCATGAGCGAGACTGGGCCCCGACCCGCCCGGATCCTCGGCGCGGACGAGCCTGCGGAGGAGGGCCGCGGCACGAGCCACACCGGACGGTTCGCCGCCCTGAGCCTGCCGCAGGCGGACCTCGAGTCCATCGAGCGCCTGCTCGATGCCGATCACCGGCTCTCACGCGAGCAGGAGTACGCGCGCATGCTGAAGACCCTGCTGGGGAACCTGCAGGGCATGGCCTACCGCTGCCGCAACGATGCGCAACGCACCGTGGATTTCGTCAGCGAGGGCTGCGAGGCGCTCACCGGACACGCCAGCGGGGAGTTCCTCGGCGCCCGCCGGCTGACCCTCGACAACCTGGTGCTCGTCGAGGATCGCGAGTTCGTGCGCCGTGCGGTGGTGCAGCGCTCCGAGCCCTTCGACATCGAGTACCGGCTGGTGCGTGCGGACGGCAAGGTCCGCTGGGTGTGGGACCGGGGCGTGGGCGTGAAGGACGCGAACGGACGCCTCGTCGCCTTCGAGGGCCTGATACAGGACATCACCGACCGGCGCGAGTCCGAGCGTGCGCTGCGCGAGGCGGAGCGCCGCTATCGCGGCCTGTTCGACAACGCGATCGAGGGCATCTTCCGCATCGGCCTCGACGGGCGGCTGCTCGAGGCCAATCCGGCGCTCGCGCAGATCTTCGGCTACGAGTCGGTGGGGGAGTTCCTGCGCGCCGCCGCCGATCCTCAGCTCCAGCTGTTCGTCGAGCCGGAGCTGCGCCGGCGGATGTTCGAGATGATCCGCGCCCGCGGCTCCGTCAACGACTTCCAGTCACAGGTCTACCGTCGCAACGGAGATGTGATCTGGATCTCCGAGAACGCACGCCAGGTCACCGATGAGAGCGGCGCCGCGACGGGCTTCGAGGGCACGGTGGAGGACATCACCGAGCGCATGCGCTACCAGGCGCGCATCGAGCAGCAGGCGAACTACGACATGCTCACCGGGCTCGCCAACCGCTCGCTGCTCAATGATCGCATCGGCCAGGCGATCATCAGCTGCCAGAACTACGACAAGAAGCTGGCCGTCGCCTTCATCGACCTCGACCGCTTCAAGTTCATCAACGATACGCTCGGGCATCACGTCGGTGACGAACTGCTCAAGTGCATGGCCCAGCGCATCCGCAGCTGCGTGCGCGAAGTCGACACGCTGGCGCGTCTGGGCGGGGATGAATTCGTGCTGCTGCTCGCCGACACCCAGGGGTCGATTCCGGTGCGCGCCATCATGCAGCGCATCCTCAAGGCCGTGGCCGAGCCCTGGTCCACGCCACAGGGTGAGCACCGGATGTCCTGCAGCATCGGGGTCGCGCTGTACCCAGAGGACGGGAGCGATGCGCAGACGCTGCTGCGCCATGCCGACTCGGCCATGTATCGCGCCAAGGACCAGGGCCGCAACAATTTTCAGTTCTTCACCGCCGAGCTCAACGAGCAGATCACGCAGCGCCTGACCATGGAGGGCAACCTGCGGCGCGCGCTGGAGCGCGACCAGTTCGTGCTGCACTACCAGCCGCGCATCGACCTGGCCAGCGGCCGCTGCGTCGGTGCGGAAGCGCTGATCCGCTGGCAGGTGTCACCCGGGCAGGTCATCATGCCCGTCGATTTCATCCCGATCGCCGAGGAAACCGGGCTGATCGTTCCGATCGGGGCCTGGGTGCTGCAGAGCGCCTGCCGACAGAACAAGGCCTGGCAGGAGGCGGGGTATCCGCCGATCTGCGTCTCGGTGAACGTCTCGGCTCGCCAGTTCTGGCACGACGGCCTGGTGCACGCCATCGCCGAGGCGCTGTCCTGCTCGGGACTGGACCCGCGCTGGATCGAGGTCGAGATCACCGAGAGCCTGATCATGCATGGCGCCGACCACATGCTCGAGATGCTGCATGCCATCAAGCGCCTCGGTGTCTGCATCGCGGTGGATGATTTCGGCACGGGTTATTCCAGCCTCTCCTATCTCAAGCGCTTCCCGGTCGACCGCCTCAAGGTGGACCGCTCCTTCGTGCGCGACGTGCCGGGGGATCGCGACGATGCGACGATCACCAATGCCATCATCGCGCTGGGACACAACCTTGGCCTGCGCGTGGTGGCCGAGGGCGTGGAGAAGCCCGAGCAGGTCTCCTTCCTGAAGGGCTTGGGCTGCGATGAGGCGCAAGGCTACTGGTTCGGCCGGCCGATGAGCTGCGAGGCCTTCGGTACGCTCCTGTCGGCGCCGGCCTTGTCCGGCTCCGCCACGCCTCCCGCTGGGCCCGCTGTCCGCTGACCCGCGACTGCGCGCGCACCTTCAGCCGCTGATCGCGAAGCTGGTCATGTCCAGGGAGCCGTACTGGAATCCCTGCGTGAACACCCGGATTTCCTCGTCCGGCTGCTGCATGCCCAGGATGTACAGCATGGGCAGGTAGTGGTCCGGCGTCGGCACGGCGCGGGCCGCCTCCGGGTGGAGCGTCGCGAAGTCGATGAGCCGGTCGTGGTCGCGGGCGGCGAGCGCCGCGCGCACCGCACCGCCAAACCCTTCCGCCCATGCCTGGACCGGCGCATCCTCGCGGCGGTCGATGGTGCGCAGGTTGTGGACGATGTTGCCGCTGCCCAGGACGAGGATGCCCTGATCCCGCAGGGGCAAGAGACGCCGCCCCAGATCGTAGTGCACGCGCGCCGGCTGGGTGGCGTCGAGCGAGAGCTGCACCACCGGCACGTCGGCTCGCGGATACAGGTGGACCAGCACTTGCCAGGCGCCATGATCCAGTCCCCATCCTTGGTCCGCCGTCACCGGCCACGGCGCCAGCAACGCCTCGACCCTCGCCGCCAGCTCGGGGTTCCCGGGGGCCGGGTACTGCATGTCGAACAGCGCCTGCGGGAAACCTCCGAAGTCATGGATGGTGCGAGGGCGATGCATGGCGGTCACCCCGGTGCCCCGCGTGTACCAGTGGGCCGAGATGCACAGGATGGCGCGCGGCCGGGGCAGCTCGCGGGCCTTCGATACCAGCGCGCGGGTGTAGTCGTTGTCGGCCAGGGCATTCATCGGTGAGCCGTGGCCGATGAACAGGGCCGGCAGGCGTCCGCCAGTGGGCGGGGAGGGCGGTGCCGCACTCATCGGCCGGTCCCGGGTACGCAATTGCGCCGTTCACGGGGTGGAAATGACGGGGGCAGCCCCCAACAAGGTATGCTGGAGGCCAGAGAGGTCATCGCCATGAATGTTCCCGTCATGCACGTACCGCCGGAAGAGATGATCCGCTACATCCAGGAGCTCATGACCCTGCCGCACGAGGACATCCAGCCCGAGAGCGCCCTGTCGCTGGCGCAGAAGCAATGGGGTGGGGACACGCCGCGCGCCCGCGCCGCCATGGTGCGCTGGGGCGCCCTGAATCATGCCTTCAAGGATAAACGACTCGAGACCTGGACGGTGGTCAGGGACTCCGATCGTGTCTCCGTGCCGGCCTCACTGGTGGCAGCGGCCGGCGTGGCCCCGCTGCTGATGGACGAGGAGCAGGCGGTGTTCGACATCCCGGCACTGCTCGATGCGACGCTGGGCTTCCAGCCACCTGCCGGCCGGGCCTGAGCAATGCGCAGTGGTACCGGCTGCCGGCTGCGGCGGCGCTGAGCGCACCCGGAGACGTCCAATGGGAGGGGGGATGCAGGGCCGCGCGGAACGCGGCGATCCAACGGGATATCCGGCAAGTGACCCCGGCGGGGGACCCGCGGACAGGGAGAAACCGTCCGGCCTGAAGGTGCTGCGCGCCATCGCGCTGTTCAAGCTGACCAAGGTGCTGCTGCTGCTGGCCACGGCCTATGGCGTGCTGCGCCTGAGCGAACCCACCGTCATGGCCAGCCTTTACGACTGGGCCGCTGCGAAGCCCTCGGGCCTGGAACGGGACCTGATCCAGAAGGGCCTCGTCTTCCTGAGCGGATTGAGTCCCGGCCGCATCAATGCCCTGGGCATGGTCACCCTGGCCTACGCAGGGGTCTTCACCACGGAAGGCATCGGCCTGTGGATGGGCCAGCGATGGGCCGAATGGCTCACGACCATCGTCACCAGCTCGCTGATCCCGCTGGAAATCTGGGAAATGGCCCATCGCCCGGGCCTGGGCAAGGCAGCGGTGATCCTGGTCAACGCCGGCATCGTCTGGTTCCTGGTCCGGCAGCTCCGACGGCATCCGGGCCACCCGGCCGCATGAACACTTCTTCATCGTGAAAAAATGTTCACTTTGGCGTTTGGGCCGCAGTGACCGCGTAGACTTTTTGCCGGTAGCGTTTCACCGATCCGATAACCGATGGAGTTCCCATGTTCAAGACTGGTTCGCTTTTGTCTGCTGCCCTGTTGACCGTTGGCCTCGCCGCTGGCGCGATGGCGGCGGATGCCCCGAAGGCTGATGCCTCCGCCGCCGCTCCGGCCGCTGCCCCGGCTGCGGATGCGCCGAAGCACAAGAAGCATCACCACCGGAAGCACAAGAAGGACGCCTCCAGCGAGGCTGCCGCGGGCGACAAGAAGTAATATCCTGTCTCGCGAGGGCCCCGATCGCTTGACGGCGGTCGGGGCCTTCTTTTTGTTTGACCGACAGGTGGGACCATGGACCCGATCGTGATGTTGAAGGCCCTCATCCTCGGCGTGGTGGAGGGGCTGACCGAATTCCTGCCGGTCTCGAGTACCGGCCACCTGGTCGTGGTGGGCTCGCTCCTCGACTGGAACACCGACAAGGGCAAGCTGTTCGAGATCGTCATCCAGCTCGCCGCCATCCTCGCGGTGTGCTGGGAATTCCGCGAGCGGCTGTGGAAGGTGGCATCGACGCTTCCCGGCAACGCCGATTCGCAGCGGTTCGTCCTGAACCTCGCGATCGCCTTTCTTCCCGCGGCGCTCCTGGGCGTGGCCTTCGCGAGCGCGATCAAGCGCCACTTGTTCGCGCCCGTGCCCGTGGCCCTGGCGTTCATCGTCGGCGGCGTGCTGATCCTCATCATCGAACGCCTGGCCCATGAGCCCCGCATCCTCGAGGTCGATGCCGTGCGCCCGCGCAACGCGCTGGCGGTGGGCCTGGCGCAGGCCCTGTCGCTTATCCCGGGGACCTCGCGCTCCGGCGCCACCATCATGGGCGGTCTGCTCGCGGGACTGTCGCGCCGGACCGCCACCGAGTTCTCCTTCTTCCTCGCCATTCCCACCATGTTCGCCGCCACCGGTTACGAGTTGTTCAAGGCGCGACACCTGCTCGATGCGCATGACCTGGCCGTCATCGGGGTGGGGTCGGTGGCCTCCTTCGCCAGTGCGGCGCTCGCCGTGCGCGGCCTGCTGCGCTACGTCAGCGGGCACGATTTCCGTGTTTTCGCCTGGTATCGCATCGCCTTCGGCCTGCTGATCCTGGCCAGCTGGCATTTCCAGTGGGTGGCCTGGCAGGGCGAATGAGCCTCCGCAACGGCGTATAGTGGGAGCCGAGATGAGATTCCTGTCCTCGCAAGCCAGGGGTTCCGCCGGCCAGCGCTGCTCACGGCCTGCGCGGCCGGGACGCTGGTGTTCGTGGGCGCATTGCGCGCCGCCGATCCGCCCCCGGCCGCTGATACGGCCGCATCGGCAGCCGCGTCCGCCGCCCAGGTCCCCGCCGGCACAGCCAAGCCGGAGTTGCTGATCGACCGCGCCCGCGCCCGGCCCACGCCGCCCGGCGCCACCGTGGCCGCTGTTTACCTGCGCATCCATAATGCCGGCACGGCCGAGGACCGGTTGCTGCGGTTGTCCACGCCCGTGGCCGACCGGGTGCAGGTGCACGAGACGCAGCACGAACAGTCGATGGTGCGCATGCGCGAGGTCGCCTTCCTGGATGTTCCGGCCAATGCCTCGGTGGAGGCGGCGCCTGGCGGGTTGCACATCATGCTGCTCGGCCTCACCCGTCCCCTGCAGAACGGCGACCGGTTCCCGCTCACGCTGGTGTTCGCGCACTCGGGGACCCTGGTCGCGAACGTGAGCGTGCGCACCGACCCTTAAGGGTGCGCACCGATCCTTGGATGAGCCTCTTTCTGTCGCAGTCGGTCGACGTCGCACATCTCATCCAGGTGGCCCTCACGCCGATCTTCCTCATCTCGGCGGTGGGTGTGATCCTCAACGTGCTGACCAGCCGGCTCGCCCGCATCGTCGATCGCGCGCGCAAGATCGAGGATGACCTGCGCGGACAGGACGCGCTGCTGCCGGCGGCGGAGCTTCACGAGCAGCTGCGGGTGTTGGCCCTGCGCGCGCGCCACATGAACCGGGCCATCACGCTGATCACGGTGTCGGCGCTGCTGATCGCGGTGGTGGTGGTCAGCCTGTTCCTCAATGCATTCCTGGCTCTCGACCTCGCCCAGTTCATCGCGTTCATGTTCATCTGCACGATGCTGGCGCTGGCGGGGGCGCTGCTGGAGTTCCTGATCGAGGTTCGCATCGCGACCTCGAGCCTGCGCATCGGCATCGAAACTGCCCGCTGATGGGCGCAAAGTCTGGAGATTCACCAATGCAGATCGGCATGATTGGTCTTGGGCGCATGGGTGCGAACATGGCGCGGCGCCTGAAGGGGGGCGGGGTGGCGGTGGTAGGCTTCGATCGCGACGCCGCCGGCCGCGCAGCCCTCGAGCGCGAAGGCATCCTGAAGGCGGTGGATTCGCTGGCCGGGCTCGTGGCCGCGCTCGAGGCGCCACGGCTGGTGTGGGTCATGCTGCCATCCGGCGCGCCCACCGAACAGACCATCACCGAGCTGCGCAAGCTCCTGGCGCAGGGCGATGTGCTCATCGATGGCGCGAACGGTCACTTCACCGACAGCCAGCGGCACGCGACGGAACTGGCGCAAGCGGGCATCGGTTTCGTCGATGTCGGGGTCTCCGGTGGCGTATGGGGCCTCGCCAACGGGTACGGCCTGATGATCGGCGGGACGCCTGCGGATGTGGCGCGCGTCGAGCCGATTGCCCGGATCCTCGCGCCCACCCCCACGGAAGGCTGGCTGCACTGCGGCCCCGCCGGCGCCGGCCACTACGTGAAGATGGTCCACAACGGCATCGAGTACGGACTCATGCAGGCTTACGCCGAGGGCTTCGCGCTGATGCAGGCGCGCGAAGACCTGCAGCTCGACATCGCGAAGATCGCGGAAAGCTGGCGCCACGGCACGGTGATCCGCTCCTGGCTGCTCGACCTGACGGCGGAGTTCCTGAAGCAGGATGCGACGCTCACCGAGGTCGCGCCATACGTCGCCGATTCGGGCGAGGGCCGCTGGACTGCGCTCGAATCCATCGAGCAGGGCGTGCCCACCCCGGTGATGACACTCGCGCTGATGCTGCGCTTCGTGAGCCAGGGGAAGGATGACTTCCTCGCCAAGCTCCTGGCGAAGATGCGCCAGGGCTTCGGTGGTCATCCCATCAAGTCGGTGTAGCGCCGAGGCGCCTTGCGCACGGCGATCGGCACGTTGCACAACTCGATGCGGCCCGCGGGCCGTGCGAACCAGCTCTCGTGACGGTTGCGGCGTGATTCCACCAGCGCATCGAACGCCGGCGTGTCGGTGCGGATCACCTGCAGATGCTCGCGCTCTGCGGCGGGCACCTTGTATTCGAGCCGGAGCTGCCGGATGAGGATGCGCTGTGAGGGTTGCTCGTAGAAGCCCATGGGCGCGCCGCCCCGTGGCAGGCCCGACAGCAGCTCGATGCCGCTGAGCACGCGCCCGACGAGCGCGACGTTGCGATCCAGGTGACGCGGCGAATGGCCGATCACCACGTACAGCTCGGCGCCGCTCCCGCTGGCCGGATCATCGTCCCGTCCCACGCCCACCATGCCGTAGCAGTGCGCGAGCCAGGTCCGTCCCGAGGCGGGATCGCGCGCCGCCGGGAGCCCCGCAGTGAAGCCCACCTGCGGTGCGTACACATCCCCGTCCGCCAGCCGCGTGAAGGGCAGTTCCGCGGCGATCGGACGATCGAATTCCGGCTCGACGGCCGGCAGCGCGGCGGGCAGTGGATGGCGATGGTCGGCATCCCCCCACTGCGCGACATAGTTGTCCTGCACGCGCAGGATCGCGAGTCCGTCGAAGTAGTGGCGCCGGACCAGCTCGAGGATGTTGCGCACGTGTCCGGGCGCGAACGCGGGCGCGAGCTCGATGACCACCCGGCCTTGCGGCAGCTCCACGTAGAGCGTGTATCGGGGGTCGGTGTCGCGCCAGTCGGAAGGCCGGGTGGCGGCGAGCAGGTCGGCGTAGGACGGTGGAGCGGCAGCGCGCAACGGGCCGACGGCCAGAACAAATGCGGCGCCCAGCACCAACCGCAACGCGTTTGTGCGGTACATACGAAGGACAATGGAGGTGAACGTCATGTCCAAGAGTGTAGCGCGCATCCTCGGATTCTCCCTGGCCCTGTGCCTGCCATCGGCCGCCGTTCTGGCGCACGGCGGTGGCTCGATGGGCGGCCCATCCCTCGGCAGCGGCATGCCGATGGAGGAGGCATCGCCCGAGAGCCTGGCAAAGAGCGAGTACAACGCGGGATTGAGATCGGTCAAGAAGGCGAAGGAGTACGAGTCGGACGCGACTTCCGCCAGTACGCCCGAGAAGCAGGCCAGGGCGCGGGAGAAGGCCCAGAAGGCTTTCGGCAAGGCCCTGGAGCAGTTCCACGCGGCGGTGGGCCATGCGCCGAACCTGGTCGAGGCCTGGAATTACATCGGCTTCTCGAACCGTCACCTGGGCGCCTATGCCGAGTCGCTCGAGGCCTACGACAAGGCGCTGACGTTGAATCCCCGCTACTTCGAGGCCATGGAATACCGGGCCGAGGCCTACCTGGGCCTGAACCGGATCGATGAGGCCAAGTCGGCCTACATGGACCTGTTCCGCGATGCGCGCCCGCTGTCCGATGAACTGCTGGGCGTGATGCAGTCCTGGGTCGCCGCCCGGCGCCAGGACGCGAAGGGGCTCGAGCCTGCGCAGCTCGATGCCTTCGAACAGTGGGTGGGCGAACGGACGGGCATCGCGAAGCAGACGGCCTCGCTCGCCGTGGGCGCGCCTGCCGTGAGCTGGCGATAGACGCAGCAACCAGCGAAGTTCCAGAGGCCGCGGGTCGCGCCAGCGGCCGGCGTCGGCGGGTGGCCGCCCGGTGCGCGGCTATCCTGGTCATCACCGGGCTGGCCGGGGCGATGGCGGGCGCGAATACGGCAAGCGGCGAGGGCTACCACTGGAAGCTGCCGCCGGGATTCCCGCCACCGGCCGTTCCTGCCCGCAACCCGATGAGCGAGGCCAAGGTCGAGCTGGGACAGCGGCTGTTCTTCGACCCGCGGCTGTCCGTCACGCATCGCCATGCCTGTGCGAGCTGCCACATCCCTGCGCTCGGGTACACCGACGGCCGCCTGCGCTCCGAGGGCGCCACCGGCGGCACGCTGCTGCGGCAGTCGATGACGCTGCTCAACGTGGGCTACGCGGTCAGCCTCGGCTGGACCCCGCCGGCCCGGCCGCCCTGGCCGGGCGACCACTGCCCGCTCCACTGTTCGCCGACACTGGCACCCAGGGGCGGTTCAAGGTGCCCACCCTGCGCAACCTGGTGCGCACCGCACCATACATGCACGATGGCCGCTTCGCGGACCTGACGGCGGTGCTCGGGCACTACGAGCATCCGGAACGGGACCTGCGGCCAGGAGAGGTGCTCGATTCGCGCATCCGCCGCTTCGAACTCTCCCCGGTCGAGCGGCAGGAAGTGATCGAATTCCTGCGGGCGCTGTCTGACCCGTGAGGCAGGTGCCAAATGCATGAATTTTGTGCCAATTACGTGACAATGCTGGCGCTGCCGCTATACTTCGGCGCGACTTTTGAAGGTGCGCCCATCCAGAGGAACCATGGAGCCGACCGACACCGCGGAGCCTGATTACTTCCACAAAATCGTCGACTGCCAATGGGCCTGCCCGGCGCACACCGACGTCCCCGAGTACATCCGCCTCATCGCCCAGGGTGAATTCACCCAGGCCTACCTCGTCAACCGAAAGTCCAATGTCTTCCCGGGCATCCTGGGGCGCGTCTGCGACCGGCCCTGCGAGCCGGCCTGCCGCCGCGGCCGCATCGAGGAGAAGCCGGTCGCCATCTGCCGCTTGAAGCGGGTCGCGGCCGACCATCGCGACGAGGTCGCCGGGCTCCTGCCTCGTGCCCCGGCGCAGAAGAACGGCAAGCGCATCGCCTGCATCGGCGCGGGGCCCGCCTCGCTCACCGTGGCGAACGACCTGCTGCCGCTGGGGTACGAGGTCACCATCTTCGAGCAGTTCAGTGTCGCTGGCGGGCTGATGCGCACCAACATCCCCGCATTCCGGCTGCCGGCCAAGGTGCTGGACGAGGAGATCGGTTACATCGTCGACATGGGCGCCGACCTGCGGCTGAACTCGCCGGTGAAGAGCATGAAGGCGCTGCTGGATTCGAAGCAGTTCGATGCGGTGTTCGTCGGCACCGGTGCGCCCAAGGGCAAGGAACTCGAACTGCCGGGCCGGCGCGATTCCGACCGCATCCACATCGGCATCTCCTGGCTCGAGTCGGTGGCCTTCGGGCACATCGACAAGATCGGCGAGCGCGTGCTGATCATCGGTGTGGGCAACACCGCCATGGACTGCTGCCGCACCTCGCTCCGTCTGGGCGCGAAGGACGTGAAGGTCATGGCGCGCAAGCCCCGTGAGTTCTTCAAGGCCTCGGCCTGGGAACTCGAGGATGCCGAGCAGGAGACGGTGAAGATCGTGGTCAACCACGCGCCCAAGTCCTTCGTGGTGAAGGACGGCAAGCTCGCCGGCATGATGTTCGAGAAGCTCGAGTACGACATCGAGAATGGTGACATCAGGGCGACGCGGGTGCTGGGCGAGGAGTTCTTCCCCTGCGACGATGTCATCCTCGCCATCGGCCAGGAGAACGCCTTCCCCTGGATCGAGCGCGACATCGGCATCGAACTCGACAAATGGAACGTGCCCAAGGTCGACAAGATCACCTTCCAGTCCACCCGTCCCGACGTTTTCTTCGGCGGCGATGCCGCCTTCGGACCCAAGAACATCATCTGGTCGGTGGAGCACGGCCACCAGGCCGCGATCTCGCTGCACAAGTTCTGCCAGGGCGAGCCGGTCGCACAGCGCCTGCCGCGCGGCGTGACCCTCGTGAGCCGCAAGATGGGCATGCACGAGTGGTCCTACAAGAACGAGTACAACGCCGCCGAGCGCCGGCTCGTGCCGCACGTGAACCTGGTCGAGCGCTTCAAGAAGGTCGATGTCGAGGTGGAGCTGGGCTTCACCGCCGAGCAGGCCGCGCTCGAGGTGCAGCGCTGCCTCAACTGCGACGTGCAGACCGTGTTCATTGCGAAGCTGTGCATCGAGTGCGACGCCTGCATCGACATCTGTCCGGTCGACTGCCTCACCATCACGCCGAACGGCACGGAAGTCGAGGTGCGCGCGCGGCTCAAGGCGCCGGCGACCAACCCGCAGCAGGCACTGTACGTGTCGGCGGCTCTGCCGCAGACCGGGCGTGTGATGGTGAAGGACGAGGATGTGTGCGTGCACTGCGGCCTGTGCGCCGAGCGCTGTCCCACGGCCGCCTGGGACATGCAGAAATCCACGATCAATATCCCGCACGCGATCGATGAGGGTGCGAAATGCCGGAGCTGACCCGATCCCCCGACCGGACCAACGACTTCGCGGTGAAGTTCGCGAACGTCAACGGCACGGGTTCCGCCAGTGCCAACTCGCTCATCATGAAGGCCATCTTCCGGATGGGCATCCCGGTGACGGGCAAGAACTACTTCCCCTCCAACATCCAGGGGCTGCCCACCTGGTACGAGATCCGTGTGACGCGCGACGGCTACGCCGCGCGCTCCAGCCGCATCGACATCCTGGTGGCGATGAACGCGGAGACCTACCAGCGCGACGTGCGCGAGGTGATCTCCGGCGGCTACCTGATCTACGACTCGACCTGGCCGCGCAGCATGCTGCTGCAGCGTGAGGACATCACCGTCATCGGCGTGCCGCTGGCGAAGATGGTGAACGAGAACTTCGAGGGCGTGCGCAACCGCATCCTGCTGAAGAACATCGCCTACGCGGGCGTGCTCGCGGCGTTGCTCGATGTCGATCTGACCATCATCGATCAGCTCCTGAAGGAGTCCTACGCGAAGAAGCCCAAGCTTCTCGACTCCAACACCCGCGCGCTGCGGCTGGGCTACGACTACGCCAGGGCGAACCTGTCCTGTCCGCTGCCGCTGAAGGTGTCGCACCTGGACAAGACCCGCGGCCACATCATGATCGATGGCAATACTGCCGCCGGCCTGGGCTGCGTGTTCGCCGGCGCGACCGTGGGCGCCTGGTACCCCATCACTCCCTCGACTTCACTGATGGATGCCTTCAAGGGCTTCTGCGAGCGCTTCCGCGTGGACCCGGAGACGGGCGAGCGCAACTACACCGTCATCCAGGCCGAGGACGAGCTCGCGGCCATCGGCATGGTGCTGGGTGCCTCCTGGAATGGCGCTCGCGCCTTCACCCCGACCAGCGGCCCGGGCATCTCGCTGATGAACGAGTTCATCGGGCTTGCCTACTATGCCGAGGTGCCGGCGGTGATCTTCGACGTGGCACGCGTCGGGCCCTCCACCGGCATGCCCACCCGCACGCAGCAATCCGACATCAAGATCTGCGCCTATGCCTCGCATGGTGACACGCGCCACGTGGTGCTGTTCCCGGCGAACCCCGAGGAATGCTTCTACATGGCGGTGCAGGCCTTTGACCTGGCCGAGCGGCTGCAGACACCGGTGTTCGTGCTCTCCGACCTCGACATCGGCATGAACGACTGGATGTGCAAGGACCTGAAGTGGGACGATGCCTACCGTCCCGACCGCGGCAAGGTGCTCACGGCCGAGGAAGTCGACAAGCTCGAGAAGTTCTACCGCTACGTCGATCGCGACGACGATGCGATCACCTACCGGACCCTGCCCGGCACGAATCCCAAGGGCGCCTACTTCACGCGCGGCTCCGGGCACAACCAGTACGGCGGCTACACCGAGGACTCGGCCGACTACCAGTTCGTGCTGGACCGGTTGAAGCGCAAGTTCACCACCGCCACCAAGTACGTGCCCAAGCCCGTGCTCATCGGCACGGGCGATCGCGAGGTGGGGATCCTGAGCGTGGGCAGCTGCGATGGCGCGGTGCGCGAGTCACTCGACATCCTCGCGCGACAGAAGATCGAGGTCGACTACCTGCGGGTGAAGGCCTTCCCGTTCCAGACGGAGGTCGAGGCCTTCCTGCGCAACCACAAGCTGGTGTTCGTGGTCGAGCAGAACCGCGATGCGCAGTTGAGGTCGCTCCTCATCAACGAGACGGCGGTGGAGAAGTCCAGGCTCGAGTCGATCCTGAGCTACTCGGGCTTCCCCATGTCGGCGGACCCCATCGTCAACGGCATCCGCGCCAAGCTCGCCGAAGCGCCGCGGCTGTCGGCCATCAAGTGATCTGACCCCAAGGCACCGACCATGTCCTATATCAACAAGCCCAAGGTCTCCCATCCCTCCTTGCCGGTGAACGGCCTGGGGTTGACGCGCCGCCAGTACGAGGGCGCCATGTCGACGTTGTGCGCCGGCTGTGGCCATGACTCGGTGACCGCCTCCATCGTCGAAGCCTGCTGGGGCCTGGACATGCGGCCCGAGCAGCTCGTGAAGCTCTCCGGCATCGGCTGTTCGTCCAAGACCACGGCATGTTCGTCTCCGGCCGCCTTGGCTTCAACTCGGTGCATGGCCGCATGCCCTCGATCGCGAGCGGCGCAGCGAGCAGCCGAACCGCAAGCACAACACCCGCATCGGCATCTCCGGTGATGGCGACTCGCTGTCGCCGGCGTGGGCCAGCTCGCGTGCACCATCCGCGCAACGTCAACATGCTGTACCCTGATCGAGAACAACGCCGTGACCGCGGCCTCACCAAGGAGCCCAGTTCTCGGCTTCCGCCGACATCGGCACCAAGGCGAAAAGGGCGATGTGAACCTCACCCGCCCATCGACCCGGTGCTGGCGCTCTCGCTCGGCACCGCTTTCGTGGCACCGCAGCCTCCAGCGACGAAGCAGCTCGTGCCGCGCTGATCCAGGCGGGCCTGAAGCTGGCAACTGCTCATCGACATCGTCGATCCTTGCGTCACCTTCGGCTGACCACGAAGGCGCCTCACCAGGAGCTACGCAGCCACGCGCGAGCACTATCACCCCGGTCTATCAGGCCGATTTCGTGCCGCGCAGATCAGGTGGACTCGCGGAAGGTGAAACCTGCCGGAGGCGGGCTGCGACGAGGCCGTGCTGCTGCTGTGGATGCGAACTACGACCTGGTCAAGGCCGCCGCGTATCACCGCGTCGAGACCCGGCTCAAGAACCGAGTACCTGACCGGCGCCATCCCCGCATCGGCGAGTCCAACACCACCGAATTCCACCCTGAACAAGACCAGCAAGGTCCCACTGAACCAGCTTCCCCTTCGAGGAAGCTCAATCAGGGCATTGCAGCGCTGGAAGTTGCAGGCGCCGCTGTGCGCCATGAGAGGCGCAGATCGGCGCGGAGCTTCATCGGCACGCGTTCGACCAGCGCCGATGCAGCTGGGGCGGATTGCGATAAATCCGCTGAGCATCAATCCACGCTTTGCCCGTAACGCACTCACCGCGATCGGCCTTTATCTCACTGGCTTCGATTGTTTCAGTTATCTTAAACTGACAGCATATATAGGTGACGAAGAACCCGCGATCCGACGGACGTGCTGCTCGATCTCGACGGGCAGGTCTTTTATCGTGGATCGACGGTGGTCATTGAGTCAAGTTCGCCGTAACACCGAGAATTTTCCAGCATCGCCGGATAAGCCCCACGGGATCGGTACTCATTGACGCTGCATGGTCCTGATGGTGATCGCCTCAACTGGTTTCGATAATGCTCGCGCACCGTGGAGCAGCGGCAAGAGACCCCCAGGACCGCCGGCACGAACTCCGGAGAAATTGGGGCATACGAGTGAACGCGGCAACGTTATTGATGATTTTTGGTCGGTGGATTCCGTGCTAAGGAAAGAGGAGTGCTACGCACGGCGACCTTGAAGTCTGGCATCGCCAGTTATGAGGAAATGAAGGCCACGGCTTGCTCGCGATCGCTCGCAGCCTTGACGCCGTATCCAGTCGAAGCCCGAGGTGTGGTTTCACCTCGCGGAGTCATTTGCAAAGATCCTCTCGCCGTAACCGTGAACTGTTGCGGGTCATCGCGGAGCGCGCTCACCTCAATCCGCAAGCGAACTCTTGCAGAATCTGCCGGTCAGGGCGAAGTCGAATCTGTCCATAACCCAATTGCGGACGTTGGAGCCAGTACGGTCTCGTCGTTAAACCGCCTGACGTGGCCGCGTGGTCCCGAAAGTCATCCAGTCGCGTGGAATTGGATGTTCCGCTCGTGCCGCAGCGAAAAGCCATTGGTGAAAACTGACGCCGCTCGACAAGCTCCAGGCGCGCTGGCATGAGACGCACCGGGACGGCGGAAGCATCCGCTGGCTATTAATGGCTTTTAACGCTATTTTTAGCTGTTAAAGGCTATTTATGGATTTAGTAGATACCGTGGATGGCATCAAACCATCGAAGAAATGGATGGCCGCCTTGGGCGCTGGAATGAGGGCCGTGCGGCTGGATCAGGCCTTATCGACCGTAGAGCGTACCGCCCATGCGGTATCGTAGTATCGGCGCTCAAGAATCTTGAGAACGGCAGAGGCTCCACGTTGAGCTGGTTTGCAGTTCTGAAGGTCCTTGACTGGCCGTGAGGAGCGGCTGCCGACGATCGCCACGCCAATATCCATCAATCCGCTTCCCTGCAGGTCGGCTGCTCCGCGGCGCTCCGCCTCTCACGGTCTCCCGCAGGATGAATCGCGCCAGCCAGCGTCGGTATGTGCGAGTGTGGATGTGCTGTTCATGTAGGGGCGAACGTAGGCACCTTTTTCAACTGCGGCCGGATGGCGCTGAATCCACATGAGCATCAATCCCGCCCCCAGCAACATCACCTGATCGACATCCCAGAAGGCCAGAAACAGCAGGCATCCGCATCCGGCCGCGAGAATCGACAGCGCGCCAGGTGAGGACGTCCCCACAACGGCCATGTCCTATATCAACAAGCCCAAGGTCTCCCATCCCTCCCTGCCGGTGAACGGCCTGGGGTTGACGCGCCGCCAGTACGAGGGCGCGATGTCGACGTTGTGCGCCGGCTGCGGCCATGACTCGGTGACCGCCTCCATCGTCGAGGCCTGCTGGGGCCTGGACATGCGGCCCGAGCAGCTCGTGAAGCTCTCCGGCATCGGCTGTTCGTCCAAGACCACGGCGTATTTCGTCTCCGGCGCCCACGGCTTCAACTCGGTGCACGGCCGCATGCCCTCGATCGCGAGCGGCGCGGCGGCGGCCAACCGTGAGCTGTACTACATCGGCATCTCCGGTGATGGCGACTCGCTGTCCATCGGCGTGGGCCAGCTCGTGCACGCCATCCGCCGCAACGTCAACATGCTGTACCTGATCGAGAACAACGGCGTGTACGGCCTGACCAAGGGTCAGTTCTCGGCGTCCGCCGACATCGGCACCAAGGCGAAGAAGGGCGATGTGAACCTCACCCCGCCCATCGACCCGGTGCTGCTGGCGCTCTCGCTCGGCGCCACCTTCGTGGCGCGCAGCTTCTCCGGCGACAAGAAGCAGCTCGTGCCGCTGATCCAGGCGGGCCTGAAGCACAACGGCTTCGCGCTCATCGACGTGCTCAGTCCTTGCGTCACCTTCAATGACCACGAAGGCTCCACCAGGAGCTACACCTTCACGCGCGAGCACTATCACCCGGTCATCGAGGCGGATTTCGTGCCGCGCACGCACGAGATCGCGGTGGACTACGCGGAAGGGCAGAGCCGGCCGGTGGAGTTGCACGACGGGAGCCGTGTGCTGCTGCGCAAGCTGGATGCGAACTACGACCCCACCGATCGAAGCGCCGCGTATCACTTCGTCGAGACCCGGCTCAGGAACCACGAGTACCTGACCGGCCTCATCCACATCGACGAGTCCAGCACCACCGAATTCCACACCCTGAACAAGACCAGCAAGGTTCCGCTCAACCGGCTGCCCTACGAGAAGCTGAACCCGGGCAACGCCGCACTCGAAAAGCTCCAGGCGCGCTGGCGCTGAGAGGCGCGTGACGGCGCGGAGCTTCGCTCCGGCGCGTTCGACCATGCCGCCGATGCCAGCTGGGGCTCTGGCCAAAGATTGTGATTATTCGTGGCCAAAGCGTGTTGACGGGGCACGCTCCGGCCACGGATAATGCAGATCCATGGCCAAATCTCGCAAACCAGCGATTGATGCCTTGTTCGGGCGAGAACGGGAGGTCGCCGCCCTTGAGGAAATGTCCGGCTCCGGCCGGGCCGAATTCTTCGCCATCTACGGCCGCCGCCGGGTCGGAAAGACTTTTCTCATCCGGCAGTTCTTCCAGCAGCGCGCAGCGCCGTATTTCGAATTCACCGGCCAGAAAGATGCTTCGCTCGAAGTGCAGCTGGGCAATTTTCGCGAGGCGCTCGAGACGACCTTCTACGGCAGTCGGCGTATTCCGCCGCTCGACTCATGGAGTAACGCATTCAAGACTCTCTCGGCGGCTCTGGAAACCGAGCCGGCGCCGAACGAGGCGGCTCGCGCAGTGGTGTTCCTCGACGAGTTGCCATGGATGGCTGTCCCCAAGTCCGGCCTTATCCAGGCGCTCGACCACATCTGGAATACGCAGCTCAGCAAAAGGCGGCAGATCATCTTGATCGTCTGCGGCTCAGCCGCATCCTGGATCATCAACAACCTCATTCAGGCCAAGGGTGGCCTTCACAACCGCGTCACTCGCCAGATGCGTTTGTTGTCGTTCACGCTGCCACAGACCCGGGACTATCTCGCCGCCAGCAAAGTCAAGATCGGCCTGCGCCCGGCGATCGAGCTCTACATGGCCATAGGTGGCGTTCCGCACTATCTGAATCAAGTCGAAAGGAAATTGTCCGTCGCACAGAACATCGCGAAACTCTGCTTCAGCGAAACAGGCATGCTTCGCACGGAGTTCACCAGGCTCTTCGCATCGTTGTTTGGAGAGTCCGAGGCGTACGAAAAGATCGTTCGTTCCCTGGCCACCAGACGAGAAGGTATCCGTCGGGAAGAGCTGCTTGAATCGCTGCGGGCAGAGTCCGGCGGCAGCATCAATCGGCGACTGAAGGAGCTCGAGGAAGCGGGGTTCATCGTCCGTCTCACGCCGTACAACAAGCGTACGCGCGATGCGGCCTATCGCATCATCGATCCTTACGTCTATTTCTATCTTTCCTGGATCGACAAGGCGCCGAGTGGCGCGTTTGCAGGAGCGGGTGAGAAATTCTGGTTGCAGAAGATCAGAACTCCCGCGTACCTCGCCTGGGGTGGTTATACCTTCGAAAACCTCTGCCTGACGCACTTCAACCTGATTGAGCAAGCGCTCGGGCTCACTCACGTGGCGAGCGAAGTGGGCAGTTGGCGCTATTCCCCGCCGAAAAAAACGGCCGGGCAACGCGGCGCACAGGTCGACTTGTTGTTTGATCGAGACGATGGAGTCATCACAATTTGCGAGATCAAGTTCAGCACTGAGCCATTCAGTATCACCAAGGCCTACGCAAAGGAGCTGAAGGACAAACTGGAAGCATTTGCAAGCGTCACCCGAACTCGAAAGGATCTGCGGCTGGTGTTGATTACTTCGGCGGGATTCAAGCCAAACACCTGGTCGGAAGGGCTGGTGGACATCGCACTGGATGCTGAAACGCTGTTTGGCCGTTGAGATGGACCCTCCATATCGCGCCCGTGACTCGTCACGCTGAATCGCGCCGAGCGTGGCCGCGTGGTTTCGAAAGTCAGCTACGATCGCGTGGAATTGGATGTTCCACTCGTGCCGCGGCGAAAAGCCGGCCAAGTTGCGCGGTGAGCGCCGCTGGCGCGACCGCTACGCCTGAACCAGACGAAAACCGGCGCCGTCAGCAACGACCAGACCGCCCGCGGGGCCGGCAAAGTGGGATCCGATCACCAAGGTGTCCGTGCCGGCCACGCTTCGCAGGAAGGCGACACGGCTCGCATTCGCGCGCTCGACGTCGAAGCAGAAGATGCTGCCCATGTCGGGGTGCGCACACTGGATTGGATGGTGAAACACATCGCCGGTGATCACTGCCGAGCTGCCGCGTGATTCGATCACGACGCTCACGTGTCCGGGCGTGTGCCCGGGAGTCGGTATCAGCCGGATTTCTTCGCAGACCCGGTGCGACGTCTCAACCAGGTCGACCAGGCCAGCATCGAAGATCGGCTGTACGGATTGCGCGATATGATCGTTCAGCGCCCCTTCGTGCGGTTCGTGCGCCCGCGCGTGCTGCCACTCCTCCCGGCCGAAGAGATACCGCGCATTTGAAAACGTGGGAATCCATCGTCCGTTGGAAAGCCGGGTATTCCAGCCGACGTGATCGAAGTGCAAGTGTGTACATAACACGACATCGATGGATTCGGCCGGCGCGCCCATGCCTGCAAGCGCCGAGAGGAATTTTGTATCGAGCATGTTGATCGGAGGGACCGGATGCGGCTTGTGGTTGCCGATGCAGGTGTCGATGAGGATGTCGATAGAGGGCGTTTGCACCAGAAAGGACTGGAATGCGAACAGGATATTGCCTGCATCCGTCGCGAAGTGCGGTCTCAGCCAGTCGACCTCGAGAACGGCTTCTGGAGTGGCGGCCGACAGCAGCATCGTGCCCGGGATTTCCAAGGCCGGCACCTCCATCAACTTCGTCACCCGCACATCGCCGATGACCCATCGACCCGGTTCATTTGCCATTCTCGTCCTCCGCTGGAATTGCAGCGTACTTCAGCAGCCCGTGCAATGATTCGATCGGGGCCTGATACTTCCGAATTATCACACCTGTGATTTTTCCCAGCCGCTTTGATATCCGCTTGCCCCGATGCGGTGGGCTCCCGGAGAATCAAGCGGGGTTCGGGTTGCCTGGCTGATTATGAAGCGATATGACTACATCGTGGTGGGAGCGGGATCGTCCGGCTGTGTTCTCGCCAATCGGCTCACGGAAAACGGGCGCTTTCAGGTGCTGTTATTGGAAGCGGGGCCGGATATCGAGAGCTTTTGGGTGAAAGCGCCTGCCGGCGTGCCATTCCTGTACGGCAATCCGAACGTCAATTGGATGAACAGCACGCTTCCCGAGCCTCATTTGGGCGGTCGCCAGATTTTCCAGCCGCGCGGGAAGCTGATGGGGGGGTCGAGTGCCATCAATGGCATGGTCTATGTGCGCGGTAACCGCGGTGATTACGATGCTTGGCGGGCCGAGGGGAATGCGGGGTGGTCCGCGGCGGAAGTTTTGCCGTACTTCCGGAGCATGGAAGCAAATCTCGATTTTCACGATGAGTATCATGGCGACTCCGGACCGTTGCGCGTGTCCAAATCACGCTACAAGGTCGCGGTGATCGACGCGTTCGTCGATGCGGCGGTGAGCGCCGGACACTTTCGAAATCCGGACCCCAACGGCGCGGCGCAGGAAGGCGTCGCACACTATCAGTTGTCCATCGATGGCGGGATGCGCAACTCCGCGGCACGGGCATTCCTGAAGCCGGCTCGCTCGCGCCGGAACTTGACCATCATCGATCGCGCGACCGTCAACTCGCTGCTGTTCGACGGTAACCGGGTGACGGGCGTGTGCTACACACGACATGGGCAGTCGCACGAGGTGCGCGCGAACGAGGTGCTGCTGAGCGGCGGTGCGATCAATTCCCCCCAGGTTCTCATGTTGTCCGGCATCGGCCCGCCGGAGCAACTGCGGGCGGCAGGGATCCAGGTGCGCCGCGATCTTCCCGGCGTCGGACAGAATCTGCAGGACCATCTCTCGATCGCCGTGAATTATCGCATGCAGTCCGGCATGTCGCTCAACGCCGCGCTTTCCGGGCTCGGCCGCTACATCAGCGGCGCACGTTATCTGTTCATGAAATCGGGACCCTTGACCCTGGGTACGTCGCAGGCCTGCGTTTTCATGCGTACCGAGCCCGCCGCGAATTTGCCGGATATTCAGATCAGCTATCGGGCATGGAGCTTCGATTTCCTCAATGGACAACTGAAGATTCATGCCTATCCGGGAGTGCAGGCGGCAGCCATCCTGCTTCACCCCAGGTCACGCGGATCGATCGCACTCGATCGCGAGGATCCGGCCCGCGCGCCGCTCATTCGCATGAACTATCTGAGTGACCCGGCGGACCTGGCGGGACTCATTCGCGGAATCAAGGCGATGCGGGCGATCGCGGCGACGCCGGAGTATCGGCGCATCATGGTCCGTGAGCAGACCCCGGGAGCAGAGCGCATCTCGGACGAGGCGCTGGGTGATTACATTCGCCAGTATGCGCAAAGCGTTTACCACCCGGTCGGCACCTGCAAGATGGGGCAGGGAACGGACGCTGTCGTCAATGAGCGCTTGTGTGTGCGTGGGGTACCGGGCGTTCGCGTCGTCGATGCCTCCATCATGCCCACCATCACCAGCGCAAACACCAATGCCCCTTGCATGCTGATCGGTGAGCGCGCTGCCGCGCTCATTCTCGAGGACGCAGGGGCGATTTCATGATCGGGACAGCCGCGGCGCCAGCGGGTCTGACCGGCATGTTGGTAGCGAATGCCCGCTCGGCCTTCGAGCGCCCATTGGGTTCGGAAGAGCAGGCGGCTGTGGCAAGGATCATTCTCGATTGGTTCGGGGTGACCTTGGCGGGCTTCGAGGAGCCGGTTTCACGCATCTTGCGCGCGGAATTTGCAAGCTCATCCAGCGGGACTGCATCCATCGTCGGCACGGCTGAGCGGGTCGCGCCAGCCCGCGCGGCGCTCATCAACGGTACCACCTCCCATGCGATGGACTACGACGACGTTCAGATGCTCATCGGGCACCCGAGTACCGTCATTGTCCCCGCGGCCCTGGCGGTGGCACAGGAGCGAGGGGCAAGTGAGGATGAGTTCCTGCGCGCCGTGATCGCGGGTACGGATGCCGCCCGGTTCGTGGGCTCCCTGGTGATGCCGGCCCACTACGATTCGGGCTTTCACTCGACAGCGACCGTGGGCGCATTTGGCGCCGCCGTAGCCAGTGGAGTGCTGATGCAACTCGACGAGGAACAGTTGGCATGCGCCGTTGGGCTCGCGGCCACCCAGGCAGCAGGTCTCAAGTGCATGTTCGGCACCATGGCCAAGCCCTTCCATGCGGGACGAGCCGCGTCAGCCGGCGTCGATGCGGCGCGGCTCGCCGCACGCGGCATGACGGCGGAGCGGCATTCGCTGGAAGCCGCACAGGGATTCCTGGCGACGCAGGCGGGGCAGGGGATTCCGCCAGGCTGGAGCGCACCGCGCCATGGAGAGGGGCTGCGGGAGATGTTGTTCAAGTTCCACGCCTCCTGCTATCTGACACATCCGGCTGTCGAGGCGACCCGGGCACCCAAGGAGCGTCATGGCCTCAGTGCGGCGTCCATGCACCGCATCCGGGTACGAGTTCCAGAGTCGTGTCTGTCGGGTTTCGCCAGCGACGCACCCTCCCCCCGGCGCGGGGGGTAGTTCCGCGTGCGCCACATGGTGGCGATGACCATCGCGGGCCTCGACACGGCTTCGCCGGCCATACTCGGACGACACCGCGCGGGAGCCGCAGCTCGTGGCATTGCGCCAGCGAGTCGAGGTCGCCGGCGACTGGCCCGAAAAGTCGAGCAGCCAGGTCACCGCATGGATGAACGATGGTCGCGAACTGACCCAGATCAGCGATATGTCCATCGCCGAGACCGACACTGCGGACTTGACGCGCAAGCTTCAAGCGAAGTTCAGAAGCCTGACCGCGCCCCTGCTGGGCGTTGCGCGATCGGAAGAACTGCTGAGCCACATCGGCGCACTCGGAACGAGGCGCGGACTCGATGAGCTCGTGCGGCTCGCCGAAATCCCGGTGGGGAGTGGACCATGATCCAGCTCCCAGTGGACCCGATCCGTGCGGCCGTCAATGCCGATCCAGAATGGAAACTGGCCGCCCGCTATTGGAATGCCGCCATCCGTCTCGAGGCCGGCGATCATTGCTACTCGCTCCGGGTCGATGATGGGCGGCTGACCGCGTTTCAACCCGCCGATCCGCTCGATTCCTTCACCATCGAGATTTCTGCCAGCGCGGAGATCTGGCGAGAAATGCTGCAGGCCATGCCGCGTCCGTTCCATCAGTGCTTCTTCGCAGCACAACTCGGTGGAACAGGGCTCAGAATGGGTGGCGACATGGAGTCCATCTACGCGCACTACGGCGCGCTGGCACGCCTGCTGGCCATCATGCGCACTCACCTCAACCTTCACTGAAGCAAGTCGATGACCAGGGCACGATTCGCAAACATCGAGGCCGGCTTCCTCTACCTCACGGTCGATGAGGTCGAGTATCGGGTCTACGTCGAACGAGCGGGCTCGGGCATTCCTCTGCTGCTGCAGCATACTGCCGGATCCGACAGCCGGCAGTGGCGGCATCTCATGGAAGATCCCGATATCACGCGTGACTTCCAGCTCATCGCCTATGACTGGCCGTTTCACGGCAAGTCCACGCCGCCGGCCGCGCTGCGTTACTGGGAAAATGAGTACCGGTTGCGCACGGAGTTTTTCGAGAAGTTCATCGTCGCGCTGGCGCATGAGTTGGAGTTGGACCGCCCGATTTACATGGGTTGCTCCATGGGTGGGCATCTCGCGGCGGATCTGGCGCTTGATCATCCGGAGGAATTCCGTGCGGTGATCGGTATCGAGGCCGGCGTCCACAGCCACGGCGTCGAAGGCTTGCTGAAGTGGCTGTGGCATCCGCGGTTGTCGAATGACAGCAAGTCGGCGCTGATGCACACGCTCTGCGCGCCGCAGAGTCCGGAAGCGTTACGCCGTGAAACCATCTATTGCTACAGCCAGGGCGCACCAGTCACATTCAAGGGCGACCTGCACTTCTACCTCATCGAACACGATCAGTCGGAGACTGCCAAGGACATCGATACCGCAAAGCTCGATGTCTACATTCTCAATGGCGAGTACGACTGGTCGGGCCATCCCGCCGGCGGCAAGGCGCTTGCCGACATGATCCCTGGCGCGAAGTGGCTGCTCATGAAGGAAATGGGGCACTTCCCAATGTCGGAGAATCCGCAAGGATTCAAAGAGTACATCCTGCCGATCCTGCGCGAGATCAAGGCCAAGGGCGATTCGACAGCGCCGCGTCCCGCGACATCTCCCTGACTCGGTTTGCCACAGCTGCAGATCTCACTGCATCTGTGATATTTGCATCGCGACCGGCGCATCACGGTGCATCGCGCAAAACCTGTGCTCTAATTTTCCCACGGCGTCTGCAGATCATCACCAGGATCACTCGCGCGGATTTGTCCAAACGAGGACCTTGGGTCTGGCACGCAAGGCAACTGTGGGGAACGAATATGTCGAGAATGCTTGCAATCAAGGCGGTGACCTTTGCGCTGGTGCTGAGTGCACTCGGCATCGTGTCACCGGCGGCGGCACAAACAGCGGAAAATCGGGGTACCAGCCAGGATTCATCGACTGAAACGCTGGCTGAGGTCATCGTCACCGCGGAAAAGCGCGAGGAGTCGATCAACAAGATCGGCGTCACGATGAGCGTCATCGGCGCCAGTGAATTGCAGAACCTGCAGATCACGAATCTGCAGGATCTCGCGCAGTTGATCCCGGGCCTGCAGTTTGCCCAGACGCCATTCTCGACACCCGTGTACACCTTGCGGGGCGTCGGTTTCTACGAGAGCACGCTCTCCGCTTACCCCGATGTCACGGTATATCTGGATCAGGTGCCGCTGCCGTTCCCGGCCCTCACGGCCCTTGCAAACTTCGACCTGGCCCAGGTCGAGGTCCTCAAGGGACCACAAGGCACGCTGTTCGGCGCCAATGCGACCGGTGGCGCCATCAACTACATTGCGGCGAAGCCCACGAAGACCCTCAGGAGCGGAGTGTCGCTGTCCTTTGGCAACTACAGCGAGGTGTTGGCCGACGGCTACCTGAGCGGCCCGATCAGCGACGAGCTCAGCGGTCGCATCGCATTTCGCAGCGAATCGAGGGCGGATTGGCAGGAGAGCTATACACGTGCCGATTCGATCGGGGCTGTCAAGACGGTGGCGGCGCGCGGACTGTTGGATTGGACGCCCGCGCCATGGGCGAAGTTCGAGTTGAACTTGAATGGCTGGGTGGACAAATCCGAGCCGCAGCAGCCACAGCTGTACGGCCTGTCCATCCAGAATCCCGGCTTCGCACCGCCCTATGAGCTGAACTATCCGATGGCGCCGCACACGCCGACGGCGGCGGACTGGGACCCGAGCCTGCCGTTGAAGTCGAACAACTCGCTGTTTCAAGCGTCGCTTCGATCGGATTTCTTCGTGGGTGCCTTGACCATCACCTCGCTGACTTCCTATATTCATTCGAGCAGGGATACGTATTCCGGCAGCGGCGGCGTCGATTTCGAGAATGCCGATTGGCATCAATTCGGCAAGTTCGACGACTTTTACCAGGAAGTACGCGTAGCCAATGACTCGAGCGCAGCACTGCGATGGACGGTCGGCGCGAATTACGCCTATGACGATGTGCACGAGCGGGTGCCCATCGCGTATGGCGACAACTCGCTGTTCTATGCCTTGGGAATCAGCAGCTCCACCTTCACGGACAATGTAAGGTCGAACAGCTACGCGGGCTTCGCGAATGTCGAGGCGGATGCAGGACCCGCCATCACCGTAAAGGTTGGTGGGAGGTTCACGGGCATCACCCGCCGGGCGTTCGAGTGCCACGAGGACGGCTACAACGGCAAAGTGGCCGCCTTCTTCACCATGCTCGAGTCACTGCTCTCTGGCGGCGCCGTGGTTCCGCCACTGGGCATCAACGACTGCTTCCCGATCAATCCGCAGACGGGTCGTTCCGGGCCATATTTCGGCAGCCTGAACGAGCACAATGTCTCATGGCGTGTGGGCGTCGACTGGAAGCCGAGCGACACATTGCTCATCTACGTCAATGCGGCCAAGGGCTACAAGGCGGGCGGATTTCCCGCGGTCGATGCATCCTCATGGGTGCAATTCAAGCCGGTGACACAGGAATCGGTCGTCGATGTCGAGCTCGGTTTCAAGAGCCAGTCGTTCGACAACCGGCTCTCGGTGACGGGTTCGGTGTTCCATTACGACTACAAGGACAAGCAACTGCGATCGAAGATCCTGGATCCGGTCTTCGGCTTGCTCGATGCAACGTCCAATATCCCGAAGTCCACCGTCAAGGGTGCCGAGCTCGCCGTGGCGGCGAAACCCGTCAAAGGGCTGACGCTGACCCTGTCCGCCACCTATCTCGATGCGAAGATCGACCAGTTTACCGGCATCAACAATGCCGGTGGACAGGCGGACTTTGCCGGCACGAAGATGCCCTACGCGCCCAGATTCTCGGGTACGTTCGATGGAGAATATCGATGGACCCTGGGAAATGGCTGGACACCTTTCCTCGGCGTCAACGCGACTCACAGTGGCGCCACCAATGCCGTGATCGGCGAGACGCCCAAGTACGCGATCCCGGCATTCACGGTTTTCAACCTGCGGGCCGGCGTGGAGGACGCCAGCCATCACTGGAAGGGGTATTTGTGGAGCAAGAATCTCACCAACAAGTACTACATCAACAATGTCGTTCAGAACTATGACACCGTGACCCGATATACCGGAATGCCTCGCACCTATGGTGTGGCGGTGAGCTACAGCTATTGATCCGGGCGCAGGACAAACCTGGGCGATCGCTTGACCCCCGGCCGTTGCCGGGGGTAGTGCGGGGCGTTACAGTGGCGGCTGCGATGTTCAATACCACGAGGCGGGGCGATGGCTGAACGGTCCATCAAGTCGGCGATGCGCACCCTGGCGGTATTCGAGTTCTTCGCCCTCGAGCAACGCGCCTTGCGCGTGCGGGATGTCAGCACGGCGCTGTCGATACCGCAGTCGAGCGCGTCCATGTTGCTCGAGAACCTGGTGGATCTCGGCTATCTCGAACACGACCGGAGAGCCCGCACCTTCATCCCCACCATCCGGGTGGCACTGCTCGGTACCTGGATTCATCACAAGTTCGCGCAGGACATGCAGCTCGAGCGCCGGCTCGATGAGCTCCAGTCCGCGGTGGGGGAAATGGTCTACATCGGCATAGAGAACCGCTGGCGCGCACAGTACGTGCTGGTGCAGTACCCCACCTCGCCGCGACGTTTCGAGGTTCATGGGGGGCAATTCCGCACACTCACTCGCAGCGCCATGGGGCATGTGCTTCTCAGCCGCAAGCCGGATGCAGAGGTGCTGAAGCTCGTGCGCCGCACGAATGCGGAAGAGCCGGACCCGAAGCTGCGAGTGTCCGAAACGGCATTCATGGACCTCATTGCCAAGGTCCGCGTACAGGGCTTTTCGGAAACGTTGGGTGCGTCCACGCCGGGCCTCGGCGCCTTTGCGATCACCACCTTGAATCCCACCAGCACGACGCCCATAGCTGTCGGCGTCGCCGGACCCATTCATCGCATGCGCGAAAAGCGCTCCCTCATTCTCAGCGAACTGAAGCAGTTCATGCTGGAGTTCGATTCGGGCTCAACGCCACCGCTGATTTGATTCGCAGCCATCACGGTGCTGCTAGAACCGTATCGTGATGCACTTGGTATGCGAGTAGTGGCGCAGGGCCTCGATTCCCTTCTCCCGTCCATAGCCGCTGGCCTTGAAGCCGCCGAGAGGCGTCTCGACTCCGCCCGCCATGTATTCGTTGACATAGATCTGACCAGCCTCGAGCTGCGCAGCCACGCGATGAGCGCGCGCCAGATCGCGCGTCCAGATGCCCGCGGCCAGCCCGTACTCCGTTGCATTGGCGATCTCGATGGCCTCGGCTTCCGTGTCGAACGGAATGACAACAGCCACGGGACCGAAGATTTCTTCCTGGGCGATACGCATCTCGTTGCGCACTCCGATATACAAGGTCGGTGATACGAACCATCCGCCGCCATGATCGCGGGGCTGAAGGGTCGTGCCGCCGACGATGGCCGTAGCGCCCTCGGCTTGGGCGATCGCGTAGTACTCCTGGACCTTTTCGTACTGTGCCCGCGTGGTCATTGGCGCGACCTCGCCATCGCCGCTGCCCGGCTTTGCCGCCGTGAGGCCGGCGGCCAGCATGGTGACAAAACGATCGTGGATGGAGCGCTCGACGAGGATCCGCGAGCCCGCGGTACAGACCTGCCCCGAGTTCACCAGGAATGCGCGAATGACCCCCGGGGCGGCGGCGTCGAGATCCGCATCGGCGAAAACGATGTCGGGGGACTTCCCACCGAGTTCCAAGGTGAGCGGGATTACCCGCTCGGCCGCGATCTTGCCGACTTCCCGACCCGCACGGAGAGATCCTGTGAAGGCCACCTTCTTCACGTCCGGATGGCCCACCAGGGGCGCACCCGCCTCCTGGCCCAAACCAGTGACCACATTGAGAACACCGGGCGGCAGGCCGCACTCCTGCACGGCCGTTCGTGCCAGCGCGAGCAAGGAACCGGAAGTTGCTTCAGAGGGCTTCGCCACGACGGTGTTGCCGGCGCTGAGCGCAGGAGCAACGGCCCGGGCCGCCTGATTGAGAGGTGCATTCCAAGGCAGGATCACCGCGACCACTCCATACGGTTCGGCGCGGGTGTAACTATGGTATTGGCTGCCGAGATTGATCTGTTCGCCCTGCAGCGCCGCAGCGAGGCCGCCATAGAACTCGAAGTACTGTGCCACCACCTCGATCTCGCCCGTAGCCTGAGCGGCGGATTTCCCCGACTCGCGCCGTTCGATCGAGGCGAGCGCCGGGGCGTGGCGGCGGACGATGCGCGCAATTTCCGTCAGAACGCGACCGCGGACCATCGGCCGCAGGTCGCGCCAGGGACCGAAGGCCGAACGGGCAGCGGCAACGGCAGCATCGACATCGGCCGCATTACCTCGCGCCACCCGGGAAATGACCAAGCCCGTCGCGGGATTGTAGCCATCGACGTACTGCCCGGAATCTGGCTGCCGAGGCGCCCCATCGATGAAGTGGTCCAGTACAGTGCAGTCGTTGGTATTCATGGCGGTCCTCATCGCGCAACCTGATAGCGGCAAGCTAACTCCTCGCGCGCGCTGCCGCACGCGGAGGCTGTCACCAAGAGCCAATATTACAGCTGTGATGCCCAGGCTCCGCCGCTCTGGCATGCTCTGCCTGAACGATTCGGCACCTGCCCAAATTGACGAGAATGCCCATGACCCAAGAGCTGTTACGAAGCGTCCTGTACGTGCCCGCGAGCAACGACAAGGCGCTGCTGAAGGCCACTCAGTTGGCGGCCGACGCGGTGATCGTGGATCTCGAGGATGCCGTCTCTCCGGATGGCAAGGCCGAGGCGCGGGCGCGAGCGGCCGCGGCGATTGCCGACCGGGACTGGGGTGATCGATTCGTCGTGCTGCGCGTGAACGCGCTGTCCAGCGAATGGGGAGAAGCGGATGTGAGTGCGGCGCTCGAAGCCTCGCCGGCTGCGATTCTGCTGCCCAAGGTGTCCAAGGCACAGGACCTGCACGCGCTGGGTTCGCTGTTGGCCGTTGCCCGGCGCCCGATTGCCATCTGGGCCATGATCGAGACCTGCGAAGCCATCTTGAATCTGGCCGATATCGTGCGCGCCTCGGCCAGCCTGCCCCTGCGCAGTCTGGTCATCGGAACGAACGACCTCGCGAAGCAGATGCGTATTCGCCTGGGCCCGGGCCGTCAGCCACTGCAACCCGTATTCACGCAGATCGTCATCGCGGCTCGGGCGCAGGGGCTGGCCGTCCTCGACGGCGTCTGCAACGACTTGCAGAATCTCGAGCGATTTCGCGAAGAGTGTCTGCAGGCGCGTGCGTTCGGCATGGACGGCAAGACGCTGATCCATCCGGCGCAGATCCCCCTCAGTAACGACATATTCGGCCCACAGCCGGAGGAGGTGGCATGGGCGAGTGCCGTGGTCGATGCCTTCGAGCATCCGGACAACATCGGCAAAGGCGTGATTCGGATTCAGGGTGAAATGGTGGAGCTGCTGCATCTGCAACAGGCGCGCGCCATCCTGACTGTGGCGCAAAGAGCGAAAGCGGCGGGCTGAGGCGAGGCCCCACTTTCCTCGAATGATCGCATATATGAGTATTTGCCTGACCGATGACGCTTTGCTCTCGTCTGGATGCATATTGCTGCCGACGGAGCCACTGAAGCGGAGCGGGTAGGGCGATGATCGAAGATCTGGACAGGCGCGCACGTCTGCGCGCCAAGGGATTCTGGTTCGAGGACTTCACTGTCGGCAGGGTGTTCGAGCACCACTGGGGCCGCACGCTGACTCAAGCGGAAAACGCGCTGTTCACGACCCTCACCCTGCACTTCAACCCCATCTACACCAACATCGAGTACGCCAAGGCTCTCGGGCACGATGAAATGCCCCTCAATCCGCTGCTGGTGTTCAACACCATTTTTGGTCTGTCGGTGGAAGATCTCAGCGAGAACGGCGTTGCATTCCTCGGAGTGGATGACCTGCTGCACGAGCGGAGCGCCTACCCCGGCGACACGCTGTACGCGCGCTCGACGGTGGTCGACAGCAGAGTGTCCGCCAAGAAACCGGCCACGGGCATCGTGACCTGGCGTACGGAGGGCAGTAATCAGCGCGGTGAGCGCGTCTGCGCCTTCACCCGCTCAAACCTGTTGCTCAGGCGCGAGCCGCAGCTCGCTGCGCCCGGGAGCTGCGCATCATGACCCATCTCACGGAAGAGCGCCTGATGATCCGGGATCAGGCGCGCGAGTTTGCCACCGAGAGAGTCCTCCCGCTGGCCAACAAGCTTGATCCGGTCAAGGGAGAGATCCCCATGGCGTTGCGTGAGGAGATGGCCGAACTCGGCTATTTCGGCATTCTCATTCCCGAGAAGTACGGTGGCCTTGGCCTCGGGGTGTTCGAGTACTGTCTCGTGACCGAGGAACTGGCGCGCGCCTGGATGAGCGTGGCATCCATCATCGCAAGGGCCAACACCATACCCGGCATCGCCACCATGTCGGAGGAGCAGAAGGACTACTGGCTGCCGAAGGCCGTCTGCGGCGAGTGGCTCGGGGCCCTGGCCATGTCCGAGCCCGGTGCGGGATCGGACATCTCCGGGATCAAGACACGGGCGGAGCGGGACGGGGATTCCTGGCTGATCACCGGCAACAAGTACTGGTGCACCTTCGCCGATGGTGCCGACTACCTCGTCGTGATCGCGAGGACCAGTCCGCCGGAGTCGGCGATGCGAGGGCACACCGGGTTGTCGGCATTTCTGGTCGAAAAGCCGCGCGGCTCGTTGCCCAAGGGCGTGTCCGGCGCGCCCATTCCCAAGATCGGCTACTTCGGCTGGAATACCTTCGAGCTTTCCTTCGATCACGTGCGCGTTCCCGCCGACGCGATGCTGGGCCGGGAAGGCTCCGGTTTCAAATTGGCCACCGCCACGCTCGAGCCGGCTCGGGCACACACGGCCGCGCGTTCCATTGGCTGCGCGCGCGGCGCGCTCGAGGACTCCATTGCCTACGCCAACGAAAGGCACCAGTTCGGCGGGCCGATTTCCAACCTGCAAGCCATTCGCTTCAAGATCGCACAGATGGCCACGGACATCGAAGCAGCGCGGCAGCTGAACTACTTCGTGTGCGACAAGCTCGATCAGGGCGTGCGCTGCGACCTGGAATCGTCGATGTCCAAGTACTTCGCGGCGGAGATGGCCGAGCGTGTCACCAGCGAGGGCCTGCAGATCCATGGGGGCGCGGGGTATACAACCCTGCATGCCGTGGAACGGTATTGGCGGGATGCCAGATTGACGAAGATCTTCGAGGGTACCTCTGAAATTCAACAGCGCATCATCTCCGATCGCCTGCTGGGGAAGGTCGCAGGAGGAACGGCAGCATGAAAGTCAGTCGATTGTGCGGCAACGACAATTACTTCGAAGACTTCACGGTCGGCGACCTCATGAAGCATGCGCGCGGCAAGACGCTGGAGCCGCTGGAGCAGGTACTGATCACCAACATGGTGATGAATACAGCCTCGGCTCATTTCGATGAAGTGCGCATGCAGGATACCGATTTCAAGCAACGGCTCGGCTTCGGCGGGGTCACGATCGCGCTGATCGTGGGCCTTGCGAGCCAGGACACCGCCGAGAATGCCATAGCGGAACTCGGCATGGACAAGATCCGCCTCAAGGGCCCGGTATTCCACGGCGACACGCTGAGCGCGTATACGGAGGTGCTCGAGACCCGAGCTGCCGATCGTGAGGATGCGGGCATCGTGCGTTTCAGGCACTACGGCGCCAAGCAGGACGGCTCCATCGTCTTTGAAGGCGAGCGTACCGTCCTGATCAAGCGCCGGTCGCATTGGATCGAACGCTGATGGAGAGTGCGGCTTTCGGTGCGCTCGCCGGCGTGCGGGTGGTTGATCTGACCCAGATGCTCGCGGGGCCTTATTGCACGCAGATGCTTGCGGATCACGGCGCCGATGTCGTCAAGATTGAGCCGCTGTGGGGCGAGGACAGCCGCCGAACCCGGCCCTTCCATCCCGACGATCGCCTGTTGTTGTCGGGCGGCTACTACTCCTCCGTCAACCGCAACAAGCGCAGCGTGGCGCTGGACCTCAAGCGTCCGGAAGCTCGGGAGATCGTCGTGAAACTCTGCGCCAAAGCCGATGTGGTGGTGGAGAATTATCGCGCCGGGGTGATGGAGCGGCTTGGACTGGGCTATGAATCGTTGCGGGCCGTCAATCCGAAGCTCGTCTATGCGGCCATCCGGGGGTTTGGCGATCCGCGCACCGGCAAGAGCCCCTACATGGACTGGCCCGCTTTCGATGTGGTCGCCCAGGCCATGGGGGGCGTGATGCAGATCAATGGCCCCGACAAGGACTCGCCCCTCAAAGTGGGTCCGGGCATCGGCGATCTGGTGCCTGCCCTCATGTGTGCCTTTGGCATCGCGGCGGCGCTGTTGAACGCCAACAGGACGGGTCGCGGTCAGTTCCTCGACGTATCGATGGTCGACAGCATCCTCTCGCTTTGCGAGCGCATCGTGCACCAGTACTCGATCACCGGCATTGCGCCCTTTCCCGAGGGCAACCGCCACCCATTGCTGTGCCCGTTCGGCCTGGTCAGGGCGAAGGATGGTTGCGTGACCATCGCCGCGCCAACGGATGCCTGGTGGGCAAGAATCTGTTCGCTCATCGGCAACGAGGCGCTGATCAGCGACCCGCGCACAGCGACGACGGGTGCGCGGCTTGCGAACTCGGACTTCGTTTACGGTGTGCTCGAGGCGTTTACCTCGATACGCACCCGTCGCGAACTCATGGGCATCTTCGGCGGTCAGGTGCCTTTCGGGCCGGTCTTCGACGTCGCGGACATCATGAAGGATGCGCATTTTTCGGCACGAGAGATGATCATCGAAGTGCCCCTGGCGGGCGTCGACGCTTCCATCAAGGTCGCCGGCGTGCCGGTGAAAATGACGGAGACACCCGGGCGGGTGGCACGGCGCGCACCGAGCCTCGGAGAACACACGAGCGTCGTACTGGAGGAGATCGGCTATGAGCAGGCGGAGATCGATCGATTGCGGGGCCTGGGCATTGCCCGCTAGGAGGAGTCATGAATAGGGCGCGCCCTCGACGGCCACGCCGGGTGCAGCTATCGACGCCGGGATCTTCCGAGACGATGATGCAGAAGGCTGCGGCGAGCAATGCCGACCACGTGTTCCTCGATCTCGAGGATGCGGTGGCGCCCAATCAGAAGGTGGCGGCGCGCGCGAAGATCGTGCATGCACTGACGAGCCTGGATTGGGGCAGGAAGACGCGCTGCGTGCGGATCAACGATCTGACCACCGAGTATGCCTACGATGACGTGGTCGAAGTGGTCGAGGGCGCGGGAGATTGCCTCGACACCCTCATGATGACCAAGGTCACGTCCGCCTCCGACATCGAGTTCCTGGATCGCCTGTTGACCATGCTCGAAAAGAAGCATCGCCTGACTCGGCAGATCGGTATCGAGGCGCTGATCGAGGAAGTGGAAGGTCTGCAGCACGTCGAGGAAATCGCCGCAGCCTATGCAGAAGCCGAAGCGCAGGGCCTGGGCGCCGTGAAGGTCGATGGGGTCATGGTGGATGCTGCGACCATCCGGTTGCTGCGTGCCTCCATCCTGGACAAGGGGCGACTATTTGGAATGTAAGTGCGCAGGCGATCGACCGCGATCGCTCAGGTCATGTGCGAGGGCGTGAACGCATCCGAGAAGCAGGCATTCTCGCTCAACCCATGTGCGAGGAATGCGGGTACGGCGCTCGACACCAGCTGCACCGAGCCGCAGATGTAGAGCTCGTAACCGCGCAGGTCGGGGAAATCCTCCAGGATCGCCGTGTCCACATGGCCGGTGCGGCCGCTCCAGCCGGTCCCTTGCGCCCGCGACAGTATCGGGATGAAGGTGAAGTTGTCGTGCTCGCGCTGCCAGCGCTGGAGCGTCTCCACGTTGTACAGGTCGCCCAACTGGCGTGCGCCCCAGTACAGGCGTATGGGCCGGCGGATGCCGCGATGAAAGGCGTCTTCGAGAATGCTGTTGATCGGCGCATAGCCCACCGAGGTCGCCACCATCAGGATCGGCCGCTCGCCCGGCCGCAGCGTGAACTGACCGAAGGGGCCCTCGAACAACAGCTTGTCGCCCACCTTCATCGAGGTGAACACCCGGGTCGTGAACACACCGCCCGGAATCAGCTTCACGTGCAGCTGGATCAGCGCGTTGTCGTGCGGGGCATTGGCAAACGAGTAGGCCCGCTTCTGTCCGTCCTCGAGCAGGACGTTGATGTACTGCCCGGCGCCGAAATCCATGCGCTCGCCTCCCGGGAGCGAGATCATGATCTGCATCACGTCCTCGCTGAGCCGCCGCATGCTCTCGACGCGCCCCTCGCGGCGCTTTACCGCTGCCACACCACCGGGATCGATGGATTTGACGTCCACCTCGACCACCACATCGCCCTTCGGGACCGCGCAGCACATCAGCGTCTTGCCATTGGCGCGCATCGCATCCGTCAGGGACGCGGGTTGATAGTTGCCGTGGTCGACTTCACCCTGCAGCACGCTGCACAGGCACACCTGGCAGCCGCCGTTGCGGCATTCGTAGGGCAGCGCAAGGCCGGCGCGCAGACCCGCCTCCAGCAGCGTCTCGCCGGGCTGCGCCTTGACCGGGCGCGGACCGGGATGAAATTCGATGCGCCGCACGCTTCGGGCGCCGGCACGCCGCAGCGGCAAATAAGGCAGCACCACCAGCAGCAGCGTGAATCCCATCAATGCCGCCCACAGCCAGCCGAGCGGCATCGAATGCACCAGCGGATAGACGCTGAGATAGAACCAGTCGAGCGCCACCCGCGGCACTGCCCGGGTGACATCCGCCGTACCACCCTGGCTGAGCACCGGCTGCCACAGCGCCAGCAACAGCATCGTGGCCAGCATGCCGATGGCGATCGGCCGTGGCGGGTTGGTGCTGACCTTGGGCACGCGCTGCACGTGCACCCACATCAGCAGCAGGGTCAACAGCGGTGCGCCGATGTGCAGGAAGGCGAGGAGCGAGAAGAACCGATCGGTGATGCTGTCGGGATAGATGACGTTGCGGATCAGGTTGCCGCCGAAGCCCGGCAGCCAGTCGAGCAACTCGAAGGTGGATACCGTCACGAACTGGGCCAGTTGGTCCCAGGGCAACATGTAGCCGCCGATGCCGCTGATGTAGACGAACCAGATCAGCACCACGCCGGTGATCCAGGAAAAGGCGCGAAAGCCCCGCAGGCGATCGAAGGCGAAATGACGCAGCAGGTGCATGGTCATGGTCAGCACCATGCCGTCGGAGGCATAACGGTGCACGCTGCGCGCGATCCCGCCGATGAAACGCTGCCCGTGGGTCAGCGACTCGACCGACGCCCAGGCGCCTCCCACCGCGGTATCGAAGAAGATGTAGAGGTACAGACCGGTGACCGCCACCACCCAGAACAGGAAGAAGGCGATGGATCCGAGATAGTAGAGCGGGTTGATGCGATCGCCGAAGGCATGGTTGAACACCGCCTCCATGCGCATGAACATCCAGCGAAGCAGCCGCTGCAGCGCCTCGATCATGCGCCTTCTCCGGTGGATGCCGGGAGCGGGCGCATCGATCTCGCCGCCACCACGACGAACAGCAGGCCGCCGATGATGGCGATCAGCCCGCCAATGCCCATCAGGCCCATGCCGGCAATCTCGGACGGCGTGCGCAGCACCTGCTCGGCCCCCGCCACCTTGCGCTGCACGCCGTACCCACCGGACCAGACCAGTCCGATGATGTGCAGCAGCTGGCCCGCGCCATACAGCCACGGTTGCGAGTACGCGAGCCGCCCGGCCGGGGCGCGGTAACCGAACCGCGGCAGCAGCACGTAGACCAGGCCCATCAGCGCCAGTGTCACCGCCACGATGCAGCCGTGGTAGTGGGCGGGGATGCGCACATTGCTGCCGTTGATCATCACGCCGATCACGCCGCCCGCAGCGAACAGCGCCATCGAGCTGATCAGCGCCGCCCGGAGCGGCGCCTGGCTTGCCTCCCGCGAGCGGGGGGCCTGCGCGAGGCCGAGCACCACCGCGAGACCGATCGGAACGACGGCGAGGCCGCCTCCCAGGCGCATGGCCCAGGTGTTCATGGAGCGAAACTCCACGGAGGTGACGCCGGTACTGAAATAGGCGAAAGGAGTGACGAACACGCTCACCAGCGCCAGCATGAGCAGGAACACGACCAGGCGCGGGCTCAGCGACAGGCGTGCGCCCGTCGCGCCGGCCAGCCACAGCCAGCCCACCAGCATCAGCAGCGTCCACACGAACTGCAGTGCATGTCCGCCGCCCCAGAACAGGATCTCGTAGTAGGTCTGCGGATCGAGCGTCCTGGGAACCAGCAGGAGCGATGCGCCGAACGCCAGCACGGCGACGGCCGCGGCAACCGCACTGGCATTGAGCCCGAAGCGAAGCGCCCCATCGCCCGTCAGTCTCGGATCGATGCGCCGGCTGGTGAGCAGCGCACGCAGCACCAGCGCCGCGCCGCCGAGCCCGAACAAGACGAGGCCGGAGAGGAACAGGCGGCCATCGATCACCGGAATGTAGTTCGCCATGATCGGCGTGCCGGCCTCGACGAAGGGTGAGACCACCATCGATGCGGTGCCGAGCGTGCACAGGCCCAACGCCGCCCAGGCCAGCGCACGCGCCCGGCCCGATCCGGCCATGGACCAGAGCGTGCCTGCCAGCGCCACGAACCACACCAGCACCGAGAGGTTGACGTGCACCACCAGCGCGACCCGGAAGAAATCGGCCACCGGCAGCCATTGGTTCACGAAGGGAGTGCGCGAGAGCACCAGCAGGATGGCGAACACGCCCGAGCCGGTCAGCGCGGCCAGTCCCAACCACAACCAGCCGCGCGCCACGCCGTCGATGCCGGACTGCGGTGCCGCCAGGGCATGCGCGAAATCCCGGCGTCCGGCCGGCGCGTCCGTCATGCAGGGGTCCTGGATCATCGGAAGGTGATCTCTTTGCTGGTCGGTTCGAAATCGATCACCAGCACCTGTGCCGGCCGTAACTGCACCGTCGCCTCCCGCTGGTAGTCGAAGCCCTGCGCCCGGGCCCGATCGCGAAGCCTGACGATGATGTGGTGGCTGCCCGCGGTCGTGACCATCCGCCGGTACAGCGAGGCCCGCCCATCTCGTGACAGACCCGAAGGTTGTGCCACCTGCTGCGCTGCCAGCTGTCCGTCCAGTTCCACTTCCACCGCGAGCGGCGACCGCTCGCGCGGGCAGTTCATCGGCGCCCGCATGTTGGGCGGGAGCTTTGCCAGTTCCTCCGGGGTGCGCTGCGCGCAGAGCTTGAGCCGCTGCCCCTCGTGGACGATGCTTAGCGTGACCAGGGCCTGGTCATCGCCGAGCTGGTGATAGACCGGCCAGCGGGAGAGCAGCGCGATGGCACCGGCGAACAGGGCATAGAGCGCGAACTGTCCGGCGATCGCCAGATAGCGCGCCATCTGCGGCGGATGGGCCTGTGGAGATTCGGCGTTCATGTCGGTCACGGCGGTTGCAGCCGCCGCGCCGCGCGCACCAGGAGCCACTCGTTGATGGCGAACCAGATCATGGCGAGGATGAAGGTGATGCCGCCGGCGATCTCGAAATAGAGCGCATAGCTCACCCGGTACTCACCCGTCGCCGGATCGTAGACCGAACACAGGATGCGCACGCGATCGAAGATGTCGGTGAGCCGGAGGGTGTCGCCCACCGGGAGGCCGCCGATCAATTTCTTCAGCGGTTCGCCGAGCATGTCGGCCGAGAAGGTGTCGCCGACCACCTGTCGGCGTATGCGGCCTTCGGCATCCACGATGCTGACCTGCAGCGTGTGATCGAAGCCACCTGGCGTCGCCACGTAGCTGAAGCCGAAATCCCGCGCCAGCGCCGGCACGTCCTCGCGGCGCGGACTCAGGAATTCCCAGTTGGGATCCGAGATGCGCCGCTGGGCCGCGTAACTGCGCAGCGCAGCGGGCGAATCGGTGGGCTGATCGAAACCGATGCTGACGACGTTGAATTGCGAGCTGCCAAAGCGCTGGCGCATCGCGTTCACCGCCTTGGCGAGCGCGAGCGTGCTGTTCGGGCAGATCTCGAAACAGGCGGTGTAGATGAAATTCACCAGGAGCGGGCGGCCGCGGTAATCCGCCAGGCGGACTTCCCGGCCCTGCCGGTCGCGCATGGGGTAGGCGCCGGGGATGCGGCCCACTGCGGCGGCGCTGCTCGCCAGCACCGCGCGCGGCTCGAGGCGGGTGGGACCGGCACCCGCTGAGCTTTCCGTCTGTGCAAGCACCGCCGAGGGAATCAGAACCGCCAGGACGCGAGCCACCCATCGCAGGGCTGGCGCTGCGACAGGGTGATCGATGGGGCCAATCATCGAAGCAGGGTATCCGCGATGGCGGCGATCAGCAACAGACTCAGTTGCACCAGCGAGGCGAAGAAGCATTGCATCGCGGTCGGCTTCGATGGTGAGAGCGACAGCGCACGGGCGCGCACGATGAAATTCACACCGCCGGCCAGCGCGCCGGCGAGGTAGACCAAGCCTGCGCCGAAGGCCATCGGCAGGAGCGAGGCCGCAACCAGCAGTATCGTCGCCAGATACACGGCCCTTGCGGCCCGCGCATCCCCGGCGACCACCGGCAGCATCGGCACCCGTGCTTCCTCGTAGTCGCTGCGATGCGCAATGGCGAGGCTCCAGAAGTGCGGTGGCGTCCACAGGAACAGCACCAGCGCCAGCAGCAGCGGCTGTGCGCCGAGCGCGGGGTCCACCGCTGCCGCACCTGCGAGCACCGCAAAGCTCCCGGCAAGACCGCCGATGACGATGTTCCACCAGGTCCGCCGCTTCAGCCAGACCGTGTAGACCACTCCGTAGAAAAAGGCGCCGAGAAAGACGAACAGCGCGCTCGACAGGTTGAACACCCAGGCCGCGGTCCCCACCGCTGCGAGCAGCATCAGTGCAATGACATACAGCCAGAACGGAGATGCCCGCAGCTTGCCGGTCACGAAGGCCCGGTTGCGGGTCCGCGCCATGTGTCGGTCATGGTCGCGCTCGTAGTACTGGTTGAACGCTCCTGCGCTCGCGGAGGCGACCAGAACCGACAGCGCCAGGGCCAGCACCCGTGCCCATCCGGGGCTCGGCCCCGGTGTGATCAGCAGGCCCACCAGGGCGGTGAGCATGATCAGCACCCCGATGCGCAGCTTGAACAGCGACAGGACATCGCGGGTTCGTGACAGCAACGGTCGTTGCGCGGGGATGACGACGGTGCTCATGGCGCTACATCCCGGTTGGCGGTGACGAGCACCGCCAACCGGGAGCCGAAGATCAGCTCAGGCCCCACAGGGTGGAGAGGTACTTCCAGTTGATGAAGTAGTACAGGACGAAGGCCACGAGAAACACGGAGGCCAGCACGAAAGTGCCCGGGGCCGCGAAGCCGAGGGACCCGTAGCTCTGTGCCGCCAGGGACGGCGCCGCCCGCTGCACCGGCGTGAAGCTGGCCTTGGACTCGCCGCCGGCAAGCTTCTTGCCCCACAGCAGGGAGCCGACGGTGACGTAGATGTAGATGCCCCCGCCGAGGATGGCCGCGACCGCGCCGATGCCCACCAGGCCCATCATCAGGTAGGCCGCGCCCGGCCACTCATAGGCCGCCGGCATGCCCGAGAAGGCCATGTCCCAATGCCGCCGCGACACGCCGAGTGTTCCCGCGCCCATCATCACCAGGCAGAAGAAATACATCGACAGGCCGAACAGGTAGGGCTGTAGCTTCGCGAGGCCGGGATTGATGAGTTCGCGCTTGAACAGCACCGGGATCAGGTAGTAGGTCAGCGCCATGAACGTCAGGGTCGTGCCGATCACGACCGTGGCATGGAAATGTCCCGGCACATAGATGGTGTTGTGGATGAGCATGTTGAGCTGCTCGGTGCCCATCATCACGCCGGAGATGCCGCCGAGGAAGCCGAAGCCGATGATCGAGATGAACACGCCGGCGAAGGTCGGGTTGCCCCAGGGTGCCCGACGGAGCCATTCGAACAGCCCGCTGACATAGCCCTTCTGGCGCTGCGCCACTTCCATCGAACCCGGCACCGTCAGGCCGTGGATCATCGAGGCCAGTACTGCGAAGTACATGAAGTAGCTGGTGTTCACCACTTTCCAGCTGGTCGACAGACCCGGATCGGCGAGCAGGTGGTGGGCGCTCGCCAGCTGCAGGAACAGGATGTAGAGCAGGAAGGACATCCGGCTGACCCGCTCCGACATCGGCTTGGCGCCGAACACCACCGCGGCCACCAGGTACCAGACCGAGATGTGGGCAGCCACGTTGATCTGCTGCGAGGAGTGCCCGAATGCCCACCAGATGGTGCGATACACCAGCGGATTGACATGTTCGATGACATGGATGGAGAGGAGCCAGGTGGGAATGAGGATGATCGCGCCGGAGGCGATGGTGAACACCGCGATGATGGCGGCGGTGATGGCACCGAAGGTGACCAGCGGCACCGATCCTTCATAGGTCTTCTCGTTCTTCGCCACCACCAGCGTGCCGAAGAACACGAAGCAGCCGATCAGCGCGCCCACGGCGAACAGGATCAGTCCCAGGTAGAACGAGGGTTCCGCCATCATCGGCACATAGGAGGTCATCATCACGCTGGAGGAGCCGCGATAGACGGCGTAGTTGTTCATCACCGCGCCGATCAGCATCAGCGCATAGCCCAGCCAGGCGATCTTCGGGGTCGCGATGCGACAGCGCAGCAGGGTGGATGAACAGAAATACAGCACGGCGATCTCGAAGAAGATGATCCAGAAGATCAGCATGTCGATGCCGTGGGCCGTCAGGACCTGGTAGAAGGTCTCGGCCTGCAGCCAGTGCACGGCCGGCCAGCGGGTGAGCGCGACGCCCAGCGCCAGGATGCCGCCGATCAGCAGGAACACGACCGCGGTCACCGCGTTGGCGCGCATCAGGGTCTCGGCGCGGGCCTCGAATTGCAGGCCGGAGATCGGGCAGGTTCGGTAGGTGGTTTTGGTTGCCATCGTCATGATCCCCGTTACTTCACGTACAGCCGACCGACCATCGTGTGATGGCCGATGCCGCAGAACTCATTGCAGACGATCGAGTAGGTGCCGCTCTGGTTCGGCGTGACGGTCACCACATGCTCGAAGCCGGGCACGATCTGGATGTTGATGTTGACTGGCTGCAGCGAGAAGCCGTGGTTGTAGTCGAGCGAGGTCAGGTGCAGCTTGTAGGTCTTGTCCTTTTCCAGTTCGATGGTCGGCCAGAAGGACCACAACCGGGCCACCAGGTACACATCCCCACCCGGAGGCGGTGCGACCACCGGCATGCCGGTCTTGTCATCGGTGCGCACCGTGTACTTGTCGGCGACGGCCTGTGCCTTCGCCAGGAACTGCTGCTGCGTCGTCTGGTAAGTCACGGTGGACAGGTTCTGACGTCCGACCGCGTGCCAGTAGATCATCATGAAGAACATGACCATGGACCAGATGAAAGCCAGCGTGATCCACGTCCCTTCGACGCGATCGACGGGGTGCTTCCACCATAGTTGTTCGGTAGGCGGCAGTATTGCGCTCATGGGTTATTCCCGGAAGTTGGACGACTGGACTAGTGGACGGATGGTCCGCGATTACTTCGCGGCAGGCAGTGTCAGGATGTCCATGACACCCCAGAGCGTATACACGACCATCGGGATCAAGACACCAAGGAACAGCAGCAGGAAGGGATTGTCCAGCAACCGCTGCATCATCGGAATCTTGCCGCCTTCATTCTTCGAATCGCTCATACGCGTTCCCCCTGGTCAACCTGCACACAAGATACGGGCAGTCTAGCTGCGCAATCCCCGATATCCCACTACGTATTAGATGCTAGGCGCAGCGGGATTGTACTTGATCCTCGTCAATTGCTGGAACTGCTGCTGCATCCGGGCCGGGTCATGCGGCGCAGGAAAGGCGCCGACCACCCACCCTCGAGGATCCACCAGCACGATCGAAGTGCTGTGCTCCATGCTGCGCAGACCTCGCTCGTCCACGCGCTCAGCATAGACCGCTCCCAGCGAACGGGCCAGTGCCGCCAGTTGTGCGGGTTCACCGCTGAGGCCAATGAAGCCGGGGTCGAAATACGCAAGGTACGGCGCCAGCCGTTCAGGGGTGTCCCTGGCGGGGTCCACGCTGATGAAAACGAACTGCATTTGGGCCACGCTCTCGCCCTGCGCCTTCAGGCGGCGGTGCAGGTCGGCCAGGGTCAGGAGCGTCGTCGGGCACACATCCGGACAGCTGAGGTAGCCGAAGAAGACCAGGCTCCACCGGCCCTGTAGCTGCGCCTCGGTGAACACCTGCCGCTGCTGGGTCAGCATCCGGAACGGCGCCACCGGATGGGCGTTCGGCCACAGCACCGCGCGCAGCTCGGCCGGCGCCTTCGACCATCGATCCGCTTCGGGATCCCTTCCGCCTCGCATCAAGAACACGGCTGCGATGGCCGCGATGCCTGCCAGCAGGGCAATCCAGCGCAGTGGACCCTTGTACATGAACGACCCGGCGGGAAATGGCGGAACTTCGACTATGATGCCCGACGGCGATGAATATCACTACGCAGCTTCCGCACATCAACGCCAGCCTGAACGCCACCTCGGCGGTGCTGCTGCTGATCGGCCGCGTACTGATCGCCAGGCGGAGGATTGCCGCCCACCGGGCCGCGATGCTCGGTGCGCTCGGCGTGTCCACGCTGTTCCTGGCGGGCTACATCGCCTACCACGTCTCGGCGCCGATCTTCGTGTTCCGCGGCCATGGGCTGATCCGCCCCCTCTACTATGCGCTGCTCATTTCACACGTGCTGCTCGCGGCGCTGACGATCCCGCTCGTCATGCTCACGGCCTGGCGCGGTCTGCATCGCCAGGATGCGCGCCATCGCGCCGTGGCCCGCTGGACCTGGCCGCTCTGGATGTACGTGTCGGTCTCGGGCGTGATCGTCTACCTGATGCTCTACCACATCCGAAACTGACCGGAAGGGGCGATGCCGTCCACGCGGCGGGCGGCACATGACGGCGAGTACGTATAGACGACGCTGCGGGCCACTCCCTACGATGCCCCTTCATTTCGCCACGATCGCGACCCGGATACCCCGACATGGAACCTTCGCCGCCTCCGCTGGCGCTGCTGCGTGGCGCGGCCACCGTGTTGCCGCGGCCGCTGCTCGACCGGCTGGCCGCCGCGGTGGTGCGCGGCCTCCACCGCACGCACCCGAAACTCCTCGCCAACCTGGCTCGCCTCGAGCCGGCGACGGTGCACATCGTGCCCACCGACCTGCCGTACGGCTTTGCGCTGGAGGTCGGCTGCGAGCCGGTGCGCCTGCGCATCGTCGATGAGCGGCCTGCGGCGGCCAGCGCCCAGGTGAGCGGCAGCGTCGCGATACTGCTCGATCTGCTCGAGGGGCGCATCGACAGCGACACCCTGTTCTTCAGACGCGATCTTCTCATCAGCGGCAACACCGAGGTGGTGGTCGGCCTGCGCAATGTGCTCGACCGCGAGGAACTGCGGCTGACCGACGAACTTGGCGCTCTGTGCGGGCCGCTGCGGCCGGCGGCGCGCGCGGTGGGACGCGCCGGCGAGCGCGTGCTGCAGCGGCTGGGTGCGCGCGTTGCCGCGTTGCATCGCCGGTTGCATCCGGCGGTGCCCGAGGGGCCGGACGTCGGCGCTGACCTCGAGCGCTGCCACACGGAAATCGCGGCGCTGACCGCGCGGCTCGCCGCGCTCGAGGCGCGCCAGAAGCGTCGCGACGAGCGCGCCACGTGAGTCCACGCTACCTCGAGCTGGTCTGCCCGGCCGGGACGCCAGCCGCGCTGCGCGCCGCGGTCGATGCCGGCGCCGATACGGTCTACTGCGGCTTTCGCGATTGCACCAACGCGCGCAATTACCCGGGCTTGAATTTCGACGCCGACGAGCTGCGCGAGGGCATCGCCTACGCGCACGGGCATGGCTGCCACGTCCTGGTGGCGATCAACACCTTTCCGCCGGCGGGTAACCAGGCGCCGTGGCACCGGGCGATCGACACCGCCGCGGCGGCCGGTGCCGATGCGGTGATCCTCGCCGACCTCGGCGTGCTCGACTACGCGACCCGCCGCCACCCGGATCTGCGCCGGCACCTCTCGGTGCAGGCCTCGGCGGCCAATGCGCCCTCGATCGCGTTCTACCGCGACCACTTCGGCGTCAAGCGCGTGGTACTGCCGCGCGTGCTCTCGGTCGAGGAGGTGGCCGAGCTCGTGGCCGCGACCGGCATCGAGACCGAGGTGTTCGCCTTCGGCAGCGTCGGGCCGATGTCGGAAGGGCGCTGTTTCCTCTCCTCCTACCTCACCGGCCTCTCGCCCACCAGCGAGGGCGCCTGCGCCCCGGCGAGCCACGTGAGCTACGTCGAGCAGGACGGGCGCACGCTTTCGCGGCTCGGCGGCACCACGCTCAACTGCTTCGCGCGAGGCGAGCCGGCCGCCTACCCGACGCCCTGCAAGGGCCGCTACGTGACGCACGGCCGCGCCTCCTACCTGTTCGAGGAGCCGATCGGCCTCAACGCCATCAAGATCCTGCCGGAACTCAAGGCCGCCGGGGTCACGGCGCTGAAGATCGAGGGCCGGCAGCGCAGCCGCGCCTACGTGACGCAGGTCGTGGGCGACTTCCGCAAGGCACTGGATGCGCTGGCGCAGGGCGCGGCGCCGCCCGCCAGCGGCCTGAAGGGCGAGACCGAGGGCGGTCGCGAGACCTTCGGTGCCTATCATCGGGGTTGGCGATGAACCGGGGCTGGCGATGAACGCGCGCGCGCCCGCCAGGCTGACGCTGGGCCCGCTGCTGTTCCACTGGCCGGCGCGCAAGCGGCGCGATTTCTACCTGCGCATCGCGGATGAAGCGCCCATCGACACCGTGTACCTCGGCGAGGTGGTGTGCTCGAAGCGCGACAGCGAGTTCGCCGGCGTGCGCACCGAGGTCATCGAGCGGCTGCGGGCCGCCGGCAAGGAAGTGGTGCTGTCGACGCTGGCGCTGGTGACCACGGCCGCCGAGGTCGAGGCGATCCGCGCCGTGGCCGGTGGCGAGCTGCTGGTCGAGGCCAACGATGTCGCCGGCGTGCAGCTGCTCGCCGGCCGGCCGTTCGTGGTCGGCCCGTACATCAATGTCTTCAACGAAGGCGCGCGCGATTTCCTCCTGGGCTGCGGCGCGGTGCGCATCGTGCTGCCGGTGGAGATGCCGGGCAAGTCGATCGCGGTGGTCGCGGGCGGCGGCGATGCGCGCGCCGGGTACGAGGTGCAGGTGTTCGGGCGACAGCCGCTGTCGGTGGCGATGCGCTGCTACCACGCGCGCGCGCACGATCGCACCAAGGACCACTGCCAGCTGGTGTGCGGGCTGGATGCCGATGGGCTCACCGCACGCACCATCGATGGCAGCGACATCCTGACCATCAACGGCACTCAGACCCTCACCCACGGTCACGCCGTACTGCTCGCCGAGCTCGAGTCGTTGCACGGCGCCGGGGTGCGCCACTTCCGCCTCTCACCGCAGGACCTCGACATGGTCGCGGTCGCCCGCCTGTACCGCGAGGTGCTCGACGGGCGGCGCACGCCCGATTCGGCGCTCGCTGCGCTGCGCGCACTCACCGGTGAGGTGCCGTTCGTCAACGGCTTCCTGCACGGCCGCGAAGGGCTGGCATGGACGAATGCCTGAGGTCTACGGCGGCCCTGGGGGTCTGACCCTTTCGTCCGCGACCTCGGGGTAATAGCACATGTAGCCGGTGGCGCATTGCTCGGTGGATGGGCGCAGGTTCTTCGCCATGTCGGTGATCCGGTCGGCGGGGAGTTCCTGCATCGCGGCATCGAGGATCCTGCGTACCATCGTGATGCTCGCGACCTTGCGCAACGTGGGCCCTTCGCGACCGGCGATCTTGACCGCCGCGAGCCCTCCGGCGCGAAATGCGGGGACGGCGCAGAGGCCGCAGGGTCCATAGGGCATCCCTTCGGGTGTGGTCTTGAAGCCGCAGGAGAAGCGGTACCAGAGCCAGCGTGCGTACTCGCGATCGGTCTCGGCGAGTGCCTGCTCGAGCCGCTGGCTCATGGGGTGACGGTCGCGCCGGTGGTACCGGGGGCGATACCGGTCGAGGCAGATCGGTCCGCCGAGCTGCCCGGGCAGGTGGATCGTGCTGCAGACGCCTTCCTCGAACACGCAACCATCGTTCAGCACGAACGCCTCGATCTCGACCTCGGGCACCTCGGCGGCGATCCCGGTCGCTTCCTCGATGGTCACATCGCGCGGCAGGATCACTCGGCTCGCGCCGAGATCGCGATAGAACCGCACCGCGCTGGCATTGCGGCAGGTGGCGACGGAACTCACGTGCAGGCGAGCCTGCGGGAAGGCGGCGCCGAGCGCCGCGATCATCCCCGGATCACTCAGGATGAGCGCATCGCCGCCCATCGCGAGGAAGTCTCCCGCCAGATCGAGGCCAGCCGTGGCCTGTTCCGGGGCGTACTGCTGGGCGTTCAACACCAGCGAGAGCGTGCAGCCGGCCGCGTGTGCGGCCTTCACGGCGTCCTCGAGGGCGGCGAGATCGGTGAAATTGCCGCCCGCGCGGCGGTTCGCGTTGGCCGAGCCGAAACTCGAGAGCCACTGCCGTGGCACGACGCCGCAATAGAACTCGTGAGCCCCGGCCCGGGCGGAGGGCTCGATGTCGGCAAGGCGGCTCACGGGCGCAACGATCTTCACAGCGGCTCACCTTGCACGACGAGCCGCGTCACGTGTCCGGCGGTCACCGCACCTTCCACCGCCGCGACCATGGCGGCGGAATGACGGGCCAGCAGCGCATTGCCCAGCTGTAGGGTCTCGTAGCGATCGGCTCCGCTGGGTCGGGTCATGGTCGCGGACAGGTGCAGGCACTCGCGCTTGCAGCGCCGGCCCGGAGCAAAGCGTTCGGCTCCTGTCAGCCCCGTGGACCCGATGCGACACAGCCGGCCCTTGGCCACCACGAAGAACGGCAGGTGCACGCCGACCGGCAATGGCAGTTGGGCGAAGTCCTCGACCGTCGCGTGCAGGGGCACGTCGAGCTCGAGGCGCCGCATCGCCAAGCGCTCGAGCAGTGCGCGCAGTCCTGGTGAGCGCAGCCCGTGTCGACAGTGAGGCGCCCATTCGTCTCCCGTGAGGCGCGGGTCTTTCACCATGCGCGCGAGCAGGCGTCCGGCGATGGCCGCGAGCCGCGGGAAGCGCGCGGCGTGCAAGCGCGCGGCGTGCGAGCGCTCGGCGAGCAGGCGCGCGACGCCCCAGTCGTTGACGATCACCTCGGCTCCGTCGGGCAGCTGCGGGAGCAGCACCTGGTCCAGCTCACGGATCACGGCCGGGGAGGCGATCGGGGTGAGCAACGCCAGCGCAAGGCCGCGATCCTCGGCGAATGAGCGTGCGGCCGCGAGCGTCTCGGCGTCGGGAAGCAGATGTTCACAGAGTTCGCTGCCGAGATAGAGGTGGGTCGGCGCCAGCGGCGCCAGCCATGCAGCGAGGTTCGCGTCCTCGAGCAGGCTCGTCCACCGCTCGAGGCGCCGCTCGGGCGATGCGGTAAGCAAACCCAGGCGGCGCGGGCGAACGAAGCTGAGGGCAAGCTCCGTCACCGACGAACACCGCGCTCATCTGCGCGCAAGATCAGCCTCACCGTCAGACCGCCGTCCTCGGCCGTCGGCGCGAACGACAGGGCGCCGGCGTGCAGTTCCGCGATGCGCGAGGCGATCGACAGGCCCAGGCCGCTGCCGCTCGCCTTGACAGAAGCTCCCCGGAAGAAGCGTCGCCCGAGCTGCGCCAGCTCCTCGGCATCGAGTCCAGGTCCGCGGTCCGACACGACGAGCTCCGCCTCGTCGCCGGCCACGATGCAGCGGGCTGTGACGAGGGGCGTCGCGCCGCCGTGACGGATGGCGTTGTCGACCAGGTTGCGCACCAGTATTGCGAGCAGACCTGCATCGCCCTGAACGCTGACCGGTGACGGGCTGTCGAACTCGATGTTCCCCCCGGCCTGAATGGCTGCGGGTGCGAGCCCGGCGAGTTCGCGGCGCGCAAGATCATCGAGCCTCACCGGCCCGAAGCGCTGCGGGGCGTCCTCGGCATCGACCCGGGCCAATGCGAGCAACTGGTCAATCAGCCGCGCCATGCGATCGCAGCCCTCGATCACGTGCGCGAGCGCAGCGGTTCGTGCGGCATCGGCCGTTGCATCACGTGCCACCTCGGCCTGCGCGCGCACGGCGGCGACCGGTGTGCGCAACTCGTGGGCCGCGTGCGAGGTGAAGCGACGCTCCGAATCGAGCAAGGTGTCGATGCGGTTGAACAGCTCGTTCAGACGGCGGATGAACGGCTGCACCTCCAGCGGCACCCCTTGCTCCGGCAGCGCTCGCAGATCGGCCGCACGCCTCGCAGCCATTTCGTCCCCCAGTCGCACCAGCGGGCGCGTCGTGCGACGGACGATCCAGGTGACCAGCAAGCCCAGCAGTGGCAACAGTGCAACGAGGGGAACCAGGGTGTTCACGGTCAGCCGCCGGACAAGTCGGCCGCGCGCAGCTTGATCTTCCGCGACCTGGACCAGCACATGCCGCTCGCGGTCGGTACCACTAAACACGCGCCAGCGGCGGTCCTCGACCTGGGCATCGCTGAAGCCCTGCGCGACCGGTGAGAATCGCTGTGGAGGCGCCTCGGGCGATCGTAGCAACAGACGCCCGGAATCCAGGTCCCAGATCTGGAACACGACGAGCTGGTCGTAGACCGACAGCTCGTCGAGCTCATCGGGATTGATCTCGATGACTTCGTGCGCCGACTGGCTGATCAGCAGGCGCGCGGAATGGTGCAGATGCGCATCGAGCAGGCGGTCGATGTCGCGGTGCACGTCCACGGAGGTCACGACTGTGGCGGTGAGCCAGGCGAGCGCCGTGCCACCGAGCAGGCCGACCAGCAGCCGGCGGCGCAGCGAAACCTCAGCCACCGACAGCACCGGCCGCAGCGGGAATCATGTAGCCCACGCCCCGGATCGTGCGGATCGTATCGTTCGAAAGCTTGCGGCGCAGGTGGTGCACGTGCACATCGATGGCGTTGCTCTCGAGCGCGCGATCCCATTCGTAGAGCCGCGTCTCCAGCTGCTCACGGGTCAGCACGCGTCCGGCGTTCTGGACGAGCTCGTGCAGCACGGTGAACTCGCGCGGTGAGACCTCGACGTCGTGCCCTTCGAAGCTTACACGCCGGGCGGCCGGGTCGACCGTGAGTGGGCCGACACGGATCGCAGTCGAGGCGACGCCGTGCCGGCGACGCACCAGTGCCCGCAGCCGCGCGGCGAGTTCCGCGAGCGCCACGGGCTTGACGACATAGTCGTCGCCGCCGGAGTCGAGTCCGCGTACACGATCGTCCAGGCCGTCCCGGGCCGTGAGCAGCAGCACGGGCGTGTGATCGTCACGCGCGCGCAGCCGCCGCAGCAGCTCGAATCCTCCCACACGCGGCAAACCCAGATCGAGCACGACGGCCGAGAATTCCTCGGTGGCCAGCGCAGCATCCGCGGCTTCTCCATCCCGCACCCAGTCGACGGCAAAACCGGCCTGTCGCAGGCCGGTCTGCAGCGCATCTCCCAGCAGTGCGTCGTCCTCGACCACAAGGATTCGCATCAATGTTCCTCTTCAATCCTCGCCGTGCTTGTCCCGCTTGTCATGCTCGTCGCCGCCGTCACCGCGACCGGCGCTCTGCTGATGCTCCGTCTTTTCCAGGGGCGCGAGCAGCGAGCCCGAGGGTGAGGTCGCGGACATGCCGGCCCAGATTGCGCCGACGACCACGAACAGCAGCACCGCGATCATCGCCCGGTTGCCCTCGGCCGGCTCCGCGGTCTCGCTGTCCTTGTATCCGGTCACCATGGCACGCGGCAGGTTTTCGCGATGCGCAAGGCTGCTCGCGATGACGCCTGCGACATGGAACAGCACGAGCACCAGCCAGGCATTCCCGATGACCTCGTGGATCTCCTCGAAGGTATCGCCACCGATCTCATTGTACTGCAGCCAGCCCGTGATACCGGTGAGCAGCGCGAGGGCCAGCATGCCGTACACTGCCCAACTGCCGGCCGGATTGGGGCCGACGTACTCCGCCGGCTCGCGGCGCAGGAGCCGCCGCAGATAACCCATCGCGGCTCCCGGGCCGTAGGCGAACGAGCCGAACCGCGCGTACCGCGTGCCGATGAAGCCCCAGAGCAGCCGGAACACGACCAGCGCGAGCACGATATAGCCCAGGGTCACGTGCACGAGCCGCCAGCGCTCGGACTCGGAGAGCACGTAGGCAGCGACGAAGGCCGTCGCGAGCAGCCAGTGGAACACCCTCACGGGCAGGTCCCACACCAGAATTCGGCGTGTCATGTCAATCTCCTTGCAGTCAATGGATCATCCGCTCATTCCCGAACGCGCAGCTCATGCTCGCTGAAGCGGCCTTCCGCCGCGCGGGTATGGCAGCCGCCGCAGTCGCTGAGCGTCTTGACGCCGAGACGCCGCAGGGCTGCCGGTGTCATCTCATCATGCTCGTGCCGGAACCATGAGGTTTCCGTGATCTGCAGGAGCGGCTTTGCCAAGGACGGCGCCCGCTCGACGCCGGCGTTCGCGGCGAGCCAGGCATCGATGGTGCGATTCAAGGCCGGATCGATCGAGGCATCCGTGTCGAAGTGCTGATCGAGACCCGCCATGATCGCCTTCCATGAAGATGCGGGCAGCGCGCGGGGCGGGAATGCCACATGGCAACTGCCGCACTCGTCGCGGTAGAGCCGGGCCTCCGGCGTATTCGCCGTCTGGCGACTCGCGCCGTGCTCATCCGCCACGGCGACGAACGCCAGGAAGGCGAGGCAGGGCAGGAAGAGCATCGCGGCCATCAGGCGCGCACGGTTCGATGGAACCCACAGTGACATGGTCATCTCCTCATTTGGACAGCGACGTGAGCCAGGTGATGAAGTCGCCCTTCTCTAACGGCGTGCATTCACGGCCCAGAACATCGCGGCAGTTGCGGCGGAACCACTTCTCGACCTTGGCCGCATCCGTGAAGCGCTCGGGGTTGGCGGACGGCGCGAGCGGTCGGATGGCCTTGCTGGTCACGGCGTGCTCTCCCGCCTGGCGCGGGTCGGCGGTGTGGCAGCTGCTGCAGCTCCAGTCCTTGCCCTTGTGCTCGTAGAGCGCACGGCCGCGCTCGGCCGAGAATCCCTGGAAGGACGGCGTCGTCCTCGCGGCAGCCGTGTATCCATCGAGCAACGATGCCGGCGCGCCTGCGAGTGCCGGCGTGGCGCACAGGACCAGTATTGTCGATGCAAGAAGCCTATTGTTCATCGAGCGACTCCTTCTGTTGGCGAGGCTCGACGATAGGCCGGAAGTCTTAGCGGATGATTAAGGCTGCCTCATTGCGCGAGTCGATCAGACCGGTTCGGTACCGGGATCGTAGAGGATCCTGCCTGCCAGTCGAATCAACGAGCCCGCCTTGTTGTTCTGCACCGCACCGTCCTGGGTCAGTCCCAGGAACTTGCCCGTGGAACGCAGGTCGCGGTAGTTGAAGAAGAACACGGAGGCCACCGGGATCTTGAATTCTCGGAAAGTGAACACGTACTGGTCTTCGTCGAACTTGTAGGTGGTCGCGAGATCCACATCCCCGTGGCCGCGCTGCTCACCCACCAGGCATTGCCAGCAATAGCGCTCGGAACTCAGGTACGTGTGCTCGTACAGGTGCCGGGGACTGTAGCGAGGGAAGGCCCGCAGGCCGATCAAGTCACGGGTGGGACCGGGCTCATGCCCGGTTGCGGGTCGTGACGGGTCGCCGAGCACGCCCATGGTGAAGATCTGCTCCACCAGTGGCCGTCCATCTGTCGCCTGCTCGCGCGCAATCGACCGCACCGACATCGCGCAGCGTGAACTCGTGTTGACGAACACGGTGAGGGCTTCGCGGGGTCGTGCCTGGAAGGTGATGTCGATGAAATAAGTCGCCGGAGCGACCAGGATGGCCTCGTACCAATCCTCTGCCTGGCCCGCCGGCGAACTCCAGCGCAGCCGATCGCTGCGCAGGAATTCAAGCGAGAGGCGTTCCGTGCCGAGCGTCAGCGCGAATGTGCTGCCGGCAAGGGTATCCGTGGTGGGTAGCCGGTTGGTATCGATGCCGGCGGCGAAATCTTCGTAGTTCTTCCAGTCAGCGGGTCGGGACATGGCGGACTCAGGGTTGCGGGTCGGGTCAGTCGGCGAAGGCGATGGTCGGCAGGTCGACGGCCGTGGCGCCGCCATCGGCCACGATGACGGTGCCGGTCATGATGGAGGCCTCGCTGGAGGCGAGGAAGCACGCCACGCTGGCCACTTCCTCAGGCGTAGCCGCGCGACGCAGCGGCACATGTTTGGTGACCAGCGCGTAGGCATCCTCCACGCTGGCCAGCCCGTACTTCTGCTTGATGACATCCATCTGTTCATCGGCCATGGGAGTCTTGATCCAGCCCGGACACAGGGCATTCACCCGGACGCCGGACGGGCCGTAGTCGCGCGCAATGGAGCGCGTGAGACCGACCAAGGCGTGTTTGGTGGTCACGTAACCCACGACCCCGGGGCCCGCGAACAGGCCGGCGATGGAGGAGACGATCACGATGCTGCCCTTGCGCCGGATCAGTTCCGGCAGGCATTCCCGGATACAGACGAAGGCGGTGCTGAGGTTCGCATGCAGCGCCTCGGCCCATTGCGCATCGTCGGTGGACAGGGCATCACCGAGTCCATGACCCCCGGCATTGGCCACCAGCACATCGAGGCGGCCGTAGCGAGCGAGGGCGAGATCGATGGCGCCGCGAACATCGACCGCATGAGCCGCATCACCCGCGAACGCCGCACACTGCAGCGATTGCGCCACTTGCTGCAGCGGTTCGGGCCGGCGGCCCATCAGCACGGCCCGCCCGCCATCGGCAATGAACCGGGCGGCGATGGCGGCTCCCAGGCCGGTGCCACCGCCGGTGATCAATGCAACCTGACTTTCGAAACGTTCGCCCATGGTGTTTGCCGGATATTAAACCCAACCCACGGGGAACCCGGTCGAGTTCCGTCGCAGCGGAAGCATTGTTCCCTCACAGTGGTTCGGGTTTGCAGGCCGGTGCTTTAGGGTCACGGTCCGGAAGAACCATTGGAGGTCGACGCTCATGTGCACCCAGTCCCATCCCTTGGCTGCCAGTGCAGTGGCCTTGACTGCCGGAATGTTGCTCGCGCTGCCGGGCAGGGCAGATCAGGCTCCCGAGCGTGGCGTCCACCACTTCGCGCTGTCCGACAATACCCAGGCTCAATCGGGTACCGGCGACACGCGGCCAGGCGTGCCCGCGGATACCTGGAAACTCGATCTGTCAGGGGACCTGACCGAGGGCGCCATCACGGTCCAGGATGAAACCTGGAATCCCAGTTTCAACGTGCCCCTGCATTTCCACAAGCGACACGCAGAGACCTTCTACGTCCTGGATGGCCAGGTGGAGTGGACGGTGGGCGGGGAGACGCATGTGATGGGCGCCGGCGACCTGGTCTACATTCCGCCCAACACGCCTCACAAGGTGCGTGTGACCGGCAACAAGACGCTGCACACCCTGTTCTTTACCTCGCCGGGCGGCTACGAAGACCAGGAGAGTCTGCGAGGCAAGTTCAGCGAGGCGCAGCTCAATGAGCCTGCTGCCAAGGCGTTTGCCGACAAGGTCAACGACTTCCATCCTCTGCCGGACGGCACGTCCGTGCCTTCCGATACCGCGGGGCCGGAACCGCACCGGGGAGTGCATCACTTCGCGCTGAAGGGGCAGATCCGCCAGGCCCACAACCGTTCGGGCAACGTCACCTCATTGATCCCCCTGTCGGGAGACCAGAGCGAAGGCCGATATACCGTTCAGGATGAGAGCTGGCCTACGGACTTCAATGTCGTGCTGCATCATCACAAGCGTCACAGCGAGATCTTCTACCTGATCGACGGGCAGTTCGAGTGGACGGTCGGGGGTGAGACCCATCTCATGCATCCCGGCGATCTGGTCTACGTTCCGCAGAACACGGCGCACAAGGTGCACGTGGTGGGTAGTGTGCCCGCGCGCGTGCTGTTCGTGCAGGCGCCGGGTGGCTATGAGACCAACGTCGACCTGGCCAACGAATTCTCCGAGGCCGAGCTGTCGCGGCCGGCCGCCAAGGCGGCGACCGCGGTGCTGCACGACTTCAACAAATTGCCGGACCCGAATCCCTACAAGCCCAAGTGAGCCCCAGTTGAGCCCCGGGTGAGCTGATCAGCGCATCAGCTCCCGCAGCTTGTCATGCGGCAGCGCTTCGACGGTGGTGCCGTTGATGCCGGTCATGGTGTGAGCGCCGACCATCGCGTTGACGATGGCTTCCTCGGTGGCCTGCACCGTCGCGCTGAACAGCGGGCTGATGTGCTCGTTCGACACGCTCTTCACCGCATTGGGCCCGGGCTCGTCGGCGGCATTGCGGTTGGCAGTGGAGAAGGCGATGAAGATGTCGCCAGAACCGTTGCCGGAGGTGGAACCGGTGCGCGCCAGTCCCATGGTCGCCCGGCGCGCCAGCCTTTTCAGCTGGTCGGGCAACAACGGCGCATCCGTTGCCACCACGATGATGATGGAGCCGAGGTCCTCGTCCGCGTGACGCCCGAGCTGCGACAGTTCAGGCGCGGAGGATGGAATGGCGGCTCCCACCTTCACCCCGGAAATGCGCAACTCGGAGCGACTGCCGCAGTTGCACTGGACCAGCACGCCGACCGTGTAGCCGCCCCGATCTGCCGGCAGCTGGCGCGAAGCGGTGCCGTTGCCTCCCTTGAACTGGTAGCAGATCATGCCGGTGCCGCCGCCGACGCTTCCCTCGGCAACCGGGCCTGACTTGGCTGAATCCAGGGCTGCGACGACATCCTGCTGGGTGACGTGAAAGCCGTTGATGTCATTCAGCGCGCCGTCCCAGGTTTCCGCCACCACCGGCAGCATCCACGGCTGTTCGGTGAGACGGCCTGCCTTGACGCTCCACGCGATGATGGCATCGCGCACCAGCCCCACCGAATGCGTATTGGTGATGCCGATGGGCCCTTCGAGCAAGCCCGCTTCTTCGATCCAGGTGGTGCCGGTCATCTCGCCATTGCCGTTCTGCGAGAACCAGCCGGCGTAGACCGGTGCGACATCCTGCCGTCCCCGCGGGAATATCACGGTGACCCCGGTACGAATCGGGCCCTTGCCCACCACCAGCTTGCCTTCTCCCTGGATCTTGGTGGTAAGGCCGACTTCGACGCCCTTGACGTCCGTGATGGCGTTGAGCGGTCCCGGTGTTCCGTCGAACCGAGCCCCCAGGTCGCGCGCCCTCTCCGGTGCGCCCGTGGTGGCCGGCGCTGCGCTGGCCGTTCGAGCCAGCCCCAGGCTCAAGCACAAACCCATCGACACGGCGGCAAGTTTCCCAGGCATTTCCCGATCCTCATGGCGGCGCCGGCGCGGCGTCTCGGAAGTCTAATGAACGGTGGTCAGGCGCAGTGGGCCGTGCCGCCACGGTGGCGTTTTTGTTCCTTGTCGGCATGACCAGCGCCGAAAGGGCCTCTTAGGGTAAGTGTGTCGGTTTCCGGCGCGCAAAAAAAGGGGGGATTGAAATGGCTCTCGAGATTGGTCGATCCGCGCTGCTGGCCGCGGCATGCGCCGTGGCTGCGGGTACGCTGGCCATGGTGGTCAGCCGGGCTGAGGATACAAAGAACACGGAGCTTCCGCATCCGGCGCAACACCACTTCGTGATGCACGGCAAGGGCGAGATCTTCGATCTCGGTGATGAGATCGACGAGGTGAAACTGACGGCGGCGCAGACCGAAGGCCGATACTCGATCCAGGATGAGCGCTGGCATCCCGGGTACGTCGTGCCCAAGCATTACCACAAGGAGCATGCCGAGACGTTCTATCTTCTGGATGGCCAGTACGAGTGGACCGTGGGCGGGGAGACGCATGTGATGTCCGCCGGCGACCTGGTCTATATTCCGCCGAACACCGTGCACACGGTACGCGTGATCGGCAACAAGGATGCGCACGTGCTGTTCATCTACGAGCCCGGCGGTTATGAGCACTACGAGCACCGGGAGATGAGCTACAGCAAGGAACAGCGTGACAGTGCGGAAATTCGCAAGAAGCTGCGTGAGGAGAGCGATTTCAACCTGGTCAAGTGACCGCGCCGAATCCAGCATACGGGGGTTACGATGCTGCTCGCTTCCAGATCACTCGCGCCCGCCTGCCTGATGGCAGGCGTCGCGCTCGGCTTGGGCCTCGCGGCCGCGGCGGCCCAGCCCGTCAAGCCCGCGCAGCACTTCTCCTTCCCCGGCAAGCGGCCGACCTTCAAGGAGCGGTACGTCAAGCCCGAGATCGTCGTCTCCTCGGTCGACAGCGAAGGCGATTACAGTCTGATCGATGAAGTCTGGGGACCGGAGTTCAAGGTCCCGGCGCACTACCACAAGACCCACGCCGAGACTTTCTACGTGATCTCCGGCGAGGTCGAATGGACCGTCGGCGGCGAGACGCATGTCATGAAGGCCGGCGATCTCGTGCACATCCCCGCCTACACCGTGCACAGCACGCGCGTGGTCGGCGGCAAGGACATGCACACGCTGATGATCTCCCAGCCCGGCGGCTTCGAAGAGGTGCAGTGGTTCCAGGAGAATCTCACGCCCGAGCAGCAGAAGGACCCGAGGATCCGCAAGATCGTCAACCTCCTCCGCGACTTCTACATGCCCGACGCGAACACCAAACTCGCCACGCAGCCGATCAAGCACTTCAACCTCGCCGGGAAGGATCGCTTGTCCTATCCGGATGAGGGCACCTCGGATGTCGCGCTCTCATCGAAGGACAGCGGCGGACGACTCAACATCCAGGACGAAATCTGGAACCCGGACTTCGTCGCCGGCTCGCACTTCCACAAGCGCCACTCGGAGACCTTCTACGTCCTCGATGGCCGCGTCGAATGGACGGTGGGCGGCGAGACCCACGTGATGTCGCACGGCGATGCCGTGCACATTCCGCCAAATACGGTCCACAGCGTGAAGACGCTCGACAACAAGCCGGCGCACATGCTGATGAACTATCACGCGAGCGGCTACGACACCCATCTCGAAGAACAGTCGCTGTTCCCGGAAGAGGACATGAAGAATCCCGCCACGCGCGAAATGCTGCGCGAGATCAGCGACTTCAATCCCGTCAAGAATTGAGGCGATCGGCGCGCGAGCTCACGATCGCGCGCGCCGCCGTTCCCTCAGAACGGCTCAGGTATAGGGATCGGCTTGCCCGACACTGGATTCGGATAGTGGAAGGGCGGCACGAAGTAATGCTCGGGATACTGCGAGTTCGCATCCTCGATCGCCGTCTGCTCATCCGGCCCGAAGGGGTTCTTGTCGCTTTTGACCACTGAACGCTCGCCGCCCAGCACCGGCTTTTTCTGCTTGTCCCAACCCTCGTAATAGTTCGTGAAGTAGGTCGACCAGAACTTCATGTGCTTGATCTTCCAGACGCCGTTTTCCTTGACGTACTCGTTCTCGTAAAGGCCTTCGTTCCAGAACGCGACCGGCCGCTCCTGCCACGCCGCCTGCGCGAGCGTGCGCCAGCGCCCATGCGCGGTCTTGCCATCGGCATCGATGTCGACGATGCCCTGGAGCTGTGGATGGTTGAAGAGCACGCCCTTGCGCAGACCATCCTTGCCGGCACCACGGCCCATGCCCTGACCGAAGCCCATCTGAAATTGACGAGCGACGCCTTCCTTGCCCTTGTAGAGACCGCCGCCACCGAGCTGCACCGTACCGTCATCGGTGAAGAGCTCGACGATCTGCGACCACAGCGCCTTGTCGACGAAGTAACCGTAGGCGCGTTGCAGCTTTTCGATGGCCTTCACGTCTTCAAGGCGCGTGACCGAATCCTGGGTGGCGTTGAGCTTCGCGCTGAGCTCCTGCACCTGCGCTTCGAGCTGGCTGACGCGCGAATCGCTGCAGGCGCCGAGCAGCAGCAATGCCGGTACGGCCATGGTGAACGTGACACGTGCCGTGCGACGCGTCGAGGAATGCTTTGGCCTGATCATCGTTACCCCCGCTTTCGAGTAGTTGTGAAACGCGAGGATTCTAGCATCGGGGGGAGGCCTGCCAGACAGGGCGGCGCGATAATGGCCGGCATGGCAAGCTCGACTGGTTCTACTGAGCGGCGCTGTCGGTGGTGTTCGTGGCACTCACGGCGATTTTCGCTTCCGGTGAACGATGACCCGCTGTATAGTGAACCTCTATACAAAGAGGCAATCATCATGACCGCAGAAAAGACCGTCTCGATGGGCTTTCGCGTCGCTCCGCGGTTCAAGGCCTTGCTTGAGATCGCCGCGACACGTGAAAACCGCAGCCTGACCAACATGCTCGAGACGCTCCTCTATGCCCACTGCGAACTGCACGGGCTCAAGGAGCCGGCGACGAGAGCGAGCAAGTCCAAGGGAGCTAAGCAATGACGGACAACCTCGCGGCCGGCGCGCCTCAAGTCCTTGACCTGCTCAACTACATTGAACAGGTCGAAAAGCTGAAGACCAAGCCGGCCTTCATGGTTCCGACCGAGTTCTTCGTCGCACACCAGCACGAGCTCAAGGGCCTGCCGGAGCTGCAGTTCAACCTGCAGGTCGAGGGTGACGACGTGTGGTTGCGCGTGCCGCGGTTGCAGGAAATCGCTCCGCCGGAGCTCGACGAGCAACTCAAGCCTTGGGTGACGCTGCCCAAGAGCCCAGAGAAGTCGCCCGAGCTCAAGAGCGAGACCCTCACCTTCGAGGGAAAGCGAGAGGTCGCCAGAGCGCAGCTCAAGGATCATCCCGAGGTGCAGGAGGCGTTCGATTGGTACGTGGAGTACCAGTGGGAGCCCTGGGCCGCCGCTGAGCGTCCTCGGCGCAAGGCCATCGCCCGCTACAACCAGCTGTTCTCGCTGCAGCAGGCCATCTCGTCAGAGGGAGCGGAGACGCCACTTGAACTGGTCTGGGGCATCGGCTACGCCGCCTGGAAGAAGGAGGGCTTCGGCACGGCGCTGATGTACCCGCTGCTCGTGCAGGCCTGCGAAATCTCGCTCAACGAGAAGACCTTCGACCTCGAGGTTCGGCCTCGCGACGTCGAGCTTCGGCTTGAGGCCGACTGCTACGCGGAAATGGAGCTGCCCGGCGTCAAGCAGCTGGAAGCCTACTGGCGCAGCGCGCTGGCCACCGGAGTTAACCGGGCCAACCCGTTCGAGGCCTCTACCTTCGACGGCACCCTGAAGGCCGCCGTCGGCCATCTCGATCCGACGGGCACCTATGAAGTCCGCACCAACGATGTCACACCTCCGACCCCGAGCGACAAGCTGACGATCACGAACACCTGGGTCCTTTTCGGCCGCAAGCGTTCTGGCGACATCTTCCTGGAAGACATCCGACGCCTGAAGAAGAAGGTCGAGGAGGCCAAGACGCTTCCGAGCGTCATCCGCAGCTTCGTCGAGCGCGGCGACTCGACGGTGAAGGTGCGTCCGGAGCAGCCGTTCCGCGGCCTGTCGACCAGCGATGCCGGCTCCCAGGCGATGGAGCTGTACTTCCCGATGGCCTACAACGACGAGCAGATCTCCATCGTTCAGAAGCTTCACGCCAATGAAGGCGTGGTCGTCCAGGGTCCGCCGGGGACCGGCAAGACGCACACGATCGCCAACGTCATCTGCCACTACCTCGCGCAGGGCAAGCGGGTCCTGGTGACCGCCAAGGGCGAGTCGGCACTGGCGGTACTACAGGAGAAGCTGCCCGAGCGCATCCGGCCGCTCAGCGTCGCGCTGCTGTCCGATGAGCGCGACGGCATGAAGCAGTTCGAGCACTCCATCCAGACCATCGCCTCGAGCGTCGCGGGTCTGAACCCGACACGCGCTGCGCAGAACATCGCCGCGGCCGAGGAGAAGCTCAACCAGCTCCACGCCAAGATTGCCCACGTTGACAAGACGGTAGCGGCATATGCCTCCAAGCACATGCAGAGCTACCCCTTCCAGGGGCGCGAGGTGACCCCGGAGGAACTGGCGAAGGTGGTGCTGGAGCACGCCGAGACGTACCAGTGGTTTGACGACGAGCCTCCTGCCACCAAGGGCGAGACGCTGCCGCTCGACGACGCGGCCATCAATGCGCTACGTCGCGCCCGCATGACGGTCTGCGAGGACCTACCGTACCTCGGTTGTACGTTGCCGGCGCCGGACGACTTCCCCGTCTGGGCAGACATGCTTGGCCTGCATCGAGACCTGGTCAAAGCCAAGTCGATTGATGAGAGCGTCACCCGAGGGGCCATCCTCGCGCTGGTGGACTCGCGCCTGGAATCCTTCGAGAAGGCGCAAGCGCTGGTCAAGTTCCTCGAAGACCGTATGTCGCTCAAAGCCAAGCTTGCCGGCACGCGCCAGCCGTGGCTTGAGGCGCTCGGCAAGCGCTTTGCCGACATGCAACCGACCGACCCGGTGCTGATGGCGCTCGTCAGCCTTTGCGTGGATGTGCACAAGCTCGAGCGCCAGCGGCGCGAGCTGCTGGCCAAGGCGGTCGAAGTGCCCGCCGACGCTGAGCTCAACGAAGACGTGACCGATGCCCTCTCGCGACTCGTGGCCGGCAAGAGCGCGTTCGCACTGCCGTTCGGCAAGGGTGACGCCAGGAAGCTCGTGGCGGCCATGACGGTGATCGGAGTGGCGCCTGCATCCAAGTCCGACTGGGAGCTGGCGCAGGAGCTGCTGGCCTGGCGTATTGAGACCCGTAAGGTTCTCGCTCGCTGGGGCTCGCTGTCTGGCGAGTTCGGTCTGGAGGCTCCTGGTGCCGGCGTTGAGCCGGCGCTGAAGAAGGTGGCGACATGGCAGGCTGGCATCGAAGAGGTCCGGCAGCTGACCTTCGACTTTGACGCGAAGCTGCACTCCCGGCTTGAGGAGGTGTTCGGCAAGCAGACCGCCGACCGTATGTGGGACGGCGGGGAGCCCTTCGTGGCGACGGCCTACTCCAGCCTTCAGGCGCATGTCGACAAAAGTCGGCTTGCCTACGGGATGAAGCGCGTGCAGGAACTGGTCCGCAAGCTTGAGGGCCACAGCGGCGGCATCGTTGAAGAGCTGCGGTCCTTCTTCACCGAGTCGCTGGGCTGTACCTCTGTTGACGAGTCCGTGCTTCAGACGACCTGGTTGGCGCTGCAAGCAGAGTTGTCGCGCCTGACAGCGCTGAAGCCATCGCTTGCCGAGATTGAACGCGTGACGGCGGCAATCGACGCGGCCGGGGCGACCAAGTGGGCACGGCGCCTTCGCACTGAGTCGACGACGGCTGACCTCGATAGCGCAACGCCGGCGACCTGGCTTGATGCATGGAACTGGCGGCAGGCGGTCATTTTCTCGACCGCATCGACGGCCACCACAAGATGCGCGTGCTTTTCGACGAGCGCCGAACGCTGACGACATCGCTGGCCCGCACATACCAGGACCTGGTGGCGGAGAAGACCTGGCTGGGAGTGTTCAACAACTCGCCGAACTCGGTGCGCCAGGCCCTGCAGGCCTACCTCAACGCCATTCAAAAGATAGGCTCTGGCACTGGGGTGCGTGCTGTTCGCCATCGCAAGAACGCTCGCGAGGCAATGCTCCGCGCGTATCAGGCGGTGCCGTGTTGGGTACTGCCACAGTGGCGGGTCTCCGAGACCATTCCCCCGGAGGTGGGGCTGTTCGACTTGGTCATCATCGACGAGGCCTCCCAGTCGGACATCTGGGCGTTGCCCGCGCTGCTTCGCGGCCAGAAGGTGCTGATCGTCGGTGACCACAAGCAGGTGTCGCCGTCCGCTGTCGGTACGGCCGAAGAGAAAATCAAGGAGCTGACCAACCGGTTCCTGACCAACCAGCCCCACGGGTCGGAGATGACGCCGGACAAGTCCATCTACGACCTGGCCCGCGTCGTGTTTGCAGGCAACTCGGTGATGCTCAAAGAGCACTTCCGTTGTGTGCCAGCCATCATCGAGTTCTCGAACCGAGAGTTCTACCAAGGCGACATCCGGCCCCTGCGGGTGCCGAAGGCGAACGAGCGCCTGGACCCGCCGCTGGTCGATGTGTTCGTCAAGGGCGGCAACCGGCGCGTCGACGTCAATGAACCTGAGGCCAAGGCCATCGTCGACGAAATCAAGGTCATCCTTGCTGACCCGCAGTTCGACGGGCGCAGCATCGGTGTGGTGACTCTCCTGGGAACGGCTCAGGCGGCTCGCATCCACGAGCTCGTCAGCGAGTGCATCTCGCCGGTCGACGTCGTGGAGCGCAAGATTGCCATTGGCCCGCCTCCAGTGTTCCAGGGGCGCGAGCGGGACATCATGATGGTCTCCATGGTGCTGGGTCCCGGCGACCGGTCGGCCGTCAATCGCGCGGACATGCACCAGCGCTTCAACGTCGCCCTGTCGCGAGCCCGGGACCGGATGTATCTGTTCCGGTCAGTGGCCGAGACCGAGTTCAAGGATGACTCACTCAACGGCAAGGTCATCAGCCACTTCAAGCAACCGTTCCATCAGGACGCGAAGAAGGTACAGGCGCTCCGGGAACGCTGCGAGTCGGGGTTCGAGCTGGAGATGTTCGACGAGTTCGTCAAACGCGGCTTCCGCGTGGAACCGCAGGTGCCGTGTGGGGGATACCGCATCGACTTCGTCGTTGAGGGCAATGAGGGCCGGCGCCTGGCCGTTGAATGCGACGGCGACCGCTTCCACGGGCCTGGCCAGTGGCAGGACGATATGGCGCGTCAGCGAGTGCTTGAGCGGGCCGGCTGGACGTTCTGGCGGTGCTTCGCGTCAAGCTTCGTTCGCCGGCGCGAGGTGGTACTGGAGGACCTCATGCGGACACTGGAGCGCCTCGGCATCGAGCCGTTGGGGGCTGAGTCGGTCGACAGCACCATGTGGGTCCACTACAAGGAAGTCGACCCGTACGGCATCGAAGCAGAGCAGGAGGTCGCCTGACCATGCCCCGCCCACTCCTGCAGCTCGGTGTCGGTGACTTGGAGGCGTTGTTCTCCAAGTCCAAGACCGACGTCAAAGTGCTGAAGCAGCTCGAAAACGAGTTGCAGCACCGGCAGATGCCGCGAGCCGTGGCGCTCTTGGCAGAAGTACAGGCTGCGATGTACGGAGCGACGCCCGCTGCGCCAGCAGTGACGCCGACCCAACCTGCGCCGGCGCCTCATCAGCCCGGGCTCTGGGAGCCGCCGCCCGCAACGGCCCCCGCGCCTGTCGCGGCACCTGTTGCGCCACCTCGTCAAGCGACCCCAGCCAAGGCGCCTGCGCCGCCTGCCGCGGCCAAAGTTCCCCAGCCCGCAGCCCCGGTGATGCCGCTCGAGGATGCCTATAGGCTGCTAAAGGCCACGCCCGGCTCAACGTGGGAGTCGATTGAGCAGACGCGCCGTCAGCTCGTGCAGCAATCTCATCCCGCGCGGCTGAAATCGATGAGCCCGGAGCGTCGAACGCAGGTGCTTGCGGAGGCAAAGAGGGTGAATTCGGCGCATTCCACCCTGTCGCAGGCGCGCTGCGGCGGACGCTAGACGCCAAATGCCCGATCACAACTACTTGCTCGAGGGAGCATTCTTAATTAACCGTGCGTTTGCGCTACTTATCTCCATCGCAGAAGCCCCAGGTCTTTGATGCCCGCCTTATCTCTGTAATATCAGCCATTTACACCTGATGGACCGATAGCTGATTTGTAGCTACAATGTAGCCATGAGAGACTCTATCGTCAGAGCCCGTATCGACGGCAGCCTGAAGGAGCGGGCCAGCGAGGTGCTCAAGGAGCATGGGCTCGAGATGAGCGATGCGATCCGGCTCTTCTTGAATCAAGTGGTCCGGCATCGCGGGCTTCCTTTCCCGGTGCGCGACCCAGCGGTCCGCGTCGTCTCCGGCAAGTATCTGCGCTCGATGAAGAGCAAAGCACAGAACGCCGATCGCAAGATGGCAGCCGATGGAAAGGTGCCGTCCGAAGCCTTCGTGATGCTTCGTCCGGAAGTGATCAAAGGATCGAGCATCGAATGGCCCGATGAAGCACTGCTCGTTGAATGAATGAGCTGCCTGCAATCGCGCTTACCTCGGAGGAGATCCTTCGGATCTTCAAGAGCTGCAACACACAGGCGCTATTGGTGGGCGGGCAGGCGCTCGCCTACTGGGCGATGGAATTTCAAATCCGGCCGCGCGGAATCCTTCAAGACGGCGTCACCCGCGATGTTGACTTCATTGGTTCGGCCGCCGTGGCGCAGACAGTCTTCGAATCGCTGCGGCCGATGGGGTGGCGATTCTGGCGAGCCACCTTCGATGATGCAGGTTCGCAGACTGCGAAGATCAGCAAGCGCATCGAAGGCGTTGGCATCAAGCAGATCGACTTCCTGACTGGCATCATTGGGATCGACACCGAGAAAATCCGCAAGCGCGCGGTGAGCGTACGCCTGGCGGACGGCACCGGGATCAAGGTCCTGCATCCGATCGATGTGCTCGAGAGCCGATTGAAGAATCTCGCGAGCATTCCCTCGAAGCGCGATGCTCAAGGAATTGCTCAGGCGAACCTCGCTCTCGAGATTGCCGCCGCCTATCTGAACTCGATGCTCGCAAGAGAGCCGCGGCAACTACTCAACGCGCTCAAGGCGGTCATTCGCATCGCAGAGGACAAGAGCCTCGATCCCGTGTTCCATGACTACGGTATTGAACCGTTGTCGATCGTGCCGGCCGCGCAGGTTCCTGTGGATGACTTCAAGGATCGTGAATGGCCGTTGGTTCTCGCTCGCATCGATCGCCAGCGCCGTGCCTATGGAGATCGAATAGCCGCAAGATAAGGAACAACGCGACCGGCATCGCCTCAGACGGTCAGGTAGCCGCCGTCGACGGGAATGATGGCGCCGGTGATGAAGGCGGCGGCCGGGGAGCACAGGAAGGCGATTACCTCGGCCACTTCCTGGGGCTCTCCCCATCGACCCATCGGTGTGCGGGCAAGGACGCGCGCGCAAGCCTGCGCATCGGCCATCAGTCCTGCGCTCAAGGGAGTCCTGATCCAGCCCGGCGCCACCGCATTGACCCGCACCTGATCGGCCGCGAATTCCTGCGCCAGGGATTTCGTCAGCTGCATGATGCCGCCCTTGCTGGCGCTATAGGCAGGCCGGTCCTCGCTGCCGAAATAGGAGTACATGGAGGCCACGTTGACGATGGCGCCGCGAGACGCCTTGAGCAGCGGGCGTGCACCGAGGCTGGCGCGCATGGTCGCGGTGAGATTGACGGCCAGGACCTGTTCGAAGACGGCGAGGTCGTATTCGTCCCGGTCGCGGCTGATTCCCGCGCAGTTGACCAGGTAGTCGAGGCGCGGCAGCGCGTCCAGGGTGCGCGACACGGCATCAGCGCAGGTCGCATCGAGTTCCACCACCGTCACGCCCGCGGCGGCGACGGCGCTCTCGGTGGCGCGCAATCCAGCTGCCACCACCGATGCACCCAGTTGAGCGAGGCACTCGGCGGCACTGGCACCGATCCCGCTGGTCCCGCCGATCACCAGGGCGGTTCGTCCGGCGAACAGGCCGGGACGGAAGGCATCACTCCGCCAGATCATGCGCGCGCTCCTCGCCTGAGGCGGACCGGGGCCGCCGCCCCCAGGGCGAATGGAATTCGCCACTGGACGCGTACTGCACCCGCTGATCTTAAGGCCACACCGCCGGCTATTTCTTGTCGGTAGCCGGAGGAGGCGGGTTTACCAGATTGAAGTCCGCCAGGGCATTCAGTTGGGCAGCGAGTTTGGGATCCTTGCGCTGTTCAGCCGTGAAGCTGGCATCGTAGGCGGAGATCTCCTCGTAGCCGCCCGGCTCGGCAATCATGATCGAATGCATGTCCTTGTTGCCGACCACCCGCACGCCGTGCACGATGTTGGGCGGGATATGCACGGCATCACCGGGTCCCATGACGTGGGTTTCACCGTTGATGGTCCATTCGACCTGTCCGGAGATGATGAGAAAGGTCTCCGCATGCTTCTTGTGATAATGCAACGGCACCTTGAAGGCCGGTTCCCAGTAGGATTCCAGGATGCTCTGGCGGCCGTTGCTTTGATTGCCCGTGACGATGACCCTGATGTCCTTGATGTTGGTCTCCTGGATGGCCGGTACCTGGTCGTGGAAGGAGAAATAGGGGGCCTTTGCCGGCTGGTCCGCGTGCACGAGCCCCAAGGTGCCTGCGCACAGCACGGCCACCGCGGCGCCCGCCAGCGCGGTTCTCTTCAGCTTGCGTTCTGCAGTCATGTGTCTAAACCTCTTCTGGACAGTTGATTGGAATGGATCGCGGCATTGGCCTCGGGATCAGTAGCGATAGGTTGCCGTCACGCCGATGGTGCGCGGGCGTACCGTGGCCGCCGTGAACAAAGGAACGCCGCGTCCCGCGTGGTTGACATTGAGGAACGGGTGCTCGTCGGTGAGATTGTTCACGAACAGGGCCGCGTCCACCGGTCCAAGGCGCATTCCCAGCTTGATCGACAGATCGTTCATCGCGGGCAGGCCCGGGATGTCCGGATCATAGCCCGCGGTACGCGGGTTCTGCACCGAGAGGTCTTGATCGAGGCCGGCCGAATGGCTGTAGTTCAGGCGGAAATAACTCGAATGCCCGAACATCGGAAACGACCACTGCCCCTGGAACGCCGCCGACCATGGATTCACCGGGATGCGGTCGCCGTCGGCGACCGCCGGCTTGAAGTCCTGCCCCGGGAGCGGCGGGCGCAGGAACGCATCCTTGGTGTAGGCGGCGTGCACGTAGCCGACGCTCAGTCCCAGGTCGAGGGAGGGAACCGGCCGGCCCTGGAGCGCGAACTCGAACCCCCGGCTGGTCGCATCACCGGCGTTGATGGTGACGCTGAATCCGCAGGTCGGCAGGTTGTAGGTGGATTGGATGTTCTTCCACTTGATGACATACGCGCTGGCATCGATCGACAGGCGATCCTCGAAGCTGCGCGATTTACTGCCGATTTCATACGACCATAGCGTGTCGCTGGTGAATACCGGTGGCCGTTCGGTGAGGCCCAGGTTGGTGAGGTCGTCACCGCAATTGATGGGTACGGGGTTGTTGTAGCCGCCTGCGCGATAGCCCTTGGTGGCGCTGGCGTAGACCATGGTCCCCTCGGTGATCTGATACGACACGCCGAGCTTCGGCGTCACGGGCTTTTCCGATGTGCTGCCGATCGCCTCCTGCGGCGGCCCCACGATCGGTCCGGCGTAGAACGAATCGGCCCATGAGTCGATCTTGGCGTAACGCAGGCCCAGTGTCGCCTTGAGCTTGTCGGTGATCTTGATGTCAGCCTGGGCAAAGGCGGCGAGCTGCTTGTCCACCGTGTCGAACGGGTCGATGACCACGGTGTACTTGCCGAGATACATCCCGCCGAAGATCTCCTCGAACGTGGGGCCATCGCCCGCATACTGGTTGAACAGACCGGGCAGGAAGGTGTCCTGTACGCGCTGATGCAGATGCTGGCGCGCGCGCTGATAGAACGCTCCCACCAGCCAGCTCACCCGCGAATCCGGGTTGGTCGACTGCAAGCGGAATTCCTGGGTGAAGTTGCGCTGGTGGGTGTCATTGTAGGAAGGGGCATACATGCCGGCCGGCGGTGGCTGGCCCACCCACAGGTAGGACTCGAAGGCCGCCAGGTCCTGGATGCCGGGTTGGTTGCGGTCGAAGAACGAGGTGCTCGAGGTCAACATCGCGCCCGGGAATGCCCATTCCACCTTCAATGAGGGCAGGCTGAAGCGGTCGTGGCTGGTGTTGCGGATGTTGGAACTGCGATTGAAGCTGTCATCACCGCGATTCGTCAGGGGCAGCCAGAAGATCGACGAGTCGTTGACGTACTGATCCTGCCAATAGAAGGAGGGCGTGATGGTCAATGCGTCGTTGGGCTTGTAGACGAAGGCGATGCGGGCGGTGCTCGTGTCCGCAAAGTTCGATCCGGTCTGCAGCACATTGCCGGTGATGTAATCCACGCGGTTGACGAACCCACCGTCATGCCGGTAGGACAGCGTGAGGCGCATACCCAGCTTGCCGTCGACCAACGGCACGTTGACCGCCGCGCCGGCTTCCTGGCTGGGATCGCCGCCGCGGGTGAAGGACTGCTCGGCGCGCGCATAGGCATCGAACTTGTCGGCGCTCGGTTGCGGCGTGATCAGCCGGACCGTGCCGCCCTCGGAGCCTGCACCGAACAGGGTGCCTTGCGGGCCGCGCAGGATTTCCACGCGCTCCAGGTCGAAGATCTCGGGCCAGACGCTGCTGCCAACGCCGCTGTAGGAGGCCCGCGACTGGATGGGAACATCGTCGATATACACGCCGGTGGCGCCGGAGCCGGCATCCGAGGAGATGCCGCGGATGGCGATGTTCGCCACCGAGCCGGAGGCATCGCTCGCGCGGCTGAAGAACACCCCGGGCGTCAGCTTGGCGATGTCGTCCATGGTCCGCACGGTGTTCTGATCGAGCGTCTTCTGCGTGAAGGCCATGACGCTGATCGGGACCTTTTCGAGGGACTCCGCGCGCCGTGCCGCGGTGACGATGATTTCCTCCAGGCTGGCGCTTTGTGTCGTCGATGGTTCATCGGCGGCGAGGGCCAGCTGACTGGTCAATACCAGCAGCGCCAGGCCCCGCAACGGTGCGCCAGCAGAAATGCGTCGTGAATTGGACATGTCGGTGACTCCCCTGGGCGGTCTTATGTTTCAAGTCTCTGACCGCGAATCACCGCAAAGTAGCCTAGCGGCCCGAATCACCTGCCACTGACAGCGAACAGAATTCCCACTATGCATACCCTGCCGCGCGGGAGGGTCCGCGCTGGGTGCGTCGGTGTGGCCCGGGAGGGTGGCCTTCAGGTCTCTCCCGCCAGGCGCCGTACCTGCGCCTGCAGTTCCGCGACCTGTTGCTCGAGCAGGGCGATGCGCTCGGCGAGCCCCGGCGCGGGGGCTTCACGTGACATCGCCACCGGCTCCTCCGGGGCGCAGTCCACGGGTCCCTCGAACAGGTGCACATAACGTGACTCGCGCTCGCCCGGCGAGCGCGCCAGGCGCGCGACGAAAGGTCCGTCTTCCCGGGTCATGAGCCGCTGCAGGGCCTGCTCCACCTCGGCGGTGTCGGCGAAGTCGTGGAACCGCGCGGCGCGGGTGCGCAGCTCACCGGGAGTCTGCGGCCCGCGCAGCAGCATCACATCGAGGATCCCGAGCTCGCCGGGATCGAACTTGAGCGAACCGAATTCGGTGTTGCAGAAGCGATGGTGGTACTTGACGACCCGGCCGCCGTATCCGGCCGAACGATCGCTCACCAGGTACTTCTTGCGCAGCGTATCGACCGCCGCCTGCACCTCGGCCTCCGTCAGCTCCATGACGGGTTCCCGGTTGGATTTCTGGTTGCAGGCGTTGGTGAGCGCGTTGAGGGAAAGTGGATACTGGTCGGGCGTCGTCGCCTGTTTTTCAATGAGGCAGCCGATGATGCGGGCCTCTACCGGCGAGATGATGATGTTCATGTATCACCTTCGTGACAGGCTTCCAACGCGAGCCCACTTGTTCTAGGGTTACGGGTCCGTGCAACTTACCTGATGGACACCGATCATGAAAACAAAAGCTGCAGTTGCGTTCGCCGCCGGCAAGCCCCTCGAGGTCCATGAGGTGAACCTCGACGGCCCCAAGGCCGGCGAGGTGCTGGTGGAGATCAAGGCCACCGGCATCTGTCACACGGACGAATTCACGCGATCGGGCGCGGACCCGGAAGGGCTGTTCCCCGCCATCTTCGGCCACGAGGGCGCCGGCATCGTCGTGGACGTGGGCGCGGGCGTCAAGTCGGTGAAGAAGGGGGACCACGTGATCCCGCTGTACACACCGGAATGCCGCGAGTGCAAGTCCTGCACCTCGCGCAAGACCAACCTGTGCACCGCCATCCGCGCCACCCAGGGCAAGGGCGTCATGCCCGACGGCACCAGCCGTTTCTCGCTCGGCAAGGACATGATCCATCACTACATGGGCTGTTCCACCTTCTCCAATTTCACCGTGCTGCCGGAGATCGCCGTGGCGAAGATCCGGGAAGATGCGCCCTTCGACAAGGTCTGCTACATCGGCTGCGGCGTCACCACGGGCATCGGTGCGGTCATCAACACCGCGAAGGTCGAGGCGGGAGCCAACGTGGTCGTCTTCGGCCTGGGCGGCATCGGCCTGAACGTCATCCAGGGCGCGCGCCTGGTGGGCGCCAACAGGATCATCGGTGTCGACCTCAACCCCAAGCGCAAGGCCCTGGCCGAGAAGTTCGGCATGACGCACTTCGTCAACCCGAAGGAGATCGGCAAGGACCTGGTCGCGCACCTCGTCGAGATCACCGACGGCGGCGCGGACTACAGCTTCGAGTGCGTGGGCAACGTCGAGCTCATGCGCCAGGCGCTGGAATGCTGCCATCGCGGCTGGGGCGTTTCCGTGATCATCGGCGTCGCCGGCGCGGGCCAGGAGATCAAGACGCGGCCGTTCCAGCTCGTCACGGGCCGAGTGTGGAAGGGCACGGCCTTCGGCGGTGCGCGCGGCCGGACCGATGTGCCGAAGATCGTCGACTGGTACATGGATGGCAAGATCAACATCGACGACCTCATCACCCACAAGATGCCGCTGACTGACATCAACAA
>JAXMGQ010000050.1:0-39907 GCA_046347195.1 Steroidobacteraceae bacterium
CCGCTGGCCATCGGCGCGAACTGCGGCGTGGGCGCCTCGGACATCCTGGTGTCATTGCTGGAGATGCAGGGTTCGACGCACCCGCTGGTCACGAAGGGGAATTGCGGCATCCCGAAGTTCCAGGGCACGCAGGCGGTGTACACCGGCACGCCGGAACTGATGGCTCGCTACGTGGACCTCGCCATCGACGGCGGGGCCCGCATCATCGGCGGCTGCTGCGGCACGACCCCCGCGCACCTGGCGGCGATGCGTGCGGCCATCGATGGGCATGTCCCGGGTGCGCGGCCGACCCTCGACACCATCGTGGAGAAGATCGGCCCGCTCACCAACGCCGCGCCTTCCCGCGTGGCGACGGCCAGTGGGGAACGTCGATCCCGACGGGCCCGCACCTAGCCGCCGCGATACCGGCTTCGGCCGCCCTTCAAAGTGAAGCAGTGAAGTCCCGCATCTGGAATCCCGGCAGCGTGACATCGCACCCCCGCTGCCAACCCATCACCTTGAACCGCTCGCCCATCTCCCCGGGCAGGACCAGTTGCCTGGCCTGCAGGGCGAGCCGCGCGAAGCGTTGCTCGTCACCGCCCGCCAGTTGCCGCATTTCCTCCTCCAGGCCACTGCCGGCCAGGAACCAGGCCTGGGTGGTGAAGCCGGCCAGCTCGAAGCCCAGCGACGCGCCGGCCTGCGCCAGAGCAGTGAAATCCACCCAGGCAGTGATGTCCTGCAATCCGGGCCGCTCCAGCGGTGCGTCCAGTGCGCGCTGCCGGAAATGGCAGATGAGCGTGCCTTCATCGCGCTCAGCCAGGTAGTACTGGGCGCGCGGCAGCCCGTAGTCGATCCACAATGCGAGACCGCGCCGAAGTCCTCGCGTCACGGTTGCGGTCCACGGCGCGAGACGCGAGCAGCATTCGGATACGTACCCTGCCGGCCAGCTCCGCCCCGCAGCGGCGTAAAGACCCCGGCACGTCGCGGACAACCACTCCTCCGCGGGTCGCGCCGCCCACGCAAGACCCGCGGGTCCGCAAGCCACGCCCAGCTCGCTCACGTCCTCCCCGTCCCATCGGAAGCGCATCACCGGCAACGCATCGAGCACCTCGTTGGCGATGAGCACCCCCTCGAAGGCATCCGGCGGCGTTTCCAGCCACCGCACCCGACCGGCCAGCTGTGGCAATTCTGCCTCCAGGCGCTGCCGTTGCCGTTGCTTCAGGTCCGGACTGACCTCGAGGATCATGTACTGCTCAGGCAGCTGCCCGAGAGTGTCGAGCCGGCGCAGAACATCCACCGCCAGCCGACCGGTGCCCGCACCGATCTCCAGCATCGACCCGCCGCCCATCGACTCGAGCACCGGCGCGCAGGCTCGCGCAAGACAACCGCCGAACAGCGGGGAGACTTCCGGCGCCGTGGTGAAATCCCCGCCCGCGCCGATCTTGCGCGCACCAGCGCTGTAATAGCCCAGTCCCGGCGCATACAGCGCCAGGTCCATGTAGCTTTCGAAGGAGATCCAGCCGCCCTGCGCGTCGATACGATCCCGGATGTGGGCGATCACCCGGCTGCCGTGAGCCTGCTCATCGGGATCCAGCGCCGGTTCACCCCGCGAGGGGCTTGGAGTATCGTCATCGGACATGGACGCTAGTATCGACAGTTCAGGGCTGCAAGACCACGTGGTGCTGATCACCGGCGGAGCGCGGCGCCTGGGCGCGGTCATCGCGCGGACCCTGCATGGCGCCGGCGCGCGGGTGCTGATCCACTACCATCGTTCGAACCAGGAAGCGCACGCGCTGGCGGCGGAGCTCAATGCGCGGCGTGCACACTCGGCCGTCGTCTTCGCGGCCGACCTGCTCGACGCATCGCTCGCACCTGCCATCGTCGGTGCGACCATGGCGGCCTTCGGCCGGCTCGATGTGCTCATCAACAATGCATCCACGTTCTACCCCACCCCGGTGGGTGAGATCACGCTGGCGCAGTGGGATGATCTGCTGGGCAGCAACCTCAAGGCGCCGCTGTTCCTCTCGCAGGCCGCCGCACCACACCTGCGCACTGCCCGCGGGCTGATCCTCAACCTCATCGACATCCACGCCCTGCGGCCGCTCAAAGGCCACCCCGTCTACTGCGCCGCCAAGGCGGGCCTTGCCATGCTGACGAAGTCCCTCGCGCGCGAACTGGGGCCCGAGATCCGCGTGAACGGCATCGCGCCGGGGCCGGTGCTGTGGCCCGAACAGCCGATGGAGGATGCGCTCAAGCACGAGATCATCGGCAAGACCGCGCTCCAGCGCCACGGCACGCCCCAGGACATCGCGCGCACCGCGCTGTTCCTGGCGAAGGATGCGCCCTACATCACCGGGCAGATCATCGCCGTGGACGGCGGCCGCAGCATCTAGAACGAGTAGCCCACCGACAGCACGAAGGTCCGCGGCCCGAAGCTGATGTGCGAGCGGCGGATGAGCCCCGCGGTGTTCGCCGTCAGGTCGCTGGTGACGCGCGAGGCGGAGTACGAGGCGTACACATGCCAGGCGTCATCGAAGCGGTAGCTCATGCCCACCGTCCCGGCGATGCCCGTCGAGGAAGTCAGCGAGATCTTCGTGGGTCCGCCCGCCACCGCATCGCCCGCCGGCGTGGAGCGCCGCTCGTAGAAAGCCGTGTGATTCATGCCGATGCCGATGTACGGCCGGAAGCGCGCACTCGGGTCGAAGAACACATAGTTGAACAACAGCGTGGGCGAGGCCCACTTGGCCGAGGAGATTTCCACGCCATCGAAGGGCACCGAACCCAGCATCGCCGGTCCCGACCCCTTGGTCTTGGTGCGCGGCGGTACGCCGAAGGCGAGCTCCACTTCGAAGTGTGACGAGAGCGTGCGTACATAGGCCAGGTACAGCGTCGAATTGCTCTGTATCTTGGTGTTGAGCCCCGGCGGGGTCAGCGGTCCTGACAGGTCATCCCCTTTGGTGTGGTAGGAGATGAAATAGGCGCCGATGCGCGCCGAGTTCTTCGGCATCGAATCCTCAGCCAGGGCGGCCGATGCGGCCAGCAGCCCCAGGACCGCGACGCTGCTCGTGATGATGTTCTTCATGGTGCTGCTCCCTCAAAACGCCGCGAAGAAACCGCGGGCGGCGACCGTGCAGAACGGCGCGACGGCGGCGTGATAGTTCTGGACCAGGATCGCCTCTGCCTGCTCGGGCGTAAGGCCACCGCCCGCCGGCGTCTGCAGGTACGCGAGCTCCTGATCCTGCGACTGCTGGAAGGCGCCCTGAATCGGAGCGAACGGATCACCCGGCGTCGGCGTACCGTTCACATCGAGCGCGCTGATGAGGCCCGCCGGCAGCGCCGCCCAGAACGCCTGCATGGTGCCGGTGTTGAGGCCGAAGAACACGGTCGGGTCTTTCGCGCCACCGCACATCAGCATCGGCGACCCCGGCGCCCAGTTGCCATTGCGCAGGTCGTTGGTCCACACCGCATGACGCAGCGGCTGCTGCGGCTCGGCGGCCAGTGGCAGCCCCGCCCGCATGGTTGGCACCACCCCATCCGGATCGGCGGCGGCATCCAGCACGTAGCTCAGGCGGTAATCATTGTTCACCAGGTAAGGGTCGCCGAATCCCAGCGAGAACAGCGGGTCAGTGGATGGTGCCAGCGCGGCATCCAGCGCGGCGTTGCCGGTCACTGGCGGCGTGCTGCTGAACAGCGCCGTCTGCGGCAGCTTGCCCGTGGAGAACAGCTCAGCGATCGAGGGTCCGGGCAACAAGGTGTCGATGCCGGTGGCGTACGTCGCCGAGAACACGTCGGCCGGCGTGTTGTAGAGGTTCTTGTACGCATTCTGGTAGCTGCTGACCACCAGCGGCGCGAACACCGTGGAACCGAGGTTCACCTTGCCGTAGAAGATGGCATCGGCGAAAGCCTCCAGGGCGTAGGGGCCGGACATCGGCACGCTGGCGGTCACCGTCTCGCCGGAAGCCTGCAGCGCACGCAGCGTCGCCATGGCGACGTAACCGCCTTCGGAGTAGCCGGTCAGGAACAGCTTGCCGCTGTCGGTGGTCGCCTTCGCAAAGGTGTTGGGCAGCGCCGTGCGCGCCGCCTGCAGGGCATGCCGCATCTCCGAGGACTGTTGCTGTGCGTTCAGGTAGGGATGATACGGCAGCGAGGAGGTGTCATATCCCGCGTAGTTGGGAGCCACGACGATGTAGCCTTGCGCGGCGAACACCGCCGCCACCATCGCCCCTTCGGCATTGGCGGTGTTGGTGATGTCGGCGATGTTGTAGGTCTTCTCCGTGGTGGTGCCGTGGGCGTACAGCACGATGGGCCGCGGCCCGGAACAGGCCGGCGCGGCGCCGGTCGGCACCATCAGCGCGCCGGTGGCCGTGGCGATCTCGCCCGCTCCGCCGCTGGTCTGGTACTGCAGGTAGTAGAAATCCACCCCGCAGGCCGGCGTTCCCGCCAGCTGCAGCAGCTGCGCGCCGCTGGTGGTGGCGCCGAGCTCCTGCGCAAACGTCGGCGCATCCAGCGAGGCGATGCGCAGCGGCGGGTCGACGATGACCGTACCGGGCGTGTTGGAGATGCTCACGGCCGAGGTCTGCGTGCTGGAGCCGCAGGCCGCGAGACCGGCGATGCAGGTGATGACGCCGAGCGTCGTCAGGAAACGAACCATGTGACCTCCCCAGGTTGTCTTCGATGGATGGCGCGTTGTTGCGCGCGCTTTTCCGTTATGGAGAGGGAAAATAGCATGAAGCGACGCGCCTGGCACCGTATAGTGCGGCGCAAAAGGAAGGTCCCTTGAGCATCCTCTCCCGGAACATCGGCGCGGATACGGTGACGGCCATCGGCTTCGGCTGCATGAACCTCAGCCATGCCTATGCGAACCCGCCGCCGCCCGAACAAGGCATGCAGTTGATCCGCCGGGCGCTCGACATCGGCATGACGCATTTCGATACCGCCGCGCTGTATGGATTCGGCAGGAACGAGTCGTTGGTCGGGCAGGCGCTCGGCGCCGGCCGGGGTCGGATTCATCTGGCAAGCAAATGCGGCATGACGGGCGTCGATGGCAAACGGGTGCTGGACGGCCGGCCCGAAACGCTGCGTCGGACGATCGAGGAATCGCTGCAGCGGTTGCGAACCGATGTCATCGACCTGTATTACCTGCACCGCCTCGACAAGGCGGTGCCCATCGAGGACAGCGTCGGGGCGCTCGCGGATCTGGTGCGCGCCGGCAAGATCCGCGGCATCGGGCTGTCCGAGGTATCCGTGGCCACGCTGCGCCGCGCGCATGCGGTCCACCCGATCACGGCCCTGCAGTCGGAGTATTCGCTGTGGAGCCGCAACCCGGAGATCGGTGTGCTCGAAGAAACGCGCCGCCTGGGCATCGCCTTCGTGGCGTTCAGCCCGACGGCGCGAGGCTTCCTGGCCGACGGCGTGCGCTCCCCGGACGAGCTGGGTCAGGGGGACCTGCGCCGCACGATGCCCCGATTCCAGGAGCCTCACTGGACGTCCAACCGGGACCAGCTGCTGCTGCCCTATCGCCGGCTCGCCCTCGAAGCCGGCTGCACGCCGGCACAGCTCGCCCTGGCATGGCTGCTGCACAAGGCGCCGCATGTGGTGCCGCTTCCGGGAACGACCTCGGTGGCGCACCTCGAGGAGAACCTGGCGGCCATGGACCTGCGGCTGGCGCCTGCGCTGGTGGACAGGTTGGAAGCGCTCATCAACCAGCGAACCGTCAGCGGCGCCCGCTACTCACCCGAAGTGCAGCAGGATATCGATACCGAGGAGTTCGACCCGGCCCCGGCCTGAAGCGCAATTGAAGCGCAATAGGCAGCACCCTCAGGCGCGCTGGCCAAGAAGCCGGGCGGGCAGCAACAACACCGCCCGCAGCGTCGCGAACAGCGCCTCGAAGGTGATGCCCACCAGGCGGAACGGGATCGACAACAGCCAGCAGAAAGGCCACAGCACCAGTGCCAGCAGCGCGAGCGGCCAGCAGAGCACGAACAGCAGCAGGAACAGGATCAACCCGCTCAGCGTCTTCATCGTCGACTCCTCCAGGCAGGCAAGTGCCCCCGTTTGGACGCGGCGCATGGCCCATTGGTTTAGTCTACTGCGAGAAATTCCTGCACGCGCATCCTCACTCCACGCGATTGATGCCAAGGAGCCTGAGCACGTATTTCTCGTACACCGGTTCCGAGCTTCCCGCCTTCATCTTGTGCAGGAAGTATTTCTCGAAGGCAATCTTCGCCCAGTGCACCCAGCGGCCCTTGCGGAACCAGTTGACGTTGCGCGGCGGGATCTGCGGCAGGGCGACGAACGCTGCGCCGGTGTCGCCCATGTCGGCGAGGCAGATGGCATTCCAGGACCCCTGAGTCGTCGCCGGCTGGCCCGACAGGTCCGCCTGGATGTTGCGGACGATCGCCGTCACCATGGTCTCGATCATGTAGCCGGTCTTGGGCGCGCCCGTCGGCACCGGCGTCACTTCCACCGGCGGAATGGCGATGCACACCCCTGCCGAGTAGATGTTGGGATACTTCTTGCTGCGCTGGTACTCGTCCACCAGCACGAATCCGCGCGGATTGCACAGGCCCGGCACCGCCGCGACGGCGTCCACGCCCTTGAATGCCGGCAGCATCATCGAGAATTTGAATGGCAGCTCGTGTTCCTTCACGGTGGCTCCATTGGCATCCACCTCGGTGGCGTACAGCTTGCCGGCCTCCACCCGGGTGGTCTTCGCGTTGGTGATCCACTTGATGTCGTTGTTGCGCAGCTCGCTCTCGAGCAGCGACTTCGAGTCCCCGACGCCGCCGAGTCCCAGGTGCCCGATGTAGGGCTCGCTGGTGACGAAGGTGATCGGCACCTTGTTGCGCAGCCGCCGCCGCCGCAGGTCCGCACTCACGATGAAGGCGAACTCGTAGGCCGGTCCGAAACAGCTCGCCATCGGCATGGCGCCGACGACCATGGGGCCGGGATCCTTCATGAACTCCTCGTAGCGCTGCCAGGCCTGCTCGGCGTGGTCCACGGTGCAGATGGACTGGGTGAAGCCGGCCGGCCCCGCCCCCGGGACCTCGTCGAAGGCGAGCTTGGGGCCCGTCGTGATGACCAGGTAGTCGTATGACAGCGTCTGGCCGTTCGCGAGCGTGAGCACGCGCTGCTCGGCGTCGATCCTGTCCACGGCGGCGGCGATGAACTCGATGCCCTTGCGGCGCAGGTGCTCGCCGATGTTCAGCGTGATGGCCTCGCGCTTGCGCCAGCCCACCGCCAGCCAGGGATTGGAGGGAACGAACTGGAAATAGTCCACCGCGTTGACGATGGTGACCTTGTGCCCGGCACCGAGCGCGTGTCGCAGTTCGTACGCCGCCGGCGTGCCCCCGAGTCCGGCACCGATGATGACGATGTGAGCCATGTTGTGGTCCTCCGCGTGTGTCCGCCGGCCAGCCGCCGGAAAGCTAATCGCCCCTGCCGCAGGTGAAGTCACCGTTGCCGGCTGCATCCAGCGCCGCCGCGTCCAGCGTGCCGGCGGCGGCGGCCAGCCGCAGTGTCGCCACCAGGCCCTGGCAGCGCGCCCGCACGGAGTCCGCCGCGGCCTGCATCGCGCCGCTCTCCGCCGACAGCAGGTCCAGAAGCGTTCGATCGCCGGATTCGAACCCGACGCGTGTGGCGTCGAGCCGCAGCAGCGCGGAATTCCCGGCGCGGTGCTGGGCGCGAACCCGCGCCCGGGCGCTGCTGGCCTCGAGCCAGGCGGTACGCGTGCGCAGCGCGACCTGCTGGCGTGCGGCGTCGAGGTCGGCCTGTGCCGCGCGCTCGCCGGATTCCGCCGCGCGCCGCTGGGCCGCCCGCAGGCCGCCGGTGAACAAGGGCACGCTGGCCTGCAGGCCGATGCTGGCCACGCGATTGGTCATCTGCGCAGCGCCGAAATCGCCGCGGCCGTCGAGCGACTCCCGGCCGTACTGGCCCACGAGGCTGAGGCGGAAACCGTCGAGACGCGACCAGCGTCGCAGCTCCGCCCGGGCCTGCGACAGCATCTCCACCTGCACCGCCAGCGCCGGGCTCGTTTCACCGGCGCGATGCAGCCAGTCCGACAGCGTACCCTCCGCCGCAGGTTCCGATGTCGGCGCGGCGGTTGCATCCGCGATCCCGGCGGCTGGCGCGGTCAACGCGATGTCGTTTGCCGGTGGCGGAGGCTGGCCCGTGAGGTCGGTGAAGGCGGCCGTCGCCACGGCCAGCCCCTGGCGGGCGTCGAGCTCGGCGACCTCCAGCGCATCGAGCTGTGCCTGCGCCTCGCGCCAGTCGGTAACCGGGATGTCACCCGACTCGTAGCGCGCCTGCGCCTGGTCGCGCGTGCGCTGTGCCGCCTCGTGCTGGTGATGCACCGCCTTGAAACGGGCATCCGCTTCCACGACCGCCGCGAGGGCCTCGGCGGTGCGCACCATCAGCGCCTGCTCGGCGAGACGGAACTGCGCCTCGGCCATCCGGCCTCGCGCGCGCAAGCCTTCCGCGTCCGCCACGCGCCCGGCATCCAGCAGCGGTTGCTGCAATACCAGCGCCCATTGGTGCGCATTGCCATCCGTCACGCTCGTCCTGAAGTCCACGCCGTTCGAGACGCCGAACCCCGGTGCGCTGAACTGTGCACCCGTGGACGTCGTATCGAGGCTGCGCCGGCCGAAGCCCCCTTCGGCGCCGAGGCTGGGCATCCACAGTGCGCGAGCCGCGGATGAGGAGGCCGTACCGGCTTCACGCCGCGCTCGCGCGGCGGCGTACTCGGGGCTCTGCGCCACCACGCCCTGCCACGCGCGCGACAGCGGCGATGGCGCCGCGGGCGCCACGGGTTCTGGCGCGGCTGCCACCGCCATTGAAGGCAGCAACAGCGCAAGCAGGGTCATCGAAGCGCGCATGGCAGGACTCTCAGGTTCCTTCTTTCAGGCCCGCGGCGCGCAGGATGCGCTCCAGCATGCACCAGCGCGTCAACCCGCTCTGCAGCAGGTTCACGCCGACGAAGACCGTGAACCAGAGCCACAGCGTGCTGTGGAACAGCGGGCTTCCCGGCACGCCGAGGGCGAGCGAGAGCAGGATGAAGGTGCCCGCGATCACGCGGGTCAGTTGCCAGGTCGTCATGAGTGAACTCCGGATGTTTCTGGGGAAGGTTTCCTGCCGTCGTAGGCGGCGAAGTACAGCAGCGGGATCACCACCAGCGTCAGCAGCGTCGAGACGAAGATGCCGAAGATCAGCGAGATGGCGAGGCCGTTGAAGATGGGATCATCGAGGATGAACAGGGCGCCGAGCATCGCCGCAAGCGCCGTCAGGGCGATCGGCTGCGCGCGCGTCGCGACCGAGGCCATCACGGCCTGCGCCAGCGGCACACCCGCCGCTTCCTGCAGGCGGATGAAATCCACCAGCAGGATGGAATTGCGCACGATGATGCCGGCCAGCGCGATCATGCCGATCATCGAGGTGGCGGTGAAGGGCGCGCCGAGCAGCGCATGCCCCGGCATCACGCCGATGATGGTCAGCGGTATCGGCGCCATGATGATCAGCGGCAGGCCGTAGGAGCCGAACTGCGCCACCACCAGCAGGTAGATGAGCACGAGGCCCACGGCATAGGCGGCGCCCATGTCGCGGAAGGTCTCGTAGGTGATCTGCCATTCGCCGTCCCACTTGAGCGAGTAGCCGCGGTAGGGATCCTCGGGCTGGCTGATGAAGTGCTCCTGCACCGGCACGCCATCGGGACCGGCGAGCCTGTTCGTGGCGCCGCGCATCGCGAACATGCCGTACAGCGGACTGTCCACCTTGCCCGCCATGTCGCCGGTGACGTAGGTCACCGGCAAGAGGTCCTTGTGATACAGCGGCTGTTCCACCAGCTCCTGGCGCGGACGCAGCAGCGAACCCGCCAGCACCTCATCGCCCGAAGCGGAGCGCACCCGCAGCGAGGACGCCGCCGCCAGCGAGCCTTGGGTGGAGGCCGGCAGGCGCATGCGAATGGGCGCCGGGTACTTGCTGCCATCGTGCAGGTAGCCCGCATCCTCCCCGGCCAGACCCGCCCGCAGCGTCGCGACGATGTCGCGCGGCGCGACGCCGAGTTGCGCAGCCTGCGCACGATCGATGGCGAGCACCTGCCGTGGCGCACGCGCGATGCTGCTCGAGTCGACGTCGACCACGCCCGCCGTGCCGTGGAACACCTTGCGCACTTCGCCTGCGAGTTGCTGGCGGCCGGACTCCTCCGGGCCATAGATCTCGGCCACGATGGGCGCCATCACCGGCGGCCCCGGGGGAACCTCCACGACCTTGATGATCGCACCATAGGATTCGCCGATGCGCTCCAGCATCGGGCGCAGGCGCGTGGCGATGCGATGGCTCTTGTCGTCACGGTGATGCTGGTCGACCAGATTCACCTGCAGATCGCCCAGCTCGGCGCCCGCCCGCAGGTAGTATTGCCGGACCAGGCCATTGAAGTTGATGGGCGCGGAGAGGCCGGCATAGGCCTGGTAGTCGTGCACCTCGGGTTGCCGCGCGAGTGCCGCGCCCAGCGCGTGCAGGACTTCGGCCGTGCGCTCCACCGGCGTGCCGACGGGCATGTCCACCACCACCTGGAACTCCGACTTGTTGTCGAAGGGCAGCATCTTCAGCACCACCAGTCCCAGCACCGGCAGCGCACAGGACAGCAGGATCAGCAGCGCAACGCCCAGCCAGAGCTTGCGTCGCTCGTGGCGCCCACGCCCGTGATCGAGAAAGCGCGAGTACAGCCGGCGCACCCAGGGCATCAGCCGCTCGGCCGCGCCCGTGGCCGTCGCCGTCGCGGCCCCATGCGATGGGCCGCGGAACAGCCGCAATGCCAGCCATGGTGTCAGCACGAAGGCCACGGCCAGCGAGATCAGCATGCCCATGGAGGCATTGATGGGGATCGGTCCCATGTATGGACCCATGAGGCCCGTGACGAATGCCATCGGCAGGAGGGCCGCGATCACCGTGAGCGTGGCGAGGATGGTGGGTCCGCCGACTTCGTCGACCGCACGCGGGATCAGCGCGGGGAGCGGCGCCTGCGGTTCCAGCAGCCGGTGCCGGTGGATGTTCTCCACCACCACGATGGCATCATCGACGAGGATGCCGATGGAGAAGATCAACGCAAACAGGCTGACGCGGTTGAGCGTGAAGCCGTAGGCCCATGATGCGAACAGGGTGACGGTGAGCGTGAGCGCCACGGCGACGCCGACGATCAGCGCCTCGCGCCGCCCCATGGTGAAGAACACCAGCGCCACGACCGTGCTGGTGGCGAACAGCAGCTTCTCGATGAGCTTGAGCGCCTTGGCATTCGCCGTGTCGCCATAGTCGCGCGCGATGGCGACGCCCACCCCGGCCGGAATGACCGTGCCTTCGAGGTCGGCGACGCGCTGGCGCAGCCGCCGCGTGACCTCCACCGCGTTCTCGCCGGGCTTCTTGGTCACGCTCAACGTGACGGCCGGATACTCGGCGGCCTGCGCACCGGCGGTGCCGTGCCACACATAGCGTTCCGCGCGCGGCGGTCCGTCGGAGATGCGTGCGAGGTCCCTGAGGTACACCGGCCGGCCGTTGCGCACCGCCACCACCAGCTCACCGAGATCCTGCGCATCGCGCAACCAGTCGCCGAGGTCGAGATGGACGGTGGCATTGTCCGACACCAGTTCCCCGCCCGGCGCCCTGCCCTGGGCGGCGCGGATCGCCTGGCCGAGTTCGGGAAGCGTCACGCCCGCGGCGCGCAGCGCCCCGGTGTCGATGTCGAGGTTGATGGCCCGGCCCGGCCCGCCGAGGGTCTCGACTTCACGGGTGCCGCGCACCCGCTTCAGTTCGGCCTCCATGGCATGCGCGATGCGCTCCAGGTCGAAGGCATTGCCCTCAGGACGGGTGTCGTACAGCGTGACCGCGAGGATGGGCACATCGTCGATGCCCTTGGGCTTGACGATGGGTTCGCCCACCCCGAGTCCGGGCGGCAGCCAGTCCCGGTTGGCGCTGAGCGTGTCGTGCAGCCGCACCAGCGCCTCGGTGCGAGGCACGCCCACCTTGAACTGGACGGTGAGGATGGCGATGCCGGGGCGGGACACCGACATCACGTGCTCCAGTCCCGCCATCTGCGCGAGCACCTGCTCGGCGGGACCGGCGACCATCTGCTCCACATCGCGGGCCGAGGCGCCGGGGAACGGAATGATCACGTTCGCCATGGTGACGTTGATCTGCGGCTCCTCTTCGCGCGGCGTCACCATGACGGCAAAGACGCCGAGGAGCAAGGCCACCAAGGCCAGGAGCGGCGTCAGGCGTGAATCCTGGAAGGTGCGGGCCAGCCGGCCACTGGGGCCCAGCGCCGCCGGCTCGCGATGTTCGTCGGGTGCGCTCATGGAGCCGCTCGTCACCGCTCGCTGGCCGCGCGCGGCGGCTGGAAACGGGCGGCGTCGATGATCACCTTCTCGCCACGCTCAAGCCCCGCAAGGATCCTCACCACATCGCCGCTGCGCTCACCGATGCGCACCTGGCGCAACTGCACGGGGCCACGCTCGGCCATCACGTACACGGCATCGAGCTCGCCGCGGCGGACCAGTGCCGTGGCGGGCACTTGCAGCGCCGGCGAGGCGCCGCGCAGCGGCAGCCCGACGAGCACCACGGTGCCGGGCCGGCAGCGCGGCAGGTCACCGAGTTCGACGCGCACCCCCACGCTGCGGCTGCGTGCATCGACTGCCGGGACCATCGTCCAGTCCTTTGCCTGCGCGGGAGCGCCCTCACAACCGCCCCCCGGGAAGAGGAGCTGGATCGGCCCGTCGGCGGCGAGCTTCTCCCGCAGGTCGTCCGGAACGTCGGCGAGGATGCGCATGGGCCCGGGTGCGTAGACCGACACCAGCGGCTGTCCCGGCTGGGCGAGGTCGCCCGCCGCGACGTGCACGGCGATGGCCCAGCCATCGTAGGGTGCGCGCAGTTCCTCCCAACCGGCCATTTCCCGCGCCGCGCGTGCCTGCGCATCGCTCGCCTGCGCCTGCGCATGCACCGCAGTGGCATGCGCCTGCGCGCGCTGCAGGGCTGCATCGCTCAGGTACTGCTTCTCGTGCAGCTTTCGGGCGCGCTCGAGGTCCGCGCTGGCGCTGCTCCACTGGGCCTGCGCCGCCGCAGCCTGGGCCACGGCCGCCGCCGCGGCCGCCCGTGCAGCCGGCGAATCGATGCGCAGCAGCACCTCGCCGCGCTTCACGCTCTCACCGCTGCGCACCTTCACATCGACCACGCGGCCCGAGGACTGGGCGCCGAGCTGCGCTTCGCGAACCGCATGGACCTGCGCGGGGACCTGGAACCAGGAGGGTCCCGACGGCCCGCCAACCTGCACCGTCTGCTGGGCAACCAAGGGCCCTACGCTTGCGGATCCGAGGACCAGGCAGGTGAGCACGAGGATGAATCCAGTGGGCCGGCGCATTTGCTCGTTCTCCTTCACTTTGATACTATATTACTATTAAGTGATATAGCAATCAAGCAGGAGAGTGCTAGATTGTGTCCGACCCCTCGAACAGGACCTGCCTTGCCGTGAAGCTTCTGGACGATCGTGCCCTGGCCCACGTGGCCGAGTATTTCCAGGCGCTGTCGGAGCCGCTGCGGCTGAAGATACTCAACGAGCTGCGGCAGAAACCGCACAACGTCAATGAGCTCACCTCCATCCTCGCCTGCAGCCAGGCCAATGTGTCCAAGCACCTGGGCGTGCTGTCGCGGATGGGCCTGGTGGCCCGTGATGCGAAGGGAACGGCGGCGTTCTACCGCATCGCCGACCCGGCGGTGTACGAGCTGTGTGATCTCGTCTGCGGGCGCATCGCCCATCGGCTGCGAAGCCAGGCCGACATGCTGCACGCCTTCGGTGCGGCGCCCGCCCGGCCTGCCCGCGCGCGGCGCGCGGTGTCAAGGTAATAAGGACCGGCTACGCCTGCAGCGCCCGCGCGCATCGCGTGCCACGATGCGTATGGTCACGGTATGCCAGCCGGAGGGCTTCATGGGGCAGGTGCCGGGAAGTGGATCAATGCGCTGAGCCTGCACGGGATTGCGCGGCATCGTATTCCGCCAGCTTCTGCTGAAGGTACTGCGCGGTCTTCACCACACGACCATCCGCAAAGCGGATCTCGTAGGGCTGCCCGCTCATCGAGGACTGCGTGGCGCAGTAGCGGATGAAATCCTCGGCGGTCTTCACCCGGGATCCCGCCTTGCTCCACTTGAGCCGCAGATGATCCGCAGCCGCGACCGCGTCATGAGTCGTGCCGTTGCGCAGGAACTGCGCGCCCTGCAGCGTTGCGATGCTCGAGATCAGGTACTCGATCCTGCCGCGCTCCGGGTCCGGCTGCGCCTGCGCCATCGCGATGATCCACGGCAGCAGCGCGGAGACGAGGAGCGATGCAGTCACGCGGCGGCGGACCCCCGCGATCATGAACGTGCCCGCTGCTGACTCACCCGGCTCACGGCTGCTTGAAGGTCTCGAGCTTCTGTACCAGCAGGATCAAGGCCTTCTTGCCGTCGAACAGCTTGAAGGTCTGGGGATCATCGCCGATCGACAGGTTTACCTGGCTGCTCGCCGCGATGGCGTGCAGCATGTCACGGCTCACCGCATAGGCCGCGCGCGGCGTGCCCTTGCCGCCGGGCGAAAGCAGCACACGGTCGGCGGGCAGGTCGGCAGGGAAGGAGTCGAGCGGCCTCAAGTCGATGGTCTCTTCGTCGAGGATGATGTGCAGTGGCTGCTGCAGCGGGTCGCGCTCGGTCCAGGCATAAGCGACGAAGTAGTGGGCCAGGACGCCGCCCTGGTCCATCTCGCAGGCGGTGAGGCTGATGAAGTCCGGTGATTTTTCATGTCCACGCGGCCGGCCGAGCAGGAACACCAGGGGTGCGCGCACCAGCGCGACGGTGTGCCCCGTGCGTTCGTCGAAATATTCCGTGGGCTCGACGTTCACGGCGCGCGCCCACGCAAGGCCCCCGATGCAGCACAGCGCGAGCGCGACCAACGGCCGCGGACGGCTCACAGGTCCACCGCGCGCATGTCATGGCCGCCCCGGTCGAACCCGGCCCAGATCTCGCCGATGGTGCGGCCTTCGGTGGGATGCACCAGATCAGTCGCGATGTCCGCCAGCGGCCCCAGCATATAGGGCCGCTTCAGCAGGTCGGGCCGGGGAAGCGTTCCTTCCGGGAACTGTCCGACCTCATCCCCATAGAGGAGGATGTCCAGGTCCATGGCGCGCGGCGCCCACTTGGGGGCCGCGCGGGGACGGCCGCACAGGCCCTCGATCCGGCGCAACTCGGCGCGGACCTCGGCCAGGCTCCGATCGGTCTGGAAGCCCACGACCAGGTTGATGAAATCCTCACCTTCAAAACCCACGGCGGCGTTCTGGTAGGCGGGCGAAGCGCGCAAGTCCGGAAAGCTCGCGCGCAGCTCATCCAGCGCGCGCCGCACGTTGCGCGGCGCCTCGATGTTGCTGCCCACGGCGACGTACACGCGCCTCATGCGCTCCCGCTGCCGCGTTCAATGATGATGCCCACGCTCTTCGAACTGCGGATGGCGCCGGGCTTGTTGAGGCTGACCTTGACCCACTTCACGTGGAACTCCTCGAGGACGAGCTGCGCGATGCGCTCGGCCAGCGTCTCGACCAGGTGGAAGCTCGAGCCCTCGATGAACTCCAGCAGGCGCTTGGCGACGCGCTTGTAGTTGAGCGTGTCCTCGATGGAATCGCTCGCCGCCGCCTTGCGCACGTCCGCGCTCATCTCCAGGTCGATGAGCACCGTCTGCTTGACCTGCCGCTCCCAGTCGAAGATGCCGATGATGGCCTCGCTCCGGAGCTCTCTCAAGAATATCTTGTCCATGGGTTGCGTCGTCATGCCTCGATGCGGGTCGTGAGCGGCCAGTGCGCGTGCGCGCGGATGCCCAGGTCGCCATCGACCAGGCCGGCCTGGAGCCGATGGCAGCCGGCGATGGCGATCATCGCGCCATTGTCGGTGCAAAACTCCAGGCGCGGGTAATGGATGCGGGCGCCCTCTTGCGCCGCCATCCGGACCAGCGCCGCCCGCAGTGGCCGGTTCGCCGCCACCCCCCCGGCGACCACCAGTTGATCATGGCCGGTGGAGCGCAATGCCCGCCGGCTTTTCTCCACCAGCGTCTGCACGACGGCCAGCTCGAACCCGCGGGCCAGGTCCGCGCGGTCCTGCTCCGTGCGCACCGACCGGGTGGCGAGCAGCGCCGCCGTCTTCAGGCCGCTGAAGGAGAAATCCAGGCCCGGCCGGTCCAGCATGGGCCGCGGGAACTCATGCACCCCTTCCCGGCCCCTGGAGGCCAGTTCCGACAACCTCGCCCCGCCGGGGTACGGAAGACCGAGGAGCTTCGCCGTCTTGTCGAACGCCTCGCCGGCGGCGTCATCGAGCGATTCGCCCAGCAGGCGGTAGGAACCAAAACCAGCCACATCAACCAGTTGCGTGTGCCCCCCGGAGACCAGCAGGGCAAGGAACGGGAAGCGGGGAGGGTCGGCTTCGAGCAGCGGCGCGAGCAAATGCCCCTCCAGGTGATGCACGGGGATCGACGGCACCCCCCAGGCAAGGGCGAGGCTTCGGGCAAATCCGGACCCCACCAGCAGGGCGCCGATGAGCCCGGGACCGGCCGTATAGGCCACCCCGTCGATCTGCCGCGGCGTGGTGCTGGCCGCCTCGAGGACCGCCTTCACCAGCGGCAGGAGGCGCCTCACGTGGTCGCGGGAGGCCAGTTCCGGGACCACGCCGCCAAAGGCCTGGTGCAGTTCGACCTGGCTGTGAAGACGGTGCGACAGGAGCCCCGCCGCGGCGTCGTACACCGCCACGGCCGTCTCGTCACAGGAAGTCTCGATTCCCAGCACCCGCATGATCCCGCTTGCCCGTTTCGCGGCGCGCCAGCGCCGGTTTTGCCTTCCTGTTTTGCCTTTTGGAACCTCCGCCCTTAGAATGCGCGGCCCGGTTTGCCGCTTTTGATGCGGCTTTGGCTCAAATCTTTCAGAGGTCTGAATGCCCAGCGTTCGTGTTCGCGAGAACGAGTATTTTGACGCCGCGCTGCGTCGCTTCAAACGTGCCTGCGAAAAGGCTGGAATCCTGACCGAACTTCGTCGCCGGGAATTCTACGAGAAGCCGACCCAGGAGCGTAAGCGCAAGAAGGCGGCCGCCGTGAAGCGCCACCTCAAGCGCATCTCGCGCGACGGTTCGCGCGGCAGCGGTCCGAGCGCCGCGGCCACGCGCAACTACTGACGATCCGATGTCGCTCAAGGAGCGAATCACCGAGGACATGAAGGCAGCGATGCGCTCCGGCGAGAAGGAGCGTCTCGGCGCCATTCGCATGATCACCGCTGCCATCAAGCAGCGTGAGGTGGACGAGCGCATCACCCTGGACGACGCGCAGGTCACCTCGGTCATCGAGAAGATGATCAAGCAGCGCAAGGAGTCCCTCGTGCAGTTCCAGGCCGGCGGTCGCGAGGACCTGGCCGCGAAGGAAAGCGCCGAGATCACCCTGCTGCAGGGCTACCTGCCCGCCCAGCTCTCCGATGCCGAGCTCGACCAGCTCATCCAGGAAGCCGTCGCCGCCACCGGCGCCGCCAGCATCAAGGACATGGGCAAGGTGATGGGCATGATCAAGAACAAGGCCGCGGGACGCGCCGACATGGGCGCCGTCGGCGCCAAGATCAAAGCCAGGCTCGGCGGCTGACGAGTGGCGGTCCATGGCTGGCCGCATCCCGCAATCCTTCATCGATGAGCTGATCGCCCGCACCGACATCGTCGAGGCCATCGGCGCGCGCGTTTCGCTCAAGAAATCCGGGCGTGAGTTCAAGGCCTGCTGCCCGTTCCACGCCGAGAAGACGCCATCCTTCTGGGTGAGCCCGGACAAGCAGTTCTACCACTGCTTCGGCTGCGGCGCGCACGGCACCGTGCTGGGCTTCCTCATGCAGTACGAGAAGCTCTCCTTCGTCGAGGCGGTGGAGGATCTCGCCCAGCGCGCCGGACTTGAGCTTCCGCGCGAAGCCCGCGACTCGCGCCAATCGGCCCCGGGCGCCGACCTTCATCAGGTGCTCGGCGATGCGGCGCAGTTCTTCGCGCAGAACCTGCAGGATTCCCAGCGTGCGCACGACTACGCGACGAAGCGGGGCATCGAGCCCTACACGGCGAAGAAGTTCCTGCTGGGCTATGCGACGGATTCCTGGAACGCCCTGCTCAACCGCTTCGGCCAGGACGTCGAGGGGCGGCATCGACTGCTGCAGACCGGGCTCATCATCGAACGCGAGCGCAAGGACAGCGAGCGCGAGCCGGGGCACTATGATCGCTTCCGCGACCGCCTGATGTTTCCGATCCGCGATGCGCGCGGCCGCGTCATCGCCTTCGGCGGCCGTGTGCTCGACCAGGGCGAGCCCAAGTACCTGAACTCTCCCGAGACCGCGCTGTTCCACAAGGGCCGTGAACTCTACGGACTGTACGAAGCGCGCCAGGCGCGATCCGATTTCCGCCGGCTGATGATCGTCGAGGGCTACATGGACGTGGTCCGCCTGCACCAGGCCGGCATCACCTATGCGGTGGCCACGCTCGGCACGGCCACCACCCAGGAACACCTGAACAAGATCTTCCGGCTCACCAGCGAAGTGGTGTTCTGCTTCGATGGCGATCGGGCCGGACGCCAGGCGGCCTGGCGCGCACTGGAGAATGCGCTGCCGCTGGCCCGCGATGGCCGCGAGCTCAAGTTCCTGTTCCTGCCCGAGGGACAGGACCCGGACAGCCTGGTCGGGGAGGAAGGCCAGGAGGCCTTCGAGGCACGCCTGGCCAACGCCCTTCCGCTGTCGGAATACCTGGTCCAGCAATTGGTGCAGCAGACCGACCTGTCACACGCGGACGGCCGCGCCAAACTCGCCGCACTCGCGAAACCCTTGTTCGCCCGCATGCCCGACGGCGTCCTGAAGGAGCTTGTCGTCGATCAGCTCGCCACCGAGATCCGCATGCCCGCGGGCAAGCTTCGCCAGCTCCTCGAGGCGGGGACGCCTGAGCGGGATCCGTCCCAGGCTCGCGAGGCCAGCAACGCGCGGGGCGGCGCCAGTGTCGGTGCGAGACCCGCGGTGCTGCGCAGGCCCGGCGAGCGGATGCGCGCCGGACGCGGGAATATGTTAAGCCAGGCCATCAGCCTCGTGCTGCATCACCCCGCCGCTGCACAGGCCCTGGACCATCCCGGAGCCCTGGAAACGCTGGACCGGCCGGGAATCCCCGTGCTGCGGAAGTTGATCGGGCAGGCCCGCGAGGCGCACACACCCAGCACGGCCACCCTCCTGGAGCGCTGGCGCGACGAACCCGAGTTCGAGCGCCTGGCGCAGATCGCCGCCGAGACCCCGCTGGTGCCGGACGCCGCGGCGGCGGCCCGCGAATTGAACATGGCGGTGCAAAAGCTGGCGGAAAGCCTGGGTCCGGGCCGCCGGATGGACGAGTTGCTGCGAAAAGCTGAAGAAACGGGGTTGAATTCCGAGGAAAAGGCGGAATTGAGCTTGCTTCTGAAGGCTCGGGTCCAAGGCGCTGCCAGCCAGTGATCCGACGCAGTGCCGCATGGCGGCACTGGCTTGCGATTACGGCCCAACTGTATACTTGCCGGCTTCATTTTCAACCCTCACTCGCGCGAGGCGTTCCCTTTGACCAAGAAAGCGTCTACCAATACCGCGACGCAGATTGCGGACGAACGTCAGTCCCAGTTGAAGCTGCTCATTGCCCGCGGCAAGGAGCAGGGATACCTCACGTACGTCGAGGTGAACGACCACCTGCCCAGCGAGATCGTCGATCCGGAACAGATCGAAGACATCGTCAACATGATCAACGACATGGGCATCCCGGTGTACGAGAAGGCGCCGGATACCGAGTCCTTGCTCATGACCGACGCGACGGCGGCGCCGGATGAAGAGGCCGTCGAAGAAGCGACGGCTGCTCTTGCGAATCTCGATGCCGAGTTCGGCCGCACCACCGATCCCGTGCGCATGTACATGCGCGAGATGGGCACGGTGGAACTGCTCACGCGCGAAGGCGAGATCCGCATCGCGAAGCGCATCGAGGAAGGCCTCGAGGCGGTGAAGGTGTCGCTCGCCAACTATCCCGGCACCTACGATCTGATGCTGCGGCACTACGAGTCCTTCAAGACCGGCCAGATGCGCCTGGTCGACATCATCGTCGGCTTCATCGACCCGAATGCGCCGGACGAGATCGCCCAGCCGCAGAACCCGAAGATGATCGCCGAACGCGAGCTCAACGCCGCGGAAGAGGATGAGGAAGCCGAAGGGGAGGAAAGCGAGGAAGCGGTGGACACCGGGCCGGATCCCGAGGAAGCCGCCAAGCGTTTCGCGGCCATCGCCAAGCTCCATCACCAGGTGCTCAACGCCCTGGAGAAGCTCGGACCCAAGGATCCGAAGACCGCCAAGCTGCGCAAGAAGCTGCAGTCCGAGCTCATGGAGCTGAAGCTCTCGCCGAAGATGTTCGACCAGCTCATCGACAACCTGCGCCAGCACGTGGCGGAAGTGCGGCTGCTCGAGAAGGAGATCATGTTCCTGTGCGTGAAGCAGGCCGGCATGCCGCGCAAGGACTTCATCTCCTCCTTCCCCAAGAACGAGACCAGCACGCGCTGGCTCGACAAGCATATCAAGGCGAAGAAGCGTTACTCGGCCGCGCTGTCCAAGTTCAAGGAAGAAATCGAACGGCGCCAGAAGAAGCTGAAGGACATGGAAGGGATCTTCCACATCCTCATCAGCGACATCAAGGACATCAACCGCGAGGTCTCCATCGGCGAGGCCAAGGCGCGGCGCGCAAAGAAGGAGATGGTCGAGGCGAACCTGCGCCTGGTGATTTCCATCGCCAAGAAGTACACCAACCGCGGCCTGCAGTTCCTGGACCTCATCCAGGAAGGCAACATCGGCCTGATGAAGGCGGTGGACAAGTTCGAATACCGCCGCGGCTACAAGTTCTCGACCTACGCGACGTGGTGGATCCGCCAGGCCATCACGCGCTCGATCGCCGACCAGGCGCGCACCATCCGCATCCCGGTGCACATGATCGAGACCATCAACAAGCTGAATCGCATCAGCCGCCAGATGCTGCAGGAGATGGGCCGCGAGCCCACGCCGGAAGAGCTGGCCAAGAAGATGGACATGCCCGAGGACAAGATCCGCAAGGTCATGAAGATCGCCAAGGAGCCGATCTCGATGGAGACGCCGATCGGCGACGACGAGGATTCGCACCTCGGCGATTTCATCGAGGACTCCAACGTCGAGTCGCCCATCGACGCCGCCACCGGCACCGGCCTGCAGGAGACCGTGCGCGACGTGCTCGCCGGCCTGACCCCGCGCGAGGCCAAGGTGCTGCGCATGCGCTTCGGCATCGACATGAACACCGACCACACGCTGGAAGAGGTCGGCAAGCAGTTCGACGTCACGCGCGAGCGCATCCGGCAGATAGAGGCCAAGGCGCTGCGCAAGCTGCGGCATCCCTCGCGCTCGGAGCAGCTGCGTTCGTTCTTGATGGACGATTGACATCCTGATGCCCTCGCTCGAGCGGCAGCATGTCCGCGTATTCCGATCCCACGATGCCGCCGACGACGGGGGCTATATGCCGGGCACTCCGTCCGAACGACTTTCGCAGATGTGGGAATCGACTCGCGAAGCCTGGGCTTTCTTCAAGGGCGGCGATGCACGAGATCAAGTGGCGGACGTCGAGAAACTGGAAGCGGAATTGAAGCGGCGCTGAATCCAGCGCGTTCGTCGAGCCGCGAGTCCAGCATCAGGTCATACGATCTTCAGCGTCTGCAACAGGAACCTGGCGGTCACGATCTGCGTGCGGCCATGAACTGCGAGAGCAAGCAGATCACGCTTGTCGCCGGTCACGAGGAATTGCGCTTCGCTGACTTCGGCCATGGCCAGCAGGAAATCATCGCCTGAATCGACCCAGCGGCTCAGGCTGGGCAGGTGACCCAGCATCGTGGCGTGTCTTCGCAGATCGTTCACGAATCGTCCGGCCACTGCCGGGATGATCAAAGGCCGTATGTGGCGCCGACGCGTTACGTCGACCAGTTCTGCGATCTGGATCGCGGAGGTCACGAGTTCGAATCGGCGTTCGATCCAGGCGTCCAGCAATCGGGCCGACGACCCACGCCGGGTGAGCAAGGCGCTCACCAGGATGTTGGTGTCGAGTATGACCTTCATCCCGGCGGACAACGGTTCAGGTTGAACGGGTCGATCGCTCGGCGCGAACCTCATCGAGTGACTGCTCCACGAGCGCCTCGACTTCCGCGGATTCCAGGTGATCGTTACGCGCTCGCGCCTGCTCGATGTTCATCGACATCAATCGCCATTGCACCGCCTCTTCCACGAACTTCGACAGATCGCCCTTCTTGAGGCGCGTGCCTGCGAGGAACGTGCGCAGGGCAACATCGGTTTCTTCGGACACGCTGAGTGTCCATCTCACGGAGTCAGACAGGTTTCCATTTACGTATATGCACAGATGATGTATGTATATATGTCGATCAGATCAAGCCCGTTCGTCAAACAGGGAGCCCAGCATCCTGTCGGCAGCGCGCAGGAGGGCGGCGCCGGCTTCAGCCTGGCGCTTGGCCTGTTTCGAGTCGACCAAGGCGGCAGTCAGGTCGGTGCGCTCGGGGTTGGCGATCTGCTGTGCGTCGCGGTTGAGCCGTTCATTGGCCTTGGCCACGGTGGCAAGGCCGCTGGTGATGGCACCGGGGCCCTGGACGGAAGCGGATGGATCTGGCTGAGGGTATTCATCCTGATCGTTGTCGGCTTCCAGCCCAGCGGTCTTGAGCCCCGCGTTTGACTTAATCCGGAAATCCTTCGCGCCGCCACGCCGCGCCGTCATGCCCTCGACAGCCGCGCCAGCGCCCGGTCATGCCAGCGAGCGAGGAAAACCACCGCGATGACCGAGCCGATCAGCGCGCAGGCCATGTCCTCCTGCGTGTCCCCACATCACCCTGTGTCCCCAGGAATTCATCCGCGCCCTGTTCATGAACAGCGCCGACTGCCATTCGGATCAGCTCGTAGACGCTGCTGATGAACATCGCGACGCAGACGCACAGGAAAGCGCGGATGCGTGGTGGCCGGACCCAGTCCCGGCGGATGAACAGCTCGCGCGCGATCAGCGCGGGCACGAATCCTTGCAGGAAATGCCCGAGCTTGTCGTACGGATTGCGCGACAGGCCGAAGGCATGCTGCACCCAGAACCCGAGCGGCACGCGCGCATAGGTGTAGATGCCGCCGACGATCAGCACCAGGCAATGCAGGAAGATCAGCGTGTAGAGCAGGTTGGTCAGCGGGAATCGCCGCGCCGTCGCCGCGAGCAGCGGCAGCGCGATGATCACCGGCAGTGTCTCCATCAGCCAGGTGATGCGATCGTAGGGCGCGATGCCGGAGGCGATGAGGATCACCGCCAGCACCACGCCCAGGACCGCTGCGTACCGGTTCACGCGCGGGGGATCAACCCACGTTCACACTGGCTTCCAGATGGCGCTCGCCGCTGAGCGAGTTGGCGATCAGGCAGATCTGCTCGGCCTTCTCGAGCAGCTTCCTGCCGCGCTCGGCATCCCCGCCGGCCGGCAGCGTGAGGCTGGCCTGGGTGTCGAAGCGCGTGAACAGGGACTTGCCGTCCCTGCGCTCCAGGGTGCCCTGGGTGCTGACCGCGAGCGAGGTCCACGCGAACTTGGAGGCTGCCGCCACCGCCTTGAAGCTCAGCACGAAGCAGTCGTTCACCGCCGCGGTCAGCAGTGTTTCCGGCGACCAGAGGTTGCCGGGGCCATCGAACTCCTTGGGTGCGGCCGAGGGCAGCTCGGCAAGGCCAGGCGAGGTGAGTCACGGGGCCGGCAGGGTCGCTGCGCGAGGAGACGGTATAGACATGCGGAAACGGATGCATTCTTCACTCCTTGGGTACGAACAGGTTCACGCTCTCCGACTGCCCCGGCAGGTTCATGGTCCGCTCGAAGTCGAGGCCAATCTTGCGCAGCAGGCGCATCGAGCTCTCATTGTCGCGCGAGGTGATGGCCACCACGCGTTCGATGCGAAACCTCGAGCGCGCCAGGTGCATGACGGATTGACAGGCCTCGAGCGCATACCCTTGCGACCAGAAGGCGGGAAGGAAGGCAAAACCGATGTCGACGTCGAACAGCGCCTCGCGCTTGACCAGCCCGCAGATGCCGATGCGCTCACCGCCCGCCTGGGTCTGCACCAGGTACAGGCCGAAGCCGTTCTGGGCGTAGCTCGAACGTGGCCCGTCCTGGATGTAGCGGCGGGCATCCTCCGGCGTGCGGGCACCCTTGTCGCCGATGTATCGCAGGAACGAGGGTTCGTTCAGCAGTCCTTCAGGATGAAGGCCGCATCGCCTTCCTCGAGCTCCCGCAGCAGCAATCGCGCGGTCTGCGCGATGATGGCGCCGGCGGGCGGCCGCTCAGTGGGCAAGTTCCCGTTCGATCTGCCGTTCGGGGATGAGCCACGAGAACGCCACGAGGCCATATAGCGCGATAGCGCTCCACGGAGACCAGTAGGCGAGGACGATGGCTGTGACATAGCAGAGGATCGACAGCATACCCTTGAGACCGACACCCGCGGATTTCGCGATCAGCGTGTCAGGCTGGTGGTTGCCGATCAATGCCGCGTTGAGGATTGTATAGGCAATCGCCGACAGCAGCAGCACGATGCCATACACGGCGACCGGAACGGCGGCGGCATGGTTTTCCCCCAGCCAGGCGGTCGTGAAGGGGATGAGCGACAGCCAGAACATCAGGTGCAGGTTCGCCCACAGGATGCTGCCGTTGACGTACTCGGCCACCTGCAGCAGGTGATGGTGGTTGTTCCAGTAGATGCCCACGTACAGGAAGCTGAGCACGTAGCTCGAGAAAACGGGGAACAGGGGCTCGAGGGCGGACAGGTCCGTGCCGTGCGGCACCTTGAGCTCCAGGACCATGATGGTGATGATCACCGCGATCACCCCGTCGCTGAACGCCACCATGCGTTCCTTGGACATCATCACCCGTCGTCGGCTCATGCCAGCGACTGTGTCGAAAGGCGGGTCGGGATGCAATCGGCGGGAACGCAGCGCCTGCGCCCCGCTTGCCCAGGCGCCTCGCTAGCTGGCCCGAAGGCCCGCGGAGCGAGGCGCGCAGGTCTGTCGCATGATCAGATGGCTTTCAGTCAATGCGGCAGTAACGACAGCCATGGCGACCAACAGTATTGCCAGTCCCAAGCGAGCTACATTCCCGAGCATGACGACCTCCTCTTCCATTTGCAACGCAAGAAACACGATGACTCATGAGCCTTGCGACGGAAGCTATTATGGGGTTTCCCGATGCCATTGCAATGCCCGGGGTGTGATGCAGGTTTGACTTTCCGTATTTAATAATCAGCATCTTACAGTTACGTGGCTGTCATGCCGGCATGTCCGTAGAGCCCTTCGGGAAATCGTCGTGCCAGTCGCGGCGGCACCGCAGAACACGACCGTTTGCAGTGCATTAAGGGAGGCGCGCCTTGGAGTGCCGGATGCCGTAGAAGAAGTAGATCAGCGAGCCGCCGATCAGCCACAGCAGCAGCCGCCACCAGGAGCCCGCCGGCAGGCTGAGCATGAGGTACGCGCAGCCGATGACCCCGATCGCCGGCACCAGCGGGGACCCCGGGCAACGGAAGCTGCGCGGGGCATCGGGTGACTGCTGGCGCAGGACCAGCACACCCGCACAGACGATGGCAACGCCGGTGGGTCCCGATGGACACCAGCTCACCGAGGATGTCGAGCGGGAAGAGCCCCGCGATCAGCGCGCAGAACAACCCCACCAGGATGATGCCCCAATACGGCGTGCGGTAGCGCGGGTGCAGCCGGGTGAACACCGGCCAGAGCAGGCCATCGTTCGCCATGGTGAAGAAGATGCGGCTCTGGCCATACACCGACAGCAGGATGGTCGAGGCAAGGCCAATGACCGCCCCCGCACTGACCAGCGGCTTCAGCCAGTCGAGGTGCGGCCTGGCGCGCTCGAGGGCGATGATGATCGGGTCGGCGACATTGAGATCTTTGTAATGCGCGAGGCCCGTCATGACCGCGGCCATGGCCACGTACAGGGCGGTGCAAATGATCAGCGCCCACAGGATCGAGAAGCCCAGGTCACGCTGCGGGTCGCGGGTCTCCTGCGCGCAGGTGGAGACGGTCTCGAAGCCGATGTAGGCGAAGAAGATGACGCCTGCCCCCCGGAACACCCCGCTCCAGCCGAACATGCCGTTCGCGCCGGTGTTCGGTGGCAGGAAGGGGTGCCAGTTCTCCGGGTGGACGTAGAAGGCGCCGCAGAAGATGACGGCCAGGATCACCCCGATCTTGACCAGCACGAAGATGGCATTGGCCAGTGCCGACTCCTTGATGCCGAGCACCAGGAGCCAGGTCATGGCCAGCACGATGCCCACCGCCGGCAGGTTGATGATGGCGCCGGTCGCGATCAGGTGGCGGCCCGCGTCGAGCCCGAAGGGCGCCGTACTCCAGGCGCTGGGGATGGTGAGCCCCATGTTGGAGAGCGCGTTGGTGAAGTACCCCGCCCACCCCACCGCGATGGTCGAGCCCGCCACCAGGTATTCGAGCACCAGGCACCAGCCGATGGTCCAGGCCACCAGTTCGCCCAGGGTGGCGTAGGCATAGGTGTAGGAGCTGCCCGCCACGGGCATCATCGAGGCGAGCTCGGCGTAGCAGAACCCGGTGCACAGGCAGGCCATCCCTGCGACGATGAAGGAGAGGATGATGGCGGGGCCGGCATACTGGGCCGCGGCCGTGCCGGTGATGACGAAGATGCCCGCACCGATGGTGCTGCCCACGCCGATCAGGATGAGGTCGAACCGGCCGAGCACCCGGCGCATGCCGGTGGCGCCTTCCCCCTCGGCCGCGACCGAAGCGAGCTCGCTCAGCTCTTTGCGAGTCCAGATCCCCATCGCTCAACCATAACGCAAATCGGGGCGATTCACCCCAGCTTTGCTTTGAGCGCGCTCAGCGCGGCGCTCATGAGGTCACCGGATCCCTGGCCCGTGGGAACCTGGCCCGACGGCGTCATATGATCGACGACATGCGGCAGGAGCTGGGCAAGGATGCCGCTGGCCTGGCCGTGATCGAGCCCGAGCTGCGCGGCGATCTGGCCAATCTGGCCCGAGCCCAGCACCTGCGTCACCTGGCTTGCCGAGACCGTCTGGTTCGGGCCGGTGCTGACCCAGCTGGCGGCCGCCTGTCCCAGGCCGCCCTTGGTGAAGGCCTCGACGAGCCCCGCGACTCCGCCATGCTGCTGCAGGAGCTGGCCGGCGATGCGCATCAGCACATCGGAGTTGAGACCCCCTGCGCCCGCGGGCGCTCCCGGCGCCGCCGCCACCGAACCGCCGCCGAGCACCGAGCCGAGAATTCCGTCGAGTAGTCCCATGAGCCTTCCCCTGGTTGGGTTGTCGGGTGTGAAAGTCTTGCAAGCCTTGCACGTGGGCCAACCCGAACGCAAGCGTGGAATTGTGAACATATCCCTTTCGCGCCCGAGGGCTCGACGGCGCGCCCCATTCGAGGCGCGGTCAGGACTTGAGGGCAGGCGCGCGCAATTGTGATGCCGTCGGCAAATCGGCCGGCGCTTCGGTTCGGTTCGACGCACCGCTGCCGATACCGGGAAAACGGCAATGCAATGGATGCTCACGTGACCGATGTCCCTGCCAGCGTAAAGACCCTGGAACCGCTGTACGCATCCTTTGCGCAGCTCGCCGACAGACTGCTCGAGCAGCTCGACGGCATCCTCGTCCTCGACCATGCGCTGCAGCCCCGCGCCCCGTCTGCGCTCATCAATCACACCGCCGTGCGCAAGTGGCTGCGCTCGCTCGGCTGGCTGGACAACCAGGGACCGCGCGAACCGGGCTCGATCGGCAATGGCACCCGCCACTGGCTCACCGCCATCCCGATGGAAACCGCTGACGCGGCACTGGTCGGCGTGTTCTGCGTGCGGCAGACGCTCGAGCAGCGACCTGCCAGCGCCTCGCGCCACGCCATCGAAGCCGCACGCCGGCTGAAGCCCTTGCTCGACTGCGTGCATCGCGAGCTGGCCGCACGCGTACCGGTACGGTCCCGCGTCGAGATGCTGACCGAGCGCACGGCGGAGCTCGAATGGCTGTTCGAGGTGATCAGCGGACTCAAGGGTTCCTCCGATGACCGGCGGGTGGTGGAAGAACTGCTCGCACTCGCCGCGCAGCGGCTCGGGTGCGCGTACGCTGCGCTCGAGGTGCCGGACAAGCGGATGAGGGTGGAGTTCGACGCTGGCAATGGACACACCGCGCCGCTCCGCAAATCCTTCCAGCAGACCCGCCAGCACCTGTATGCCTGGGCGCAGCGCCAGAACAGGCCCCTGCTCGTCAACGGCAGCAATGCCCGGCAGGGCAAGGTCGCGGCCTGCAAGCTGCTCAGCGTGCCGGTGGTGCGCGACACGGGCCGCGTGATCGGCATGCTCGCCTTCTACAACCCCATCAGCGCCGCCGACTTCGCCACGCGCCACGTCTTCCTCGCCCGGCATCTCGGGCGCCAGACCGCCAGCATCGTCGACACGCAATTCGACCTCGTGACCGGGCTGTACACGCGCGAGGGCCTCGAGCAGACCTACGCAGGCCTCGGCGACAGCGAGGCCGCCCGCAGCGTCGTCTACTTCGACATCGACCACATGCACGTGGTGAACGAGCTGCACGGCTTCGAGCTCGGCAACGAGCTGATCGTGCGCATCGCGGACCTGATGTCGCCTCCCCGCCTGCCTGCGGATGCGCTGGCGGCGCGGCTCTCGGGCGACCGCTTCGCCATCATCCTGCCGACCACGGACTCCCACTCCGCCGAGAAAATGGCAGCCCAGATCCAGGCCGCGGCGGCGCAGATCGTCATCGGACCGAAGAAGAGCGCGGTGGAAGTGTCGATGAGCTGCGGCATCTCGGCGCTGGTGAACATGCCGCAGGGGCTGGCGCGCGCCCTGGCTGCGGCGGAACTCGCCTGCAAGACCGCCAAGAGCCGCGGACGCAACCGCATCGAGACCTACGCCTGCGAGGACGACAGCATGATGCGGCGGCATGACGATGTCATCGCCGTGGGCAAGCTGCGTGACGCCCTGAAATCCGACCGCCTGCTGCTGTTCGCCCAGCGCATCACGCCGCTGAAGGATCCCACCCAGCCGGGGGGCTACGAGCTGCTGCTGCGCCTGAAGGACGAGGACGGCGAGCTGATCACGCCCGGCCCGCTCATCAAGGCCGCGCAGCGCTACCAGTTGCTGCCCTCCGTGGACCGGTGGGTCACGCAGCGCGCCCTGCAGATGCTGAAGCCGTTCCGCGGAATGCTGCGAACCCGCGGCATCGGCATCTCCATCAACGTCTCGGGGCAGTCGATCGGCGACGAGGCCTACCTGCAGGAACTCAAGTCGCAGTTGCACGAGGCCGGCCTGCCGCGGGGATGCATCACCATCGAGCTCACCGAGCATGCCGCGGTGTCCAACCTGGCGCGCGCCAACCAGATGATCCGCGAGCTCAAGGGCCTGGGCTGCGGATTCGCGCTCGATGACTTCGGCACGGGCGCGAACTCGCTGACCTATGTGAAGAGCCTGCAGATCGGGCGGGTGAAGATCGACGGCAGCTTCGTGCGCGACATCCTCACCGACCGCAATTCCAGGGCCACGGTGCGCGCCATCGTGGAACTGGCCAAGGGCCTGTCGATCGATACCGTCGCCGAGTTCGTGGAGACGAGTGACATCGCCGACGCGGTACGCAAGCTCGGCGTGGACTACGCGCAGGGCTACTGCTACGGCAAGCCTGAGCCGCTGGAGGACCTGCTGCGCAAGCTCGACAGCGAGGAATCGCAGCGGCTGCGCAAGCTGTTCCTCGAGATGTAGCAGACTCGCACGCGGGAGGCGCGACCAGCTCAGGCCAGCGCGAGCGCCGGCTCGCGCCGCCTCAGGCGCAGGTACACCCGCAGATAAGCGCCGAAGCACGCGGCGATGAACGCGAGCATGACCAGCAGCACCCGCGAATAGCCGAGCTGCCAGCCGAGCAGCGCACCGGCGATGAAGGGACCGGCGCTCTGCCCCAACCCTTGCGCCGCGGGCACCAGCGCCACGTACTGGCCGGTCCGGTCGATGCCATTGAGGGTCCCGAGCTGGTACACCTGCGTCATGGACCACACCTCGAAGAACACCAGCACGCCCGCGACGTATCCCGGCACGCTGATCGACGCCGACCAGGCCGCGAACACGATCATCATCACCGCAATGACCACCAGCTGCGGGCGATGCTGTCCCCAGCGGCGCGCGAGTGCGTAGGCGAACACGCCGCCCGTCAGGCTGAACAGGTTGCACAGCGTCAGGGTATTGGCCACGGACTGCGGCGACATGCCGAGCATCGAGCCGATGCGCTCGGAGTACGCCCAGAATGCGCTGGCCGCGACATTGAACATGACGATGGCGAACAGGCACCACGCCGCCAGCGAGCCGAAGCCGGCGGTCGCAACCGCTTCAGGGGAGTGTGCCGAAGCCGTGCCGAGGGCGCTTGCCACCGCCGGTACGCTGCGCAGCATCGCCAGGGGCACGAGGTAGGCAAGCGCAAAGGTCCAGTACAGTCCCGGCAGGCCCACCGCGTCGAGCAGCGAGGGCACGACCCAGAGCTCCAGCGAGTTGACGATCACCAGCACGACGATGAAGACGCTGAAGTGGCGCGCGGACTGCCGCGCCAGCGACACGCAGGCGATGCCGGCGGAATAACACACCCCGCTCCCGACACCGGTGAGCAGCCGCAGCGCCGCCAGGGGAGCGAAGGCGTGCACCGCCGCGGTGAGAGCGTTGCCGGCAATCGCGACGGCGATGCCCGCCACCATCATCGCGCGGAACCGGCCGGACCTCGCCAGCAGCGAGACCAGCACCGAACCCAGCAGCATGCCGGCGTTCTCGGCGGCACCGGCCCAGCCGATGTCGCGCTCGGTGAAGTGATAGCGATCCGCCAGGGCGCCGAGGATCAGCGGCAGCGCGAGATACACCCCGTAGGAAGCGATGCAGGCGCACAGGCAGGCCGCGACGGCGAGCGGCGAGTCCCAGTGGCGCTCGCCGTCCGCTCCCTGAGCGGCCGGGACGGCGGCGCTCACGCCGTTAGACTTCCCGCCTCAACGTGACACCGATGGTGCGCGGCCGGGTCACGAAAAAGCGCGGCCGGTCCGGCAACTCCGCCCCTTCGGGCATCAGGTCGCCGACCACGCCGCGCTTGTCGAACACATTGTTCACGTACAGCGCCGCCTCCCAGGGACCCTGGTGGATACCGCCCCGCAGGTTCAGGTTGCTGTACGAGGGGAGGTCGCGTCCGCCATCCGCCGGCGCGACATTGATGAAGCTCTTGCGATCACCCGTGTATTCCCACTGGCCCCGCAGGAAGGCCTCACGCTCACCCAGGGGAATCGTGTACTGGGCCGTGATCGAACCCGACCACTTCGGCACGCCGGTGAGCGGCTGGCCGACGATGGTGCGCGAGGTGGAGGTGGCCTCGGTGATCTTCATGTCCTCGTAGCCCAGGGCCAGGTTCAACGTCAGGTGATCGACGACCGCCATGTCCAGCTCGAGCTCGGCCCCCTTGCTGGTGGCCGCGCCGGAATTCGCGGTCACGCTGAACGTGCAGGGCAGGTACACCGACTGCTGGATGTTCTTCCAGTTGATGCGGTACAGGGCGGTGCGGGTGCGGATGCGGTGGCCGGCAAAGCTGTCCTTCGCGCCGATCTCGTAGCTCCACAGCGAGTCCGACTTGAACCCTTCCCCGTTCTTCAGGCCGAGCGTGGCGAGGTCGGCGCCGCACAGGTCCTCCGGCAGCAGCGAGTTGGTGCCGCCGATGCGAAAGCCCTTCGCCGCCGACAGGTACAGCATGTGATCGGCATTGAACTGGTACTTGCCGGTGAAGCGCGGCGCGGTCTGGTGCTCGCCGTGGCGCGACCAGGTGTCCGGCGGACCGGAGACACCGCCGTTCAACGGACCATCGGCCGTATACGCTCCCTCATGGTCGAGGTAGGCGCGGCGCACGCCGGCACTGACCTGGAGCTTGTCGGTGAGCTTGATGGTGGTGTCGACGAACCAGCCCTTCTGGCGGTCGGTGTTGGGCGTGTTCTGCGTGTATTCCAGGTCCGTGCCCAGCGCGCCGCCAGTGGCGGCGTCCAGGCCCGGCGAGTCGTAGATCTCGTAGTAGCGCCGGTCGGATTTGGAATGAAAGTATCCCACCACCAACTGCACCGGACCTTCGAAGGAGGACTCGAAGCGCACCTCCTGGGTGTAGGTCTTGGTGAACAGGATGTTGAGGAGCGGCGCCGGCACGTAGTAGCTCAATCCCCAGAAGATGAGCGCGTGCGCATCGGAGGTATCCTCGATGTCCTCGGCGCGGCGATAGAAATAGGTGCCCGAGGCGATGAGCCGGCCGAACTTGAATTCCTGCTTGGCGGTCAGCCCGGCGAAGGTCCACTTGTCATCCACCGAATCGCCCAGGTTGAACTGGCGGGTCTGCACGAAGTCATTCGGCGTGAAATCGGCGAGCGGGTAGCCGTTGCTCTGCGAGTGCTGGAACATGAACATCGGCGTCACCGACAGGCCTTGTACCGCCGTCGGCGTGATGCCGAGCGAAGCCGAGAAGCCGGTGGATTGCTCGGAGCCCACGTGCGACTTGCTGCCGACGGAGGGCGGGCCGCCCGGCGGATAGGGCAGCACGTTGGCCGGATCCAGGCGCGAGTCCTGCGGTCCGCCCCAGGTGCGGGTGTACAGCCCCGGTTCGAAGGCGCTGAAGGCGTTCAGCCGCAGGCCGATGTTGTCCTTCATCAGCGGCAGGTTGAGCGTGCCGCTGGCGGAGTACCCGCCGCCTCCCTTGTTGGTGTGCGAGCCTTCCGCCTCCACGCGCGCGCTGAACTTCTCCGTGCTGGGGTCCCGCGTCACCAGCCGGACCGTGCCGCCCATGGAACTGGCGCCGAACAACGTGCCCTGCGGGCCGCGCAGCACCTCGATGCGGTCGATGTCCACGGCGCGCGGATCCAGCGACAGCGGCACCGGCGTGTCGTTGAGGTAGAAGGCCGTGGTGTTGTTGCCGGACACGCCGCGGATGGACACCGCGCGGGTCGAGGAGACGCCGAAGGCGTTGCCGTTTCCGCCGGCGCCGGTTCCGGTCCCGATGGACAGGTTGGGGATGCCGCCGGCGTAGTCGCTGAAGTCCTTGGCGCCGAGGTTCTCGAGCGTCGCGCCGGTGATGGCGCTCATCGAGATGGGCACCTCCTGCATGCGCTCGGCGCGTCGCTGTGCGGTCACCACCACTTCCTCCAGCGTATCGGCGGGAGGGGACTGTGCGAGGATGGGTGCGCAGATCAGCGCGATCAGGGTCCCCGATGCAATCCGCATGTAGGTGTTGTATTGCATGTTCAAGTCTCCCCTTCGATGTTGCCTGATCCTAACAGGCATGATCACGCGAGTAAATCATGATCACAGCCACGAAATTCGGTCACGAAGCCGTTCGGACCGGATATGATCAAACAGGCGTAGTATGATCAATCGTGCACCAGCACGGTCGGGGGACTTGGCGTGAGCACATCGGTCACGGCGGCGCGGGAATCGCGCGGCGGATTTCGCATCGGCATCGACACCGGCGGCACCTTCACCGACGTGGTGGTGGGTGATGCCACCGGCATCTTGAGCGTGGGCAAGGCGCTGACCACGCGCGAGCGCATCTCCCGCGGCATCCTCGAGGGCCTGACTGTGGCGGCCGCGCCACTCGGGCTCGATGCCGGGGCCCTGCTGCGGCAGACGGCCGTGTTCATCTACGGCTCCACGCGGGCCACCAATGCCATCCTCGAGGGCAAGATCGCGCGAACCGCGCTGCTCGTCACCCAGGGTTTCCCTGACATCCTGGTGCGGCGCGAGGGCGGCAAGACCAACCCATGGGACTACACCCAGGACTACCCGGAACCCTACGTACCCCGCCACCTGACCTTCGAGATCCCCGAGCGCATCAGCGCCGAAGGCCGGGTGGTGGTGCCCTTCGATGAAGCCGCAGCCACCGCGGTGATGCACCGGCTGCGCACGCTACGGGTGGAGGCGGTGGCGGTCTGCCTGCTGTGGTCCATCGCCAATCCCCGGCACGAGCTGGCCCTGGCCGGCCTGATCGAACGCCACCTGCCCGGCGTGCCCTACACGCTGTCGCACCACGTCAACCCCATCGTGCGCGAGTACCGGCGCGCCTCCTCGGCCGCCATCGATGCCTCGCTGAAGCCCCTGATGCAGCAGCACCTGCGGGAAATGGATTCGGACCTGCGCGCGGCTGGTCTTGCGGGCGAACTGCTGCCGGCCATCTCGCTCGGCGGGGTGATGCACATCGACGGTGTCATCGAGAGGCCCATCCACATGGTGCGCTCGGGCCCCTCGCTGGCGCCGATCCTCGGGCAGGTCACGGGAATGGCCGAGACCGGCGCCACCGAGGTCATCGTCTGCGATACGGGCGGCACGAGCTTCGATGTGAGTCTGGTGCGCGATGGCCGGCCGGTCTTCGGCCGGGACACCTGGCTCGGCGCCCGCTACGTCGGCCACCTGACGGGGCTGTCGTCGGTGGATGCCCGCAGCATCGGCTCCGGTGGCGGTTCCATCGCGCGGGTGGATTCCGGTGGCCTGCTGTGCGTGGGCCCCGAGAGCGCCGGCGCGGATCCCGGCCCCGCCTGCTACGGGCGCGGCGGCGAGCAGGCGACGGTGACCGATGCCGCGCTGCTGCTGGGGTACCTGGATGCGGAGTACTTCAACGGCGGGCGCATGCGCCTGGACCTCGGCGCCTCGCTCAAGGTGATCAGCCGCGTCGCGCACCAGCTCGGTCAGTCGCCCGAGGATACGGCCGCCGGCATCCTCACCGTTGCCGGCGAGCACATGGTGGCCGCCATCAAGGAGATCACCATCAACGAGGGCGTCGATCCGCGCGACAGCCTGCTGCTGGCCGGCGGCGGTGCGGCGGGGCTCAACATCGTGCCCATCGCGCGCGAGCTGGGCTGCGCGCGCGTGCTCCTGCCGCGCATGGCGGGCGCGCTCAGCGCCTGCGGCGCGCAATACACCGACATCGTCACCGAGTTCAGCCGCAGCCACGTCACCGCCTCGAGAACGTTCGACCACGACGGCGTGAACCAGGTGCTCGACGGGCTTCAGGCCTCGGCCGGGGACTTCATGCAGGGCCTGAAGGCTCGCGGCATCCAGCGCTTCCGCGCCGACTACTTCGTCGAGGCGCATTACCGCTACCAGGTGTGGGAGCTCGAGGTTCCCCTGCCCGGCGCGCGCATCGACACGCCAGCCCAACTGCAGGGGATCGTGGCGGCCTTCCACGCGGCGCATGAGTCCATCTTCGCCGTCTCCGAGGCCGACCAGGAGATCGAGTTCATCCAGTGGAAGGTGCGGCTCACCGGCGAACTCGATCGCCCGCCGCTCACCCCGCTGCCGGCTGCCGGCGCGCCCGCGCCAGCGCCGCATCGCCGGAGCGAGGCGTACTTCGCAGGTCAGGGCCGCGTGGCCATGGCTCATCACCGCGGCGCGAACCTGAAGCCCGGCATGCAGCTGGAAGGGCCGGCATTGATCGCAGAGCCCACCACGACGATCGTGCTGTACCCCGGCAGCCGGGCGACGGTGACACCGTTCAACAACTACATGATCGATGTCTGAGCCGGAGCCGACCATGACCACGCCAGCCAAGCCGCTCGACCAGGTCGTCATCGCGGTGCTCGCCAATCGCCTCGATTCCATCGTGCGGGAGATGACCAACACGCTGTTCCGCACCGGCCGCTCGGCCATCCTCAACACCGCGAAGGACTTCTCCTGCTCCATCGTCACCGCCGACGACCAGCTGCTGTCCTCGGCCGACGGGCTGCCCATCCACGTGCTCGGCGGCGGGCGGCAGACGGCCTCGATGCGCGAGTTCCACCAGGATCTCGCGCCGGGAGACGCCTTCCTGCACAACGATCCGTACCTCGGCAATACGCACACCGCCGACCACACCATCCTGGTGCCGGTGTTCTGCGGCGGTGCGCACCTGTTCACGGTGTGCGCGAAGGCGCACCAGGCCGATTGCGGCAATTCCGACCCTTCGACCTACATGCCCTTTGCGAAGGATGTGTACCAGGAAGGGGGACTGAACTTCCCCTGCGTGCGCATCCAGCGCGATTACCGGGACGTGCAGGACATCATCCGCATGTGCCAGCGCCGCATCCGCGTTCCGGAGGTGTGGTACGGCGACTATCTCGCCGCGCTCGGCGCCGCGCGCATCGGTGAGCGCCGCCTCGTGGGCCTGGTCGAACGCTACGGCGCCCCCACGGTGGCCAACTTCGTGCGCGAGTGGCTGGACTATTCCGAGCGGCGCATGGCGCATGCCATCGGGCTGCTCCCTGCCGGGCGGCTCAGCGCCGAAGGCCGGCACGACCAGCTCCCCGGCCTGCCCGATGGCATCCCGGTGAAGGTGTCGGTGGAGGTGAAGCCGACGGAAGGCCTCGTCGAGGTCGACCTGCGCGACAACATCGACTGCGTGCCCGTGGGGGTGAACCTGTCCCGGACCTGCGCCACCGCGGGCGCGCTCATCGGCGTGCTCAACTGCATCGACCCGAGCGTGCCGCGCAACGAGGGGAGCTTCCGGCGCATCCGCATCCTGTTGCGCGAGAACTGCGTGGTGGGCATCCCGCGATTCCCCGCCTGCACCTCCATGGCCACCTCCAACGTGACGAACCGCCTGATCAACGCGACGCAGCGCGCGTTCAGCCTGCTGGGGGACGGTCACGGCCTCGCCGAAGGTGCGGCGTCCATGGGTGCGGGATTCGGCGTCGTGTCGGGCAAGGACCGTCGGCTGAGCGGCAATGATGGCGGCACCGGCGGGGCGTCCTCCGGGGTACCCTCCGGAGTACCCTCCGGGGTTCCCTCCGGGGTGCCCTTCGTGAACCAGCTCGTCATCGGCAACAACGGCGGCCCTGCTTCCGCGCACTGCGATGGATGGGTGACCTACTGCATGCCCGACGCCGCGGCCTCGGTCATGGTCGACAGTGTCGAGATCATCGAGCAGAAGTATCCGTTGCTGATCCGCTCGCTGCGGCTGGTGCAGGACAGCGGCGGTGCCGGCCGCTTCCGCGGCGGACCGGCCGGTGAGATCACCTACGGGCCGTTGCACGACCCGATGACCGTCGCCTACTTCGCCGAGATGCACGAGGACCCACCCAAGGGAACCCGTGGCGGAAGGTCAGGCAGCGCCTCGGTGGTGTACAAGGTCACGCGCGAGGGCCGGGAGGAGCCACTGCCCCCGATCGGCCTCGTCGAACTGCAGCCGGGCGAGTGCATCCGCGGCTTCGAGGCCGGCGGCGGCGGGTACGGCAACCCGCTGGAACGCGACCCCGAGCGCGTGCGGCACGACGTGCTCGAGGGCTGGGTGAGCGCGGATCAGGCGCGCAGCCTCTACGGCGTGCTGCTGGCCGGCTCGCGCGAGGACGGCACGCTGCGGGTGGAGGCGGCCGGCACCGCGGCGCGCCGGCGGGAGATCAGCGCGCGATGAGCGAATCGCCCGCCGGCGGGTTGCGCAAGACGCTGAAGCTGCGTCATCTGTTCACGCTGGGCGTGGGCACCATCGTCGGAGTGGCCTGGCTCATGGTGCTGGGAAGCGTGCTGGCCGGCGCGGGCCCCTTGGGCGCGGCGCTGGGATTCATCATCGGCGCGGCGGCCATGATTCCCATCGGCCTGTGCTACGGCGAGCTGAGCGGCGCGCTGCCGCATGCCGGCGGCGAGGTGGTGTATGCCTATTCGCTGTTCGGCCTGCCTTGGGGCTACTTCGCTGGCCTGTGCCTGACCTTCATCTACGTCATCAACTGCGTGTTCTTCGCGGTGTCGGTGGGCTGGCTCATGAACGAACTGGTCCCCGGCATCCAGGGGGCGGCACTCTACGGCGTGCTCGGCGCCGAGGTGCATGCCGGTGACATCCTCATCGGCGCGGTGGGGTCGCTCGCGCTGCTGGCCGCACACTGGCGCGGCGCGCGCGATGCGGCGCGGCTCCAGGACCTCGCCACCTACACCCTGCTCGTCGCCACCTGCGTGTTCGTCGTGCTGGGCATCGCCCGTGGCGAGCCGCGCAACCTCGTACCGCTGATCGCGCCTTCGGACTGGGGATGGGGCCTCGGCGGCGTCCTCGGTGCGCTGGCCGTGACGCCGTATTTCTTCGGCGGATTCAACACCATTCCGCAGGCGGTGGCCGAGCTCGAGAATCCCCAGGACCGCCGCCACGTGGCATCCATCCTCGCCGTCTGCATCCTCACCTCGCTCCTGTTCTACTGCGCGGTGCTGGTGGCCGTGGCCATGGCGATGCCGCGCGCGCAGCTCCTCGCCGCCGAATTGCCGGTGGCGCAGGCCTTCCGCGTGGTATTCCGCGCCGGCTGGGTGGCGGACCTCGTGCTGGTCGCGGGCGTGCTGGGCCTCATCGCCGTGTGGACCGCGCTGTTCTTCGCCGCGACGCGCGTGCTCTCCGCACTGGGCCGCAGCCACCTCCTGCCCGCGGGGCTCGGCCGGCTCAGCGCGTCCGGCCGAGCCCCCACCCGCGCCATCGTGCTCGTCACCGCCGCGAGCATCGTCGGCCTGTTCCTCGGCAAGGGCGTGCTGCTGCCGGTGGTGAACGTCACCTCCACCCTGTTCGCCATGATGTACGCCATCGTCAGCGTCGGCGTGCTGCGGCATCGCCGCAAGGCACCCGCGCAGGCCGGCTACCGCGTGCCGGGCGGCCTCGTACTGGTGTCGCTGGCGGTGGTGTTCTCGCTGTATCTCGTCGGCCTGTCCCTGCTGCAACAGTACCGTGATGCGGGCGGCCGGGTGCCGCCCGAATGGTGGCTGCTCGGCGGATGCCTGCTGGCGGGAGGGCTGACCTGGACCATGGGCGCACGCTCCCGGGAAGCGCTGGACGAGGGACGGCGCACGCGGATCGTGCTCGAGCAGGAATGAGCGCCGCCCCTGCTCGACTTGATATGATCACAGGCGCATAATGTGATCACAAACATGCAGCCGGAGTTGCGATGACGGACCTCACCTGGGCGTATGCCGACACCTACGAGTACATGGAGCGCACGCGCGCCGGTTTCCCGCCGGCCTTCATCTGCGTGGCCGTGAATGGCGGCATCCAGGGCAAGGAAACGCACGACGCGCTGCCCGAGACGCCCGATGAGATCGCCGACGCCGTCGCCGCCGCCCACGAGGCGGGCGCGAGCATGGTGCACGTACATGCCCGCGACTCGCGCAACTTCACCCAGGGGGCGCGCCGCATCGATGAGTGGCTGCAGGTCAACGAGAAGATCCGCGCGCGCTGCCCCGACATCATCGTCAACAACACCACCGGCGGCGATCTCACCATGAGCATGGAGGAGCGCCTGTCCTGCCTGGACGCCGCGCCCGATGTCGCCTCGCTCAACCTGACGCCGGACATGAGCCGGTTCACCATGAAGGCACGTCCGGCCCCCTTGCCGCATCCGCGCGAGGAGATGGAGGTGGATGCCTGCCTGCCATTCACCTACGGCCTGGTCGAGCAATTCGCCGCGGAGATGAAGAAGCGCGGCATCAAGCCGGAGATGGAGACCTATCACACCGGCGGCGCCTGGGTGATGCGCGACCTCATCGACAGGAAGCTCGTCGACCCGCCCTATCTCATCCAGACGGTGATGGGCGCCCAGACCGCGAGCTACCCGACGCCCGAGCACGTGATCCACCTGCTCAGGGAACTGCCCGCGCGGAGCGTGTGGCTGTGTTCCGGAATCGGCCCGTTCCAGCTTCCGCTGACCACGATGGCGCTGTTCATGGGCGGCCACGTGCGTGTCGGTCTCGAGGACAACCTCTATTACGCCCGCGGCCGCAAGTTCAAGGACAACGCCGAGGCGGTGCGGCGAGCCGTGCGGCTCGCCGGCG
>JAXMGQ010000051.1:0-38440 GCA_046347195.1 Steroidobacteraceae bacterium
ATGACCTCTTCGATGGAGTTCCACGGGCTCGGCGCGGAGGACCTTCGCGCCGTCATCGAGCTCGTCTACGTGCACATCGAAGCAGCGGGCGGTCGGCCCTCGCCGTGGCCCGCGGCGATGATCACCGCCATCGAACGTCACGAAGGCCTCTCGCTCACGGACTCGTGATGCCTCTGGTCATCAGCGTCAGTCAAACACCGGCAGCGTGAATTCGTGAACTACCGCTGGTCAAACGCAAAAAAAGAAAGCAGAATACGCGCGTCTTCATCGACACCCCGGAGCCGGCGAGCGTGTTTTCAGTTAGTCCCTCGCTAGCCGGCTTCCGGACTTGATGCCTCGCAGGCATCCTCCTTCCCCTTCCCCACCCGCAGTTTCGCATCCAGGTAGTAATCGAGCAGGACCGCCGCACCCGCGCAACATCCCCTGCTCCTCGTACGCGGCTCGCGACTCATGGTGAATGCCGCGATCAACGGCCACCCCGTGCGCGCGTTGCTCGATTCCGCCGCCGAGGTCACGTTGCTCGACCGGCGCTTCGCCCAGTCGCTGAACATCCACGGCGGCACCCAGACCACCGGCCACGGCTCCGGCAAGGATGCTTTCGCCGCCACGCTCATCGAAGGCGTGGACATCGAGGCCGCGGGCGTCGCGCTCAGGAACCAGACCGTGGCCGTCACCGACCTCGGCGATGTGGGCCGGCGACTGTTGCACGCGCCGCTGCCGATGATCCTCGGGCGGGAACTGTTCGATGCCGCAAGGCTGCGCATCGACATCGACGGGCGACGCATCGGCGAGGTGGACCGGGATTCCACGCCGCCGGGTGTCGCGCTCGACCTCACCGAGGAACACGGCGTCACCACCCTGCCGGTGATCGTCGAGGGAGAAGAACCCGTGCGCGCCACCTTCGACCTCGGCAACGGCGCCCAGGTGTTGGTGAGCCAGGCCTTCGCCGTGCGCCGGGGATTCTTCGCCGACGGTCGCGAGGTGAGCCACGAGAGCGGCGGCGGGCTGGGAGGCGCGGCGGACCGTGCGGTGATCGTACTGAAATCGCTCGACCTGGCGGGCCATCGCTTCGAGAACGTCGAGGCCGCCGTGGATCCTCAGAACACGGCCTCCGATGTGAACATCGGTGTATCGCTCCTGCGCTCGTTCATCCTCACCACCGATTTCTCCCGGCACCGCGTGTGGTTGCTGGAACGCAAGGGCAGGGCGGCCGGCAAGCGGATCCGGCGGGCCGCCTAACCGGGGCGCGGGATCTCGAGCCCGCGCTTCACCGCCTCGCGCGCAGTGAACGCATCGAGGACACGCCGCACCTCGCGGAAGTCATCGAACCCCACGAGATCGGCGGCGCCGTAGAACCCGATGAGATTGCGCACCCAGGGGAAGGTGGCAATGTCCGCGATGCCGTAGTCGCTGCCCATGATCCACTCGCGTTCCCGCAGGTGGCCGTCGAGCACGCCGAACAGGCGGCGCGACTCCGCCGCGTAGCGGTCCCGGGGCCGCTTGTCCTCGAACTCGCGCCCCGCGAACTTGTGGAAGAACCCGAGCTGCCCGAACATGGGCCCGATGCCGCTCATCTGGAACATGAGCCATTGCAGCGCTTCGTAGCGCGCTGCGCCCTTCGATGCCAGGAAGCGGCCTGACTTGTCGGCGAGGTAGATGAGGATCGCACCGGACTCGAACAACGGCAGCGGCCGGCCATCCGGTCCCTGCGGGTCGAGGATCGCCGGGATCTTGTTGTTCGGATTCAGCGAGAGGAATTCCGGCGACAACTGGTCACGGTGATCGAAGTCGACCCGATGAGCCTCATAAGGCAACCCGGTCTCCTCCAGCATGATGGAGACCTTGACGCCGTTCGGCGTGGGCAGCGAGTAGAGCTGGATGCGCTCGGGATGCCGGGCGGGCCATTTGCGCTGGATGGACAGGACGGGATCTGGCGACATCGGAATTCCTCGGTATGGACTAAGGACACTTGCGCTCCGGGAGTGGCTGTATGAGTATACAGTTCTGCATCGCCCTGGAGACGAACCATGGTTGCCGATCGACTCACTCTTATTAACCAGTCCATCGTGGGCCTGCAACGCCTCGCGGACGCCTTTGCCTCCGAGCCGGATCCAGCCGGTGATTCCGCAGGCATATCCTTTGCCTCGCGCACGGCCCAGCCGACGCGCGAGGCCTTGCTCACCATCCGCGTGCTGCTGCCCAAGCTGGAAGCGGCGCGCGCGCTGCTGCATGCGCATCGCGCGCCGCCCATCCGCTGCATCGGCTGCGAGGATTGAACCTCGGACACCCTGCCGCTGCCGGCCACTACCGTTGCGGGTCGGCTGCCACGTCCTGGGTGCAGGTACGGTTCCGCGGCACGCCGCCCAGCAGGTGATGCCGCGTCAGCGGAATGCCGGGCAGGCGCCCTGAACGCCGGCTGGCGAGCACCTGGTAGATCCCGATTCCGCCGCTCTCGAACTCGAGTGCACAGGCGGCCATGTACAGGCGCCAGATGCGATAGGTGGGTTCCGGTACGAACTGCAGGGCGCGCTCCATCGCGCGCACCACGTTGCCGATCGTGTCCAGCTGTCCGTCCGGGAAGACATAGCGATTGATGAACTCGGTGGAGAGGTTGCGATGCCAGCCTTCCGAATCATGCGTGATGCCGTGGTTCAGGAACAGGCCACCCGGCCGCAGCAACCGATGCGCCGTGCCGAAGTAGGTCGCGAAGTTCTCGAGCCCCACGTGCTCGAACATGCCGACGCTTGCAATCTTGTCGTAATGCGCCTCGCCCGCGAGGTCGCGGTAGTCACACAGCTCGACGCTCGCACGATCCGACAGCCCGGCTTTCGCGATGCGCTCGCGTGCGAGGCCGTGCTGCTCACGGCTCAGCGTGATGCCATGGGCCCGCACACCGTGGTGCCGGGCGGCGTGCAGGACCAGTGCTCCCCACCCGCAGCCGATGTCGAGAAAACTCTCTCCAGGTTTGAGCAACAGCTTGCGGCAGATCAGCTCGAGCTTGGACTGCTGGGCATCATCGAGGCTCTGTCGGGCATTCTCGAAATACGCGCAGGAGTACACCATGCGCCGGTCGAGCCACAGCGAGTAGAAGTCTTTCGACAGGTCGTAGTGGAAGCTGATCGCACGCCGGTTCTCGCCGCGCGAATGCTGATGAACGGCTTCGGTACGCCAGTCGGCGTGTCCTCGATCCGCCACGGCTTCCGCGCGGGCGCCTCGGGCGCGCAGTCGCAGGGCGGAAACCACGGCGCCCAGCCGCTCACGCGTATGCGCGCCACTGGCCAGGATCTGATCCTTCAAGGCAAGCGCGGAAAACAGGTCGCCGTCGATATCGAGCTCACCGCGGCAGTGGATGTCGACGACGCGAAGCGGGTCGAGTCCCAGCACCAGGTCCGCCACCGCCTCCGGCGTGCGGAACACGAGTTCGAAGGGCCGCTGGATGGTGCCGTGCGTTCGCCCCAGCTTCAGTCGGGTCCCCTCCCATAGCCGGATGTTCACGGGAGCGTCCACGTCCTGGAACAGCAGGCCCAGGATTTCGCGGCCCAGGCGCACGGCGGTGTCCTCGTCGGGTCGACGGAGGGGTGGGGGTGGCGGCTGCGCGCCAGCTGATTCGCGTAGAAGCGGCTGCGTCATGTGCGTATTCCAGGCTTCGGCGCCCGGCGGCGCAGCGGGACGGAGCCGCCAGGATGCACGGCAGCCTCCAACACATGGCGTGGGAGAAGGATGACATCGGCATTCTGACCGGTGCCGCTGTGCAGCGGCCGCGAGGCCCCCTAGCCTTGCCCCAGAATGCACGATTGGTTTCGCCGTCACCCGGTCGGGTCTTGGATGCTGGTGGGCTTCGGTATCTTGTTGCTCGCCGTGGTGTCGTTCGCCTGGCTGTTCGACTGGAATGCGCTGCGTGGACCCCTCGCGCGCCGGCTGTCGCGGGATCTCGGCCGCACCGTCACCATCCACGGCGACCTGCAAGCGCATCTGTGGTCGATGACGCCCTCGTTCAGCATCGGCGGACTCGACATCGCCAATCCTCCCTGGGCCCGCGTGCCGCAGGCCTTGTCCGTCGAACACCTGTTCATCCAGGTCAGTCTCAAGGAGCTCCTGCGCGGCAAGGTGGTGCTGCCGCAGGTGGTGGCGAAAGCTCCCCACATCGACATCGAGCGCCGGCTGGACGGCACGACCAACTGGTCCCCTCCGGCACAACCCGCCTCGCAACCTGATGCAGCGCGAGGCCGCGCAGCGCCGCGCCTGCCGGCGCTGCAGCGGTTGCTGATCGAGGATGGACACATCATGGGACAGGATGCACCACGCAAGCTGGTCTTCGAGGGCACCCTGCACGCCGATGATGCCGCAAATCCGACCCGCGACGGGCAAGGACCTGCATCGTCCGGGAAGACCGCTTTCGAGATCCGCAGCCACGGCACGCTCAACGGACGACCATTCGAGTTCATCGCCGGCGGACCCGCGCTCATCGTGGTGGGTCCGGACCGGCCTTACCGACTCAATGTCGAGGTGAGCGCCGGAAACATCCGCGCCGAGGCGCGGATCAACCTGGACAAGCCCTTCGATCTCGCCCGGCTCGAGGCGGTCTTCCGGCTCAGTGGCAACGACCTGGCGGATTCCTACTACCTCACCGGGCTCGTGCTGCCGAACACCGGCGCCTATCTCGTCAAGGGCACACTGGTGCGCCGCGGTCGCGGCATCGATGTGCGTGGCCTGCAGGTGCGCATCGGCGACAGCGACATCCGCGGCGAGGCCGGCGTGGACACGGGGGCGGACCGGCCGCGGCTGCACGCGAAACTGACCTCCGACAATCTCGACCTGAAGGACCTGCTGCCGACGCTGGGTCCGCAGGCACCGGCGCAGGCCTCGTTGTCCACGGCGCCCGCGGCACCGCAAGCCAATGGGCAGCCCGCGAAGACCGGCCACCGGCGCGATGCGGCGGCCAGTGCCCCCACAAGTCCGATTTTCTCCGATGCGGAGCTGCAGGTGCGGCGCGTGCGCTCGATGGATGCCGACGTGGAATTCCATGGCGCCTCCGTCAAGAGCCGCATCGCCGTGCGTGAGCTTGCCCTGCACCTCAAGCTCGACGACGGGCGGCTGCGGCTGCAACCCCTGTCCTTCGTGCTCGAGCAAGGCCGTCTCAGCGGCGAGGTCAGCATCGATGCACGCCAGGAGGTGCCCGAGACGCACATCGACCTGTCACTGAACCAGGCGGACCTGTCGCAGTTCCGCACCAAGGCCGGGCAGTCTCCCTTGAGCGGCCCCTTGCTCGGACGCATGCAGGTTCACGGCAGGGGTTCCTCTGCCCACCGCTTCGTGTCGAACCTGGCGGGCGATGTCAGCGTGGCCGTCCCGCGGGGCGAGATCCGGGCTGCATTCGCCGAGCTCACCGGCATCGATGTCGCCCGGGGACTTGGCCTGCTGATCACCGGCAACCAGCAGCGTGCGGAGCTGCGTTGCGCGGTGGTGGCATTCCAGGCGCATCAGGGACAGCTCCAGACACGCACCATGATCATGGACACCGAGCCGGTGCTGCTCACCGGCCATGGCGGTATCGACCTCGCCCACGAACGGCTGGACCTGTGGCTCGAGGGCCAGCCCAAGCACCTGCGGCTGCTGCGGCTGCGATCACCCATCAGGATCGGCGGCACGCTGGCCCAGCCGACGGTCGGAATCGCCGCCGACAAGACTCTGCTGCAGGCGGGCGCGGCGACCGCGCTCGGGACGCTGCTCACGCCGCTGGCGGCCGCGCTGGCCTTCATCGATCCCGGTCTTGCGAAGGATGCGAATTGCGCATCGCTCCTGGCGACCGCGACACCGCCGCGCAGCCATTGATGTCGGCCGACCCGACGCAGGCATCCGCCTACAGTCCGGCGAGGGCGCGCGCGACTTCTTCGTTCCCGCGGCACCCGCGTAATGTCCGACGCTCACGCATCGTCAAGGATCCCCATGAAGCGTTGGCAACTCGCTCCCGCCCTCATCGAAGCCGGTCCGCTTCGCCTCCGGCGCAGGCACCCTCCCCTCGTCCCATTCGCCCTTCAGCCCGCGCTGTCGGGCACGCGGCACAGCCTGCAGTCCCGGCGGGCTGATCGCATTTCCTGGTACCAGGACGGACCTGCCCCCACCCGGGGCTCGCCTCCGATGCTGTTGATGCACGGCATCGGCGCCGCGGCATCGGCCTACGACGTCCGGCCGCTGTACGAGCACTATCGCCACACGCGGCGTGTCTACGCGGTGGAATTCCCGGGGTACGGATTCTCCGCTCGCCAGGATCGGCGATATACGCCACGGCTGATGACCGATGCCGTGCACGAGGTGCTGGAGCAGATCCGCCGTGAGTATGGATATGCGCCGGTGGACGCGCTGGCACTCTCGCTGTCCTGCGAATTCCTTGCACGCGCCGCCACGGAGAACTCCGCCGCGTTTCGCAGTGTCGCGCTCGCGAGCCCGACGGGCCTGTCGGGTTCACAGCTTCGTGAAGGTCGCGCCGGCAGTACGATGGGCACGCGCTGGACCAGCACGATCCTGATGGGCTCGCGCTGGCAACGTCCCCTGTACGATTTCATCACCCGGCCGATGTGCCTGCGCCTGTCGCTGCGGCGGGTATTCGGGTCGCGTCGCATCGATCCCGGCCTGCTCGAGTACGACTGGCTGGTAGGCCGACAGGCGGGCGCGCAGTTCGCGCCGATGAGCTACCTGTCGGGCTGCCTGTACAGCGGCGACAGCGGTCGCCTGTATCGCGGCTTGAAGAAACCCGTCTGGCTGGTCCACGGCACTCGCGGCGCCTACGCGCGATACGCAGGACTGGCCCGGCTGGCCGATCGGCGCAACTGGACGGTGCAGACGCTGCCGACGGGGGCGATGCCCTGGTTCGAGATGCCGGAGGAATTCATCCGCCGGTACGATGCCTGGCTCGAGGGGGTCTGCCAGACGGCGTTCCCGAACGTGGCGCTGGGCCGCACGGACGGACGCGCGGAATCTCCGGTGCATCTTGCCCGGACCGATGCGGCATGAGGCGCGCCACCGAGGTCACTTCCGGCGATTGCAGTATGATAGGCGGATGCCAGAGGCTGCTGCCGCCACGGAGGAACTGAAGCGACTTGCCGCGCAGGTGATGCTGGAACGCGGACTGCAGCCCGAGTTCCCCGCCCGCGCGCAGCAGGAGGCCGCCTCGGTCAGCCGAGCCGTCCTGGAACAGGGGGCCGGCGTTCGTGACCTCACGGGGCTTCCCTGGTCCTCCATCGACAACGACGACTCCCGCGATCTCGACCAGGTCGAGGTGATGCAGGAACGCCCCGACGGCTCGACGCAGATGCTCGTGGCCATCGCTGACGTGGACTCCACCTGCAAGCTGGGCTGCGCGATGGACGGCCACGCGCGCGCGAACACCACCTCGGTGTACACGGTGGCGCGCATCTTCCCCATGCTGCCCGAGGCGCTGTCCACCCGCTTCACCTCGCTCCTGCCGGATGAAACGCGCATGGCCATCGTGTTCGAGTTCACCGTCACGGCAGAAGGGAGCATCACCGACCCTGCCGTGTACCGGGCCATGGTCCGCAACCAGGCGAAGCTGGCCTACCGGGAGGTCGCCGCGTGGCTCGATGGGGAGGCGCCCGCCCCCGCGGCCCTGGCGCGCGTGGCGGGACTCGAGACGCAACTGCGCCGGCAGGACCAGGCAGCCTCCCTCCTGCGGCAACGCCGCCTGGTCCACGGTGCGCTGGACTTCGACACGCTGCAGGATCGTCCGGTGTTCGATGACGGGCTGCTCGTGGACCTGCGCCCGGATCCGCGCAATCGTGCGCAGAAGCTCATCGAGGATCTCATGATCGCCGCGAACGGTGTCAGTGCGCGATTCCTCGAGCAGCGTCGCATGCCAGCGCTGCGCCGGGTGCTGGCGGTCCCACGACGCTGGGACCGGATCGTCGCGCTCGCGCGCGAGCTGGGCGAAACGCTGCCCGATCGTCCCGATGCCGCGGCTCTCGCGGCGTTCCTCGCGCGCCGGCGCAGCGCCGATCCCGCCCGCTTCGCCGACCTCTCCCTGTCGGTGATCAAGCTGCTGGGCTCGGGCGAGTACGCCATGGAGATGCCGGGTCAGGAAGCGGACGGCCACTTCGGTCTCGCCGTGCGCGACTACACGCATTCCACCGCTCCCAACCGGCGCTTTCCGGACCTGATCACGCAGCGCCTGATCAAGGCGGCGCTGGATGGGCGGCCCAGTCCGTATGGCATGGCGGACCTGCAGTTGCTCGCCACGCACTGCACCGAGCAGGAAGACGCCGCCACCAAGGTCGAGCGCCAGGTGCGAAAGTCCGCCGCCGCCCTGCTGCTCGGCCCGCGGATCGGGGAGGAATTCTCCGCCATCGTCACCGGTGCATCGGACAAGGGCACCTGGGTGCGCATCGCCGCGCCGGTTGCCGAAGGACGCCTGGTGCGCGGGTTCCAGGGCGCCGATGTCGGCGAGCACCTGCGGGTCCGGCTGGTGCACACCGATGTCGCCCGTGGCCACATCGATTTCGCCCGCGCGGGATGACAGGACTGCCCCCACGATGAGCGCAGATGCGAAACGGCCGAATGCACCCGTGGCCTATCTCGATGAGATGTTCCTCTCGAGTGACGATGCCCGGCCGCTGCGCATCCTGTCCGAGTATCTCGATCCGCTGCAGGCGTTCCGGCGCGAACAGGTCCGCAACACCATCGTCTTCTTCGGCTCGGCGCGCCTGACCGATGCGGGCCCGATGGGACGCTACTACCGCGAGGCCCGCGAGTTGTCACGGCTCATCACCAGCTGGGCGATGAGCCTGGCCTCGCCTGCGCACCATTACGTGGTCTGCTCGGGCGGGGGCGGCGGCATCATGGAAGCCGCCAACCGGGGCGCCGCGGATGCCGGTGGCCGCAGCATCGGCCTGAACATCAGCCTGCCGCACGAGCAGCGCCCCAACCCCTTCGTCACCCCGCAGCTCACCTTCGAGTTCCATTACTTCTTCATGCGCAAGCTGTGGTTCGCGCACCTGGCTCGCGCGCTCGTCGTCTTTCCGGGCGGTTTCGGCACGCTGGATGAACTCACCGAGATCCTCACGCTCGCGCAGACCCGCAAGCTCGAGCGCCGCATCCCCATCCTGCTCTACGGTCCTGACTTCTGGCACGAGGTGCTGAACGTGAAGGCGTTGCTCGCGTACGGCATGATCGACGAAGGTGATGTCAGCTTGTTCGAATTCACCGATGACCCGATGGCCGCCTTCGAACGGCTCAAGCACCTGCTTGGACCACCCGAGGCGGGAGATGCGCCCTCCTTCGCGCACTCGCGCACCCGTACCCGCCCGGCCACGTAGGCTCTTTCCTACACGGGCGCGTGGCCATACGCCGCTGCCAGGGGCACCGCGGACTTCTGCAGCATCGAGTCGTCCCAGTGATCAGGCCGGGTGCCGACATGTTCACCTTGAGCGATTTTCTCGATCCGCGCGGATTCGAAGCCCTGTGCGGTTCACGCCGGAGCAGAGCGATGCGCGTACAGGTCGAGGTGACCTCGGAGAATCCGCAGCCACCGCCGCAACAGCCGCCGCCCGCGGATCCCATTCCTCCTCCCATCCAGGGTTGAAGGGCCGCCGGCAACGCCCGCAGCGCCCGTCGTCGGAACGCGCGCATTGAAAATATTTCAGTGTGCGGGTTCGTTGCCAGCCGCCGAATCTCGCGAACGGTTGCGTTGCGCCGCGAGTCGCGATTGAATCTGGCATGGCTGGCCGTTGTGTTCGGGGATGAAACCAGACATGGACTTGATTCCCGGCTCGACGGGGTTTCTCGCTGGCGGAGGCGAAGTGGGTGCGCGCCTGCGGCGGATCGACTTCTCGCGAACGCCGCTCGGTCCCCCCGATCGCTGGCCGCAGAGCCTCAAGACCGTCGTGCGCATCATGCTCGACTCGCGCTATGCGATGTGGATGCTGTGGGGACCGGCGCACACTTTCTTCTGCAACGATGCGTACCTGCCGACGGTGGGAATCAAGCGCGACTGGGTGCTCGGCGCGCCCGCGGACGAGGTGTGGAAGGAAATCTGGCCGGAGATCGGCCCGCGCATCCGTCATGTGCTGGATACCGGCGAAGCCACCTGGGATGAAGGACTGCAGCTCTTCCTCGAGCGCAGCGGCTATTCGGAGGAGACCTACCACACCTTTTCGTACAGCCCGCTCTACGATGATGGAGGCCTCATCACGGGCATGTTGTGCGTCGTGACCGAGGTGACGGAGCGGGTCATCAGCGACCGGCGTCTGGCGTTCCTCGGGCGACTGGGCAGCGCGCTGTCCGGCACGGAGTCCGAAGAACAGATCAGCCAGGCGCTCGCAGGCAGCGTCGCGGGAGCCGATGCCGACCTGCCCTTCGCGGCGGCGTACCTGTTCTGCGCGGACGGCCGCAGCGCGCGCCGCGTCGCCCACAGCGGATTCGAGCAGCATCCCAGTCTTCCCGAAGTACTGCCGATCGACGATGCCCTCTGGCCGCTGTCGATGTTTGCCGGCGAAGGGCGCCCCGTCACGGCCAGCAACATCGCAAGTGCCGGTGCGAGGCTCCCGCAGGGCCCCTGGGCCATTGCGCCGGTCCAGGCACGGCTGTTGCCGCTTCGCGGTCAGGGCCAGGCGGCACCCACGGGATTCCTGCTGATCGGGCTGAACCCCTACCGTCCCTTCGACGAGTCCTACGAGCACTTCCTCGACCTGGTCGGTGCGCAGATCGCGGCCGGCCTTGCCGCGATGCACGCACTGGAATCCGAGCGGCAGCGGGTGCAGGCTCTCGCCGAACTGGATCGTGCGAAGACCGATTTCTTCGCCAATGTCAGCCACGAGTTCCGCACGCCCCTGACGTTGATGCTGGGGCCGCTGGAGGACGCTCTGTCCGATGCGTCCCTGCCGGCCCTTTCCGCGCTTCGGGATTCGCTGGCCCTCGCTCAACGCAATGCACTGCGCCTGCTGAAGCTCGTGAATTCGCTGCTGGATTTCTCCCGTCTCGAGGCACGCCGGGCGCAGGCGAACGTCGAGAACCTGGACCTGCCGGCGCTCACCGCTGACCTCGCGAGCGTGTTCCGCGCCGCCATCGAGCGGGCGGGACTGCGCTTCGTGGTGGACTGCCCTCCTGTTCAACAACCGGTGAGGGTCGACCGGGAAATGTGGGAGAAGATCCTCCTCAACCTGCTGTCGAATGCCTTCAAGCACACGTTGAACGGAGAAATCCGCGTCGCGCTGCGGATCGAGAACGGCGAAGCCATGCTCACCGTGAGCGATACAGGAACCGGCATCGCCCCCGAGATGGTCCCGCACCTGTTCAAACGCTTCTATCGCATCGCCGATGCCAGGGCGCGCACCTACGAGGGAACCGGCATCGGGCTGGCCCTCGTGAACGAACTGGTCAAGCTCCATGGCGGACGGGTCGAAGTGAGCAGCGAACCCGGCAAGGGATCGCAATTCACCGTGCGGATCCCGGCCTCGTTCACCGACACGGCGGTGGCCGCCGCACCCGCCCCGACATCGAGGACAACGACCGCCGAATCATTCGTGGAGGAGGCCCGTCGCTGGTTGCCGCGCGCGGCGGGAGATTCGCCTGAGGCCACCGGCGTCCCCTCAGGCATTCTGCCGGTGGTGATGCTGGCGGACGACAACGCCGACATGCGCGATTACCTGTCGCACCTGCTCGAACCCCACTACACCGTCGTTGCGGTGCGCGATGGCGAGGAGGCGCTCGCAGCGCTGCACGCCCGTCGTCCTGACCTGCTGCTCACCGATGTCATGATGCCGAGGATGGATGGCTTCGCCCTGCTGCGCCAGGTGCGTGCCGATCCCACGCTGCGCGACCTGCCGGTGATCATGCTGTCGGCGCGCGCGGGCGAAGAGGCCCGGGTGGAAGGACTGGAGGTGGGCGCGGACGACTATCTCGTGAAGCCGTTTGCCGCGCGCGAGCTGCTGGCGCGGGTGAACACGCACATCACCATGTCCCGGCTGCGTCGCGACACCGAATCCGCGCTGCGCGAGGCGGACCGCCGCTTCCGCGTCGCGCTGGAGGCATCGCCGCTCGGCTTCGTGCTGCTGGGCGCCGTCCGCTCCGCCGAGGGCGCCATCATCGACTTCCGGTACCTGGACATGAATGGCGCAGCCGCCGCCGCGCTGCGACGCAGCCGCGAATCCCTGGTGGGCAGGCGCATCTGCGAGGTCTTCCCGCGGAGCTGGAGCGATTCCGACCTGCTGCAGCGATACACCCGCGTCGTCGAGGGCGCCGAGCCCGTCCAATTCGAGGTACTCAGCGTCAATCCCGGTGTACCCTCCTGGTTCCAGGTGGCCGCCGTCCGCCATGAGGACGGGCTCGCCATCTGGTTCTCCGACATCAATGAGCGCGAGCAGCTCGAGCAGGAGCTGCGCGACATCGACCGGCGCAAGGATGAGTTCCTCGCCACGCTCGCCCACGAACTGCGAAACCCGCTCGCTCCCATTCGCCATGCGACGGCGATCGCAAGCACCGCGAGGGACTTGCCGGCGTCGGTGCGGCGCAGCCACGAGATCATCGACCGGCAGGTCCGTCACATGTCGCTCCTCCTGGACGACCTGCTCGACATCTCGCGCATCACCAATGGCAAGCTGCAGCTTCGGCGCCGGCTCGTCGCGGTGAGCGAGATCATCGACGCCGCGCTCGAGGCCAGCCGCCCCGCCGTCGACGCCCGGGGGCACGAGCTGCGCGTCGAGGTCGAGGAGGCGTCGCTGTGCATCGACGCCGATCCGGTGCGCATGGCGCAGGTCCTGTCGAACCTCCTCAACAACGCGGCGAAGTACACGCCTCGTGGCGGTCACCTGCGGCTGGTGGCGGGCCGGGAGGGCAAGGACCTGATGCTGCGGGTCATCGATGACGGCGCCGGCATCGCCCGCGAGGCGATACCGGGGATCTTTGCGATGTTCTCGCAGGGCAAGCCCGCGCTGGATCGCGCCGAGGAAGGCCTGGGGATAGGGCTTGCCCTGGTCAAGGGACTCGTCGAACTGCACGGCGGCGAAGTGACCGTGCGCAGCGAGGGGACCGGCCGGGGCGCCGAGTTCAGTGTACGCATGCCGCTGGCGATGGCGCCGGTTTCATCCCCAGCGCGACCGCCACCCATCCCCGCTCCTGACCCCGCGAATCGCGGCCCCCGCCGCGTGCTCGTCGCCGACGACAATCGCGATGCCGTGGAGATGCTGCAGCTGCTGTTGCAACTGGAAGGTCACGATGTGCGGGTGGCCTACGATGGCGACCAGGCGCTGAACGTGGCCGCCGAGTTCCGTCCTGAGCTGGCGTTGCTCGATATCGGCATGCCCGGGCGGAACGGCTACCAGGTCGCGAGGGACCTGCGCTCCACCGAGTCAGCCGCCGGCATGCTGCTGATCGCATTGACGGGCTGGGGCCAGGGCAGTGACCGTGCGCGAGCCCTCGAAGCGGGTTTCGATCACCACCTGACCAAGCCGGTCAATCCGGAGGTCCTGCAGCAACTGCTGGCGACGCTGACCCGGCGGCCTCTCACCAGCCAGAATCCGTAGCTCGAGCCGCAACCCGTGATCTACAGGTCACGTCCTGCTTGGGTCACGTCCTGCGATGCTTGAGGCCTTCGTCCTCCGCACGACGCATATCATCGGCCTCGGACTCGCTGTGGGGCTCCGCCTCCTCGGCCGCTTCCTCCACCTGACCGCTGTCGATGAAGCGCCGCGTCTTGTCGCGGTAGCGGCGCGCCGCCTCGTAATCGCCTTCGCCCTGCACCTTGTTTTCGCCCTGCGCTTCGGATGGCGGGGTGGCGGGCTTGCGCGTGCCCGGCCTGCTCCTTCCGGCGTCCTGGGATTTCGATTCATGTCGCTCGGCCATCGATGTCTCCCATGAAGGATGGAGTCGACACCGTAGGTTCGCAAGCGCGGGCGGCCTATCGGTGAATGCCTTGGCTGACAGGTAGGAATGCGCTGTCGGAACACGCGACGGTTCATTCGCACCCTGGCTTGCGCCGATCACCGACAGCCGGGGAGATCCCGACTGCTCGAGACTGGTCGCATGGATCATTTCTCCATCGCCCTGGTGGTGGGAAGCCTTCGGCGCGAATCCTTCAATCGCCGCCTCGCCGAAGCGATGACGCGGCTGGCGCCGCCGGATCTTGCCTTCCACGAACTGCCGATCGGTCAGCTACCGTTGTACAACCAGGACGAGGACGATCACCCTGGTGAAGCCGTCCGCCATTTCAAGTCATCCATAGAGTCCTCCCGCGGTCTGCTCTTCGTCACTCCCGAGTACAACCGCTCGGTGCCCGGCGTGCTGAAGAATGCGCTGGACCATGCGTCTCGGCCCTATGGCCGCAATTCATGGGCCGGCAAGCCGGCCGGAATCCTCGGAGTGTCGATCGGTGCGGTGGGGACCGCCGCGGCCCAACAGCACCTGCGCAACATCCTCGCCTACCTCGATGTGCCCACGCTCGCGCAACCGGAAGCCTTCATCCAGATGAAGGACTCTCTGTTCGACGCGAAGGAGAACATCGGGGCGGACAGCCACAAGTTCCTCCAGGGATGGATGGACCGGTATGCCGCGTGGGTACGGCAGCATGCGGCGCCCTCGGGTTGATCGACGGGTTCTCTAGTCCGGCGGCCGGGCTCAGCTTCGCAGCAGGGTCGCGGCAGGATCGTACGGAGGCTCGCGCAGCCACCGGGCGGGGCGCGACGTGCCGATGACATCCACGCCCAGCGGCGCGTCCGCCTCGAGCGCATCCACGTCGAGATACGCCAGCGCCAGGCTCTGGCGCACATGGTGGCCGTAGGACCCCGAGGTCACGTAGCCCACGCGTCGATCGCCACGGCGCACGGGTTCATAGCCGGTGACATCGGCTTCGGGCGAATCGATGGCCAGCAGCACCAGGCGCTGCGCCGGCGGCACCTCCCGCTCACGCAGCGCCGCCTCGCGGCCGATGAACTCGCCCTTGTCGAAGTCGATGAAGCGATCCAGTCCACAGGCAAACGGTGAGACGGAGCAAGAGAACTTCCAGCGACCAGACTCCATAGCCCTTCTCCAGCCGCAGGCTGTCCACCGCCGCGCATGCCGATGGGAGCGATGCCGAGATCGCGCCCCGCCTCGAGCAGCGAGTCCCAGAGCACGCGCTGCTGCGCAGCCGGTACATTGATCTCATAGCCGAGTTCGCCGGTGAGCGAGAGGCGCGCGACCAGCGCCTGCGTGGACCCTACGTCCATCGCCCGGCAGCCCATGAACGGCAGCGCCGCATTCGAGACGTCCTCGCGGGTGAGCCGTGCCAGGATCTCGCGCGAACGCGGTCCCGACAGCGAAAAGCCCAGCCAGCTCTCCGACAGGTTGTCGATGCGCACACCGCCCGGCGGAAGATGATCGTTGAACCAGCGCAGGTGCCAGCTCTGCAGGTAGTAGGAACCGACGATCCAGTACCGGTCCGGCGCGAGGCAGGTCACCGAGAGATCGCCCATCAACCGGCCGCGCGGATTGAGCATGGGCGCCAGCCGTACACGACCGGGTGTCGGTAGCCGGCTTGCGAGCAACCCGTCGAGCCAGGAGCGTGCGCCCGGCCCGCTGACTTCGTAGCGCGCGTACACGCCCGTATCGAGCAGTCCGGCGGCCCCGCGCGTCGCCGCCACCTCGGCCGCGACGAATCGGTCGGCATTCGAGCGTCGCAGCGAAGGCTTCTCCTCGAAGACCGGATCGCCCGAGGCAAAATACTGCGGCGTCTCCATGCCGTGCACGACGCCGAAGCGCGCCCCGAGCGCCGCTTGCGCATCGTAGGCCGGCGTCGTCTTCAGCGGCCGTCCCGCCCACAGCTCCTCGTTGGGGTAGGCGATGATGAAACGCCGCGAGTAGAACTGCGCGGTCATCTCGCGCAGGTACTCATCGTTGCTGGCGAAGGAGCCGTAGCGCGCCACATCCATGCCGAAGATGTCGGTGCCCGGGTCGCCCTCCACCATCCAGCTCGCGAGCACCCGGCCGATGGCGCCGCCCTGCGAGAAGCCGCCCATGCAACCGCAGGCCGCCCAGAAATTGCGCAAGCCGGGCACAGGACCCACCAGCGGATTGCCATCCGGCGTGAAGGTGAAGGCGCCATTCACCCAGCGGCGGATGCCGGCGCGCTCAAGCGTGGGGAAACGTGAGAAGCCGATGGTGAGCTCGGGGGCGATGCGGTCGATCTCCTCGGGGATCAGATCCATGCCGTAGTCCCAGGGCGCGCCTTCGGTGTGCCAATGTTTCGGGTTGCGTTCATAGACGCCCAGCAGCACGCCCTTGCGCTCCTGCTGCAGGTAGGTGAAGCCTTCGAGGTCGGTGACGCAGGGCATCTCCTCATTCATCGCCAGCAGTTCCGGCAGGTCTTCGGTCACGAGGTAATGGTGCTGCATCGGCGTGAGCGGCAGGTTCACCCCGGCCATGAGTCCCACGCGTCGCGCCCACAGCCCGCCGGCATTGACTACGTGCTCGGCGATGACCGGGCCCTGCTCGGTGATCACGCGCCAGTGTCCATCGGGGAGCGGTTCGAGCGCGGTGACGCGATTGCGAAGGATCACCTCCGCGCCGCGCTTGCGCGCGCTGATCGCAAATGCATGCGTGGTGCCGTGCGGATCCACCGCGCCTTCATGCGGATCGAACAGTCCGCCGAGTAGTCCCTTCGGGTCCACGATCGGGCAGTCCGCGACGATCTGCTCGGGGCTCGCCAGGCGCGCATCGATCCCCAGCGTCTGGTACACGCAGAACTCGGACTTCAGCCACTCCCATCGTTCCGGTGTCGTCGCGAGGCTGTAACCGCCGGGCATGTGCATGCCCACGCTCTGTCCGCTCTCGGCCTCGATCTCCTCGTAGAGCTTGATGGTGTAGGTCTGCAGCGCCGCGATGTTGGGGTCATCGTTGATGGCATGGAAACCGGCCGCCGCATGCCAGGTGGAGCCGGCGGTGAGCTCGGCGCGCTCGATCAGCGCGATGTCGGTCCAGCCCGCCTTCGCCAGGTGATACAGGACGCTGGTGCCGACGATGCCCCCGCCGATGACGACGACACGATAATGACTCTTCAAGGCCTTCTCCCCCTGTGTCGCGCCAGTGTAATCGCAGGTCGCGCCGCTCCACCACCGCGGCGCCGCGCCCGTGTCGCTTTGAGGTAACATGCGTTCGCATGCACGACACCTCCGATCATCGCCGCGCGCGCGCCTGCGCCGCCGCCACGTTCAGGTGACGCTGCAGCGTTATTCGGCCGCATCGCTGCTGCGCGCTGCCTTCAATGGCGGAGCGCACTGGCGCCGCTTGTGGGGCGGGCGCGATCCTGAACCTGCCTATGACGTGGTCGTGGTGGGCGCCGGTGGTCATGGTCTCGCCACGGCTTTTCACCTCGCGCGTGACCATGGCATCCGGCGCATCGCCGTGCTCGAGCGCAAGCTCCTGGGCTACGGCAACGTCGGACGCAACACCACCATCGTGCGCTCCAACTACCTGCTGCCCGAGAACCACCTGTTCTACGAGGATTCGCTGCGGCGCTGGGAAGACCTCTCGCGCACGCTCAACTATAATGTCATGTACAGCCCGCGCGGTGTGCTCGACCTCGCCACCTCGGATGATGAGATGGGGGCGTACGCCCGCCGCGGCAACGCCATGCGCCAGTCCGGCATCGATGCGGTGCTGCTCGATCGTGCGGGCGTCGCGCGTTTCGCTCCCGCGCTGGATGTGAACATCCCGCGGCGCTTCCCCGTGGTGGGCGGCCTGCTCCAGCCGCGGGGCGGCACCGTGAGGCATGATGCCGTGGCCTGGGGCTACGCCCGCGCGGCGAGCTCGCTCGGCGTGGACATCATCGAGGACTGCGCGGTCACCGGTGTGAGCACCGCCGCCGGCCGGGCCACGGGCGTCGAGACCTCGCGCGGCCCGGTCCGGGCCGATCGCATCGTCTTCGCCGTCGCAGGGCACACGGGCGCCATCGGCACGATGCTTGGACAAAGACTGCCGATCGAGACGCACCTGCTGCAGGCGATGGTGACCGAGCCCATCAAGCCGTTGCTCAACACGGTGCTCATCTATGTCTACGGTCATGCGGAGATCTACATCTCGCAATCGGACCGCGGAGGCCTCGTGATGGGCGGCGCGCTGGACGGGTTTCCCTCCTATACACGCGAGGGCCAGTGGTCACGGCTCGAGGAGGTGGTACAGAGCGCGGTCGCGCTGCTGCCGCAGATCGGCTCGCTGAAGTTGCTGCGCCAGTGGGCCGGCACCAATGACATGACCATGGATGGCAGCCCCCTCCTCGACCGCCTGGGGTGGGACAACGTGTTCGTGAACGGCGGCTGGTGTTACGGAGGCTTCAAGGGCATTCCCGCCTCAGGCGCCGCCTTCGCCACCTTCGTCGCCTCCGGCACGGCGCCCGATCTCATCAGGCCGTTCCGACTGTCGCGTTTCGCGACCGGCCACCTCATCGACGAGAAGGGCGCGGGTCCGTTTCCCGCGCGTCAGTGATGCGCATCCCCTGCCCCCATTGCGGTTCGCGCGGCGTGGAGGAATTCGCCTTCCGCCACACGCTGCCCCCCGCGGGCTCCGATGCCGTCGGCGCCTTCTACCTGCGCGACAACCTGCAGGAACTCAGCCATGAGTACTGGCAGCACATCCGCGGCTGTCGCGCCTGGTTCGTGCTGGTGAGGAATCCCACCACCGGCGCCATCTACGAGATGCGCCTGCTCGGAGAGCCCACGTGAGCGCCACAGGTCGGCGGGGAACGCGCCTGTCGGAGCGCATAGTGGACTTCGAGTTCGACGGCAGGCGCCATCTCGGACAGGAAGGCGACACGGCGGCCTCGGCCCTGCTCGCCAATGGCGTACGCGCGGTGGGTCGCAGCGTCAAGTACCGCCGCCTGCGCGGCATCTTCAGCGCCGGCGCCGAGGAACCCTGTGCATTGCTGACGCTGGGAGAATCGCCCGGCCTCATCCCCAACGTGCCGGCGACCACGCTGGCCTTGCGCGCCGGCATGCGCCTGCGCAGCCAGAACGGCTGGCCCAGCCTTCAATGGAACCTGTCCTCGCTCCTGCGGCTCGGCAAGAGCATGCTGGGCGCAGGTTTCTACTACAAGACCTTCATCTGGCCCTCCTGGCACACCTACGAGGGCATCATCCGGCGGCTCGCCGGGCTCGGCGCCGCGCCGGGACGAAGCGATTTGCCCGTGCCGCAGGTCGAGCATCATCACTGCGACGTGCTCGTCGTGGGCGCAGGCGCCGCCGGCCTCGCGGCGGCCAGCGCGCTGCGGCGCGCCGGTGTCGGCGTCCTGCTGTGCGAACGCGAGCCGGCATGCGGCGGAGAGCTGGAGTTCGAGGATGCGCGCATCGAGGGCCACGCAGCGCTCGACTGGGTGGCGCGCACGCGTGCCGAACTCGAGGCCGCCGGTGCGCGGCTCTTCACGCAGACGGCGCTGGTTCACGCGGCCGAGGACGGCATGATCGCGCATGGCCTGTGTGAAGGCTCATCGCCGCCGGAAGGCACACCGCAGCCGCGGGTGTTGCACCTGCATCCGCGGCATACGTTGCTGGCCACGGGCGCCATCGAGCGTCCCATCGCCTTCGTCGACAACGACCTGCCGGGCGTGATGCTGCTCGGCGCCGCGGAAAGCTTCGCGGCGCGCCACGGCGTCGCGGTGGCGCGGCGCGCGGTGATCTTCGGCAGTCACGACCGGCTGTATGCGGCCGCACGCCGCCTGCGCGAACGGGGCGTGGGGGTCATCGCGATCATCGATGCGCGCAACACGGCGAGGCGCCCGCCCTGCGATGACCTCATCGCCGCCGGCGTGCAGTGCCTCACCGGACACGGGGTGATCGCCGCGCATGGCCGCGGATGCGTGCGAGGCGTGACCGTGGCGCCGATCAATGCTCCCGATCACCCGATGCGGCTGGCCTGCGATGCGGTGCTGGTGAGCGGAGGATGGACGGCGATGACGCGGCTGTCCTGGGCGGGGGCAGGCGAATCGCCCCGGCCGACGGGCGCTGCCAGCGGCGCCTGCGAGCTGAGCGCCGTGCTGGCCGATGCGCATGCAGCGGCCCGGGCCATCCTCGGCGCGCGGGGCCTCGCACCCGAGGCGGCGGGAGCCGTGCCCGCCTGCGAGGGCGATGGGGCGCCTCGCGCGCAGCCGGCGTGGCGCATGCCCTGCCCGCGCGCCGATGAGTCGCGCCAGTTCGTCGATCTGCAGAACGATGTGACGGTGGCGGATCTGCGCCAGGCCGTGACCGAAGGCTTTCGCGACATCGAGCATGCGAAGCGCTACACCACGCTCGGCGTGGGAACGGACCAGGGCCGCACCAGTGGCGAGCTGGGTGCGGCCATCCTCGCCGCCATCCAGGAAAAGCGGGACAGCCCGGTCCACAGCTTCCGCGCGCGCCCGCCCATCCAGCCGGCCACGCTCAATTCCATCTGCGGCGTGAAGCAGGGCCTGCTGCTCAGGCCCGAGCGGCATACCGCGCTGCATGCGTGGCACCTCGCCAACGGCGGCGCCATGGAGGCCGCCGGGTTGTGGATGCGCCCGCGTCATTACCGGTCGAATGGCGCGGACCCAGGCGCCGCCGCCATCATCGAAGCGACCCGCGTGCGCCAGGACGCGGGCATGGTGGATGCTTCCACGCTCGGCAAGATCGAGATCGCAGGACCGGATGCGGCCGCGTTCCTCGACCGTCTCTACCTCACGCGCGCGAGCACGCTGCGGGTGGGCCGCGCGCGCTACATGGTCATGCTGCGCGAGGACGGCATGGTGCTCGATGATGGCCTGGTGATGCGCCTCGCCGAGGACCGCTTTCTCGCCACGGTGAGCACCGGCCACGCCGATCACGTGCTCTCGCACCTGGAGTTCTGGCGCGACGTGGAGTTCGCGCGGCGCGGCGTCGCCATCGCCGACCTCACCGAATGCTGGTCGGTGATGGCCGTGGCAGGTCCCGCCAGCCGCGAGCGCCTGCTCGGCGTGCTGGGGACGGACTGGAACGAGGTATTGCGCAGCCTTTCACACATGCAGTTCGCGCAACGGTCGTGGCGGCGGGAACCGCTGCGGCTGGTACGCGCCAGCTTCTCCGGCGAGCTTGCCTACGAGCTGCACACGCACCCCTGCATCGCCCTGCCGCTGTGGGAAGCGCTCGCGGCTGCGGGCGTTCAGCCCTATGGGCTCGAGGCACTGGACATCCTGCGCGTGGAAAAGGGCTATCTCACCGGTTCCGAGATGAGCGGGCAGACGACACCGATGGACCTGGGCATGGAATCGCTCCTCAAGACCGGCAACGACTGCATCGGCCGCGCACTGCTCGACCGCCCGGCCTTCGCCGAGCGGACCCGGCCGCGGCTCGTGGGGCTGCGCTCCACCGATGCGCAGGCGATCTTCCTCGGTGGTTCGCAGCTCACCCGTCCCGAGGACAGCCGTGGCTCGCTGGGCTATGTGACCTCCGCCGCCTACAGTCCCGCGCTGGGCGGCTGGCTGGGCCTCGCACTGCTGTCACGCGAAGTCCCCACCGGGAGCGAGTTGATGGCCCGTGACCCCTTGCGCAACCGCCACACGCGCGTGCGCGTCACACCTGTCGTGCACCTGGATGCGGAAGGCTCGAGGATGCGCGCATGAGGCAGTTCACCACGGATGCCGCGCCCGCTTGCGTCCCGTCCCGCGAATGGGTCTTCATCGCCGCGCCACCCGCGATCGCCGCGCCGCCCGCGCCCTTCGATGCGCCATCGGGCGCCTTGCTGCGGGAGGCCGATGCCCGGGCGCTCAACGTCGCGCCGCGTCGCTGGCTGCTGCTGGGCGAGGCACCGCGGCTGCGCGAGCAGGCGCTCGCCGGCGGTGCGCTGGAGTTCGAGACGCACGGCCGCTGGTGCGTGATCGACCTGGCGCGCGACAGCCCTGCCCTGCGCGCCGCACTGGATGTCGAGGCAGCCCTCGCGAGCCGCGGCTGCCTGTCGATGACCCTGTTCGACACGCCCGCTCACCTGTATGCGCACGATCAGCCGCAACGCGTCCAGGTCTGCGTGCCCACGAGCTTCGCCGACAGCTTTCTCCAGCAGATGCGCAGCATCGAAGCGCGCTGATCGCGCCTCACCAGCGCCAAGCCAGGCGCAGCAGCCAATGCGCGGCCCTGCCACCTCACATGGAGACACCGAGCGGCGCGACGCCGAACAGCCGCACGTGGGCCCACAGCACGAAGATGCCATACGCTGCCAGACCCAACGCCACCGCCAGCGAATCATTCCACGGCCGCGCCGGCGCCGTTTGCAGCACCTGGGGTGGCCGGCGCTTCCAGGAAATGCGATCCAGCACGGCCCAGGCAAGCAAGCTCCCGAACAGCAGCAGATCCACCGAACGGCCATTCGCCAGCAGGTGCGCCATGGCCCAGAGCTTCACCGCCACCAGCATCGGATGCTTCAGCGCGTTGCGGATCCGTCCCGGCAGATAGGCGGCGAACAGCAACGGGAACACGGGCAGCATCAGCAGGGCCGCCACGTGCCGCACCCAGGTGGGGGACACGTACAGCGTGGTCGCCGTGGCGCGGGCCGCAGCAAATCCGTAGCACAGCAGCACGAAGCCGGCGATCGACAGCAGGCTGATCAGGCCTTTCCAGCGCTTCTCGCCCAGCGATGCCAGCCTGCGGTCCCGCCAGCGTGGCGCGAAAATGCCGATGGAGTGCGTGCCGAGGAAGATCACCAAGCCCAGGATGAGCCATTGCATGGCGGTGGCCTCGCCTCAGTGTGCCGGGGATGCCCCGACGATACCCGAATCCCCGGCGCTGTGCATGCGCGTGCCCGCCTGCTGCCAGTGTCCGGGATTGATGATCAGCCGATGGCCCGCCTCGAAGCTCAACTGCAGCGGATACCGGCCAGGCAATGTGTACAGGCTCGGCGACACGGCCTGCAACGCCACCGCATGATCGTGCGGGATCGCGAAGACATCCTGCGCACCGATGGACTGCGCGAGAAGCTGGCCTTGCTCGAGCCGGATCCGCACCCGCACCTTGGGACTGAACTCGTAGTCGCCCGCCAGGTCCTTCGAAGGCGGGGCAGTCCGGCCGCTCGCGGGCGAGCCGCTGGTTGGCGACACGGCGGCCGGCTGATCGGGCACGGAAGCCAGGATGGCATCCCACATGACCTCGTCCGCGAGCACATCGATATCCACCGCCGGGACGTCGGGCGTCGCGCCGGCCGCCAGCTCACCGGTGGACACGGCGTACAGGACATCGCCGTCGAACTCCGTCGCGAAAGGCTGGATGGCGCGTCCCATGGAGCCATGCACCTGGGTGGCGAGGCGCTGCAGTTGCGCCGGTGCGAGCCTCTGGTTGGTGACGATGAGGCTGATGGTGGTGTTGCGCCGGCCGTTCCAGCCGGGCTTGCGGCTGTCGGGATATCCGGCCAGCAGTTCTGATGTGGTGATCTCGCGTGGCCAGTTCTGCGCCGGGTAACAGGCTGCGACACGACCATCGCGGCGCGTGACCACGCCGAGCGCATTCACCACGACGAAGGCAGCGATCTTCAGATCACCGATCTGGCGAAAGGCACCCCCCTGTCCCGAGAAGGCTTCGCAGCCATACAGGTAGCCGGTCTTCGCCATGCGTCCGGCGCCGTGCGCGCCCAGCGGAAAGACGCCCGGCCGCGCGGCGCGAAACGCCGCCTGCGCCAGCCGCTTGTCGGGGTAGATCTCGTTGAGGCGGCGATCGCCGAGGTCGTAGATGATCGCGCCCACCGCCAGGGCAATGTCGTCCCAGTGGCCGCTGCGCAGGCCATCATCCTTGAGCGCCGTGCTGACCGCGGTGATGCTCTCCAGCCCATACCAGGATCCGCCCGAGAAGACGACGGCGTCCAGGACGGCGGTGTCGTAACCGAGCCGCAGGTAGTCGGTGTTGACCGTGCCCGGACCACCGCCGCGGACGTCCACCGCGACGAAGGCACGCTTGGGGAACCAGAACACCGTGACCCCTGTGGGGCCTTCCTCATATTCGCCGGTGCCGATGCGGATCGCAGGCCAGTCGAAGTGCAGCGCCGCGTCGGTGGCGTTGATCACCGGCTGCAGCGTGGACTGATCGGCGCGCCGCGCGGCAGCGCCATCGGCATGCGCCGCTGCGCAGCGAAGCACGGCGAGACACAGGCAGAGGCCACGCACCGCGCGGTTCATGGCGATCCCGCGAACAACGCGTCGATCGCCTCGACCAGCCGTGCCTTCGTCGTCCCATCCTTGAATTCCACGACGAGTCGTCCGCTGCCATCGCCCTGCTGATGCAACATCACGCGCATCTGCGGGTTGCGCCGCAACTCGCTCACCACGGTGAGCGGTGGATGGCGCGGCGCCGATGTCGCCTGGGGTGTCGCGTGTTTGCGCACCAGCGTCTCGGTTTCGCGCACCGACAATCCCCGCTCGACCACCTGCGCCGCCATGCGTGACCGATCGGCCTCCGCAGTGGCCCCCAGCAGCGCACGCGCATGTCCCATGGACAAGGATCGCGCATCGACCAGGCGCAGCACGTCCTCGGGCAGCTCCAGCAGCCGCAGCAGGTTGGAAACCGCGGCGCGCGAGCGGCCCACCGCCTGCGCAACCTCGAGGTGCGTGAGCTCGAACTCGCTGACCAGCCGCGCCAGTGCCCTCGCCTCCTCCGCCGGCGTCAGTTCCTCGCGCTGCACGTTCTCGATGAGCGCGATGGCCACGGCTTCCTGGTCGCCGAGCTCGCGGATCACCACCGGGATGTCGGTGAGGCCGGCGATCTTCGCCGCCCGCCAGCGCCGTTCCCCGGCCACGATCTCGTGCGTGGGCTCACCGCTCGCCGCGTCCGTCCGCGGCCTCACGACAATGGGCTGGATCACGCCCTTGGAACGGATCGAGGCGGCCAGCTCCTCGAGCAGCTCGGGCTGCATCGCGACGCGCGGTTGTGACGGTCCCGCCTGGATCACCTCCAGCGGCAACGTCGAGATCGCACGCTCGATGGGACGGGGACTTCCCGACAGCAATGACTGCAGGCCCCGGCCCAGGCTCTTTCCCGCGGCGCTCATCGGGCCGGCCTCGGCGTCGCAGTGATCCCCGCGACGCTCGCGCTCAGGAAGTTCGTTGACATAATATGAGGGCCCTCTTCCGTGCGGTCGCAAAGCAAGAGGCAGCCTAACCGGCGCCACAGCATTACACCAGCGCAACTCGGTCCACCATTTTTGAATTTTTCCAGCAAACTGCTGGACTCTTGCTTCCGGGTAGACTTCGCGCGTATGATCCGACGTTAAGTCATATGGTGGACCCAGTGTGGCATCCAGTCGACTGAAGCGACGAGACGACCTGCAGCCGGCCGCGACCGCGGCGGCAGATCCCGGCCTGCGCGTTCCGAAGGCGAACGCCCAGGACATCGCCCGGCTGGCCCAGCAGGCCACCGACATCCTCTCCCGCGCGCGCGAGGCGGCGCTCGCTCCCGGGGTCAAGAAGACGCTGCGCAAGTTCAACCTGAAGGAAGTCGCCGAGCTGCTCGCCATCTCGCCGAAGACCCTGGTGCGCGCCGCGCAGCGCGGTGACATCCCCGGCGGTGAGCGCGTGCGCGGCAACCGGCTGCTGTTCAGCCTGGAGGAGATCCACGACATCCAGTCGCGGCTCGGTCTCTCGCCCTCGCGCGATCCGGCCACCGACAAGCCCATCGTCATCGCCGTCGCCAACTTCAAGGGCGGCGTGGGCAAGACCAGCACCTCCATCCACCTGGGGCAGCATTTCGCGCTGCGCGGATACCGGGTGCTGATGATCGACCTCGATGCGCAGGCCAGCCTGACCACCCTGTTCGGCATGTTGCCCGACAGCGAGGTGGACAGCACCCACACCGCCCTGCCCTATCTCGAAGGCGATACCGACACGCTCGCCGGCGCGATCCAGCCCACCTACTGGCACGGTCTGGACCTCATCGCCGCGAACCTTGCCCTGTACGGCGCGGAGTTCTCGCTCGCGAACCGCCAGAAGTCCGAGCCGAACTTCCGCTTCTACCAGGCCTTGAAGCAAGGCATCGCCACCGTCAGTGCCGACTACGACGTCATCGTCATCGACACCCCACCCGCCCTGTCCTACATCACGACGAATGCCCTGTATGCAGCCGACGGGATCATCGTCCCGGTGCCCCCGGCGATGATGGACTTTGCGTCGGCGAGCCTGTTCTTCTCGCTCCTGGGCGACATCATCGAGGTCATCGACAAGAACGAGGGCGGCGAGAAGGTGTTCGACTTCCTGGGACTGCTCATCTCCAAGTACGAGCAGGGCAACTACGTCCACCAGACCATCCACGACTGGGTGCGCGCGGCGTTCCAGCAGCGGGTGCTGTTCCATACCATGGGCTCCACCGCCGTCCTGCGAGTGGGTCCGGAGATCCAGACGGCGTACGAGGTCGGCCAGTATGCGGGCGATCGGCGGACGCTCTCGCGAGCCCTTGAATATCTCGAGGGCGTGAATGGCGAGATCGAGCGGCTCGTGCGGGCGCAGTGGCCCTCCAAGTCGGGCCCCCGCCCGGCCCCACGCCCGGATAACGCGGCATGAACAAGCGCCACGAGATCCGGGCCTCGGTGCTCTCGAAGATCATGGGCTCCGATGCTTCGTCCGCGGCGCGCGACGCCCCGCGGGTCAAGGCGCACATCGCCATGGTGGGCGAGCAGCTCAAGGATGGTTTCGCGGCCCGGGTGGAGAAGCTCGAGGCCGAGCGAGCCAGCGGTATGGTGCTGCTGCGCCTTGACCCTAAGTCCATCGCGGTCACCGAGTTCGCCAATCGCCACGACCTGTCGCTGAGCGCCGGTGATGCGGATTTCAACGCGTTGAAAATCAGCATCGCCCAGCATGGCCAGGACACCCCCGTGCGGGTCCGCCCCGCTGCGGTGGGAACGCCCGCGCCTTACGAACTGATCGAGGGCCATCGCCGGCTCGCTGCCTGCCTTGCGCTCGATGCCGAGCGCGAGGGCGGGTTTCCGATCCTGGCAAGGCTGGATGCGGCCGCCGGCGACACACGCGATCTCGTCCTGAAGATGTACCGCGAGAATGCGGAGCGCCAGGACCTCTCCCCCTTCGAGTACGGCCGGATGTTCCGCTCCTGGCTGTCGGCCCGGGTCTTTGACCGTCAGGGCGACCTGGCCGGCGCAGTGGGCCTGTCCGATGCGTCGATTTCGCAGTACCTGCAGATCGGCGACCTGCCGGCCGAGATCATCGCGGCCTTCGGCGACCCGCGAACGATCTCCGTGCGCTGGGCGCAGGAACTCGCCCGCGCGCTGAAGACCAACCGCGCCGCCGTTCTGGAGGCGGCCACCCGGCTGGCCGGGCTCAATCCGCGGCCCGCGCCCGAGCAGGTGCTGCGCAGCCTCACTGAGGGCGACCGGCGTTCGGCCGCCTCCCGCGAGGAGGCCGTGAAGATCGCGGGCAAGGTGGCCTTCCGCATCGCTCGCAAGGATGGACGCCTGAGCCTGAAGTTCGGCAAGCACGTGGATCGCACCACGCAGCGCGAACTCGCCGAGGAGATCAAGGAGCTCGCCGAGCGCCGGCTTGGCCAGCGGCTGAAGGGCAAGACATGAGGCGCTCGACCTCGCTCCACCCCTCCTCCACAACCCCGGCTTGCCGGGGTTGTGTGCTATTGGGGGCACGCAAATTTCGGGCAATCGGCCCGGATGGCGGGCTTCACCGCGATCACCGCGAGTCGCCTCGCCGCCCTGTCCGGCCCGGGATTTTCAACGCGCTAAAAATGCCAGCCACCGGAGGTGAAGCCATGCATCCGACGCAATGAAAAAGGCCCCTTTCGGGGCCTTCTTTAGATTTAGGGGATCAAGCGGCTGATTGCCACTAACCACCGAAACCACGCACTTCGAAGGTTAGTCCCGCGACAACGCGGAATCAAGCAAAAACCCGCCATCCCGCCGACTTTCGCAAAGTGGCTTCACGGCCAAGGGATGAGTCATGCCTGTCGACAATGCACACGACCCCAGGACCCGGATGGTGCGGGAAAAGTTCTTCTCGCTGCGGCCCAAGCCCCTGGAGCGATGGATCTGGCAACGGGGGTTGCCGCCCGCGGCCGAGCGGGTGTTCTGGCTGCATTGGGAGGAAGGCCTGAAGCGCCGCGACTGGTGCAGCGAGCTCCCGCTGAAAGTGGTGGCGCGCGAGTGCTGCATCGATGTATCCACGGTCACCCGCGCCTACCAGCTGCTGAAGGCCGAAGGCCTGCTGCGCCGCGAGGATCCTGGCCGCGACGCCTGCCAGCCCTTCCAGCAGGCCATCGCCATCACCGAGGTGCGCATTCCGCGCGGATTGCTGGTCGAGCTGTCGAGGGCTCCGGACCGTCCCGGCCGGATGGGGCCGCGGGCGCAGGTCGCGCCGTCCGCTTCACGGACCCCGTGCCCGGACGCGGATCGCGCAGCGCCATCGCCTGCGAGTTCCTCTGCAGCGCCGATCACTCCCACTGCACCTGGCGCCGGATCCGCGCCGCCGATGACCCGGGCAGAATCCGCGGCGCTCATGGCGCGGCTCAGCGAAGGCGAGCGCGCGGCATTCTTCGTGGCCTCGCGAGACCGGCGCGAAGGAATGGAATTCGACGCGGCAACGGTGTTGCAACCGGAAGAACAGGCGAGGGTGCTGGCGCTGCTGCGCCGACTCGGCACCAATGCCGAGGTTGCCGCACCGCCAGCTGCCAGGCCCCTGGCGGGCATCGCGAAGAGCTTCGGCCCGCGCCGGCTCTCGCCGCTGGAAGCAGCCCGGCTGCGGCGGCAGGTCATCGATCGAGCCGGTGCAATGGCCGGTCCGGAACTGTTCCGCCAGGTCCTGTGGTCGGTGGAAGAGGGCGCCTTGCGCCGCTTCGACCTGCCGTTGGCCGCCAATATCGCGTTGAAAAAAATCCGCGAGGGGATCTGGTCGCGACCGCACCGCATGCCGCCCAACTGGCGCATTGCATCGCCCGGGACCTGCAGCGCCGCATGACTCATAAGAATCTATTCAGAGATTATGCAGATGGAAGGAACAGGCCTGCCGGCCTTGGGATATCGAAGCGAGCAGGGCGGGGGAGGGACCTGCACCCGGACGCCACAGGAGCCACAGCGCGCGTGGAACATCGGCGTGAAACATCCGGAGAAGATAAGCGCCGGAAATCCAAGCGAATTTGGCTTGATCCCATGGCTCATGAGAGGCCCTTTTTATGGAGGGATATTGTCAAGCGGAAAGCTTTCCGCTTCAATGGACAGGTGTATCCCCCCAAGGTCACTGACTCTCAGGTGCGCACGCTGATTCGCGAGATGTCGGCAACGGGCTCGCGCCCCACGGGCGCCGCGTTGCGGGCAGCGTTGGCCGAGCGGTATGGATCCCGCGGCGGCGTCTCGCGCATCTACCGATTGCTGGCAGATGCAACGCGAACCGTGGCGGCGGCACCCGCGGTAGCACCCGCGGCGGCACCTGCAGCGGGCGCGAGCGCATCCGTCACGGAAGGCTCGCAGCTCGAGGCGCTGCGGGCGGAACTGGCGCTGGCGGTGGCTCGCGAGGAGTCCCATCAGGGTCGCTGGGCGATGGAAATCGACCGTCTGCGCCAGGCCCTTGCCGCCGCTGAACCCCTGGCCCACGAAGCGCGCCACCTGCGCAGTTCCGGTGAGCTGTTGCGCCAACAACTACAGGCGGCCGAACGCAGGATCTCCGAACTGGAGGAGCAGATCATCGCGATGCAGGCCGCGTCCGCGGGGAATTGAATCCGCTCCCGTTACTTTCCTACAAAGTCCCCCACTGCCGTCTGACAGGAGGCCTCGAAGCGCTCTGGGATTGTCGTCGAATCATGTCCCGCGCCCACGATGGCTCCGGCTTGCATGGCATATACCGGCTGCTGCGCACCACCGTGCTCGCCTGGAGCGGGGACTACGCACCCAGCATGGGTGCGGCGATCTCCTACTACACGGTGTTTTCCATCGCACCGCTCCTGCTGATCGTGATCGCGGTGGCGGGATTGGTGTTCGACCGCTCGACGGCGCAGGCGCAGATCCTGGCGCAGCTCGCGGCCCTGCTGGGTCCGGTTGGCGAGCGGGCCATCGAGGAGATGTTGCGAGGTGTGGCCGAGTCGCAGCGCAGCGGACTGGCGGCCATCATCGGCACCGGTGCGCTGCTGATCGGCGCGACGAGTGTCTTCGGCGAACTGCAGAGCGCACTCGATCGCATCTGGGGAGTCTCTCCGGCGCAGAAGGCCGCCGGCTGGTGGAACCTGCTGCGCACGCGCCTGCTGTCCTTCGGCATGATCCTGGGCCTGGGATTCCTGCTGGCGGTCTCGCTCGCCCTGAGTGCCGCGCTCAGTGCGCTCGGCCTGTGGTGGGGTCCGGTCTTCGACGGCTGGAAGTACACGCTGAAGACGCTGAATGCGGTGGTGAGCTTCGGTGTGCTCACCTTCCTGTTCGCCATGATCTTCAAGTTCCTGCCGCGGGCGCGCATCGCCTGGCGTGACGTGGGTATTGGCGCCATCGTCACGGCGCTGCTGTTCGAGATCGGCAAGGAGCTCATCGGCGTCTATCTCGGCACGAGCGGCATCACCAGCACCTTCGGTGCGGCGGGCTCGCTGGCCGTCCTGCTGGTGTGGGTCTATTACTCGGCGCAGGTGTTCCTGCTCGGCGCCGAATTCACGCGTGCCTTCGCACACCAACGCGGCTCGAGGCGGGGACAGGCGCTCGAGACGGCCACGAAGAACATCGGATGAAGGGAGAACAACGCATGTTGCACAAAATCAAGGGGGCCACGGTGCACCGGCTGCCGCCCGCGGTGGCGAGTTCGCGCTTCTCGGCATCGAGAGGACTGTTCGTCCTGGGCATCGGGGCGGTCTTGTATGTGGGGAGCGAGGCGTTCATCCCGGTGGTCTTCGCAGGGTTGCTCTCGCTCGTGCTGTCGGGTCCCGTGGAAGGGATGTTCCGCAAGCATGTGCCGCGCGGCCTGACCGCCGTCCTGATCATGCTGGCCCTGCTCGGCGCCATCGCCGGGATGCTGAACCTCGTCACCGTGCCCGCCCAGCAGTGGTTTGCCTCGGCGCCGCAGACCATGCGCGTGGTGAAGCAGAAGATCCGCCCCGTGGCGGCAGTGATGGACCGCATCGAGGAGATCCGCAACAGCGCGGGCAACCTCAGCAGCACGCACCGGCCGGCGACACCGACGGTCACGGCGATACCGCCGCAGAACGCACCGGTCATGCTGCTGGGCGCGACCCGCGTGGCGGTGGTGAGCCTCGTCACCGTGGTCATCCTGACGGTGTTCCTGCTGTCCGGCGGCCCGCCGATGCTGGCGCGGCTGACCTCGGCTCTTTCAGCTGATGTGAAGGCGGCGCACGCCCTGGAGATCATCGAGAAGCTGCGCGGCGAGGTGGGCCGCTTCTATCTCACCACGGCGCTGATCAATCTCGGGCTGGGCAGCGCCACGGCGCTGTCCATGTGGGCGCTCGGGATGCCGAGTCCGGTGCTGTGGGGCACGGTGGCGGCGGTGCTGAACTTCATTCCCTATGCGGGTTCTGCCACCACGCTCCTGTTGCTGACTTCCGTCGCCATCGTCTCGTTCAACTCCCTGAGCCATGTGCTGGCCGTGACCGGCACCTACCTCGCGCTCGCCACGCTGGAAGGGCAGGTCGTACAACCCTTGCTCGTCGGCCGGCGCCTCGCCCTGAATCCGGTCATCGTGTTCCTGGCATTGTGGTTCGGCGGCTTCTTCTGGGGCATCCCCGGCATCGCGCTCGCCACGCCCCTGCTGGTCACGCTGAAGGTGATCGCGGAGAACTCACGCGATGGCAAGCCGCTGCTCGAGTTCCTGAGTCCGTCCTGAGGGCGCGCGGCGATGCGGGGCGCGAACTGCGCGCCGCACTGGTTGCCGATCTGCGCCGTGCGAAGCAGCGGGCGGCGCGCACGCCACACGAAGGCCGCTTGCCGGCACGCTGATCATCAAACGCGGTGATCGATCATCGATCGGCGTGCGTGAAAGGCGCCGCGGATTCTCACGCCGGAAGTCGATGTCGTCCGACTGTGTGAGGGCTTCCACCCACGGACCATCGATGCACCGAACGACATTCGCAGCAGGAGTCCATCATGGATCAATCGAAGGCGAGACCCCGCAGATCTTCCAGTGGCGGCGGGAAGTCCGATGCCATTGCATTGCTCAAGGCTGACCACCGCCAGGTCGAGAAGTGGTTTGCGGAATTCGACAATGCACGATCGGCCGACCGAAAGGCGAGACTCGCGGCCAGCATCTGCGGGGCACTTCGTGCACACATGACCGTGGAGGAGGAGATCTTCTATCCCGCCTTTCTCGAGGCCACGAGCGACACCGATGTGCACCACGAAGCCATCGTCGAACACGACGGTGCCAAGCGGTTGATCGAGGAGATCGAGAGCTCATCCCCGGAGGATGACTACTTCGATGCGCGTGTGACCGTGCTGTCGGAGATGATTCGCCATCACGTGAAGGAAGAGGAGAAGCCCTCCGGCATGTTCTCGGAGGCGAAGAAATCCGACATGGACCTGGCGGAACTGGCTGAGCGCATCCGGGCGCGGAAGCGAGAGCTCGAGAACGGCGCCCGTCGAGGCGAAATCGACATCGAGGTTGAGCAAGTCAGCGCCAGCGTGGCCTGACAACGGAGGAGCACATGCCGAGAAAGTACAGCAAGGCGAGCCAGCGGGCCGTGAAGCGCACCATGCACGAGCGCAAGGAGGGCACGCTGCGCAGTGGCCGCTCCGGGAAGAAGGTCACCAGCCGCAAGCAGGCGATCGCGATCGGGCTGTCCGAGGCGCGCCGCGCCGGCAAGAAGGTGCCGGCCAGGCGAACCACCGCCGCGAGACGTAAGCGCTCCGGCGCGCGGCGACGCCGGGCCCATGAGTAAATTCAGCCGAAGGCTCAATTCAGCGGATTGAGATGACCGGCGTGGTTCAGTGGGCTGGGCGCAGCACCTTGCCCGGGTGATGGCCCGTGGGCTTGCCCTCGGCGATCACCCACTCGCCGCTGGTCATCACGTAGGGGATACCCACCGGCGCAGCTTCCGGGTGCTCGATGGTGGATTGGTCGAGTACTGTGGCGGCATCGAACAGCACGAGATCAGCGACCATGCCGGGTGCGATGCGGCCGCGATCCGCAAGGCCCAGGTAACTCGCAGGCAGTCCCGTCATCTTGTGCACGGCCTGTTCCAGCGGCAGCACCTTCTGCTCGCGGACATAGCGGCCCAGCACGCGCGGGAACGAACCGGCGCCACGCGGATGAGCGCCATGCAGTTCACCGTCGCTGCAGAAGGCGATCTGCGTCTGGTCGATGAACCAGCGGACATCGTCCTCGGTCATGGAGGCGCCGATGATGCTCTCCATATCGACATCGGGCGAGGCCACCTCGGCCAGGGTGGCCTTGACGATGCGCATGTACGCATCGACCTCGCTCATCTTCCAGATCTTCGCGATCTCCGCCAGCGTCTTGCCCGCAACGCCCGGGTCCGGGGTGTACTTCGCCAGCCGGATGTTCTGTGCGCCGCCGTTGTCGGCGAGGCCCTTGGCCACCTTGGCGGGATTGAAGAAGTCCCGGTCGGTCACCAGGACGCGGATGGTCGAGTGCCAGTACGTGTAGGGGTAGACATCGGCGCGAAGGTTGATGTGTTCCTGGCGGGCGCGCGCGAAGATCGCGGGCATGCGCGCGGCCGCCTGATGCCAGACACCGGGTGCGGCGAGCTTGATGTGGGTGATCTCCACGGGGAGCTTCGCGTCCCGACCGATGGCGAGGATTTCCTCGAAGGACTTGAAGACATCGTTTCCCTCATCGCGCACGTGGGAGATGTAGAAGCCCTTGCTTCCCGCGGCGACGCGTGAGAGTTCGATCACCTCCGCCGTGGTCGAGAAATGCGCTTCCTCGTACTCGAGGCCCGTCGAGATGCCGAAGCCGCCCGCCAGGAGTTCCGTGGCGAGCACGCCCTTCATCTTCTGGACCTCCGCGGGCGTGGCGGGCCGGAACAAGTCCTTGCCCATCACCTGCTGACGCACCGTGGCATGGCCCACCATGCTGGCCACGTTGATCGCCGCGGGCGTGGACTCGAGCTTCGCGAGCCAGTCCTTCAGCGGAAAATTGGATTGCCCATCCTGTCCCACCAGCATGGTGGTGAGGCCCTGCCGCGTCTGGGTGGCGGCATCGAGATCCTGCAGCAGGCCCCGGTCCGCGTGGCTGTGCATGTCGATGAAGCCCGGCGCCAGCGTCAGTCCCCGCACATCGCGCCGTTCCTCACCGGGCCTGGGCTCGAGGTGGGCGGCGAGGGCGCTGATGCGGCCGGATTCGAGGCGCACATCGCCGTTGAAGGCGGCCTTGCCGGTGCCATCGATGATGCGCGCGTTCTGCAGCAACAGGCTGGTGGCAGCCTGAACGGGCAGGCTCGCAGCGAACAGGCAGGCCAGGAGCAGGGAGGTCGGACGCATGGTGATCACTTCTTGTCGGCAGGGTAGGGGCGGCCATCGCGATGGGCGAAACCTGCGCGGCCTTTCAGGGCCTTGAGGTCGATGTCCGGATACCAGGCTTCATCTTCGGCGGTGCGGCGCGTGCCGACCTCCAGCACCAGCGCTTCCTGCTGGCTGCGGTTCTGCAGGTGATGTCCATCGGCATCGCCGGCCCTGAACCCGGCGCAATCGCCGGCGCGCAGCACTTCCTCGCCGCCATCCGTCACGAGCACGACTTCGCCGGCCAGCACGATCAGGAACTCATCCTCCTGCGTGTGCCAGTGCCGCTGGCTCGACCACGCGCCGGGCGGCAGGTGCAGCCGGTTCACGCCGAACTGCGTGAGGCCGGCGGCGTCCCCGAGGCGATGGCGCACGCGCTGCGCGCAGGGTTCATCGAAGGGGGCAGGGTAGCTGGAGCCGACCTGCTTCTTGGCGGTGGCGATGTCGATGCGCTTGCTCATGGCAGGGTCATCGAGGTGCCGGTGTAGCGGGTCCACTTCTGCGTGATGCCCAGGAGCGAGAAGCCGATGAAGCCGCGGACCTTCAACGTGTCGTCCTCGGCCAGCTCCACGCGGCACTTGTAGGTCTTGCCATTGTCGGGCTTGTAGATGGTGCCGCCGGACCAGCGGCCATTGCCCTCGTAGTGCATGTCCTTGAGGATCACCTGGCCGCGCAGCTCGCGCGCACGCAGGGCCGGATCGGGATTCTGGTCGTCCTTGCGGCCCGGATGGTTGCCACCGACGATGCGACCCTGCAGGTTGCCCTGCGCATCGACGCTGAGCTGGATGATCCCGTCCTTGGGTTCGGTCAGCCAATTGCCATTGATGCGCGACATCGCCGCATCGGTGGCGCCGGCGGGACCTGCGAGCAGGCCGAGCAGCACGGCCATCGGGAACCACGATCGCACCATGATTGCATCCCCCTCAACGAGCCTGGACGCAGTATGCCGAAGCGCGCGGGGTCGTCCAAGCCGGACGCGGGGCTGCGCATGGCGTGTGCCCCCTGCGGGCGAACGCCATGCGCAGCGGGATGTCAGTCGTGTGCGATCTTCCAGGAGATGGGAAGGGAGACATGGCTCGCGACCGGGCGGCCGTCCGAGGTCGCCGGGATCATGCGCTGGCCGCGAACGGCCGACAGGCACGCTGCATCCAGCAGCGCGAATCCTGTGCCCACCGTGAGCCTCGGCGCACCGATCCGGCCGTCCGGGTCGACGCTGAAGTCGACCACGCAGCGGCCTTCCTGGCCCGCGCGAATCGCGGCATCGGGATAATTGTCCCGGCCCACCTTGAACGGGTGGCGGGGATCCGGCCTCGCGCGGGTCGTGACGGCAGGCACTGGGATCGCGGGTGTCGCGGCGCCGCTGCCGGTGGCGGCGGCCACGACGACCGGCGCCTGCGAATCATCGGATGCTGCAAACGGCACTGAGGGCTGGGGAATCTCGAGCGTGTCCGATGCGAGCCGGGCAGGGTGGACCTCGATCCTGGGTGGCGGTACGGCCGGGCGGGGCGCCACGGGGGAAATCTCGAGGGGGCCGGTGGGCTTCATCAACGTGTGGCTCATGAGACCCGAGTAGAAGGCCACGGCCGCGCCGATGTGCAGCAATGCCACGGCGAGCAGGGCCGCGGACCGATCGGCGGAGAAGGGGATCGTCAGAACACGCAGGGCGAGCATGGCAGCACTCCTTCGCGGCAGCTCACCGGGCGCATCCTGCGATTCGGGACGCGTCCTTCAGTGGCTGCTTGCTGGAGTGAAACGTGCCGGCGCGGGCGATGGGGTTGGAAGGGTACCCCGAAGGTTTTCCGAAGGTTCCGCGAGCCCCGAGCGCCCGCTACTTCGCTTCGCGCTCCGCCTTCTTGCGCAGGGCGACTTCCTCGCGATCCACGACGACGTCCTTGGGCGCGTCGATCCCAAGGCGGATCTGCGTGCCCTTTACCTCGAGCACCGTGACTGCGATGGAATCGCCGATGCGGATGGTTTCGCCGCTCTTGCGGGTCAGTATCAACATGAGGATCGTGCCTGGCTCGTTATCGATGCAATGTAAGACTGGCAACGCGCGGGTTTTGTTGCATACCCGTCCGAATGAATATAGTAGTGCCCCGGCCGCTTCGAGGCGAGGCCGGATGCCCATCCTAACGTGGGACGCCGGATAATGTGCAGGAGAACGCATTCGAGGTATCGTCGCGGACTTCCGCCACCGGCATCTCGAGGAAGTCATTCACCATGCGAACTCGAATTGTAAGATCTACCATGCTGCTGGTCCTGGCGGTGTCCCTGGCGGCCACCGCGAAACCGCCATCCTTCCTCACCTCGGCCGTGTCGGACCCTGCGAGGCCGGCGGAGGACCGGGGGCGGGATGCGGAGCGCAAGCCTGCGCAAACCCTGGATTTCGCGGGACTCAGGCCGGGAATGAAGGTCGCCGAGCTGATACCCGGCGGAGGCTACTTCACGCGGGTGCTGAGCCTGGCGGTGGGACCCTCGGGCCATCTCTACGCCGTGGCGCCGGCAAAGCCGGCCGACGCGCCGGCAGATGCGCCCGATCGTTCCGCGGCCGCCCGAGCCGTGGCTGCCGACGCTCACTTCGCCAATGTCAGCGTGCTGGCGCAGCCCATGCGGGCGCTGGACCTGCCCCGCAATCTCGACCTGGTGTTCACTGCACAGAACTATCACGACCTGCACAACGCCCAGGGACTCGACCTGCGTGCATTCAACAAGGCCGTGTTCGATGCGCTGAAGCCTGGCGGGGTGTATCTCGTCATCGACCACGAGGCGCAGACCGGTTCCGGCGCGCGTGATACCTCCACGCTCCATCGCATCGAGTCGCAGACGGTCATCGACGAAGCCAGCGCCGCCGGGTTCAAGCTCGACGGACAGAGCGAGCTGCTGCACGAGCCGGCCGACACCCACACGCTGAAGGTGTTCGATCCCCAGGTGCGCGGCAAGACCGACCAGTTCCTGCTCAAGTTTCGCAAACCCAAGACCGTGCATTGATGCGGAGCCGGCCGAGGCCGCCTGGGCGGTCCGATGGCTATCGCTGGATGCTGGCGCGCAGCGGCGCGCGATGACGCTGTTCGAATTCGCGCAGCCGCGCTGCCATCTGGCTTCCGAAGAACGCCTGCGGATGCGAGGGCGCCTCGTGCTCGCGTGATTCGCGGCGCGACAGCGAGGCGTTCGCGCGCTCGAATGCCTCCTCGAGCGAATGCGCTCCGGGCAGCGCATCACGGAAGAAGGCTTCACCGAAGTAGGTGAGGTCGCGATCGCTCCCGCAACCGAAGGAGGTGCGGTCCGCCGCGGCGGCCGTCAGCACGATGGTGTGGTCATCGCGCAGCGGCGGAATGAACCCGCCGGAATAGCAGGCCGAGATGATGATCACCCTCCAGCGGATCCCGGAGGCCTGCAGTGCATCGCTCAGCGCCGTCGCATCGAGCTGGTTCAGCGACAGGGAGGCGTTCGACACCGCGATGGCGGGGTCCTCCGACCCGTGCGAGGAGAGCACCAGGAAGAGGATGTCCTGCTCGGGGTCCATGCGCGCTGCGACGCCCTTGAGCGCGCGCTCGAGGCCGGTCACCGTCGCCAGGGGGCGTGACTCGAGATCGCGATCGTCGTTCACCAGCAGCAGCGTGCGGCCGGTGCTCTGATAACGCTCGCCGATGACGCGCGCGGCGAGTTCGATCTCGCCGGCAAAGACCCTTTGCTCGCCCACACCCGCGAAGCCGACCATGTAGGCTTGCGGTGCGCTCCCGTCGTGCCGCGCCACGTGTGCCAGCGCCGCGTCGATGCGTGCGGGCTGATTGTACAGGGTGCGTTCGGTATCGACCCACTCGGCGTCCTCGCCGGCCGCATCCTCGGGTGTGTACCAGACGCTAGCGCTGACGTTCGCGGCGTCCGTGAGCTGCCACAGCAGCACGCAGGAGATGAGCCCCACCAACACCGCGCGGAGCTGCGATTGGCCGCTGAACGCGCGCAGGGCGCGCGCAGCGAGCGCGGCCAGCACCAGCGCCGTGAGCGCCAGGATGATCCAGGTGGCGGGGGCATCGTAGTAGCTCGAGAGGAAGAC
>JAXMGQ010000052.1:0-38114 GCA_046347195.1 Steroidobacteraceae bacterium
CGGCGACTCCACCCAGCCGGTGTATGCGGGGAATCTGGCCTATTCGGCGGCCAGCCCTCGCTCCTGGTTCAATTCCTCCAGCGGCTTCGGCACGCTCGGCTATGCATTGCCGGCGGCGAACGGTGCATCGCTGGCGCAGCCCCGGCGCCCGGTGGTCGCGCTGGCCGGCGATGGCGGCTTGCAGTTCACGCTGCAGGAGCTGGGCACGCTGCGCGACCTCGGTGGCTGGGTGGCGTTGATCGTCTGGAACAACCGCGGTTTCGGCGAGATCAAGACCTCGATGATCGATGCCGGTGTCGCGCCCACGGCCGTCGACCTTGCACCTCCTGCGCTCGACCGGCTGGCGCAGGCCTACGACCTGCCGTATCTCAAGGTGAGCCGCGTGGCCGGACTTGGCGAGGCCATCGGTGAGTTCGCCCGCCGGCGAGCCCCGATGCTCATCGAGATCGACGCCGGCACCTACGGCTGAAGCGCGACCTCGATGTCATTGCCGTTGAGGCGGACGGCGTAGCGCCGCAGCGGTTCGGAGGCGGGTGGCGCGAGCACCGCGCCGGTCCGGCAGTCGAACGAGGCGCCGTGCAGCGGGCAGATGAGCCGGTGGCCGCGCAGCCGGCCCTCGGTCATGCGCGCAAAGGCGTGCGTGCAGATGTTGTCCAGCGCGTACCAACCCTCGCGCGTATGGCAGATGACCAGCGAGCGCTCGCCCAGCTTCACCTCGATCATGCGGCCCTCGGGCACCTCCGTTGCCGTGGCGACACGCTGGAATGCTGGTTCGGACATGGGTTCCCCTGGACTCAGAAGCCGGTGAGCAGGCCTTCGCTCACGATCACCGCGGCGCCGCCGATGCGCGCGGCGCGCATCGCGCCTGCCTCGATCTCGAGCCGCACCTGGACTTCGCCGGGGCGGTGAAGCTGCGCTCCCTGGTGGCCGATGAAGGCCGGGTCCGCGGCATCCAGCTCGCCAGCGTCCCACAGGAGCCTGGCGAGCATGGCGTGGGCGTTGCCGCTCACCGGATCCTCGTCGATGCCGATGATCGGGCAGAACATGCGCGAAACGGTCCGCACGCCGGCGGCATCACGCGCCGGCGCGAACACGAAGAAGCCTTCCGCACCGAGTTCCACGCCGAGCCCGAGCAACGCCGCGACATCCGGGGCCAGGTCATCCAGCACGCCAGGCCCTGACACCGGCAGCAGCAGCCGGGTGCTTCCCTTGCGTGCGATCAGCGCCGGCAGGCGCGGGTGCAGCTCACCCGGCGACAGTCCCAGGGCCCTGGCGACTCGTCCTGCCTGCGCGGCGGTGAGCGGTGGCTCGAAGGATGGCGCCTCCTGGCGAAACTCGACCTGCAGGCCGCCATCGCCCTCGCTGGTTCGCACCTCGAGGATGCCGGTGCCGGACTTCTGCCGCGAGATGCCGGGCCGATGCAATCCCTGCGCCAGCAGCACCGCGTGGGCCGCCAGGGTCGCATGCCCGACGAAGGGCGCTTCCCGGCGGGCATTGAAGAAGCGCACCTTCAGGTCGTGATCGGGACCCTCCGGGGGCAGTACGAAGGCGACCTCGGCGTGGCGGTACTCGCGCGCGATGGCGCCGAGCGTGGCATCCGGCCGTCCTTGCGCGCCGAGCACGACGCTGGCCGGGTTGCCGGTGAAGGGTTGGCGGGTGAAGGCATCGACCTGGAAAATCCGCATGCGGCGAATCTTTGCACGCACACCGCCGCGCCGCTACACTGATGCCCGCCCTGGGGTGGTCGTCGAGCGACCTGAGACGCGGGAGTGACCGCGAACCCGTTGAACCTGATCCGGTTAGTACCGGCGTAGGGAGCAGGTATGTCGCGATTCACGGCCTTTCTCATCCTCCTGTCGATCACCGGCGCGGCCTGGCCGAAAGGTATTGCGCCCGCGCCGGACGAACTGCAGGAGATCATCGTCACCGCGGGTCTCAAGGACATGCCGCTGTCCGCCGTGCCCGCCAGCGTCAGCGTGCTCGATGAGCGCACGTTGCGCGGGGCCGGCGTCCAGCACTTCGAGGAACTGCTGCCGCTGGTGCCCAATCTCAACTTTGCCGGTGGCAGTTCGCGCCCGCGCTATTTCCAGATCCGCGGCATCGGTGAACTCGAACAGTACCAGGGTGCGCCCAACCCGTCAGTGGGCTTCCTGATCGATGACATCGACTTCAGCGGAGTGGGCATGCCGGCCACGCTGTTCGACACGCGTTCGGTCGAGGTGCTGCGCGGGCCGCAGGGCACGCGCTACGGCGCCAATGCGCTCGCCGGCCTCATCTCGCTGGACACCGAGCAGGCCGTCCCGGAGTGGCAGGCACGCGTGCAGGGCAGCGCGGGAGAGGATGCGTTGTGGGGCGCCGGCGCCATGATCGGCGGGCCGCTGGCCGGAAGCGAGGCATGGTCCTTCCGCCTGGTCGCGCAGCGCGAACGCAGCGATGGCTTCCGCCACGATGTGTACCTGCGGCGGCACGATACCAATGCGCGCGATGAGGCCACCTACCGCGCGAAGCTCAGGTTCCACCCTGACGAGTCGCTGGATGTGCATCTGACCGGCATGCTGGTGGACATCGACGATGGCTACGATGCCTTCGCCATCGACAATTCGCTGAACACGCGTTCCGACCAGCCGGGACGGGACTCGCAACGTTCCGGCGCGGGCGCACTGCGCATCGAGTGGCAGGCACGGCGCGCGCTGCGGCTGGTGAGCATCAGTTCGTACGCCCATTCGCGCATCGTCTCGAGCTTCGATGGTGACTGGGGAAACGACACGGACTGGGCGCCGTATGCACCCTACCAGTACTTCTCCGCCACGAACCGGACGCGCGCGACGCTGTCGCAGGATCTTCGCCTGCTGGGCAGTGCCGGGGCGGCCGAGTGGGTGGCGGGACTGTATGCCCTGCGATTGAGCGAGGACAACGCGCAGCATGACCAGGGACAGTACCTCGACCTCGAGCCCCTCGACAGCCGGCTGGTGAGCCGTTACCACGCCACCAGCCTCGCCGCCTACGCGCAGGCCGACCTCACGCTGCATCCGGGCTGGGTGCTCACCGCCGGACTGCGCGCCGAGCGGCGCCAGGCGCACTATGCCGACAGCAGCGGTCTCGGCTTCGATCCGCGCGACTCCATGCTGGGCGGCCAGCTCGCGCTGCGCCGCGAGTTCTCGGAACACTCCACCGGCTACCTGTCGCTCTCCCGCGGCTACAAGGCGGGCGGCTTCAACATCGGCACGGACCTCGATCCCTCCCGGCGCCGCTTCCAGCCTGAGTATCTGTGGAATCTCGAGACGGGCTGGCGCCGGAGCTGGCCCTCCGCGCGGCTGAGCAGCGATGTGACGCTGTTCTACGCGAGACGGCGCGACCAGCAGGTCGGCACCAGCTTCCAGGCGCCATCGCCCACCTGCCCGAACGGGCCGCGCAATCCGGACGGATCGGCCTGCGTCGATCCGCTGTCCTTCCACTACTACACCGACAACGCCGCGAGCGGCGTGAACTACGGGCTGGAGGAAACCCTGCGCTGGGAGCCCGGAGCGGCGCTCTCGGTGGCCGCCACGCTCGGGCTGCTGCGCACGAAGTATGAAGACTACCTGTACGGCGAGCGTAACCTGAGCGGCCGCGACCAGGCCCATGCGCCTCGCTACGACTTCTCGCTCAGCGCCACCTGGCGCGTGTCGGGACCTTGGTACCTGCGGGCCGACTGGTCAGGGAAGGATTCCTTCTACTTCGATGCCAGCCACGACCAGCGCTCGGGCGCCTACACGCTGCTCAACCTGCGGGCGGGCTTCGAGGGACGACGCTGGTCGGCGAGCCTGTGGGCCCACAATGTGTTCGACCGCCGCTATGCCGTGCGCGGATTCTATTTCGGCGATGAGCCGCCGGATTTCCCGAACAAGCTGTACGTGCGCTGGGGCGATCCGCGCCAGGTCGGCATGACCGCCACTTTCCAGTTCTGAACCAGGAGCTTCGCATGCAAGCCGCCATCGAGATCAGCCTGTACCCGCTGAATGCGGATTACATCCCGCCCATCCAGGCCTTCATCGATCGCCTGAACGCGTATCCGGGGTTGCGCGTGATCACCAATGCCATGAGCACCCAGGTGTTCGGGCCGCTGGATGAGCTCATGCGCGTGCTCGCCACCGAGATGCAGGCCTCGGCCGAGCGGGGCCCGAGGCCGGTGTTCGTGATGAAAGTGATCCCGGGCCTCGGGCCGCCGTGACGGGAGCGTTCCTTGCGCAGCTGCTGGCGGCGCTGCGCGCCACCAGCCCTGCGGAAGGCCTGGCGGTGCTGCTCGCGCTGGCTTACCTCGTGCTCGCCATCCGCGAATCGGTGTGGTGCTGGGCGGCCGCGTTCGTGAGTTCGCTGCTGTACGTGCTGGTGCTGCACCGGGCCCACCTGTACATGGAGTCGCTCCTGAACGCCTTCTACGCCCTCATGGCCGTGTACGGCTGGTGGCAATGGCGCGCGCGGCGCGGCGAGGGTGCGCTGCGGGTGCATCGCTGGCCGTGGCGCCGCCACGCGGCCGCGGCGGCCGCCGTGATCCTCATCTCCCTGGCCAGCTCGCGCTGGCTGGCGGCGAACACCGCGGCTGCCTGGCCTTTCGCGGATTCACTGGTCACCTGGTCGAGCGTGTTCGCCACCTTCCTGGTGGCGCGCAAGGTGTACGAGAACTGGCACTGGTGGCTGGCGATCGACTCCGCCGCCGCCGTCCTGTACTTCACCCGCTCCCTGTACGCCACCATGCTCCTGTTCCTGCTGTACCTCGTGCTCATCTTCCAGGGCTTGCGGCAATGGCGGGTTTCACTCGACGTCGCCGCCGGCGAACCGGCCGCACATGGATGAGCCGGACATCCGGATGCTGGCGCGGCGCTGGGTCCCGGGAACGGATGAGCCGGCGATCTCCCCGCTGGCCTCAGGCGCGGTCAACCGGAGCTTTCGCGTTCACCGTGACGGCGATGATTACGTCCTGCGCGTGACGGCAGGCAAGGGCCACGAGGGACTGGCATCGCTCCTCGACCGGGGATGGGAGATGCGAGTGATCGCCGCGGCCGCGGCTCGCGGAATTGCGCCACCGCTGGTCACCGGCGATGCCGGTGCCGGGGTGCTGGTCACGCGCTGGGTGGAGGGGCGGACCTGGACGGCCGAGGAGTGCCTCGAACCGGCTGCCACCGCGCGCATCGCCCGGCTGCTGCGCGAGGTGCAGGCACTGCGCGTGGCGCCCCCGCTGCGCGAGATCAGCCTGCAGGCGTGGTGGGACGCCTACCGCCGGCAACTCTCGGCCCGCCCGTTGCCGGCCGGTGTGCTCACGCGACTCTCGTCCCTGGATGCCGTGGCGCAACCGGTACTCGATGCCTGCGCCCGGTATCCGGCGGCGGTGTGCCTGTGCCACAGCGACTTGCATCGCAGCAACCTGCTCGATACCGGCGGGCAGCTGGTGCTCCTCGACTGGGAGTACGCTCACCTGGGTGATCCGCTGTGGGATCTGGCCCACTGGTCGAGGTCCGCGGGGCTCGACCCCGCAGGGAGCGAAGCGCTCCTGCGCGCCTGCCTGCGGCGCGCACCCACGCCCGGGGAACTGTCGCACCTGCGCCTGCTGCTGCCCTTCCACGATGCGCTCGGGGAGCTGTGGGCGCTGCTCGTGCGGGGCGCAGGCGATGGGCAGAATTGAACGCATTCCCGTCGCGCCATGCCCCGGTGGCCCGAGCCTGCGACTTGCGGCACACTAGCTGGCCCGCATTGGGCGGGTGACAGGAGAACTCGATGGCGCAGATGACGGTGGTGGACCGGGACGGCAAGGAGCACGTGATCGATGCCAAGCCCGGGCTGAAGGTGATGGAGATCCTGCGGGAACTCGACTACGGCGTTGCCGCCATCTGCGGCGGGCTGTGCTCCTGCGCCACCTGCCACATCTACGTGGACGAGGCCTGGGTGGACCGCCTGCCGAAGAAGCAGAGCGACGAGCAGGAACTGCTCACCGAGCTCACCGACTACCGCGCGAAGACCTCGCGCCTGTCCTGCCAGGTCGAGTTCACGCCCGCGCTCGACAACCTCAAGGTCACCATCGCGCCCGACGGCTGATCCCCATGTATTCCACGCTGACACTCGACGTGCGTGACGGCGTCGCGCTGCTGACCCTGAACCGGCCCGAGGCGATGAACACCTTGAGCCTTGCGATGGGCCGCGACCTGTTGAACGCGGCGCTCGCCTGCGCGAACGACCGCCAGGTGCGTGCCGTCGTGCTGACGGGCGCCGGCAAGGCGTTTTGCGCCGGTGGCGACCTGCGCGGCATGCAGGAGTCCGGTGCGGACCTGCAGCGCTTCCTGCTCGAACTGACCACGCACCTGCACGGCGCCATCGGCGTGTTCACGCAGATGGACGCCCCGGTCATCGCGGCCGTGAACGGCACGACGGCGGGAGCCGGGGTGGGGTTGCTGGCGATGGCGGACATCGCCATCGCGGCGCAGGGGACCCGGATCACGATGGCCTATACGGGCGTGGGCCTGACGCCCGATGGCAGCACGACCTTCTTCCTGCCGCGACTGGTCGGCGTGCGCCGTGCCGCCGAGCTCATGCTCACCAACCGCGTGCTCAGTGCCGAGGAGGCCCTGGACTGGGGTCTCCTCAACCAGGTCGTGCCCGATGCGGAAGTGGTGTCGACGGCGCTGGCACTCGCGCAGAAGCTCGCGGCCGGGCCGACCGGCGCGTATGGCGGCGTGAAGAGAATGCTGGCGGCAACGGCCGGTGCGCTCGAGACCCAGCTCGCCCTGGAGGCGCGCACCATCTCCGGCCAGGGCGCGAGCGCGGAAGGCCGCGAGGGCATCGCCGCCTTCCTCGCCAAGCGCAAGCCCGACTATCGCAGCGCCCGGTAGGTGCGACGGGCTGGGCCCCGTCCGGGGCCTGCCGTCACTTCTTCTCGGTCTGGCGGCGCACCGCGTCCTGTGCGGCGGCGATCGCCGCCGCATCACCCAGGAATCTCCGGCCGCGCGAGGCGAGACTGTCATCCAGGTCGTAGAGGATGGGGATGCCGGTGGGGATGTTGAACTCCACGATCTCCGATTCGGACATGCCATCGAGCATCTTGACCAGCGCGCGCAGTGAGTTGCCGTGCGCGACGACCAGCACGTCCCGCCCGGCCGACAGCGCCGGGGCGATGCGCAACTGCCAGAACGGCTGCACGCGCGCGAGGGTGTCCTTGAGCGACTCGGTGGCCGGCAGGAGCCTGGGGTCGATGCCGGCGTAACGGCGGTCGAAGCGCGGATGACGCGGGTCGTCCAGCGACAGGGCGGGCGGGGGAATGTCGTAGCTGCGGCGCCAGATCTTCACCTGCGCCTCGCCGTGCTTCTCCACCGTTTGCGCCTTGTTCAGGCCCTGCAGTGCGCCGTAATGCCGCTCGTTCAGGCGCCAGTCGCGCTCCACCGGCAGCCACATCCGGTCCATCGTGTCCTGGATGATCCACAGCGTGCGGATCGCGCGCTTCAGCACCGAGGTGAAGGCGATGGCAGGCTCGAGCCCTTCCTTCTGCAGTTCACGGCCGGCCTGCGCCGCTTCCACGCGGCCGAGGTCGGACAGGTCGACATCGTGCCAGCCGGTGAACAGGTTCTCGACATTCCAGGTGCTCTGGCCATGGCGGACCAGGATCAGTTTTCCACTCACGCGATCATCCTCGTCTTCGAATTGAAGGAAACGGTCAGGCGGGGTCGCCGCCGATGCGGCGCACCGACTGCAGCGCCACCGACAGCGTGGCGAAATCGGGCGTGGCGCTGGTGCGCATGTCCACCAGCACGCGCTTCAGCGCGTCGATCTCGGCCGGGTGCCGGCGCATCCAGCGTTCCAGCCGAACCTCAGGCTTCGACCCGGACTCGCCCAGGACTTTCGCGGTGAGCCGGCGATGCAGGGCGTACAGGTTGTCACGCAGCGAGGCTCGCGCGACCGCCTGCCACTGGCCCTCGACGGCCAGCGACTCGATCTGCTGGCGCAGCCAGGACAGCCCCAGTCGCTCGCCCATCTCGTAGTAGGCGCGCGCCGCGAAGGTCACCGGCAGGCGCGCATCCGTGGCCACCTCGGCCAGGTCGAGCGCGGCATGGAGCGGCTCGATGACGGACAACCGCGCGGCCAGCGCCTCCGGCACGCCATCGGCGACCAGGCGCTTGCGCCGCGCCGCATGCTGGGTCTTCTCGCTCTCGCCCAGGTTCGACGCGATCTCGCGATACAGCTCGTCGATCTTGGGTGAATAGCGCCGGACGCTGGCCTCGATGTCGAGGTTGCGCCGCCGGTTCGAGAGGAACCAGTAGGTGGCCTGACGCAGCAGCCGCGAGATGTCGAGCATCACCGAGTACTGCGCGTCGGCCGACATGCGGTTGTCCAGCGCCTCGATGCGCAACCAGAGATCGCGCGCGGCGAACACCTCGCGGGCGATCGAGTACGCGCGTGCGATGTCGGCGGCGGAGGCTCCGCTGTCCTCGCGCGCGCGGATCGCGAATACCGGCCCCATGCGGTTGATCAGGCTGTTGGTGATGGCGGTGGCGATGATCTCGCGGCGCAGGCGGTGCCGGCGGATGCGCGCCGCGAATTTCTCCTGGATCGCCGCGGGGAAGTAGCGGTCGAGCTCGCCGGAGAGGAACGGATCCTCCGGCACGTCCGTCTGGATCAGCGCCCGGTACAGCCAGATCTTGCTGTAGCTCAGGGTGATGGCGAGCTCGGGACGCGTGAGGCCCTCGCCGGCCTTGCGACGCTCGGCGATCTCCTCGTCGGAAGGCAGGTACTCGAGCGCGCGGTTCAGGTCGCCCGCGCGCTCCAGCGCCTTGATCACGAACGCATACTCGCCCAGGCGCTGCACGGCGCGCAGCCCGATGGTGCTGATGGCCTGGCTCTGCAGGTAGTTGTTGCGCAGGACCAGCCCCGCCACCTCGTCCGTCATGCGCACCAGCAGCCGGTTGCGTGCGGCGCGCGTCAGTTCGCCGTCGTGCATCGCCGCGTTGAGCAGGATCTTGAGGTTGACCTCGACGTCCGAGCAGTTCACGCCCGCCGAGTTGTCGATGAAGTCGGTGTTGAGACGGCCGCCGGCGCGGGCGTACTCGACGCGGCCGAGCTGCGAGCAGCCGAGGTTGCCGCCCTCGCCGATGACCTTGCAGCGCAGGCTCCGTCCGTCGACGCGCACGGCATCGTTGCTGCGATCACCGACCTCGGCGTGGCTTTCGTGCGCGGCCTTGACGTAGGTGCCGATGCCGCCGTTCCACAGCAGGTCGACGCGCATTCGCAGGATGGCGCGGATCACCTCGTTGGGAGCGGCGGTGCCCGGCAGCTCGAGCATCGTCTGGCACTCGCGCGAGAGCGACAGGGTCTTGGCGGCGCGCGAGAACACCCCGCCGCCGCGCGAGATCAGCTTCGCGGAGTAGTCCTCCCAGGAGGAGCGCGGCAGCTTGAACAGGCGGGCGCGCTCGGCGTAGGAGCGGGCGGCGTCCGGATCCGGATCGAGGAAGATGTGCTGGTGGTTGAAGGCCGCCAGCAGGCGGATGTGCCGGGACTGCAGCATGCCGTTGCCGAACACGTCCCCCGCCATGTCGCCGATGCCCGCCACGGTGAAGTCCTGGCTCTGCGTGTCGACGCCGATCTCGCGGAAGTGGCGCTTGACGCATTCCCACGCGCCGCGGGCGGTGATCGCCATCTTCTTGTGGTCGTAGCCCGCCGAGCCGCCCGAGGCGAAGGCATCGCCCAGCCAGAAGCCGTACTCTTCCGAGATGGCATTGGCGATGTCGGAGAAACTCGCCGTGCCCTTGTCGGCCGCCACCACCAGGTACGGATCGTCCTCATCGTGCCGCACGACGCTGGCGGGCGGAACGAGCTTGTCCCTGACGATGTTGTCGGTGATGTCCAAGAGGCCCCGGATCAGCCACTGGTAGCAGGCGATGACCTCGCGCTGCTGCGCATCGCGATCCCCGGCCGGCATCTGCTTGACGACGAACCCGCCCTTGGCGCCCACCGGCACGATGACGGTGTTCTTGACGTTCTGCGCCTTCATGAGGCCGAGGATCTCGGTGCGGAAGTCCTCGCGCCGGTCGGACCAGCGGATGCCGCCGCGCGCGACCTTGCCCATGCGCAGGTGCACCCCTTCCATGCGCGGGGAGAACACGAAGATCTCGAACATCGGCTTCGGCAGCGGCAGTTCGGGCAGCTGCTGACTCTCGATCTTGAAGGACAGATAGTCGCGTGGCTGGCCCTGCGCATCGGGCTGGAAGGCGTTGGTGCGCACCGTCGCGCGCAGCGCATTCCAGTAGGCGCGCAGGATGCGGTCCTCGTCGGATCGCGTCACCGCCTCGAGCTTCGCGTGGATGCGCGCATTGAGCCGCTTCTGCGCGCCGGCCCGCGTGCCGGCCGACAACCCCGGGGTGAACCGCGCGGCGAACAGCTCGGCGAGCAGGTGGGTGAGGCCGCTGTGGTTGATCAGCACCTGCGCCATGTAGCCCTGGCTGAACGGCAAGCCCGCCTGCAGCAGGAAGCGTGCATAGGCGCGGATGATCATCACCTGGCGCCAGGGGAGCCCGGCCGACAGCGTGAGCTGGTTGAAGGAGTCGTTGTCCGCGGCCCGGGTCCAGATGGCGGTGAAGGCGCTCTTGATCTCGCCCTCGAGGCGCTCGAATTTCAGCACCGGCGTCACGCGCTGTTCGATCTCCAGGTCCTGGATCCAGGCGCGCCGTCCCGGTGCGAGCTCGAGCTCGTAGGGGCGCTCGGCGATCACCTTCATGCCCATGTTCTCGAGCAGCGGCAGCACGTCGGAGATGGCGATGGCGTCCTGCTTGCGGAAGATCTTCAGGAACAGCCTGCCCGAACCGCGCCCTTCCAGGCGGTACAGGTCCAGGTGCAGGGCCTGCGGACGGGATTCCAGCGCCTCGAGGAATTCCACGTCGCGGGTGGCGATGCTGCCGTCGAAATCCTCGGTGTAGGCCGCCGGGAAGGCGTGCGCGTAGCGCGCGAAGAGCTGCAGGGCGCGGGATTCGTCGTGCCGGGCGAGCAGCGCCACGCGGAAGGAGTCCGTCCAGGAGCGCACCGCCGCCTCGATGTTGCGTTCGAGCTGCGGCAGGTCGATGTGCACTTCGTTGGCGGGCAGCGTGTGCGCCACGATGTACACGCGCGCAAGGTTCGATTCGGAGATCTCCACTTGCGAGTCCACGCTGGTCGCGGCCAGCGCGTCGCGCACCACCTTCTCCACGCGCTGCCGCACCTGCGTGTTGTATTTGTCGCGCGGCACGAACACCAGGCAGGAGTAGAAGCGCCGGAACGGGTCGCGGCGCATGAGGATGCGCACCCGCGGCCTTTCCTGCAGCCCGAACACGCCGGCGGCGAGGCTCACCAGTTCCGGCAACGCGGCCTGGAACAGCTCATCGCGGGGGAACTGCTCCATGATGCGCAGCAGGGCGCGCCCGTCGTGGCTGTCGGGCGCCATGCCGAAGTGGTCGATGACGCGCGCCACCTTGCGACGCAGGACGGGGATGTCGCGCGGCGGGGTGGTGTACGCCGCCGAGGTCCACAGGCCGAGGAAGCGGCGCTCGCCGATCAGCCGGCCGGCGCGGTCGTACTGCTTGACGCCCACGTAGTCGAGATAGCCGCGGCGGTGCACCGTGGACTGCGAATTCGCCTTGGTGACCAGCGCGATCTCGGAAGAGCGGGCCTGACGGCGGATGTCGCGGCTGGCGATGTGGCCGACCACGGCGGGACGGTCGCGTCCCGGGCGCAGGATGCCGAGGCCGGTGTCCTCGAGCATGATCAGGCGTTCCTTGCCCGCCGTGCCGCGCAACCGGTACTCGCGGTAGCCGACGAAGATGAAGTGGCGGTTCTCCATCCAGGCGAGCAGGGCGCGCGTCTCGGCGGCCTCGGCGGCATCGATGCGCGGCGCGACGTTCTCGAAATCGGCCGCGACGCTGCGCGCCTGCACGCGCATCGCGCGCCAGTCGGCATTCACCACGCGCACGTCCTCCAGGCTCGAGAGGATCTCCGCCGCCATGGCGCGCATCTCGCCCGCATCGACGATGCGGTCCACCTCGACGTGCTGGAAGGATTCGAGCCCGCCGCGCGCGGCGGCTCCCTGCGCATCGCGCCGCATCACCTGCCGGAGACTCCCGCCGCGGTCGCGGACGACGGCCAGAACGGGATGGGCGAGGAAATGCACCGTCAACCCGCGCCGTGCCAGCACCATGCCCACGGAGTCCACCAGGAAGGGCATGTCGTCGATGACCACCTCCACCACCGTGTGCGGGGAGGAGTAGCCGTCCTGCTCGACGCTCGGGTTGAACACCCGCACCAGCGGCCGGCCGCGGCGCTGCCGGGCGAAGCGCAGGTGCGAGAGCGCCGCACCGGCGAGATCGCTGGCGGCGCGTTCGCCCAGGTCCTGCGGATCGACGTTGGCGTAATAGGCGCGGACGAAGGCGGCGCGGTCGATGCCGCCGACCGCGCGCAGCTTGCGGGTCGCCGCCGCCAGCGCCGACAACAGTCCCCGATGCGAGGCCGTCAGGCTTTGATCCATGTGAACGACACTCCCTAAAGCATTCATGATCACGGCCCGGGCGGCCGCACGCGGTTGCACGAGGGCGCAATTATGCCAGCGGGGGAGGGCGCCGTCAGTCGCCCGGCGCCACGCGGAGGCCGGGTTTGCGCTCAGGCGCGATGCTGGCGCGCCAGGTATTCCTCGCCCTGCATCTCGATGAGGCGGCTGGCGGTGCGTTCGAACTCGAAGCGAAGCCGCTCGCCCCGGTACAGCCCGGGTGGCGGCGCGGCGGCCGAGAGCACCAGCTTCACGCCCCGATCGTAGAACTCGTCGACCAGCATGATGAAGCGGCGCGCGGCATCCTCGCGCGTGGCGTCGAACACCGGCACACGGCTGATGAACACGGTGTGATAGTCGTGCGCCAGGTCGATGTAGTCGTTCTGGCTGCGCGGTCCCTCGCAGATGGCGTCGAAATCGAACCACACCATGTCCGGCGCGCCGTGCAGCACCTCGATGGGGCGGCCCTCGACCAGGATCTGCGTGGGTCCGCCCGGCGGTGCACCGTTGAGGTCCTCGAACAACCGCAGCAGCCGCGGTTGCGCGTCGGCCGCCGAACTGTCGAGGTAGGTGCCCCCCTGCACCAGGTGGCGCCGGCGGTAGTCCACGCCATTGTCGAGCTGGACCGTCTCGGTGTGCTCCTCGATCTGCGCGATCGCCGGCAGGAAGCGCTGGCGCTGCAGGCCGTCGCGGTACAGCTGGCCGGGGGGCACGTTGCTGGTCGCGACCAGCACCACCCCTTGCCGGAACAGCGCCTCGAACAAGGTACCGAGGATCATCGCATCGCCGATGTCGGAGACGAACAGCTCATCGAAGCAAAGCACCCGCGTGCCCGCGGCGATCTGCCGGGCGATGTCCTCCAGCGGATTCTCCATCCCTTTTCGCGCGTTGAGTCCGGCGTGCACCTCGCGCATGAACCGGTAGAAGTGGCTGCGCTGGCGCATCGAGGCGGGCAGGGTCTCGACGAACAGGTCCATGAGGAAGGTCTTGCCACGGCCCACGCTTCCCCAGATGTACAGGCCGCGCAGGCGGCCCTGGCCATCGGCGCGGCGGGCGCCGCGCAGGATCGAGCGCGCCTTTCCGAGGAGCCCCTCGTCAGCCTTCGCGGCGGCGCGAACCCGCGCGGCGAGCGCATCGAGCCGCTTCGCGCAGGCGAGCTGCGCCGGGTCGCGCACCAGGCGCTGGGTGTTGATCAGGCGGCCGAGCCGCGCGGTGACCGTGGCCACGGGACGAGGGGCGCTTGCCGCCCTACAGTCCCTGGTAGTTCGGTCCGGAGCCGCCCTCCGGCGTCACCCAGGTGATGATCTCGTAGGGATCCTTGATGTCGCAGGCCTTGCAATGCACGCAGTTCGAGGAATTGATCTGCAGCTTCTTGCCGCCGGCGCCATCGTCGATCATCTCGTACACGTTCGCCGGGCAGAAGCGCGTGCAGGGGTTGTCGTACTCCTTCACGCAGCGCGTGGCGCAGATGTTCGTGTCGGCGACGCGCAGGTGGACCGGCTGGTTCTCCTCGTGCGTGGTCGCCGCGAAGAACACCGAGGCGAGCCGGTCGCGTGGCGGCAAATCGCGCTCGACCCAGTGGCGTTCGGGCGAGGTGTATTCGTCCAGGCGCTTGAGCGCGCTGTGGTCCGCGTGGTTCGACAGCGTCCAGGGCAGCTTGCCGGCGGTGACCGTCTCCAGCCCGGCATTGGCGAGGCCGAACCACAAGCCACGGCGGAAGCCGGGGCGGATGTTGCGGACCTTGTGCAGCTCACGGCCGCCCTCGGAGGCGCGCCACGCGGCATCGAAGCCCTCGCTGGTGCCCACCTTGGTCAGGTGCTCGGCGGCCAGGACACCGGAGCGGATCGCCTGGTGAATGCCCTTGATCTTGGGGACGTTGAGCGTGCCGCCGGCATCGCCGGCCAGCAGCGCGCCGGGCATCTCCAGGCGCGGCATCGACTGCCAGCCGCCCTCGATGATGGTACGCGCGCCGCCCGCGATGATCTCGCCACCCACGAGCAGCGGCTTGATGCTCGGGTGATGCTTGTATTGCTGGAAGGCCTCGAAGGGCTTGAAGCGCGGATCCTCGTAGTCGAGGCCGACGACGAAGCCGATGTAGATGCGGTCATCGTTCAGGTGGTACAGGAAGCTGCCGCCATAGGTGCGGTTGTCCATGGGCCAGCCGATGGTGTGCGTGATCAAGCCCGGTTGCACGCGCCCCTTGGGGAGCTGCCACAGCTCCTTGAAGCCCAGGCCATAGGTCTGCGGCGATGCGCCCTTGGCGAGTTCGAAGCGGCGGATCAGCTGCTTGGAAATGCTGCCGCGGCAGCCCTCCGCGAGCACCGTGGTCTTCGCGTGGATCTCCGGCCCGAGCGCGAAGTTCGGGCCCGGCTCGCCGTTCTTCTCCACGCCCATGTCGCCGATGCGCACGCCCTTCACCGCGCCCTTGTCATCGAAAAGCGCTTCGGCGGCGGCGAAGCCGGCGAACACGTCCACGCCGAGCCGTTCGGCCTCGGCGCCGAGGATGGTGTGAGCTGGCCCAGCGAGATGATGATGTTGCCGTGATTGTTCAACTGCGGCGGTGTGGGAAGCTTGCGAGCCTTGTCGCGCGAGAGCATCAGGAACTGGTCGCTGGCCGCCGGCACGAAGGTGGCCGGCGGGGTCTTGCGCCACTCGGGCAGCAGGGCATCGAGCGGGCCGGGTTCGAGCACGGCGCCGGAGAGCGAGTGGGCGCCCAGGCTCGAGCCTTTCTCCAGCACGCACACCGAGAAATCCGGGTTGATCTGCTTCAGGCGGATGGCGCAGGACAGGCCGGCGGGTCCGCCGCCGACGATGGCCACGTCGTATTCCATCACATCCCGTTCAAGCTCCTCGCTCATGGATCCTCGCTCGGGGGTTACTTCGGCTGCATCCGGATGGCGCCATCCAGCCGGATGGTCTCGCCGTTCACGTAGGGGGTCTGGAACAGGAAACCGACGAGGCCCGCGTATTCCTCGGGCTTGCCCAGGCGCTTCGGGAAGGGGACCGCGGCCGACAGCGAGGCCTGCAGCTCCGGGGTCATGCCGCCCACCATCGGGGTCTCGAACACGCCGGGAGCAATGGTGTTGACGCGGATGCCGAAGGCGGCGAGCTCGCGCGCCATGGGCAGGGTCATGGACAGCACCGCGCCCTTGGTCGCCGAGTAGGCGACCTGGCCGATCTGGCCCTCGAACGCGGCCACCGAGGAGGTGTGCACGATCAGCCCGCGCTCGCCATCGGCGCCGGGCGGATTCTGCGTCATGAGCTGCGCGCAGGCCTTGTCGATGAGCAGGGTGCCGATGAGGTTGATGTGCACCACCTTGGTGAAGAACTCGCCCGACATGGGTCCGTTCTTGCCGAGCACGCGGCCGGCGCCCACGACGCCTGCGCAGTTGACCACGAGGTTGATGCCGCCGAGGAAGGCGTTCGCACGCTGCGCGGCATCGTTGACATTCTGCTCACTGGTCACATCGCACTTGATGAACGTCGCGCCCGCGCCCAGCGCCTTGGCGGCGGACTGTCCCAGCTCTTCCTGCACGTCGAGCAGGGCCACCTTGCCGCCGGCGGCCACCAGGTACTTCGCCACCGCATTGCCGAGGCCCGAGGCCCCACCCGTGATCACCGCGCGTGCTTCGTTCAGTTTCATGTTCTTTCCCGTGTCGCCCCTGGAAGTTCAGTCAAAAACGGCCGCCAACTACACCATAAGAATAACCCGCAAACCATCCAGTCCATTCTGCGGACAGGCGATGAGGGTGAAACCCTAAGAAATCGCTTTACGTAGCGGGAATACCCATGCTGATAGGCCATGGACGCCGGCAACCAGGATGGTCAACGGATTGGGCATGGCCGGGGGCAAGGATGCCCCTCGATTCCCACGGGGCTACACCAGCTCCAGTGCCAGGGCGGTGGCTTCGCCACCGCCTATGCACAGCGCCGCGACCCCGCGCTTCTTGCCGCGGGCCGCGAGCGCGTGGATCAGCGTCGTGGTGATGCGCGCTCCCGTGGCTCCCACGGGGTGGCCCAGTGCGCAGGCGCCGCCGTTGACGTTCACCCGCGCGGGATCCAGCGACAGATCCTTGATCGCCGCCATCGTCACCGCCGCAAACGCCTCGTTCACCTCGTACAGGTCCACGTCCCCGGCCTGCCAGCCCACCTGCTTCAGCACCTTCTGGATTGCGCCCACCGGGGCGAGGGTGAACCACTCCGGCTCACGCGCGAAACTCGCATAGCCCAGGATGCGCGCCAGCGGCTTCAAACCCTGCTTCGCCGCCACCGACTCGCGAGCCAGCACCAGGGCTGAGGCGCCATCGGAGATGCTCGAGGAGCTGGCAGCCGTGACCGTGCCGTTCTTGCCGAACGCCGGCTTGAGGGTGGGGATCTTCGCCACATCCAGGGTGAAGGGCGTCTCGTCCTTGTCGACCACCACCTCGCCCTTGCGGCCTTTCGCCGTGACCGGCGCGATCTCCTTCGCAAAGCCACCGCCGTTGCAGGCGGTGAGCGCCCGGCGCACCGACTCTGCGGCGAAGGCGTCCTGCGCCTCGCGGGTGAAGCCGTATTCCTGCGCGGTCGCATCGGCGAAGCAGCCCATGAGCTTGCCGTCCCACGGGCTCTGCAGGCCGTCGTAGAACATGTGGTCGAGGACCTCGCCGTGACCCATGCGATACCCGGCGCGCGCCTTGAGCAGCAGGTAGGGCGCGTTGGTCATCGATTCGAGACCACCCGCGATGATGATGTCGGCGTTGCCGGCCCCGATCTGGTCCGCCGCCATCATGAGGGTGCGCATCCCTGAGCCGCACATCTTGTTGACGGTGGTGCAGGGCACGCTCGCGGGCAGGCCGGCGCCGATGGCGGCCTGGCGCGCCGGCGCCTGGCCGATGCCGGCCGGCAGCACGCAACCCATCATGACCTCATCGACATCGGCTGGCGCGACGCGCGAATCCGCCAAGGCAGCCTTGATGGCCACCGCGCCGAGTTGGGGAGCCGTGACGGTGCTGAAGACCCCCTGGAAGCCACCCACCGGAGTACGACGCGCTGCAAGAATGACGACTGGATCTTTCGACATGGATGAATCCCGCCTGGAAATTGCTTGAGGTGACGTCCGATTTTGCGACGCAAAACATGCGTCGTCAACGCATCGACCTTATGTAATTGCCACTATCGACATCCCAGGGGGCCGCCCGGGGAGGTGCACCGCAGCACCGTCAGGTGAGCAGCGGTTCGCCCACGGCGCCGGCGATCAGTTCGCGCGTGTGCTGGCGCAGGTCGCGAAGGTGGGCCTCCTCGCCGTGCGCGAAGATGGCGAGCACCTCGACGCGGATGCGGCAGCGGCGCATCAGCAGCGTGCCGGCGGGCAGCGAATCACGCGTGCCGTGGACCGCCAATGCCACCACCGGCATGCGGTTGCGCGCGGCAGTCGCGAAGGCGCCGCCTTGAAAGCGGCCGATGGCGCGCTCTCCGGTGAACGTGCCTTCCGGGAAGAACACCATGGACTCGCCGGTTGCGGCGCGCTTGAGCACGCGTCGCGCATCCACCGCACCCTGGTGCCGGTCATTGCGCTCGACGAACTCCGACCCCAGCCGCTTGAGCAGGATGCTCGCCACCGGCACGCGCACCATCTCCTTCTTGATGATGAAGGCGAATTCCGGCGGCAGCGCAGCCGCGACCACCAGGCCATCGAGATAGCTCGCGTGGTTGGCCACCACCACGCAAGGGTCGCGCGGCAGTCGCGACAGGCCGTGAACTTCGAAGGGGATGCCCGCGACGCGCAGGAAGGCACGGCTGCCGATGCGCGCCACGGCGCGGCGGTTGCGCAGGCCAGGCACGAACAGGTTGATGAGGAGCACCGAGACGGCGGTGGGCACGAACAGGACGATGCACCATAAGCCGTAGGCAACCCTGCGCATTTCTCGCATTTGCGTAGATTACTGTGATCTGGTTCTCCTTATGTTAATACTTCGGAAGTTGTGTGATTCCGATCACGCACCCCCCCGTGGACGCCTCGCATACTGGCTCCCGATCGCGGGCACTGCATCGCGCCCGCGCCACGCAGATAGGTAACCATGTCCACGGCTCTAAAGAGGTCAGTATTCACGCGCAGCGCGAGCGCTGCCGGTGAATCCCTGCGTGATGTCACCGATCCGGCGCTGCAGCGGTTCCTGGATGCGGTGTGGATGGAGCGCGGCCTGTCGGCCAACACGCTCGCCGCCTACAAGGCCGATCTCACTGCCCTCGGCCGCTGGCTCGAGGAGCACGACAGCGCGCTGCTGAAGGCGACGCGCAACGAGATTCTTGGGTTCATCGCCGCCCGCGTCGAGGGCGGCTCGCGTCCGCGCTCCACTGCGCGGCAACTCTCGAGCTTCCGCCGCTTCTTCCGCTACGTCATCCGCGAAGGCCTGATGACCGAGGACCCGACTGCGCAGATCGCGATGCCGAAGATCGGCCGCTCGCTGCCGAAGTCGCTGACCGAAGCGGAGGTCGATGCATTGCTCGAGGCACCGAGCGTGAATGATCCGCTCGGCCATCGCGACCGCACCATGCTCGAGGTGCTGTACGCCACGGGCCTGCGCGTCTCGGAACTCGTCAGCCTGAAGCACAACCAGATCAACTTCAATCAGGGCGTGCTGCGCGTCGTGGGCAAGGGCAACCGCGAGCGGCTGATTCCGCTCGGCGAGGAGGCCATGCGCTGGCTTCGCCAGTTCATGCAGGGCCCGCGCGTGGAGATCCTGCTCGAACGGCAGACCGACTACCTGTTCCCCACCCGCCGCGGCGATCGCATGACCCGCCAGGCGTTCTGGCACATCATCAAGCGCTACGCCAAGAAGGCGGCGGTGGAGAAGGAGCTGTCCCCGCACACGCTGCGCCATGCCTTCGCCACGCACCTGCTCAACCACGGTGCGGACCTGCGCGTGGTGCAGATGCTGCTGGGCCACAGCGACCTGTCGACCACGCAGATCTACACACATGTGGCACGCGAGCGACTGAAGGAACTGCACGCACAGCATCATCCGCGCGGCTGATCCCACCCGCGCGGCGCGTACGGTAGAATCCGCTCTTCCGTCCGCCATCGTTCCTGCGGGGTCCCATGTCCCACCGCCTGTCCGTCTTCCTGCTGCTGCTCGCAAACGTGGCGCTCGCTCCCGCGCACGCCGCGGGTGACCCTTCGGGTAACCCTTCGGGCACCCCGTCGGGTGGCCCCAAGGATCCGCGCGTCGAGCTGCTGAAGAAGCTTCCGCCGGGTTCCAAGGTCGACGACCTGCGTCCTGCGCCCATTTCCGGACTGTACGAGTTCAGCCAGGGGGCGGAAGTCAGCTATCTCACGGCCGACGGCAAGTACTTTGTCGACGGCTCCATCTACGACATGGAATCGCGCGAGAACCTCACCGAGGAGCGCCGCAACCAGGCACGCGTGAAGCTGCTGGCGGGCCTGCCCGAATCGCAGATGATCATCTTCTCGCCGAAGTCACCGCAGTTCACCGTCACCGTGTTCACCGACGTCGACTGCGCCTACTGCAGGAAGCTGCACAGCGAGATCAACGAGCTGAACCGGCTGGGCGTGCGGGTGCGGTATGCGGCATTTCCGCGTTCCGGCCCGAACACCGACAGTTGGCGCAAGGCCGAGGCCGTCTGGTGCGCCGAGGATCGCAACGCTGCGCTGACCCGCGCCAAGCTGGGCGCTCCCGTGGACACCGGCAAGCTCTGCGCGAACGACCCCGTGGGGCGTGAATACGATCTCGGCCAGTCCCTGGGCGTGCGCGGAACACCCGCCATCGTCACCGAGGCGGGAGAGTACATTTCAGGGTATCTGCCGCCGGCGGACCTGGTCCGGTACCTGAAGGATCTCAAGCTCGCCCGACGGTAGGGGCGAGCCGGCCGCTCAACGCTCGAGGAGCTTGAGCTTGTCCTTCTTGCCGTCCCATTCCTTGGCGTCGGCGGGCGCTTCGCCCATCTCGCTGATGACCGGCCACTTCTTCGACAGCTCCGCGTTGAGCTTCAGGAAGTTCTCCTGGCCGGCGGGAACTTCTTCCTCCGAGAAAATGGCCTCGGCCGGGCATTCGGGCTCGCACAGCGTGCAGTCGATGCATTCATCCGGATCGATGACCAGGAAATTCGGACCCTCGTGGAAGCAGTCCACTGGGCAGACTTCCACGCAGTCCATGTACTTGCACTTGATGCAGTTTTCGGTGACCACGAAGGTCATGGCATACCCTTGAACGATAGATTGACGGGATCACCGCCCATTTTGCCACAAAGCGCGCGGCTCCGGCGGCGCCGGTCTTCAGGCCGGCTCGGGCATCGAGGTGGAGCCGGGCTTGAAACGGCCGCGCAATTCGGCGAAGTGATGATCCTCGCGGTCGGCCGCGCGGTCGGAGAAAAATTTCTGCAGAGTGAACAGGCCGCTGGGAAAGGCGATGTCGTCCCAGGGGATTTCCGCTTCGGTGACCAGCTTCACTTCCAGGCTCTCCGGTCCCGCGCCGAACACCGGCTGATCGAGCAGCGCCCTGAACATGACGTGCACCTGATGGGCGCCCGGGACATCGACGATGGCGAGGAGCGAGCCCACCTCGACCTGCGCCATGGCTTCCTCCATGCACTCGCGCGCCGCCGCCTGCTGCATGGTCTCGCCGTTTTCCATGAAGCCGGCCGGCACCGTCCAGTAGCCGCGCCGCGGTTCGATGGCGCGGCGGCAGATGAGGATCTTGTCCTCCCATTGCGGCACGCAGCCCAGCACCAGCAGCGGATTCTTGTAGTGAATGGAACCGCAGCGCTCGCACACGAAGCGGGGCAGGTGGTCGCCCGGCGGGGTTTTGACGACGATGGGCGCGGCGCAGTTGCTGCAGAAGTTCAAGCGGGATCCGGTAGGAGTGGGTCGAGCATGTGGGAATCTTAACCCATGCCTGCCCGTGCCAGGGCGGATTGCGCCGTCGCGCCAAATACCCGCCCCGACCTCAGCCCGGGCAGGGTACATCCGTTGAGACCAGGCGGGCCGGCATTAAGATAGGATTAGAGAAGGGGGGGATACGCTCTACACCTCAGCCGGTCTTATAGACTCCATGGAACTATCTCAAGGGGCTACGACGAGGCGATGACCTCCGCTGCTGCAAAGCGTCGGATTGCGGACTGGTTCCGTGAGTGGCGTACGCCTGTGCGCCGCTTCCTCCTCAGCAAGTCCGGCAGCATGCCGGCCGCGGACGTGGATGACATGGCGCAAGAGGTTTTTCTGCGCCTCATGCGCTACGACCGGGCCGAGCTGGTCGAGCATCCGCAGGCCTATCTCTTCAAGGTAGCCGCCAATGTTGTCGCCGAATGGAGCATCCGCGCCCGCCACAGCCGCCCGCATGAGTCGAAATGGCTCGACGGGCTGGTGCATGAGGATCGACCCGAGCTGTCGGTGCTGCTGGCCCAATCCCAGGAGGAAGTGGAGCGGGCACTGAACACATTGTCACCGCAGCAACAGGCAGCCTTGCGGCTGTTCTTCGCGGAAGGGTTGGGACACGCGGCGATCGCTGCGGAGCTCGGCGAGTCGCTGCGCAGTGTCCGTCGCCATTTCATCAAGAGTTACGAGAAGCTCCGCCACGAGCTGGATCCGGAGCTGTTGGGAGCAATCACACATGGACGCGAATGAGCGTCGCAGGCAGGCCGCCGCCGAGGCGGCCGAGTGGTGGGTCCGTATGCAGCCGGATCTGTCGGGCACTCAGCGCGGCGAGTTTGTCGACTGGCTGCGCGAGTCGCCAGTGCACGTCGCGGAGATGCTGCGGATTGCGCAGGTTCATTCGGCGCTGGACCAATTCGAGCGCTGGACACGGATTTCCCTGACGCCACCGGCCACGAAACGCACCGCTGAAGTCATTCCGCTGCGGCCGGGTCGGCAGACTGATGATGTTTCACGGCGAGCAGGAATCCAGAGCCGCTGGCAGCGCACGGCGCGGGTGATGGCCATTGCGGCCAGTGTGGCCTCGGTACTGGTCGGTGCATCATTCCTGCAGGAGCGAATCTTCGGCAAGCTCATCGCCACCGATCGGGCGGAGCGGCGCGAGGTCGCGTTGAGTGATGGCAGCGTCGTGCAGGTCGATCCGGAAACGCGGCTGCGGATCAGGTTTTCCGAAGGCTCTCGCGATGTCCATCTGGAGCGCGGCCGCGCGTTGTTTCGCGTTGCCAAGAATGCGCAGCGGCCGTTTTTCGTGCATTCGGAGGACACCGTCGTTCGGGCGGTCGGGACGGCATTCGGTGTGGAGCAACACGGCAGCGCCACGATCGTCACCGTTGCGGAAGGCAAGGTGGCCGTCTCATCCGAGCATAGAAGAGAGCCAGCGGTCACCCACCCGCAGTCGACGCTGGCGCCAGTTGATTCCAGTACGCGGCCAACGGGGGTACGTACGGCAGGCTCCCGGGCAGCGCATCCTGCGAGCGTTGACGATGAGTCCGCGCAGATCGCCATGTTGACGGCCAATCAACAGGTGACGGTGGGTGAAAGCGGCTCAGCGGAGCCTGTCAAGGATGTGGACAGTCATCGCGAGTTGGCCTGGGCCGAAGGGCGCTTGATCTTCCGCAACGATCCCGTCACTCACGTGATTGCGGAATTCAACCGCTACAACCGCGTACAGTTGAGCGTGGCTGACCACAAGCTGGCGAACCGCTCCGTGAGCGGTGTATTCAACGCATCGGAGCCGAAAGCATTCATCGCATTCCTCCAGACTGTCGCGCCGGTGGAGATCATTCATACAGGAGAAACCTCCATCACCATCGCGCCTGCGACACAAACGGGAAAATAAAGTTGGTGAAAGGGGGGTTACGTTTCTCAGCAAGCCCGGTCTTATCTCCGTCCAAACACACTTATGATCGGACGGGGGGACTGCTCATGCGAATTGCCATCGTTACGGCCGTGCTACTTGCTGCAGGCGGGCTCGGAGCCGCCGAACAGGCGCTGGCAGCCATGCAGCGCTATGATCTCGATATCCCGCGTCAACCGCTGGACGCCGCTCTGAAAGATCTCGCACAACAGACTCACCTGCAGATTGCCGGCTTCAGCGATACGCTCGGCGGCCCCGCGCTGGTCGGGCCGGTCAAGGGCAATCAAACACCAGAACAAGCCCTCGATACGTTGCTCGCATCGCAGGGCCTCGGGTACCGCATCGTCAATGGTACGACGATCGCAATCGTGAGTCCTCATGACCTCGCGCCGCAGACAGGCGCCGGCTCCGGTCATCCGCAGACACAAAGCTCGGATGCGCATTCAACCTCCGATGACACCGGGCGCGATGGCGCTCAAGGAGGCAAGGACGCGCGCCAGTCGTTCTTGGGTCGGTTTCTCCTGGCTCAAGCGCCTCGGCCAGCTGATCAACGACCTGCTGCCGTAGACAACCCCGGGCCGCGCAGCGCGCGGGCGGAAAACCAGACCTCACAGGCGCCGCTCCCTGCTGACACGGCACTTGAAGAAGTTGTCGTGACTGCGGAGCGTCGTGTAGAGACATTGCAGAAGGTCCCGGCCAGCATCAGTGTGTTCAGCGGCGACAAGCTCCAGGCCGCCAACGCGCAGGACCTGCGTGGGTACTTCCGACAGACCCCCAACGTGACCTTCCAGGACGAAGGCAAGAGCGGTCCGCGATCGGTGGACATCGCAATTCGCGGCGTCAGCAACATCGGCGGCCGCACAGATGCTTTCGGTGTCTACGTCGATGGCTTCAATATTGCCAACGGCGCTCAGGAAGGCGCGGTAAACCCGGCGCTGCAGGACATCGAGCGAGTGGAGGTCTTGCGCGGCCCGCAAGGCACGTTCTTCGGCCGCAATGCCACCGGCGGTGCACTGAACGTGACGACGAAACAACCTGGTCCGAAGCTCGAGGGCGGGCTCAACGCACACTTCGGGTCGTTCAGGAACTGGGGCATGACGGGTGTCGTCAACGCACCCGTCGTTGAAGACAAGTTCTTCGTCCGGGCGATGGTCAACTACGAGCAAAGCGACGGCTTCATCAAGAACATCAACCCGGCCGGTGGCCGGAGCGACTTCCAGTTCACCAACATGAAGCTGGCGACTCGCTGGTTGATCAACGATCGCCTGACGTTGGACCTGTCCGGATACATGACGCGCGAGGACTCGGGCCTCAATCCGCTCGTGCCTACCGGAGTGCTCAATGAGGATACGGCGTCGATCACCGGGACACCGGTGCCCGTCTCCGGCGGCTTGCCGTTCTATCCACAGAACATCCATCAGGTGAATCAGGATCTGCCGCTGACGCAGAAGAACGATAACAACATCGGTGTTGCACACCTGCGCTATCAGGGCGAGGGCTACGAGTTCCATTCGATCACGGGCTATCTCGACACGCAGCGCAAGTACTTCGATGATCTGGATTTCACGCCAGATCCACTCCTGACGCAGAAGATCGACGATAGCTCGCAGAGCTGGAGCCAGGAGTTCCGGATCCAGTCGAGCGGCAGCGGACCGTGGGTCTGGACGGTCGGCGCCCTCTATGCAGAGGACATCAAAGGCACCTTCCACCAGGTGCGCGCGGGCACCGGCGCGTTCTTCGGCCTGCCGAACGAGTTCCCCATCGATATCGTGGTGGAGAATACGCGGACCAACAGCTGGGCGGGATTCGGACAGGTCACCTGGCACGCGCTCGATAATCTGGCCTTGACGTTCGGCGGGCGTTACTCGCATGACAAGGTGAAGGAAACCGCCGGCGGTATCAGCTTCGGCACTCCGAAGCTGAAGAACCAGGGCGACACCGATTTTTCGGACTTCTCGCCGCGATTCTCTGTTTCCTACGACTTCACCAATGATGTCACTACCTATGTAACTGTCTCCAAGGGTTACAAGGCGGGCGGCTTGCAGTTCAACGCTGCGCTGCCGTCGCAGTCTTTCGACAAGGAGAATCTCTGGAACTACGAGTTGGGCACGCGTTCGTATCTGTTCGATCGCCGCCTGATGGTGAATGCCACGGTCTTCTACATGAAGTGGAAGGATCTGCAGGTCGAGTCGAGCGCGACCGTCACTGACCCGGTCACGCACGTCATCACGGTCATCGACGCCACGACCAACGCAGCGAGCGCTTCCAGCAAGGGTGTAGAGCTCGAAGTCGCCGCACGTCCGACCCCGCATCTGACGCTCGAGAGTGGTATCGGTTATCTCAACGCAAAGTTCGACAAATTCCCGAACGCACTGGTTTCCGGCCGGGAAGTTGATCTGTCGGGTACCGATATCATCCGCGCGCCGCGCTGGACGATCAGCGCGAACGCACAATATGAGCTTCCGTTGGGCAAGCTCATGCCTGCGATGCCTGCGGATGTGTCCGGCTACGCGCGCGCGGAATTCTCCTATCGGTCGAAGAACAAGCCCGACGTCGAGTCGATCACCCACGACGAGTTCCCGTACACCATCCCGTCATTCCAGACCGTGAACTTGCGGTTGGGCACCCGAACGGATGCCTGGATGGTGGAAGGGTATCTGGAGAACGCCTTCGACAAGGAGTACTACACCGGGCTCGCGGGCTTTGGATTCGCGGGCATTCGCGTGCGGCCCAACCCGAGAACGTGGGGCATGCGCGTCTCCTTCAACATGCGATAACGGAGCCAGGGAGCAGTTCATGAGTGCGGAGATCAAGCGTAGAAGCTTGCTGCGTGCAGCGCTTGCAGGCGGGGTGGCTTTGGGTCTGGGCCAGCAGGCGATTGCCGTGGTGTCCGGCAGCGCCCGTGGCCAACGGCCGGTACAAGCGGATGTTGCAGATTCGGATGGGCGGGCAGTTCTGCTCCGCTACGGCGGCGAGCTCGGGGGCAGCAAGGTCGGCGGACGGGGGAGACTCTGATGTCAGTATTCGAGATGGAAAGTTGGGTCGTGTCCGAGGGCAAGGAGAAGGAGCACGACGAGTGGATGCGCCGCTGGCTGACCTGGGTGCGTCAGCATCGCGAGCTGTTCAAGGAATGGAAGAGCGTTCGCTACTTCGAGAAGCACGTGGCCGGGATGGAGTCCGGGCGCCACTTCATCCTGTGGGAGTACGCGGATCTGGCTTCGTATGAGGCCTACAAGACGAAGCGCAGCGGGTACAAAGGCGTGTACGAGGAGTACAAGAAGAACGACCCGTACTACCAGAATGTATTCAACCACGAAACGATGGGGCTCGAGTTCTGGAAGGACAAGGAGCGCGATCTTTGGATCGAATAGCATCGTGCGTCAGTTGCGGCTACTGCTCGGTCTCGTGCTGTTCCTCTGCGGCGCGGCTGAGGCGGCTGCTCAGCGGTATGTAGCCCTCTCCAACAACGAGGTGGTGGGCACACTCGATGTCGTCCGAAGCGGCGCCGGTGTGTCCATCAACTACCGGATCGATGACAACGGGCGTGGTCCCAAGCTGCGCGAGTCGCTGGTGCTCGATTCGCAGGGACTGCCGTCGCAGTGGCGGATCGAGGGCGCTGGTGCCATCGGCGCGCCCGTCAAGGAGAGTTACCGTCGCGCCGGGCACGAGGCCATCTGGCGCAGCCTCAATGATTCCGGGAAGGCGCGGGCCGACGCGGGTCGCGTGTATGTTGCGACTGATTCGAGTCCCTGGGCTTACGGACTGTATCTGCGTGCGCTCCTGCGCCGGCCCGATCTTCAACTGAGCGCACTGCCGACCGGCACTCTCAAGGCCGAGAAGCTTCGTGAGATTACCGTGGGGCAGGGTGCAAGGTCGCGGCAAGTCACCGTTTACGCGCTCTGGGGCATCCGTACTTCCCCACTATTCGTTCTGGCGGATGATCGAGGTGGCTTCTTTGGAACCGTCGCTCCCGGTTTCGTGGTCGTGCTCGACGACTACGCACCCGAGTTTCCCCAGTTATCGCAACTCGCCGCCTCACTCAACCGTGAATATCTGGAGCGTCTCGCGCGCCGGCTCGTTCATCGATTCGATCGTCCAATCCATATTCAAGACGCGCGCGTCTTCGACAGTCACACGGGTACGCTCGGTCAGCCGACGTCCGTCGTCATCTATCGAGGCCGGATAGTTGGTGTGAGAGCTGATGCGGCCCCACTGCCCGAAGATGTCGTCGTCGATGCTCAGGGAGGTACGCTGCTGCCCGGCCTGACTGACATGCATTCGCATGTTGAAGACTGGGATATGCCTCTCTATCTGGCTGGTGGGGTAACGACCGTTCGTGACCTCGGCAATCATAATGATGTCCTGTTGGACCTCGAGGCACGTGCCCGCGCAGGTACGATCCCGGGTCCTGAGATCATTCGGTCCGGTTTCATGGAAGGGCGATCGCCGTACTCCGCGAAGATGGGCTTCGTGGTGGATCAGCTGCCAGCAGCCTTGGAGAAGGTCCGTTGGTATGCGGATCACGGGTACTCCGCGATCAAGTTGTACAGCTCGATCACGCCGGACTGGGTGGCGCCGATCTCGGCAGAGGCGCATCGGCTGGGGCTTCGTGTCAGCGGGCACGTGCCGGCCTTCATGACCTCCGAGCGGGCCGTCCGCGACGGTTACGACGAGATCAACCACATGAATCAGCTCCTGTTGAGCTTCGTGCTCTCTCCACAGGAGGATACGCGGACACCGTTGCGCTTTACTGCCGTCGGCGAACGCATGGGCAAGCTCGATCTGCAGAGTGAGCCCGTGCAGCGCATGATTCGGCTGATGAAGGAGCGCGGTACCACGCTCGATGTAACCATGGCCGGTCTCGAGTGGATGCTGCTCAGTCAACCGGGGAAATCGCCTCCCAGCATCGAAGCCTGGCTGGGCCATATGCCGGGTCCGGTTCAGCGCGCGCGCCGTACCGCCGTTCTGGACATGAAGCCCGGGCAATTACCGATGTATCAAGCGGCCTGGACGAAGCTGCTCGAGGCGCTGAAACTCGTGTACGACGCGGGTATCCCGATCGTACCGGGCACCGATGATGTGCCGGGGTTCATGTTGCACAGCGAGCTGGAGGTCTACGGCCGTGCGGGTATTCCTGCTTCGCGGGTGCTGCAGATGGCCACATTGGGCTGCGCTCGTTATCTGCATCGCGATCACGAAGTGGGGTCGATCGAGCCGGGCAAGCTGGCGGATCTCCTGCTCGTCGATGGCGATCCCACGGTTGATCTGAATGCGCTGCGCAAGGTCCGCATGGTCCTCGGCAAAGGAGCGGTTCTCTTTCCTGATGAGGTCTACTCGACTGTCGGCATGACACCTTTTGCCGAGCGCCCGCCGCTGGAGGCCTGGCGATGAAGCAGGCTGCGCCAGTTGCAACGCGCCGCACCGTGCTGCGAGGTGTGCTGCAGCTTGGCGGAGCAGTGCTTGCAGCGCCCATGATCAATCCTGGCCGATATGCCGTGGCCGGCAGCGCAACCAGGAAATATTCGGCGCGCGCCATTCGCCTGGTCAACGAGACGCAATGCGTCGACTTGAAGCATGCGTTGTCCTTGAATCCGGGTGAATTGCAGCGTTGGCTGACACAGGTCGGCGCGTTCGATGCCGGGGCGCGGGCGCAGTTTCAGCGAACGGGTTTGAAGATCATTCAGACCACCCTGGAGACGGACCCCAATGTGCTGCTCGACCATGCATGGCATAACGGCTTCATAGCCGCGCACTCCGACACATTCTTCCGCGTCGATGCGCCTGCGGCGCTCGAGCGTCGCAAGGATGGACGTATCGGGATCATGTTTGGTTGCGAGAACTCCGAGCATTTCAACGTCGTCGACGACGTCGATCGGTACTACGCACTGGGTCAACGAGTCTCGCAGTTGACCTACAACGCTCAGAACCGTCTCGGTGCTGGATCGACTGAACGCGTCGACGGAGGCCTGAGCGATTACGGAGCGGCAATCGTCGAGAGGATGAACGCCGTCGGCATGGCTGTCGATCTGTCTCACTGCGGTGAGCGGACGACGCTGGATGCAATCTCGGCCTCTCGCAAGCCGGTCCTGTTCACTCATGCGACGGCGCGTGCACTGAATGCTTCACATCCGCGCACCAAGACCGATGAGGCCATCCGCAAGCTCGCCGCGGGTGGCGGTGTCATGGGTATCGCTTTCTTGCGCGTCTTCGCGCGAGATCAGGAGCCGACGACGATCGAGCACGTCCTCGATCATTTCGATCACGTGGTTCGCATCGCCGGGGTGGAGCACGTGGCCGTGGGCAGTGATCTGGCGTTGCATGGATATGACGCGTTGCCTCGCGACGTGGTGGCGGCCTCCAAGGCCACGCTGAAACCCGGTAGCTACGGCTTTCGCGAAAAAGACGATATTGAAGGTCTCGATCATCCCGAACGGTTGTTCGATCTGACGGAAGGGCTCGTTCGCCGCGGCTACGGCGATTCGGACATCGGTCTGATGCTCGGTGGTAACGCACTGCGCGCACTGCGCGCGATCTGGATATGAGGTGTTTTGTGACACACTGCAAATCGGCAAACGCAGGAATCGCCGCGGGCGCGGCATTGCTCATGGCTTTGAGCCTGCATGTCGGCGCACAGCCGCAAACGAGTCGGTCAGCGATGAAGACACCGCACGATGCCACAGTCCCGCTACGAGTCACGGGGCAGGTCACCTTCTTCTACTACCCCGATTTGACTGAACCGCGCCTGTTCTATGGCGAGCTGCTCGGCGTGAAGCCTTACTACGAAAAAGAGTGGGTCAGCCTGTTCCACACAGCCGGTGGTGCGACTTTGGGCTTGGTAAGGACGGGCTCGGAAAACGCCGGGACCAACAAACGCGCCGCGGTGATGCTCAGTATCGTGACGGACGATATCTCGGCCTGGCACGCGAAAATCCTGGGGAACTCACGGTTCCACATCCTCAAAGGGCCGTACGACCATCCACAAGTTCCGATCCGTGCCATCCAAATGGAGGACCCAGGTGGCTATCCCGTGGAGGTTTTTCAATGGTTGAAGAAACCGGAGTGACCGACGACACAAGTGGTGCCCGAGGTCGGAGTCGAACCGACACGCTTTTGAGGGCGGTGGATTTTGAGTCCACTGCGTCTACCAATTCCGCCACTCGGGCTTGCAGAAGCGCGCATGCTTGATGCGCTCGGCCGGCGGGGCGTTCGCCGGGCTACCAGTATATGCGATTGCCGGCGCACCTGCTGCTACCATGCGCCCCGCCATGCAACGCGCCGATTTCGAGTTCGACCTGCCGCCGCGGCTGATCGCGCAAGCCCCTGCGCCGCAGCGCTCGGCCAGCCGGCTGCTGTGCCTGGATGGCAGGGCCGGTACCTGGCGTGATGCTCGCTTCACCGATCTGCCCCTGCTGCTCGAGCCGGGCGATCTGCTGGTGTTCAACGATACGCGCGTGGTGCCGGCGCGGGTGTTCGGCGCCAAACCCAGCGGTGGGCGTGTCGAGATGCTGCTGGAACGCGCCACCGGCGAGCGCAGCGCCTGCGTGCATCTGCGCGCCAGCAAGCCCTCGCGCGCGGGCACGCAGATCCTGCTGCCGGGCGGCGAGAGCGCCCGCGTGGTGGGGCGGGAGGATGACCTGTACCGGGTCGAATTTTCCTGCGAGGTGCTCGGCTTCTTCGAACGCCACGGGCGCATGCCGCTGCCGCCATACATCACGCGCGAGCCGGAAGCGGCCGACAGCCAGCGTTACCAGACCGTGTTCGCGCGCGAGCCCGGCGCGGTGGCGGCGCCGACCGCGGGACTGCACTTCGATGCACCGCTCCTTCAGGCGCTGGCGGCGCGCGGCGTGCACAGCGCCTATGTGACGCTGCACGTGGGCGCCGGAACGTTCGCGCCGGTGCGCGAGCAGGATCTCGATGCGCATCACCTGCACCTGGAGCGATTCCGGATTCCGGTTGAGACCGCCGCGGCCATCACGCGCGCGCGGCGCGCGGGGCGGCGCGTGGTGGCGGTGGGCACCACGGTGGTCCGGACCCTGGAAAGCGCGGCGCTGGAGCGGGCGGGCATCGAAACGTCGGATGACGAGATCGAGCCGCTGAGCGGTGAGACCCGCCTGTTCATCCGTCCCGGCTTCAAATTCCGCGTGGTCGATGCGTTGGTCACCAACTTCCATCTGCCAGGCTCCACGCTCCTGATGCTGTGCGCCGCCTTCGCCGGCCGCGAAAAGCTGCTCGCGGCCTACCGTCATGCGGTCGATGCGCAGTACCGCTTTTTCAGCTACGGTGATGCCATGTTCATCACGCCAGCGCCCGAGGCTGGGCGGCCCGAACGACCCGGCGCGCCTGCCGCATGAGCACTTCGCGTTTCGAACTGCTCGCCCGCTCCGGCGCTGCCCGCCGCGGCCGTCTCCACCTGGCCCGCGGCAGCGTCGACACGCCAGCCTTCATGCCCGTGGGCACCTACGGCACCGTGAAGGCGATGCGGCCGGAGGATCTCACCGCCATCGGCGCGCAGATCATCCTGGGCAACACCTTCCACCTGTTCCTGCGCCCCGGGCTCGAGGTCATCGAGGCGCATGGCGGTCTGCATGGGTTCATGCATTGGCCAGGGCCCATCCTCACCGACTCCGGCGGCTTCCAGGTCTTCAGCCTCGCGCAGATGCGGCGCCTGTCGGAGGAGGGCGTGCGCTTCCGATCGCCGGTGGATGGCGATGAGGTGTTCCTCTCACCCGAGGAGTCCATGCGCATCCAGCGGGTGCTGCGCTCGGACATCGCGATGAGCTTCGATGAGTGCACGCCCTACCCGGCGACGGAGAAGGCGGCGCGCGACTCGATGGAGCTGTCGATGCGCTGGGCGCAGCGCGGCCATGCGGCCTACTACGACACCCCGCCGTCGGGTGACCTGTACGGCATCGTGCAGGGTGGGGTGCATGCGCCGCTTCGCCTGGCATCACTCGAGGCGCTGGAGCGCATCGGCTTTCCGGGCCTTGCCATCGGGGGGCTGGCGGTGGGTGAGCCCGAGGAGGAGCGGCTGGCGGTGCTCGAGGGGCTGCTGCCGCACATGCCTGCGGCCAAGCCGCGATACCTCATGGGGGTGGGTCGGCCGCAGGACATCCTGGAGGCCGTGCGCCGCGGCGTGGACCTGTTCGACTGCGTGATGCCCACCCGCCATGCCCGCAACGGCCACCTGTTCACCCGCTCAGGGGTCATCAACATCCGCAACGCCGCGCACCGGCTCGACACGGGTCCCGTCGAGGAGGGCTGCGGCTGCTACACCTGCAGGCATTTCAGCCGCGCGTACCTGAAGCACCTGGACCGGTGCAACGAGATCCTGGGTTCGCACCTCAATACCGTGCACAACCTGCATTTCTACCAGCGGCTGATGAGCGAGATCCGCACCGCCATCGAGGCCGGCGACCTCGAGGGCTACGCGCGCGGCTTCCACGCGGGGCTCGCGAAGGCCTGAGGCAGGCGGATCGGGGCCCGGCTGACTGAAGCTCCGAGGGCCACGAACTCCGGGCACTGCAAACCCCGAGCGCAATGGCGGAGCCCGTGGTTATAATACGCGCCCAAAACGTGCCCCCCGGGGGCGCCAAACCGGGTGTAACCGTATGGATTTTCTCATCAATACCGCCCAGGCACAGGCCGCGGGTGCGCCCGCCGCGGGTGGCCAGAGCCTGCTGTCGGCCATGCTCCTGCCGGTGCTGCTGCTGGTGGTGTTCTACTTCCTGCTGATCCGGCCGCAGAACAAGCGCGCCAAGGAACAGCGCGAGATGATCTCGAAGATCTCGACCGGGGATGAGGTCGCCACCACCGGCGGCATCCTCGGCAAGGTGGTCGAGACGGGGGAGCAGTTCATCACCCTCGAGATCGCGCCGGGCGTGAACGTCAAGCTGCAGAAGTTCCAGATCGCCCAGGTGTTGCCCAAGGGAACGGTCAAGGGCGCATGAGCGGCTACCCGCGCTGGAAGATCATCCTCTTCGGGGTGGTCATGGTCCTCGCCGTGTTGCTCGCCCTGCCGAACCTGTTCGGCGAGGACGATGCCCTGCAGCTCGCGCGCGATCGCGCCGCGGTCAGCACTGCGGATCGCACGCGGGTCGCTGAGTTCCTCAAGGGCAAGGGCATCAACCCCTCCAGCGAGCTGCTCGAGCAGGGCCGCCTGACGCTGGGCTTTTCGAGCAAGCTGGACCAGCTCAAGGCGCGCGACCAGATCACCGAGGGGCTGCCGCGGCAGTTCACCATCGCGCTCACCCATGCCTCGCGCGTGCCGGGCTGGATGCGTGCGCTGGGCCTCTCGCCGCTGAAGCTCGGCCTCGACCTGCGCGGTGGTGTGTACCTCGTGTACCAGGTCGACGTCCAGGGCGCGGTGAAGCAGCAGCTCGACCGCCTCGAGCAGGAGTTTCGTGGTTCGCTACGCAATGCGCGCATCGGCTATCAGGACGTGCAGGTGGACTATCCCGGCAGCCGCGTGCGCGTGGTGTTCCGCGATGCCGATGGCTTTGCCAAGGGCAAGGCTGCCATCACCACCGACAACCGCACGCTGAGCTTCAACGACACCACGGTCAACGGCCTGCCCGCGATGGAGACCATCCTCACGCCGGCGCAGATCAAGGAGCGGCAGGACTACGCGGTCCAGCAGAACATCACCATCCTGCGCAACCGCCTGAACAGCCCCGAACTCGCGGTGTCCGAGCCGCAGGTGGCGCGGCAGGGCATCGACCGCATCGCCATCCAGCTCCCGGGTCTGCAGAACTCGGCCGAGGTGAAGAAGATCCTCGGCAAGACAGCCACCCTCGAGTTCCGGATGGTGGACGAGACCAACAACCCGCTGGAGGCGGCCGGCACGGGCCGCACGCCGCTGGGCTCGAAGCTGTACTACACGCGCGAGAAGCAGCCGGTGCTGCTCAAGCGCGACGTGGTGGTCACGGGCGACCAGTTGACCGACGCCTCCTTCCAGCCGAACACGCAGGACGGCCCGGCCGTTTCGGTGAGCCTGGACAGCCGGGGCGCCTCGAAGATGCTCAAGAACACGCAGGAGAACATCGGGCACCTGATGGCCGTGGTGTTCATCGAGCGCTCGCGCGAGAAAAACGCGGAAGGCGTCGAGGTCGATCGGGTGAACGAGGAAGTGATCAACCGCGCCACCATCCGCGGGGTGTTCAGCAACCAGTTCCAGATCACCGGCGTGAACCCGATCGAAGGCCGCGAGCTCGCGCTGCTGCTGCGCGCGGGCGGACTGGCCGCGCCGCTGTACGCCGTGGAAGAGCGCGCCATCGGCCCCGGTCTCGGCCAGGACAACATCGACAAGGGCGTGAACGCGATGATCTTCGGCATGCTGGCCGCCTTCATCTTCATGGCCATCTACTACAAGCTGTTCGGGCTGATCGCCGATGTGGTGTTGCTCGGGAACGTCGTGCTGCTGGTGGCGCTGCTGTCAATCGTCGGTGCGGCGCTCACCCTGCCGGGCATCGCCGCCGTGGTGCTCACCGTCGGCATGGCGGTGGACGCGAACATCCTGATCTACGAGCGCATCCGCGAGGAGCTGCGCAATGGCGTGAGCCCGCGCGCCGCCATCACGGCGGGCTTCGAGCGCGCCTTCTCGGCCATCGCCGACTCGAACGTCACGGCCATCATCGCCGGCGTGGTGCTGTGGCTGTTCGGCACGGGCGCCGTGCGCGGTTTCGCCGTGGTGCTGGTGCTGGGCATCGTCACCTCGATGTTCACCGCGCTGGTGGGAAGTCGTGCGCTGGTGCAGCTCGTGTACGGCGGCACGCGCAAGGTCGAGAAACTGTCCATCTGACGTCCCGATGCGAACCCGGTAACAGGTCCTTCCCGCCATGGAATTCTTTCACAAGGTCACGCGATTCCCGTTCATGCAGACCCGCCGGGTCTGGTACGGGCTGTCCGCCATCCTGATCCTGGGTTCGCTGCTGCTGGTGTTCATCCACGGCCTCAATCTCGGCGTGGACTTCACCGGCGGCGTGGTGGTGGAGACCAATTTCGCGCAGGCGCCCAATGTCGATTCGCTGCGTACCGCGCTGGAGCGGGCCGGGGTCAAGGGCGCGCAGGTGCAGATCTTCGGCGGCTCGCGCGACATCCTCGTGCGCCTGCCGCCGGACCCGAACGCCAAGGGCGAGGTCATCGGCTCGCGCATCCTCGAGGTGTTCCATACGGTCGACCCGAAGGCCACGCTGCAGCGGACCGAGGTGGTGGGCCCGCAGGTGGGCCAGGAACTGTTCGTCAAGGGCGGCTGGGCGCTGGTGGCGACGCTGGTGCTGATCCTGCTGTACGTGTTGCTGCGTTTCACGCCCAAGCTGGCCATGGGCGCCATCATCGCCGTGCTGCACGATCCCATCTGCGTGCTGGGCTTCTTCGCCATTTCGCAGATGACCTTCGACCTGACCGCCATCTCGGCCATCCTCGCGGTCATCGGCTACTCGCTCAACGACACCGTCATCGTCTTCGACCGCATCCGCGAGCGCGCCCGCTCGGCGCGCAAGCTGTCGATCGCGCAGGTCATCGACGAGTCGATCAACCAGACCCTCTCGCGTACCCTGATGACCAAGCTGGTGACGCTGCTCGTGGTGCTCGCCCTGCTCATCTTCGGCGGCGAGACGCTGCGTGGCTTCTCGGCGGCGCTGGTGATCGGCATCATCGCGGGCACGTATTCCTCCATCTACATCTCTTCCGCCTCCGCGCTGGACATGGGCCTCGAGACCGAGGATTTGCTGGAGCGCAAAGCCGCCAAGCCCGAAGAGGTCGACGGACTGCCCTGACGGAGCGACTTGCCCAGGCGGTGAACCGCCGATAAGGTGAGCCGATGGAACTGCTCGCCGATCCCCAGGTCTGGTTGTCCTTCATCACCCTCGCGATCCTCGAGATCGTGCTGGGCATCGACAACATCATCTTCCTGTCGATCCTGGTCGGCAGGCTCCCCGCCAGCCAGCAGCGCAGCGCCCGCTTCCTCGGCCTCGGCTTCGCCATGGTGACCCGGCTCGCGCTGCTGTTCTCGATCAGCTGGCTCACCACGCTGCGGGCTCCGCTGTTCGAGATCTTCGGTCAGGGCATCTCCGGCCGCGACCTGATCCTGTTCGCGGGCGGCGCCTTCCTGCTGGTGAAGAGCGCGATGGAGATCCGCCAGACCATCGCTCCCACGCACGGCACCCGACGCGCGAAGCTCAAGGACACGCTCTGGCTCATCGTGCTGCAGATCGGCCTCATCGACATCGTCTTCTCGCTGGACTCGGTGTTCACGGCCATCGGCCTTGCGCAGTACATCCAGGTCATGGTCGCGGCCATCCTCGTCTCGGTGGGCGTGATGATGGTGGTGTCGGGCGCCGTGAACGACTTCATCGAACGCGAACCCACCATCAAGATCCTCGCGCTGGCCTTCCTCCTGCTGGTGGGCGGGGTGCTGGTGGCCGAATCGCTCGAGTTCGAGGTGAACAAGAGCTACCTGTACGTCGCCATGGCCTTTTCCTTCGGGGTGGAGCTGCTCAACATCCAGCTTCGCAAGCAGCGCCGAGCCTGAGGCAGGCATGGTGGATGGCCGGCTTGCGGCACGGCTGAGCGCGCTGCGCGAGCAGGAGCTCGCCGTGTGCGGGGAGTTCCTGGGCGCGATCAGCGATTGAGCCAGCTGTGGCGGTAGCCGTACAGGCCGTACACGACCATGCCGATCGAGGTCCAGATCACCGCCAGCGCCCACGCGCTCTTGGAGAGCTGGGTGACGAGGAAGCCGCAGGACAGCGCACCCAGCACGCAGACCGCCGGCGCCATCGGCGTGCGGAACGGGCGCTTCAGGTCCGGGCGCGTGCGGCGCAGGACCAGCACGCCGATGCACACCACGACGAAGGCGGTGAGCGTGCCGAAGGAGACGAGCTCGCCGAGCAGGGTCACGGGCAACAGGCCCCCCATGACGGCGGCGAAGGTGCCGGTCACCAGGGTCGCGACACCGGGAGTCTGGAAGCGCGGGTGCACGCTGGAGAACGCGGGCATCAGCAGCCCGTCCTTGGACATGGAGAAGAAGATGCGCGACTGGCCGAGGATCATCACCAGGATGACCGAGGTCATGCCGGCGACCGCGCCGAGCTTGATGAGGAAGCCCAGCCAGCCGAGCTGCTGCGGGTACTTGTCGAGCGCGTAGGCCACCGGCGCCGGCACGTTCAGTTCCGAGTAATGCACCATGCCGGTGAGCACCGCGGAAACGGCGATGTAGAGCACGGTGCAGATGACCAGGCTGCCGAGGATGCCGATGGGCATGTCGCGCTGCGGGTTCTTGGCTTCCTGCGCCGCCGTGGAGACCGCATCGAAGCCGATGTAGGCAAAGAAGATGATGGCCGCGGCGCTGAACACCCCGTCCCACCCGTATCGTCCCGGTCCGGCGTTCGGCGGGATGAAGGGATGCCAGTTGACGGTGTCGATGTAGCTCAGGCCAAATCCGATGAACAGCACGATGACCGTCACCTTGATGAGCACCACGATGGAATTGAACGTGGCGGACTGGCGGATGCCCGTGTAGCACAGCGCCGTGATCGCCGCGACGATGAAGATGGCGGGCAGGTTGATGATGGCGCCGGTGCGCGCCACGTCGAGGGGACCCTTGCCGGTGGGCGCGAGGGGCGCCGAGGAGAGCTCCTTCGGGATGTGCCAGCCGATCTGGTCCATCAGGCTGACGATGTAGCCCGACCAGCCGACCGACACGGTGGAGGCGGCGAACAGGTACTCGAGCACCAGCAGCCAGCCCACGAACCAGGCCACCCCCTCGCCGAGGGTGGAGTACGCATAGGAATAGGCGCTGCCCGACACCG